>CAWITH010000001.1:0-232125 GCA_963838935.1 uncultured Acidobacteriaceae bacterium
CATTCAACTATTTGTAAAAAGTATTTGAATTAAAACCACCATTTTTGAGGAAAGGAAGAGCAATTGGAGAAACCACTATTGGGTTTACTTGGATCATCCTTGTTCTTCATAACTTAGGTTGTCCATTGATTAAAATGATCTTAATCTTTTAGCCCAAGTTTAATAATCCATTATCAAGGTATTACCGGATTCATTTTAATTAACATTTAGTCCAATTTTAAAAATAAAATTAATTTCAACAATAACATATATGTTAATAATAATATATAAAATAATGTAAATGTTGTATTAATATCTAGAAAAAACAGATGCCCATTAGTTAAGTTAAACCATATAGTATTAGAGTTTATCCTTTGTACTTGCTTTTTGGTTTTAAGCGTGTGCAGTATTTTAACCAGGAAAAATTGAAAAATTCAATCATACTTAGCAAAATATAGAAACCAAAAAAAGCCCCTCTAAGTGTTTCATGTTTAGAAATCACATAGAAAGGGAAAAGGAAGAAGTGCCATAGTAGAAATGCATAATCCACATATAAAATGTAGACATTTTTATTTCCATACTTCTGTTAAGAAATAAAGAGAAAAACGTATTTCATCTCAAAAAGATTAGTCGCCTAGATATAGTGTATATTTGACTTATAATAGAAAGATAAGGAAGGTTTTATTTAATGTATAAATTAGAAAATCATTTAAAAAATGGATGAGGAAAAGCTAAGGGATTGATCATTTATTTATCTATTGCATTTGAATAAGAGTCTAAAGCAAATATGCTTCATTATTTACGGGTGTTTGAGAATTTTATCTCCAGATAAGGAATAGTAAAGAAATTATTTAATAAAGCTTACTATCCTTATTGATATGGTTACTCCTTACATACGCCTAGTTGGGGACCGGAAACTGGGAAACTTCTCTTTAGTGTTCTTAAACTGAAATTTAGGTTTACGAAAATTCGTATTCCAATAATTAGGAGAGTTAGGAATAAATCACGCAAATTTTCCCGTCCAAATGCTTATGTAAAAAAGCCAGCATCCTCGGAGCTGGATTAAGGTGAGAATGTTTACTAGGACTTGATTGTTATAACTAAAAAAGAATTCTTATCTATGCCAGATATATTTCCATTTGCTGAAAAAAACTGGATAAAATTTTTAATTTATTATGAACCTTTTGAATTTTAAAGGGATTTTACATAGCTCCCACTTGGTCCAGGAAAGTTTCGAAAGATTATCATATAGTTTAATAAATTTCAGTACACCTTCATTTCCCCTTTAATAACATTTATAATACACTGTTTTAGGATCTTAGTGGCTCACCGTAAGGCCGTTGTTTTTTATCGAATGTTTTATTATCTAACTCAAAATAGTTAGCTGTAAGGGTTGTTTAGCTTTAAAAAATATTCTTGGAAGGCGTTAGATAACCCCATTATTTAATCTTCTATGCAAATATTCATTATTTCATTGAGAAAAAGGTGTAGAAAATGTCATTTCCGGCTTATTCTATATTCGTGGAGTATATCTGCGAAGAATGCTCTGTTAAACACCACCGTCATCGACCTGGTGCGGCGCCTCTTTAACCTGAACCGGCACGATGAAGAAAAAGAGGCTGCTGCTTCGAAATCCAGCCGCGGACCGGGGGCAGAGAACTGATGGCCCTTCTACGCATCGGTTCCCGCGGCTCGCAACTCGCGCTCTGGCAGGCTCATCACATTTCCGGCTTGCTGCGTGCTCACGGCCACACTGTGGAGCTTGAGATCATCAAGACCACCGGCGATAAAATCACCGACGTTGCACTCGCGAAAGTCGGCACCAAAGGCATGTTCACCAAGGAAATCGAGGAAGCCCTGCTCGAAAACCGGGTTGACCTCGCCGTGCACAGCTTGAAGGATCTGCCCACCGAACTGGCCGCCGATTTCGAGATTGCTGCCATCACCACCCGTGAAAATCCACGCGACGTTTTTTGTTCGGCGAAGTTCGCCAGCATCGAAGCCCTGCCGCCACAGGCGAACGTCGGCACCAGCAGCCTGCGCCGCCAAGCCCAGTTGAAGGCGATTCGTCCGGACCTTCACATTCACCCGCTGCGCGGCAATGTGGATACGCGCCTGCGCAAGCTCGAGTCCGGCGACTACGATGCCATCATTTTGGCCGCCGCTGGCCTGAACCGTCTGGGCAAAACGCAACTGGTCCGTCAGGTGATTCCTGCAGAAATAATGACCCCCGCCGCCGGACAAGGCGCCTTGGGAATCGAGATTCGCAGCGGCGACACGGCAACTCGGGCGCTCCTGGCCTTTCTCGATGACGCCGCCGCCCGCGCCACCACTACCTGTGAACGCGCTCTGCTCAACAAACTCGGCGGCGGCTGCCAGGTTCCCATTGGAGCGTTCGCCGAAGTCAAGGGAAACCGCATCCGACTGAACGCGCTCGTAGCCCATCCCGATGGAACCAAAGTCCTGCGCGAAACTCGCGACGGCGATGATCCCATTAAGCTGGGCGAAGAAGTCGGCGAGACCCTTCTCCGCCGAGGCGGCGATGTTATTCTCGAAGAAGTTTATGGCGAAGGTTTTGCTCTACCGCAACAACCTTAAATGCAGGTCTCAGGTGTCAGGTCTCAGGAAAATCCAAAACCTGAGACCTGAAACCTGACACCTGGCACCTGGCACCTGATCCATGAAGCCCAACGAAAAACGTCCCCTCGCCGGAACCCGGGTTCTAGTTGGCCGCGCCCGCCACCAGGCCGGAAGCCTTTCCGCCAGCCTCCGCAGTCTGGGTGCTTCTGTCATCGAAATCCCCTTCATTGAGATCCGCAAGCCGCAATCCTACCGCCCGCTCGATGATGCCCTGAGAAATATTCGGAGCTACGACTGGCTCATTCTGACCAGTGCCAATGGCGTCGAAGCGATGTGGGAGCGCCTCCGGAAACTTCGCATCGCGCGCCGCAATCTTACTCATCTCCAGATCGCTGCCATCGGGCCCGCAACCAAGAAAGCGATTGTGAAGCATGGCCTGAAAGTGAAGATGGTTCCGGGGGAGTATGTTGCCGAATCGGTAGTGAAGGGACTGCGCGATAAGGTTAACGGCAAACGGGTGGTGCTCATACGCGCCAAAGTCGCGCGCGACGTGATTCCGGAGGAGTTGCGTGCCGCTGGGGCGCTAGTCGATGTGGTCGAAGCTTACGAAACCGTGGTGCCGGAGAAATCGCGTGCGCGCCTGCGCGCGTTGATGAGAAATTCCACCCGCCGTCCCCACATCGTGACCTTTACCAGTTCCTCCAGCGCGAAGAATTTTGCCGAACTGCTCGGCAAGGTCAAGGCAGGTTCATTCAAGAATGTCCTGTTGGCCTCGATTGGCCCGGTAACTTCAGCGACGCTCGCCGAATTACAGATGCCAGCCACCATCGAGGCCCGCGAATTCACCATGGGGGGATTGATTCGTGCGATTGTGCTCGCCCGCTACGCCGAGCCTTCCCAGTCTCCCGCGGCTAGATAGATAACTGGCGCTGCGAGGGAAGACGCGGCAAGCCGCCGCACTGCAGGAGAATCAGATGCCCCTTCAGCGAGCCGGAGGCTCCTTCAGCTTGGGCCGCGAGATTCCCATTTGCGGGTCAATCGCGTCCAGATAGGTCTGCATGCGTGACTTGCCGTCGATGGGCAGGCCGGTGAATTCGATCCCGTTGCCCACCCCCGGATCACAGGTCCGCACTACCGCCGTGATATTGATATGCTCCGAGTCCAGCCAGAAATCCACTCGCAGCACGGTTCCAAGGGGCAAAGGCGACATGCTCTCCACGTAGCATCCATTGCCGCTGACGTCGGTGGCATTAATCCTGTTCGGCGCGTTGATGCGCTCGTCGCGTAATTCAATGGGAAAGGAAATCTTATGCCGGTGCCAGCGCCGCCGGTTGGAGTAAGGAATCGTCACCGTCGCGCCGTCGAGAGGTAGATAGTTCTTCCACGGGCACTCCTGATCGGCGAGCAACTTCACTCCTACTTGATTTTTCTTGGCCGGGCCGGTGTTCATTACCCAGACTACCGTGCAGCGCGTTTTTTTTCCTCGCATTGCACTCCGATCATGTCACCCGCTTTCAGCTCACTCTCGACACCCGAAATCAGTGCCCCCTCCGAACTGATGTTGAGCGCGCGAGCATGTTGCGAAAACGGACGGCCATCCGCGGTCATCCCCCAAATACGTACCGGCAGGTCCACCGTCAGGCGAGGTTCGGTTTGATGGTCAGGCATTCCTTCTCCCTCGGGTCCTCCCCCTGCGATCATACCGCCCTCTGGCGCTCCACGACATTACAAAGTTGGCCAGACACGGTAATCAGCGAAGCACCACCTGCCCAGCCTCAGGCAGGAGCGGCTTTCCGCGAAAGTTCTGCGGATTTCTCCGCGAATTCCTGATAACTGATGACCCGGATCCTTTGCTCTTCCAGAAACTGCCGCAGTTCCGCCGACATCAACAGCCGCCGCTCTTCCTCGCGCGACTCCAGCAGACGCGTTCCGGCGGCGCGCAACTCAGCGTCGTCGTACCCGGGATGGCAGACCAATTCCCACGTCCCCGCGGGCAGGTTGGCGAGTGTCTGGCGCAGCAGCGAACTGTACCCGGAACCGTCGCCCGCGCGATCGCTCGAACCGGTCTCGATCACCCCGATTACGCCGTCGGGCGTGAGCAATCCAGCACGCTTGGTCCGTTGCAGGAATTGCCGAGAGAAGGTGTGCAGCATGCGCACCTGGCCATACCTTTTCCACAGACCCGGCTTTCCCTTAAATTGCCGTGCCGGCATCGCGGGCAAGGGAACAAACGGATTGCGGATCGCCCGCACCCCGCAAATTCGCGCGGCTCGCAACAGCGCGGCAAGAATCTCAGGAAACATGTGCGCATGCTTGTGCGTATCCAGGTGAGTCACCCGCAGCCCGGCGGATTGAACTTTCCTGATTTGTGTGGTGATTTCCGCCACCAGCTGATCGCGATCGAAGCCTCCCAACATGGCGCGCGCGGCAAAGGCCGAGAGGCTGGAGTAGAACTCGTCCGGCTCCGCCGACCGAATCGCCAGCAGCGTATCTACCGCATCGGGTGGCGACACCGGCGTTCCGTTCACCAGGACGACATGGCATCCCACCGAAAGATTCGGCACCGATCGGGCTGCGCTCACCGCATCCCCGAATGCGCCGCCGTTAGCCATCAACGTCGCCGACGACACAACTCCACCGTTGTGGGATTCCACAATGGCCCGATTCACTCCTGCGGTAAGCCCGAAATCATCGGCGTTAACGATCAACATTCGCACATAGAAAGTGTAGCAGCCGAGCCCGTGACTTCCGCAAACGATCCAGTCGCGGAGAAGACTATGTCATAGCTTCAAGCCAGTTGAAAACATGGAACCTGCGATCCTCCAGCCGCGAAGCGGCGGAATAAGAAAGCCCGGCACGTAAGTGCCGGGTAGTCGGGATGGAACCAATCGAGTCCCGTAAGGGACGGCACCCGGGCTACGACAAAGATTCCGGAAAAACGCCCCAATCCTCGCGTGCGTCGATACGTTGTTTGACCGCACCGCGAACCGTCCAGTATCCTCAGCATAAGTTTGTGACAAAGTCGCGAGCGCCGTAAACCGCGCCGCGATTGAATCCGCGCGCAAGCGGGCGGTTAGCTCAGCTGGTTAGAGCGCCTGCCTTACAAGCAGGAGGTCGCAGGTTCGAGTCCTGCACTGCCCACCATCCAATCACGCTATGAAGATCGACAAAATGCTCAAGCGCTACCGTATTGCAGACGGAAAACACTTCCGCCTCAAGGATCACGACCCGGCCGACACTCACGGATTAGGGTCGGAACTGAAGCCGCAAGCGAAGGAGTTGCTGGCGGACGGTGTCAAAGAACTGAGCCGCCTGCAGGACATTCTTGCCGCGCAGGACCGTTGGGGCCTGCTGCTGATTTTTCAGGCCATGGACGCGGCCGGGAAAGACGGAACCATCAAGCACGTCATGTCGGGTGTGAATCCTCAGGGCGTGCAAGTGTCGTCTTTCAAGGCGCCCTCGGCGGAAGAATTGCATCACGGCTACCTTTGGCGAACCATGAAGGCCAGTCCGGAGAGAGGCCACATCGGCATTTTCAACCGTTCGTATTACGAGGAGGTTCTGGTGGTGCGCGTCCACCCTCAGCTTCTGGAAAGTCAGAAACTGCCGAAATCACTGGTCACAAAACATATCTGGCAGCAGCGCTTCGAAGACATCAATAATTTCGAGCGCTACGTTACCCGGAACGGCATCGCGGTGGTGAAGTTCTTCCTGCATCTTTCCAGGAAGGAGCAAAAACGCCGCTTCATGGAGCGGCTCGACAATCGGGAGAAGAATTGGAAGTTTTCTTCGTCCGACGCGAAAGAACGCCAATTTTGGGACCCTTATCAGGAAGCCTACGAGGATATGATCCGGCACACGGCGAGTGAGTACGCGCCCTGGTTTGTCGTGCCCGCCGACAACAAGTGGTTCACCCGGCTGGTGGTCTCTCACGCGGTGGTGGATGCGCTCAAGGGCATGAAATTGAAGTATCCAAAAGTGAGTGCCGCCGAGCAGGCCGCACTGGCCGAAGCACGTCAGCAACTCGATAGCGAGTGAGGCGTGAATTGCTAGTGGAGTGCCGGGCGCCCCCGCCCGTCCGTCCCTCTATCGCGCATCATTTCAATACCACCGGCACCACCTGGTCATAAGGCTGAATCGTGACCGTCAGCGCCTTGCGCTGATCGAAAGCTTCTTTGCTCACCTTGAAACTGACGATGATGGTTCCTCTCTGTTCAGTTCCGGCTAGCAGCTTGGTTTCGGGGGAAAGCGGCGGCTCGGAACTTTCCTTCAGCGCCGGGAAAGCCTGGTAGTAGCGGTCGAGATCCACGGCCGAGGCCGCTTTATCGTCGAACGTCTTGTCGTCGGCCGTGGTCAGCCGTGCTTGCAGCGCTTTAATCCACAGCGGTTTGTCCGTGGTATTCCGCAGGGTCATGGTAATAGCCGCCAGGATCATGTTCTGGCCGGGAACTTCGGCCGCCGCCACGAAATTGATCGCACCCGCACCCTGCGGTTTCGGACGCTCCTTGAAAGCGAAGATGCCCACAATGATCGCGACGGCAGCGATGCAGATCAGGACAATGCCAGCGGGCGGAAGATTGCGCTTGGCCGTCCCGAATTCATCGCCGATATGAAACTCGGTGGCCAGCCCAGTGGAAGGCTCGGTGGTCGGCTTGGTGGTCAACTTAACCATCGGCTCGGGTGCTGGCGGTGGCTGCGGCGGTACGGGTTGATCGGACATGCTCTGATTGTAGATTCAGCAGGCTTGCGGAAGAAGCCGATTTGCGTTTCCAGCCCCAGGGAGCTCCTGATTCCCCGTAGAAACGGCGAGCCCAAGTCTCCGCAGTCGAAAGGGCGCTACGGGACGTGTTGTTACGTCCTTACAGTGCCGTGACTTTGGTTACCTTGTCACACGTGACGGATGCTGCGACGATGCGGAAGATTTCCTTTTGGAGGTACTTGGCGGTGAATCGTAAAACTATCCTTGCCGCGTTAGCTTGCGCCCTGCTGGCGTTCTGCATGCTGGGCTGCGGAACCACCAACCACCTGCAGACCATCACGCTCACTTCCGGCAATGCCACCGGAACCTTTAACGTGCAAGGCATCGGCGGGACTCTCCAGTTGGTTGCGACTGGGAACTACAGCAGCGGTAAGACCTTCGATCTTACCAACATGGTCACCTACAAAGTCATCGTCGATCCGGTCCACAACGTGGATGCATTCGGCGACACGCTGATTCCTCCCTGCGCGACTCCGTGCAACGTTGCGGGCCAGGGTACCCTCGAATACAGCGTCACTGGCTTGTTCACGGCAGTTCAACCAGCGACTTGCACATATGTCGATGTTGCGGGCATCATACCCCCGGCGACCACAGCCCCGGCACCAGCGTGGGCCCTCAGCGGCGACTACATGGTCACGGCTTCATTTGAAGGCATCACCTCCCAGCCGGTTTTCGTGGGTGTTGCGTCGTCGGTTGGTAACCCCAGCAACCCCGCTCTGGGCAGCGAGGGCAACAACAACAACCCCGACGAACTGTGCGACTGACCGTGGTTTGACGGTTCCTGATTTTTGCTTTACAAGGGGACGGCGGTACGACCGCCGTCCTCGTCTCCTTTTTAGGGCAGCTCTTTATCTGCTCCAAGCTCACCCTCTTCTGCATCGCGTTTGAGCGTCTTGCGCGCAACCCTTTATAATTCCAATGCTTGTCAACGATTGCCATCTTGCCTATGCCTGTCATTCCTGCAAATGAAGTTGTGTCCGGATGAAGGTTCGCGCCGGAATCGAAGTATCGAGTCAGTCCGACCTGGGCTGCCAGCGCTCCAACAATGAGGATTCGTTCGGCTATTGGGAGCCGGAGGACGACCAGCAGTTCCTGCGCAAGGGACGATTGGCGGTGGTAGCGGATGGCATGGGCGGCTACGAGGGCGGCCAGGAAGCCAGCCGGCTGGCCGTGGAAACCCTGCTGGATGTGTATCGCGACTTTGTTGGCGACAACCCACAGCAGGCGCTGGTCGAGGCTTTGCAGGCGGCTCACGAGAACGTCCGGCAATACAGTTTTGCCCATCCCGAACTGCGGGGCATGGGAACGACTTGCACCGCCGCGGCGATTGTTCAGAACGCGCTCTATTACGTGCATGTCGGCGACACCCGCCTCTACCTCATCCGCGACGGCCAGATTACGCGGGTCACGCGCGACCACTCCTATGTGGGACGGCTGGTGGAATCAGGCATCATCAGCCCGCAAGAAGCCGAGAACCATCCACAACGCAACATTCTGACTGCCGCTTTAGGGACAAACCCCGATCTCATCATGGACTCGCCCGGACGACCCGAGCCTCTGCGCGCGAACGACGTTCTCGTGCTCTGCAGCGACGGATTGTGGGGGCAGGTGCATGACTCGGAGATTCGCGACACCGTGGCCAACCAGAGCGCGGAACAAGCCGGCCGCAAACTGATTGAACTGGCCCGTGAACGTGGTGGCCCCGATAACATCACGGTTCAGATTCTGCGCTTGCGCTGAGCGGTTGTGATCTGAGAGCAGCGTCCGGCAAGGGAAGTCGCACCTTCCACCCTCGCCCAAAAGTGCAAAGCCTTGCACAAGGGCCCACGCTGCGAAGCCTCATTCCAGCGGCAACTTACTGAAATCACACGGCCTGCCCAGAACGCGGAATGTAGCGCTTTGGCAGTGCGCTTGCATTTTCTATAATGCCTATTAGTACAATAGAGATAGTCGGAAGCGGGCCACGATGAAGATTTCTCAAAAAGGGCTCTACGCGTTGCAGGCTATGATGGCGCTGACCCGGCGTCATAATCAGGGTGCGATCCGGATTCGCGATATTGCCTACGAAGAGAATCTGCCGGAAAAATTTCTGGAGCTGATTCTTCTCGAAATGAAGAACGCGCGCATGGTGGAAAGCGTGCGCGGCGCCAAGGGCGGATATCGCTTGCGCCGGCCGCCGGCCGAGATCGCCTTGAGTGAAATCATCCGCTTGATCGACGGGCCATTGGCGCCGTTTGGGGACGCAGAGCAGTTGCGGGTTCTGATCGATCGCGATCCCGATCATAGCGCCCTGTACAAAGTGTTTCTGGAAGTGCGTGATGCAGCCGCCAGGATTCTGGAGAATACGACTCTGGCCGACCTGATCGCCCGCGCGCCTGCTGGCTCCGGTTCCAAGACCGCCAAAAAGGCGAGCCCCAAGAAGACCAGCCGGAAGAAGGCAGCCGAATTCAATGTGCTGCCGATGTTGATGCGAGGCGAAGGCTAATGATTCCGCGAAGCTTCTTGGCTTCTTTGTGGTTGATTATTTTGCTGGGTGCATTGGCCGCGGCCGAGACCGTAGTGCGTGTCGGTGCGTTTCCCAATATCACGCACCCGCAGGCGATGGTGGGCAAGAACACGGCGTGGTTTGAAAAAGCCATGGGGCCCCAGGTCAGGATTGAGTGGAAGAGTTTCAACGCCGGACCTTCGGCGATTGAAGCTTTATTTGCCGGGGCGATCGACATGACCTATATCGGCCCCAACCCGGCCATCTCCGGCTACGTTCGCTCCAATGGAGAAGCTCTGCGAATTGTGGCGGGTGCGACTAGCGGAGGCGCGGCGCTGGTCGTCCGCAGCGATTCCGGCATTCAGAAGCCGGAAGACTTTCACGGCAGAAAGATCGCTTCACCGCAGATGGGCAACACGCAGGACGTCGCGCTGCGCGCGTGGTTGAAAGCGAACGGCATGAAGACCACCGACAAGGGTGGAGATGTGCAGGTAATCCCGCTGGCGAATCCTGATCAACTGACATTGTTCATTAAAAAAGAGCTAGATGGCGCGTGGGCGCCCGAACCTTGGGCGACGCGCTTAATACAGCTAGGTAACGGCCGCCTGTTCCTGGACGAGCGGAAGCTCTGGCCGAACGGCGAGTTTATTACTGCGCATCTGATCGTGCGAACCCAATTTCTGAAGCAGCATCCCGACTGGTAAAGAACTGGATCCGCGCCCACGTGGAACTAACCGACTGGATTAACGGTCATTTACCCGAGGCCAAGAAACTTCTCAACCAGCAGATCGCAAAAGAAACCGGGAAAGCGCTGCCCGACGCCGTGCTGGAGGAAGCTTTTGGCCGCATGACGGCCACCTACGACCCGCTGCGTGGGTCGCTGTTGAATGCCGCCAAGTCCGCATTTGACGCGGGTTTCCTTGGACGCCAGATGCCGGATCTTTCGAGTCTGTACGATCTTTCACTCCTCAACCAGGTCTTAGCCGAAAAAGGGAAGAAGGCAGTCAAATGAGCACGAGTTCTCAAAACGCGTATTCCCCGGCTGTCCCAGTCGCCCCTCGCCCAGGAGCGCGTGCCAATGTATTTCACGGTAAACCCGCTTCTTCGGTAACCATGTTTCCGCGCCCAGTACCCGAAGTAGTGGTCCCGAAAGTTGCGCTCGATGCCATCTCCCTCAGCTATAGAACGACTTCGGGTGAGAGTTTGCTGGCGCTCGACAACATTAATCTTGAGGTGCGGCCGGGAGAATTCCTTTGCATCGTCGGTCCCTCGGGATGTGGCAAGTCCACGCTGTTGCATTTGATCGCGGGACTGTGTCCCCAGACGTCAGGGCAAGATTCTGGTGGATGGCAAGCCGGTCAGCGGGCCGGGGACCGATCGCATCCTGATCTTTCAGGAACTCGGCCTGTTTCCGTGGCTCACGGTTGGCGGGAATGTCGAGTTCGGTATGAAGATGAAGAACCTTCCGAAAGCCGAGCGCGAGGAGCGGGCGCAGTACTATCTGCGGCTAGTCCATCTGTTGAATTTCAGGGACAGCTATATTCATCAACTCTCGGGCGGCATGCGGCAGCGAGTCGCGCTGGCGCGCGCACTCGCCACCGAACCCGACGTCCTGCTGATGGACGAGCCGTTCGCCGCGCTCGATGCCCAGACTCGCGACCTGCTCCACGACGAGTTGGAGCGCCTGTGGGCCGAAACCGGCCGCACCATCATCTTCGTGACCCACAATGTGCGCGAAGCAGTAAGGCTGGGAGACCGCGTGGCGTTGATGACCTTTCGTCCAGGGCGCGTGAAGCAGGAGTTTTCCGTGAACCTGCCGCGCCCACGCCAAATGGAGCAGCCCGATGTCGCCCGCACCGCGGGAGAGATTCTGGGTTACTTGCGCGAGGAGATCAATAAGTCTCTGGAAGAGGAGTACGCCGATGAAAAAGCTCGCTAAGCAGTTCATCTTTTATTCGGTGCTTCTCGGCCTCTGGGCCCTGCTTGCGAAACTGCGCGTCTGGCCGCCGTATCTCTTTCCTCCGCCCTGGGGAGTTGGCCACGCCTTGTGGGATGGCTTTGCCGACCACAGCTTCTGGATCGGCATCGCCGTCACCATGAAACGCATGCTCATCGGCTACAGCTTGTCAGTCGTGCTCGGGATGATCCTCGGTTTAGCCGTATCCAGCAACAAGTTTCTGGAAGAAACCTTGGGCGGCCTGTTGGTGAGTTTGCAATCGCTGCCCAGCATTTGCTGGATTCCGCTGGCCGTCCTCTGGTTCGGATTGTCGGAGAAAGCAATTCTCTTTGTCGTGCTCATGGGCTCGTTGCTCTCGGTGACCATCGCCATGGAGGACGGCCGCAAGCAGATGCCCAAGATCTACGGCATGGCTGGACGCAACCTGGGAGCAAGCGGCTTCCGCCTTTTCTGGTCGGTGCTGTTGCCCGCGAGCTTGCCGTTTATCGTGAATGGGATGAAGCAGGGTTGGGCCTTCGCCTGGCGCTCACTGATCCAGGCGGAAATGATTTTTCTAAGTCTGGGACTCGGCCAGTTGCTGATGATGGGCCGCGACCTGAGTGACATGAGCCAGGTCATGGCAGTAATGATCCTGATCATTATCCTCGGCTACATGGTCGACGGCCTCATCTTCCGCACCATGGAGCGGCGTCTGCAAGAGAAATATGGACTGACGCCAGCGTAGAGCAGCAGGTTCCAGGTGTCAGGTCTCAGGTGTCAGGAAGACCCAAGCCATCGGCAGCGACTCATTGCAAGAAAAACAGCAGGTTTTCCTGACACCTGATACCTGACACCTCACATCCTCTTTCACTTTCCTCCAAATTCATTTCTAATGCTGCCCTATGGCTCGCAAACTCGGGTGGTTGGGCTTCACTCTCTCATTTCTGGCATTTTCCTTCTTAGCAGCCTTCGCCGGTGATCGTGATTCCGATCGAGAACTCGCGGATCGTCTGATTGCGGAAGCACTCAAGCCTTCCCCGCTGGAAACCAATCTTCGCCGCTTGAGCGATGAGATTGGTGGACGCGTTCCCGGCACGCCAGCCTTCCAACGCGCGGTGGATTGGGGCGTGGCCGCGTTCAAAGAGGCCGGCGCCGACAGCGTGCACACCGAAGAGTTCAGCATCCAGCATTCGTGGGCCGAGGGCGCGACCGAGATGACGGCGTCGCTCTACTCCGGGACAACTTTTCCCGTTCACGCTGTGTCCGTCGCGTGGGCGCCAGAGCTGCCTGCTGCAACGCATGTGCCTATCGTCGATGTAGGAGATGGCTCAGCCGCTGAATTTGCCAAAGTGGGAGACGTTGCGGGAAGAATCGTCTTGGTGCACACCAAAGTGCTGGCGAGCTGGGACGATCTCTTCGGCGAATACGAGCGGGCGCCCCGGATCATTGCGCTTGCTGTCAAAGGGAAAGCCAAGGCAATCGCGTTTATAGCCACGCGCGAGCACGAGATTCTTTACCGTCACACAAACTCTGCCGCCGGAGAGATCGACGCGCTGCCGCAGGTGGTGGTAGCTCGCGAAGACGGAGAACGCATTGCCCGCTTGCTGGCGTCGGCCATTCCGGTATGGGCGGATCTCTCAATTCCCAACAAAATTGCCGGCCCGATCAAGTCCTGGAACGTGGTGGCGGAATTTCGCGGCAGCGAGAAGCCCGACGAGTTCGTAGTCCTGGGCGCGCACCTGGATTCCTGGGAACTGGGAACCGGCGCTCTCGACAACGGCTGCAACTCCGCGTTAGTCGTTGACGCGCTCCGCGCGATCAAGGCGTCGGGCCTGAAGCCCCGCCGATCGATACGCTTCGTCCTGTTTTCGGGCGAAGAGGAGGGAGAGATCGGGTCAAGGGCCTACGCCACGGCACATCGCAATGAACTCGACAAAGCAGCGGGTGTGGTCGTTTTCGACGCCGGTACCGGAAAGACAATTACCTTCTCAACCGGAGGGCGCCAAGACGTTCTGGCAGCAGCTCAGGCCATGCTGACGCCTTTAGAACAATTCGGCGTCACCAAAGCAGTTGCCACAGCCGAGTCAGGCACGGATCATTTCGACTTCATGCTGGAAGGTGTGCCCACGTTTGTTGCCGACCAGGAGGAAGCGAACTATCTCGAGAATTATCACGCCACCACCGACACCTTCGATAAAGTGGATTTCGCGCAGCTCAAGAAGAACGTAGCCGAAGCGGCGGCCCTGAGCTTTCAACTGGCCAATTCCACCGACCCCATCGGCCCCCGACTGAACCGCGCCCAAGTCGAGCAGATGCTGCATGAAACCCATCTCGACCAGGAGATGAAGGATATGGATATGTGGGAAGAATGGACCAACGGAAAGCGGGGGAGAGAGCAGTAAAGCAGGTCTCAGGTGTCAGGTCTCAGGTCTCTAGGTCTTAGGCAAAGTGCATCTCGAGGCGCTGAGTTCATTGCACAAAGCAGAGCTTTCCCTAACACCTAACACCTAAGACCTAAGACCTGCTTCTCGTACCATTCCCTGTGCTCGTCTTCTGGATTCTCTTCAACCTGTTTGTGGTGGCGATGCTGGCGCTCGACCTGGGAGTGCTGAATCGCCGCTCCCACCGCGTCACCGTTCGCGAAGCGCTTGCCTGGTCGGGGCTCTGGATCGCACTGGCGGCTGCGTTTGCTGTGTTGGTTTTGTTCTGGCATGGGCGAGTTCCAGCGCTGCAGTTCGTGACCGGCTACGTCATCGAGTTGTCGCTCAGCGTCGACAACCTGTTCGTATTTCTCGTCATCTTCCGTTATTTCAACGTGCCCGACCAGCACCAGCACAAGGTGCTGTCCTGGGGAATCCTCGGGGCGCTGCTGATGCGGGGTGTGTTCATCGTGGCGGGCGTCGGCCTGATCTCGCGCTTCAGTTGGTTCACCTACGCATTTGGTGCTTTACTCATCTATTCGGGATGCAAGCTGTTGCGGCAGGGCAAGACGGAAATCCATCCCGAGAAGAATCCCGTTCTTCGCCTGTTCCGCCGAGTTTTCCCGGTGACCGAGGAATATGTGGAAGGGCAGTTCTTTACCCGGAGGGACCGGCTTTACGCGACTCCACTGCTGGTGGTCCTCTTGGTCGTCGAAACCACCGACATTCTTTTTGCAGTAGATTCGATCCCGGCCGTGCTCGCCATCACCCTGAATGCCTTCATCGTGTATACGTCGAATGTGTTCGCGATTCTCGGCCTGCGCTCCATGTACTTTGCCCTGGCGGGCATGATGGACGTGTTTCACTACCTTCACTACGGACTCTCAGTGGTGCTGATTTTTGTCGGGATCAAAATGCTGGGCTCGCACTACGTAAGCATTCCGACCGGATGGGTGTTGCTGATCGTGCTTCTTGTTTTGGGGACATCGATTATCGCCTCATTGCTGCATCCCCGCAGGGAAGCCTCTGAGTGATCCGACCGCCGTTCCTTCGTGTTCCTTTGTGCCCTTGGTGGTTAATGAATTTGGGATACCGTCCGGATCTTCAACCACTGAGAACGCAGCGTGCCCATACGCTATGATGAACATTCATGATCAGCGTTCCCGTCTCCACGCCGTCGCGCTCGTATGAAGTACTCATCGGAAGCGGTTTGCTTCCTCGCGCCGGAGAATGCCTGGGCAAGATTCTTGAAAACCGTCGCGCCTTTGTAGTTACGGTCCCGCCGGTCCGGCGGCGCTGGGCAAAAGTCCTTCTGAAATCGCTGGCCGCTTCGGGAATCGAAACCGGCGTCATCGAGATGCCCGATGGCGAGCGCTCGAAACGTCTGACCACATTGGAGAAGCTGGCGGAGAAACTCGTAAAGCATGGCGCCGATCGCGGGGCAACGTTGATTGCACTGGGCGGCGGCGTGGTCGGCGACGTGACTGGCTTCCTGGCCTCGATCTATATGCGAGGCGTGGACGTCATCCAGGTGCCAACCACGGTCTTAGCGCAGGTGGATGCCGCGATCGGCGGGAAGACGGGTGTCAACCTAGTGTCGGGAAAAGTTTCGGGAAAGAATCTGCTCGGCACCTTCCACCAGCCGCGAGCCGTGCTCGTCGACCCCGCCGTTCTGGAAACGCTGCCTTCCCGCGAATACTGCGCCGGCCTCTACGAGTCGTTGAAGTGCGGCATCATCGGAGACCCGGGATTATTCAAGCTTTTTGAAGACCGGCGCCGCGAGATTCTGGATCGCGATCCAGTGGTGGTTGAGAAAGTTATCGCTGATTCCGTGCGCTTGAAAGCATCGATCGTGACTGCCGACGAACGCGAAGGCGGTTTGCGTCAGGTGCTCAACCTCGGCCACACCATCGGCCACGCGCTTGAGGCCGAGACCCGCTATACCCAGTTGCTCCATGGAGAGGCAGTAGCGTGGGGCATGATCGCCGCGACGCACATCGCGCTCTCCACCGGCAAACTGGATAGCGTGACGGCGGGGCGCATTTCGAACGCGGTTCTCGGCTTTGGCAGGCTGCCCCATATGGAGTTGCGGACCGCGAGCATCCTGAAGCGCTTGCGTTCCGACAAAAAGACGCGGCAGGGAGTAGTGCATTTTATTCTGCCGCGGGAGATCGGGAAGGTTGAGATCACGACCGACGTGCCCGAAGCGATCGTCCGCTCAGCCATCGACGGGATCCGGCAACTGGCGCGAAACTAGTGGTTTGGGGAAGGGCACGGCTTTCACAGGCGGAGAATACCGGCGTTGAACATGGTTTTGGGTGGCGCAGCGGTTTACCGCTGCGATAAGTGAGCTCTTTTCAGAACCGGCTTTAGCCGCTGAGGGCAGCCGCAACCCGGCAACGCGACTTCTTCCGCGGCGTGTTCCGCCGTGCCGTTCAGGACTAAAAGATCGTCGTATGAATCAAGAAATGAATCACCGAATCGTAGGCGCAACTCCCCCCGGCGCCCAAGACCGCGACTCTGCGGCCCAGGCAGTCCGGGAGATGTTCACCTCGATTGCGCCGCGCTACGATCTGCTGAATCACGTTCTCTCCTTCAACATTGACCGCTTGTGGTGGTGGCGCACCGCGCGCACCTTCGATGCGATTCTGAAGCGTCCCACCGCTCGTGCGCTGGATATTTGTTGCGGCACCGGAGACATGACTTTCGCCTTGCGCCGACGTGCCGCCTCAGGGTCTGCGGAGATTCTGGGCGCCGATTTTTCTCACGCCATGCTGCAACGCGCGGCGGAGAAGGCGGCGGAGAAGAGGAGAGGCGCGACCGTGCGGCCCCTGCAATGGATCGAAGCCGACGCGCTTCATCTGCCGTTTCCCGATGGGCATTTCAACCTGGTCACCTCGGCATTCGGCTTTCGCAACCTCGCCGACTACGACGCAGGCTTACGCGAAATCGTGCGGGTGCTCGCTCCCGGCGGAGAATGTGGCATCCTCGATTTCGGAGAGCCAGGCGGCCTGCTCGGACGCCTCTACCGCATCTACTTCAAGAAAGTTCTTCCCAAGATCGGCACCGTGCTCTCTGGAGTGCGAGGTCCGTACGCCTATCTGCCGGCGTCGGTCGAGCGCTTTCCCGCGCCCGAGGAAATGCTCGCGCGCATGCGTCAGGCAGGATTCCGCGACGCTTCCTGGACTCCGTACACATTTGGCATCGCGGGACTGTACCGGGGAGTCAAGAGCGTGTAACAGTTGGAAAACCGAGAGAATGGTCTCGAATTTGGGTCAGTGATTTCGTTCAGCTGAGCAACCGGCGCCACAGTTGCGAACTCTGATAGCGTCCAGCATATGGTCGAGATCGCTCCGACTGAAGTATCGTCCCTTCACAAACACGGATTGAATCTTCTTGATGTTCTCGATGCCAGCAGTCGGGTCGGCGTCAAGCAACAGAAGATCCGCTGCGTTCCCTGCCACGATGTTTCCTGCATCGCTTAGCCCAAGAAATTCCGCCGGTCGGATCGTCGCTGATTGCAGCGCTTCCATCGGGGTGAATCCCGCGTGAACCAACAACTCCAGTTCCTTGGCCAATGCGAACCCCGGCACATTATGGGTGTCGAGCGAATCAGTTCCCGCCAGAATTGCCACTCCCGCCTGGTGCATTCGGCGCACCATTTCGGTTTGTTCCGACATTTCTCGTTTCCACCAAGCCAGTTTGTCCGCTTGCATGGCCCCCTTCAACTTTTCGGGAGACCACTCATCCCTCACGGATTTGGGCAAGTACTCCGCGTCGGGATCGCTGGCTGCGAGTTCATCCAAATGGCTGCGCACGAACGTGGAAACCAGAGTCGGTACGACCCAGGTCTTATTTTGGCGAAAGGTTGCCCACAACTTCTGCGCCTTTTCTTCGCTAAAGCTTTGGTCAGCCGCGTCCTCAACTTTCGCAACTTGCCGAATGCTTCCGGATTGCATGGCCTTCGCCATTTCTCCACGAAGTTCTTCTTCGTGGCTTGAGCAGGCAATGGCAATCCCTCCATACAAGATGTGCTCAATACTCTTCTGCCCCGCCTGAGATGCCTCGGCAGTCCCAACCACCGTAGGCACGTGTCCTACGATCGGCAAGTGCTGCGCTTTGCTCTCGGCGACTGCAGCAAAATAAGAATCTCGATCCAAGCCCGACAAGACCTTGATGAAGTCCACCTGCTGAGCCGCAAGCTGGTCAACTGTGTGGCGAGCCTGCTCTGGAGTCTTTACCGCAATGACACTTGGATCGTCGGAATCTCCATCTAACATCGGGCCAGCCTTGACGATCTGGGGCCCGACGAGTTCACCCTGCGAGATTTGTCGTTTCCATGTTTGCAGGGCTGCCAAGCTGCCACCCATGTCCCTGATCCCGGTCACGCCATTGGCAACCAGCAGCGGAAGCAGCGTATCTCGCGACCACTCCGGATTCGCACTCAAACCCGCGGTGTGGACATGCATGTCCCACAATCCCGGAACCAAGAACCGCTTGGTTCCATCAACCACGCGTGCGCCTTTCGGACGAGGTAGATTGTGCCCAATCTGCTGGATGCGGCCATCGGCCACCAGAACGTCCATCTCCGGCGTTACGCGGCCCCCCATCACATCCACCAGGTTCACGGATCGAATAAAGGTAGGCTCATTGTTTGTCGGCTGCTCTCCTCGAACCGGCGACGAAGCGAACAGGGTAATTGCCAGAAGAACGATTAGGTAATAACTTTTATTGCGGGCCATTTTGAAAGCATCTCCATTTTCATACCCCTCAGCGCCCCCTGTGGTTAGGATTTTGATTTTCCCGGCGTCTCGGCGGTGAACTCGTTACTTAGTTTTTCCGGAACGAATCCGCGAACGCTTCGAAATTGGTTTTCTCAATCACACGCTCGTAGTCATCGCCCAGAAATTTCTTCAGTCGGTCGGTGTTCATGATGTATTGGCCGGTCATGTAAGGGACAGCATCCGGCGGAATCGCCGAGATTTTCCAGCTCCACAACAACTGCAGAACACGGCGCATGCCCCACTGCCCGGGAACCCGCAGCAACTTCGCGTGCGCCAGCTCGATGCACTGCCCGAAGGTCAATGGATCGCCGCGTCCGGCAACGTTCAGGATGGTCAACCGCTGCGCTTCCGGTTCCCGCCTCAGGATCCACGCGATCAGCCGCGCCATGTCGTCGACGTGGATGAATTGGATCTTGTTGTCCACATATTTCTGGCCGAAGGGCAACATGCAAGGCAACCGCTTCGCCCTCTGCCGCATACGGGCAGCGCGCTTTCCCTTGCCATTCGGTGTCCCGCGGAACGCCCCCATCAGATAATTTTCCACGGTGGCTCCCGCGAAAATGTGGGGACGCAGGATGAAGACTCCGCACCCGCGCAGAGCCGGTGCGCGCTGCTGCACCACCAGATCGCTTTCCTTTTTGTGGATCGCATAAGGCAGCGTGTGCGCCCCGAGTGGCGCGTCTTCCGTCACCGGTGCAGGCAGGTCGGAGCCATACGCCGACACGCTGCTGGGAAAAATAAACTGCCGAATGGTGGTTCCGGTAGTCCGGTTGGCTTCCGTAATCGCTTCCATCACCCGGGCCGTCCCGGCCACGTTGATCCGCCACATCCGGTCAACGTCCAGAACTCCCGTACGCTGGGGATCGATCACGAACGCCAGATGCACCACCGACACCGGCTGCAGCTCGCGCAGCAGTAGCAGCAGCTCGCGCGTGGATTCTTCTCTTCCCAGGTCGAGCGGCACAAAGCGGTCGACCTGGGAATGTGTTGGGGGCGTGACATCGATGCCCACAACCGCGTAATCCGAGAGTTGCTGCACCAGCCGCTGGCCAAGATTACCCGACACGCCGGTGACAATAATGCTTGGCTTTGCCGTATCCATTTAATCCGGATCTTCGGTCTGTTGCGGGGGTTTTGCTCCCTTGCGAGGCATCGGCATCGCAGGATTTCGCGTGGGGCCGAAGTAGGCGTCGTTCAGGTCAACATTGCCCTGAAAACTCTGCATGCTATCGCGATAACGCTGGCTTGAAATTGCGCCACGAATCTCCGTTTTCACGGTATCCAGAGGTAAGGTCTCCTTGCTCACCAGCTTGTAGATGTAGTGCTCGCTGTTGGGATCGGAGATCACCTCCGATACTTCGCCGGGCTTCAAATCCATGATCGCGTGATGGTTCGCAGGCAGCGCGGTGGCGCGCACTTTCTCCATCTTCGTGTTGGGGAGATTCCCCGTGAGTCCGGCGGCAGCGTAGGCCTCTTTTTGCAGCTTGTCGAAATCCTCACCCTTCACCGCGCGGGCGCGGAGATCGGCTGCGACCTTCGTCATTGCTTCTGCAGCAGCTTTTCTCTGTTCCTCGGTCGGTGGCTGCTCTGCCGCGGCCTTTACAGGTGTTTTCCCGCCAGCCTTCTCATCGGTTTTCGCAGCCGCAATCTGCTTGGCGCGCGGAACCACAATCCGTGCAAAAGTGGCTTGCTCGTAGGAGGCTTCATTCTTCTTGTAGTAGTTCTCAATGTCGGCGTCGGAAACTTTGCCAGAATCTTCCTGCAATGCGCGGTTCAGCTGCTGGGAAAGAATTTGCATACGCGCAAACTGCATCATTTCGTCGTACTTGGCATCTTTGTCGAGGCCGCGCTTTTCCGCCGCGCTCGACATTCTCAGCATGCGCGCGTAGGCGGTTGCGAGCTGGCGACGCATGGCAGGCGCCATTCCCGGTTGCAGCGCTTCGGAGAGCTTCTCAAACTGCTCGCGAGTGATTACGGTTTTGCAGGCCTCGCCCTGCTGACTGGCATCGGCGCAAAAGCCTTTTAGAGTGATCACCGGGTCATCAGGTCCGACCTTTACTTCTGGGGCCTTATCGGGCACG
Source organism: uncultured Acidobacteriaceae bacterium (assembly GCA_963838935.1). Taxonomy (GTDB): domain Bacteria; phylum Acidobacteriota; class Terriglobia; order Terriglobales; family Acidobacteriaceae; genus Acidiflorens. The sequence goes on from CAWITH010000001.1 coordinate 21,025, forward strand.
GCCGAAGCGCTCTGGTCCGCCTTGGCTCCGGCGGCGGGTGGTGTAGCCGGTGGCGCAGCTTGCCCGTAAGCCAAGCCTGCGAGCAGGAGACACACAAGGTACTGGGAACGCATGAATGAATATCCTCCAGTGGAGAAATTGCGACGAATGTCATCCTAGCATGTCGAGCCTGAGATCGGCCAAGGGGGTGTGTAGTGGTGCGGTTTCAGCCCTCCGGGTTTTTTCTTTGCGCCCTTCGCCGAGTCCTTCGCGTGCTTTGCGCTTAAGATCTTTACCCACTGCCTGAGGTACAAGGGGTTGGCGGCGGGCGAATCCAAAGCGATAATGACGTTGATGCCCGAAATCCAAGCCACATTCAGTTCCGGTTCCATGCGTCGGGAAAAACGCGCCGTTGCCGGGAACTCGGTGCTGGCGGCGCTGGTCATCACCAGCCTGAAAATCGTCGTGGGCATCGCCACCGGCTCCCTCGGAATCTTGTCGGAAGCGGCCCACTCCGGATTGGACCTGATCGCCGCTCTAGTTACGTTTTTCTCTGTGCGTGTGTCCGACAAGCCGGCCGATGCCGATCACCAGTACGGACACGGCAAAATCGAAAACTTCTCAGCCTTTATCGAAACCGGTCTGTTGCTGATGACCTGCGTCTGGATCGTCTACGAATCGATAACGCGTCTGTTCTTTCACCGTGTGGAAATTGAGCCAAGCGTGGCTGCCTTCCTGGTCATGCTGCTGTCCATGGCAGTCGACGCCTGGCGTTCGCGTGCACTTGGGCGCATTGCCAAGAAGTACGACAGTCAAGCGCTGGAAGCCGACGCGCTTCATTTTTCGACCGACATCTGGTCCAGCGGTGTAGTAATCGTGGGCCTGGCGTTGGTGTGGGCAGGCCGCACTAATAAGATCGACTGGCTGCACCAGGCCGATCCAGTCGCCGCACTCTTCGTGGCGGGTGTGGTGGTTTCCGTGGGTTGGCGGTTGACCCGCAAGACGGTGGATGCGCTGCTCGATGCGGCGCCCGCCGGCGTCCGCAGCCAGATCCTCGACCGCATCGCGACCGTCAATGGTGTGCTGGAAGTGGAGCGAGTCCGCTTCCGCAGGGCGGGCAACCACTACTTCGCGGATGTTTCCGTGGGACTGGAGCGCAATTTCACCTTCCAGCGCTCGGAGCAGGTGTCCGATGCGGTGAGGTCAAGGGTGCGCGAGATTTTACCCGATGCCGACGTAATGGTGCATTCGGTTCCAAGGGCGAGGCGGACAGAAAATATTTTTGACCGCATCCGCGCCGTAGCCACCCGCTACAACTTCAATGTGCACGACATCAGCGTGCAGAACCTGAACGGCCAGTTGCATGTCGAGCAACACCTTGAACTCGATGAGCAACTCAGCATGAAGCAGGCGCACGATGAAGTTACAAGGTTGGAAACCGAGATACAGACCCAGGTCCCGGAGATTGCCACCATCCTGACCCACATCGAAAGTGAACCTGCGACGATTGAAACCGGAGAGGAGATTGTTCGCGAACCGGAACTGGAACAGCGCCTCAAGGATATTGTGAAGGAGTTTCCCGAGGTTATGGACGTGCACGAATTCCAGTTCAAAAAGGTGCGCGCGCGGCTGTATGTTTCCTGCCACTGCACGTTGCCCGATGACATGCCTCTTTCGCGCGTGCATGACGTTCAAACCACTCTCGAGATCCGCTTCAAACACGACGCGCCGCAATTGTTCCGGGTTCTGATTCATCCCGAACCCATGACCGATAACCGCCGCTAGGGAGATTGGAACACCAGCCCCGGAGGGGCGACCAAGATTAGCCCAGCGCTTCAGCGCTGGGAAAGCGCCACAAATAATTCAAGTCCCGGAGGGACGACCGAGCGACTCAAAGGACGAACAGACCATGATTGAAGCATCAGTCAACTGGACCGACAAAGACCGATACCTAGGCACGGCAATCTCGCGACACTCCATCGTCATGGATACCGCATCCGACAAAACTGCCAACACTCCCATGGAGTTAGTGCTGCTAGCCCTGTGCGGCTGCACCGCATCGGACGTGGTAGGAATTCTCCGCAAGAAGCGCGAGAAGTTCACCGGCCTCGAAGTGCGAGCCCAAGCCGAAAGAGCCGGCGGCTATCCCGCTGTCTACACGTCGATTCACTTGACCTACGTCATCCGTGGCGGGGTCTCGAAAAAAGCCATGGAAGATGCCGTGCATCTCTCGAAAGAGAAGTACTGCTCGGTTTCCGCCATGCTGGAGAAAACGGCAAAGGTTACTTACACCATCGAGCACGCCTCGTGAAGGCCAGCCCTCATCCCCTGCGAGGCTACTTCTATATCGGGAGTGCGGCCCTGCTCTGGGGCATCTCGGCGACGCTGGGTCGCGCGGCCTTTACCGGACATCTGCTGCCCGGCGGAGTTCCACTAGGAAGTATCGATCCGCTGATCCTGTCGCAGACCCGCGCCACTCTCTCGCTAGCTGTGCTGTTGCCGGTGCTGCTGGCGCGCAGAGGAGCGTCCGCCCTGCGCGTTCCCGGCCGCGATTTGCTGCAGTTCTTCCTGCTTGGAATTCTAGGCGTCGCGGCATCGAACTATTTCTATTACCTCGCGATTCAGCGGACGAACGTGGCCACGGCCATCATTCTGCAATACACCGCGCCAGTTTGGGTGCTGCTTTATACCGTGGCCCGCGGAGCGCAGCGCCCGTCATTGCGAAGGGTCGCCGCCGTGGCCTTGGCTGTCGCCGGTTGCGCGCTAGCCGTAGGCTTTGTCGGCGCCGGCCGCTTCCGCATGGATCTAATCGGAGTCACGGCTGCACTGCTGGCTGCCTTTTCCTTTGCCTTTTACAACGTCGGCGGACACCAGGTCCTAGCCCGCTACGACCGCTGGAAGGTCCTGCTGTGGGTGTTGGTGGCGACCTCAACTTTCTGGATCTTCGTGAACCCTCCATGGAAAGTTGTTGCCGCTCACTACGGCCGCCAGCAGTGGGAATTCATGCTGGTGTTCTCGCTGGTTTCGGTCCTCGGTCCATTTTCCTGCTACTTCGCCGGCCTCCAGCACCTGGAACCCACCCGCGCCATAGTAGCCAGTTGCCTGGAGCCGGTATTCAGTATCGTAATAGCAGCGCTAGTGCTGGGAGAATTACTGCGGCCCACGCAGACCCTTGGCATCATTCTGGTGCTGGTAGCGATTGTGCTGATCCAGTTGCCAGAACGTCCCGCGCAAGGCGAGGAACTGTTGGTCGAGCCGATCGAGTGAGGAACAGCTGTTTGCGGAAAGCGGTTTGGGAAGGGCACGGCTTTAGCCGTGCCGCTGAGAGTCGCAAAGAATTCGGGCTTTAGCCCCTGAGGGCCGCTACTCTAACCTCCTCCCCTTGGTCTCCGGCAACTGTGTAGCCATCAAACACGCCAGAAGGAAACCCGCCGCGCAAAGAAAGAAAGCCCAACTCAGCCCCTTAGTCTGTCCGACCCACCCAATAATCCAGGGAGCGACGCAACTCAAGGCGCGCGCGCCGTTGTAAGTAAAGCCCAAGGCACGCGCCCGCACGCGAGTAGGGAAGATTTCGCTGCCGATGATGCCCGAGCCCGAAAAGAATCCCGTCCCAAAGAAGGCGATAACCGCTCCCAGTACAAGCAACGCGACCTGCGAACGCGCCATAGCATAGAAAGGCACCAGAAGAGCTGCCGCAAAAAGATAGAGCATGAACGATTTGCGCCGCCCCAAATGGTCCGCGACCCATCCAAAGCTGATGTAACCAGGAAACATGCCAAACAGGTTAAGCACAATCAGCAAAGTGGTAGTACCCATGACGCCAAAGCCCCGTCCGCCTTGTGCCACCGGCAAGCGACAGATAAGGAGGAATCCAGGTAAACAGTCCCCACCACGCAAACAATCCGAAAAAGTTGAGCAAAAGAAGAACGAAAGTGCTCTTCCCATAAGGCGCGCGAAAGATGAGAAAGAAAGAATCATCCTGATCGTGTGGCGCGGACATTCCTGTCCGCGAACTGCTGGCGCCATCGTTGCGCTGGGGTTCGGCGCCAGAAATGTCGCGGCTTTGTTCCCGTATGCCGATCCAGCCACATCTGCGATTCCGAAACCCGATTCTGTATCCAAAGCGTGACAATAGCCGGCAGGATTCCGACAAAGAACACCATCCGCCAGTTGGCATAACGCAGAACGATCGCCCGCCACCAGCGCCGCCAGCGCATAACCGATAGCCCACGAACTCTGCACGATTGAAATCGCCTTAGCCCGCAATTCATCCGGCCAGGTTTCCGCGACCAGAGTCGCGCCCGTATTCCATTCGCCGCCCATCCCCAGCCCAAGGATGAAGCGACAGACCGCGAGCATCAACACAGTTGTGGACAGGCCTGAAAAAAAAGAGCAGATCGAGTAAGTCAGAATGCTGAGCATCAAAGCGCGCTTACGTCCAATGCGGTCTGCAAGAAAGCCGAAAAACACGCCGCCGATGCCCGAGGCCAGAAGCGTGAGCGTATACAGAAATCCCGAAGTAGCCTTCGACATGCCCAGATCGCGCATGACGTAAGCCAGAACCAGCGCATAAAGCATGGCGTCAAAGGAGTCAAGCATCCAGCCGAGAGCCGCCGCCAGCAGCGTGCGGCGCTGCTCGGTCGTCGCCTGTCGCAGGAGTTGAATCGGGCCGATGGCCATGCGGAGAGCGATTGTACCAGCGGAGAAGGGAATGGTGGGGTGGCCGTTCTATCGCGAAGCGAAGGGTGGGGACTGAGAAATGTAACAGCTGAGTGCTTCCTCCGCTAGGAACGAACCCCCATCCGCCCCAGTCGCCGCAAATACGTCTGCGCTTTCCGCACATCTCGCCCAATCTGCTCTTTCAGCGCTTCGACCGACGGAAACTTGATCTCATCGCGCAGACGATCCAGAAAATGCAGTTCGACTTCCGTCTCCGCCGAAAGCTCAATCGGATGGAAATTCAGCAGGTGAGTTTCAATGGCAAAAGAATCGGCGCCAAACGTAGGCCGGTTTCCAACGTTAGTGACCGAATCGAAGCACTCTTGCCCGATTCGCGTACGAGTGATGTACACGCCATCCCTGGGCACGAGTTCTTCATAGTGCGACAGATTGATGGTAGGAACCGTGTATTTCGCCCCATATCCACGCCCGCGTCCGGCGGTAGAAAGAATGCTGAACGCACGCCCCAGCAAATGCCGTGCCCGGCTCGCTCGTCCTGCCGCCAGCAGTTTGCGAATGTGGCTGCTCGAAACGTTCTCACCACGCAGGCGCATCTCGGGATAATCGTGGACCTCAAATCCCATTTCCCGGCCCAGATCGCGCAGCAATTCAATGTTCCCCGCCGCTTTGTGCCCGAAGTGGAAGTTGTAGCCTTCGTGCACTTCACAAGCATGCAGCCGCTTCTTCAGGATTTCATGCGCAAACTGGTGCGGCGTCATCAGCGAAAGATCGCGCGAGAAGGGAAGAAGCAGCACTGCGTCGATCCCGGTTGCTTCCAGCAGGCGCAATTTTTCCGGAAGCGGAGTCAGCAATTTCAGGTTCTGATCGGGGCGCAAAATGCGGGCCGGGTGAGGCTCAAAGGTGACAACCACCGCCTGACCTTTATCAGTCTTAGCCCGTCGCACGATCTCGTCCAGAACAAGCCGGTGAGCCCGGTGCACACCGTCAAAGTTCCCGACGCTAACCAGCGCCGGCCCGAAGTCGCGGGGAACATCGTCGAGTTTGTGAAAAGTCAGCATCGAAAAAAGTCGTTAGTCGATGGTCATTAGTCGTTAGCGGGTCTTCCTAGGTTTCGCGGTACGTACGCCAACGACGAACGACGAACGACCAACGACGCCTTTCTCGATACTCAAATCTCAAACTCCAGATTCATCCCATCAAACGCCAGCCGCACATCCGGCGGCAACGCGGCATTGGTCGCCTCGTGCGGCAGGTCGTGGCAGATGTGCGTGAAAAACGTGCGCTTCGGTTTGACCTCTTCCACGATCTTCAGCGACTGCTCCACCGTCGAATGCGTGGGATGCGGCGTGTAGCGCAGCGCATCCAGAAAAAGTATGTCGAGCCCGCGCAGCTTCTCCAGTGTTTCCGTCGGGACCTCGCTGTGATCGGTCAGGTAAGCGGCCGATCCGAAACGGAAACCCAGAATCGGAGTTTCGCCGTGGATCACCGTCACCGGCTCAAACCGCGCACCGAACAATTCGACCGGGTCCGTCGATGGGATGCAATTCCAGCAGTGGCAGTCCGCCAAACTTGTACTCCGCCTCAAAGATGTAACGAAACATACTGCGCAGAAATTCGCAGTTTCGCGGCGTGGCATAAAGCGGCAGCTTGCCGGGTTTGTGCCGGTAAGTCAGGGGCCGAAGGTCGTCGATCCCCAGAATGTGGTCCGCGTGGGTGTGCGTGTAAAGCACGGCATCGAGCCGGGTGATCTTTTCGCGCAGCGCCTGCTCGCGAAAGTCAGGCGTCGAGTCGATCATGACATGGCGCTCGTTGTAGCTGACCATCACCGCCGGCCGAGTGCGCCGGTCGTGCGGGTCCGGCGAGTGACAGACGGCGCAGTCGCAGCCGATGGTCGGAACACCCATCGACGTGCCGCTGCCCAGTACCGTCAGGGTCGCACGCATCAGCCGTTGGTTCCTGTGACTGGACCGGGCGCTTGCGGAGGACGCGCCAGAGCGTTAGTGACTTCCACGTATGCCATGCGCAGTTCGTAGAGGCAGTTCTGCAGAAACGTCTGCTCCTTCGCAGTGAGATTACCCTTGGTTTTCTCGGCGATCATGCCCAGCGTGTCGATCGTCTGCCGCGCGCCAATCAAGTCGACTCCGGGTTGGCCGCCCTGTTCGTGCATCAGTCCAAGCTGCATCATGGCAGTCATGTAGAGCGAAGCCATGAAGCGCTCAAAATTTATTTCCAGCTCCTTCGCCGAATGTCCACTCAATTCGACTCGCGTATCCAGATCACGCGACGACTGCTTATAGGCATCGTGTTGTGCCTGTTGCTCGGAGGCCGTGGGAGGCACGGGGATATCCGATTCGGGCGCGGGCGCAGCTGCTGGAGGCGCGGCTTCTGAGATTGTCGAAACGGGAGCAGCCACGGTCGTTGCGGCCGGAGGAGTTGCTTGTTCTTCCGCGGTATCGCGCAGTTCTCCATCGGCGGTGAACAGGCGCTTGTCGCTTACTTTGAATTCGCTTTCTTCTTTTCTTTTTTGAGCCATAGGTTTTACCAGATCTCGAAACTTGTTCTTGGGGTCATCCGATCGGAAGCGAAGCCAGTTTCAGCTTCGCCGTGCCAGCGCGCAAATCTTTTCCCGCAGCCTCGCGTCGCAGGTAACCCAATGCAACCGCGCGATCTCCACCGGGCAGAGGCAAAACGGCGCTGCTTGTGATTTCGCCAACTTCTTTTTCTTCTTGATTCTCTCCCGCCAGAATCTTCGCGCCCGGTTCGGGCAATGTTCCCTCGACCGCGAACCCCATGAACTGCCTGTGTACGGCGCCGCGCGACCGGATGCGCTCCACGATTTCCTGCCCCAGATAGCACCCCTTAGTGAAATTCAGCGCCCGTGTCTGCCCAGTCTCCTGCGGCAGGTCGCGCTCGCGGATGTCCACACCAAATAGCGGAATGCCGCGCGAGACGCGGAAAAGATTCAGCGCCGCCGTACCCGTCGTCCGCGCACCCGCCTTGAGCAGCACGCCCCAAAGCTCTCCCACATTTTCGGGAGCAATCCAGATTTGCCACGACTCGCCAGCTTCCTCGCCTGAGCGTAGAAGCGTGACGGTCGTTTGCTGACCGGCGTGCTGCCAGGCAACGTCCGCAAACTGCAGATGCGCGAGATCAGGGACGGTGATACCGGCGCGTTCGAGAACATGACGCGATTCGGGTCCAGTCAAGCCTACCGCGGTGAGTTTGTCGCTGATGTCGGCGATCTCGACATCGTCGGCAATGATGTAGTGATCGAACAGCTGCAATATTTTGTCGCGCTGCGCACTTTCGCTATCGACCAGGAGCGAGTCGCCGCGCTGAAAGGCGTAGAGATCCGCCTGAATGCGTCCTTGCGCGTTCAGCAGAAAGCCATAGACGCCGTGTCCCGGGACCAGATCGCGAACGTTGTTCGTGACCATGCCGTTCAGCCAGCGGACGCGGTCGCCTCCAGTCACCGCGATCTTGGCGCGCCCGCCGAGGTCGTAGAGCCCGCATCCCGACGAACAAGGCCTGAAACTCGGCGCGAGTATCGCCGAAGTCGGGCACAGTGGCGACGACCGCGCCGCTGTGCTCCGTCGCATTCGCCCCAGGAAGTGTCGTCGGAGTCATAGGCTCAATCCCTGATTATAACGAAGCACAGACGCTGACCGCCGCCGAACCGATTTCCTGTAGAGACGCGGCTTGCCGCGTCTCCCACCTCGTCCCTGGAGACGGGGAGAACTCCGTCTCTACACAACGGGTTTCTGAATGCTTCAAGCCTGTGCTAACGTTTCGAGCGTGAGCGCGAAAAAGCGTATTGCCGTAATCCCCGGCGACGGCATCGGAAAAGAAGTCATTCCGCAAGCCGCAAGAGTTATGGAAGCCGCGGGTGCTGCGGTCGAATTGACGCTATTCGATTGGGGAGCCGATCGCTATCTAGCCGACAAAGTTACGGTCCCGCCGGACGGTTTCGCAACCTTGGCCCGCGATTTCGACGCCATCCTGGTCGGTGCTTTCGGCGATCCGCGCGTGCCCTCCAACCTTCATGCCAGGGAAATCCTGCTCGGCATGCGCCGCCAGATGGACCTCTACGCCAACGTCCGCCCGGTGCGCTTGCTGGACGCATCGCTCTGTCCGCTGAAAGGCATCGAACCCAGCAGACCTCGATTTCGTGGTGATTCGCGAAAACACCGAAGGCGTTTACGGCGACCTCGGAGGTGTCTTCAAGCAGGGAACGCCGGACGAAGTCGCAATCCAGGAAGACGTCAACACGCGCAAAGGAGTCGAGCGCATCCTCCGCTACGCATTTGAGTACTGCGCAAATAGTAAGAAGATCGATGGCTCGCCCCGTCGGCGCGTGCTGATGTGCGACAAATCGAATGCCATGACGCACGCCGGTGGCCTGTGGCAGCGCATGTTCAAAGAGGTGGCCACAGACTATCCGCAGATCGAGAAGCAGCACATGTACGTGGACGCGCTTTGCATGCAGATGGTGCACGATCCGCGCGGCTTCGATGTCATCGTCACCAATAATATGTTCGGCGACATCATCACCGATCTCGCCGCGGGATTGCAGGGCGGCCTGGGAATGGCCGCCAGCGGCAATCTCAATCCAGGGAAGACGTCGATGTTCGAGCCAGTGCATGGTTCAGCGCCGTCGATTGCCGGGAAAAACATCGCCAATCCCTTCGGCGCGATTCTGTCGGCTGCCATGATGTTGGCGCATCTCGGAATGTCCAGCGAGGCGCAGAAAATCGAAGCCGCCGTGCTCGAAGCCGTCCGTCAGAAAAAAACCACGCCCGACCTCGGCGGCACGCTGGGGACGCGGGAGGACCGGCGAGTGGGTGGCCGAGGTTAGTAGTTTATAGAAACTATCTCAGCTATCGTTTTGGAAAGGGCACGGCTTTACAGTTTGCGGAAAAACTCAGGTTCGTATCAGGGTATCGCTTTAGCGATACCGCAAGTTCTTCAAGATTAGAATTTGGCATGAAGATGAAACCGTCGGTGAAGCTCCGGGGATGGTTTTCCGAATTTGCTCTGCTCGTGCTGCTGGCGGGCGCGCTTTGGGGACAAGCAGCAGGCGCGGCTGCGTCGCAAGATCAGGCGTCGCAGTCTCAGCCCCCTGGCGAGAGTGCCCAAGCCACACCAGAAACCATCGTCTCTCCCAAAGAGGCCAAGGAACTCTTTCGCTCCGTCGACGAGATCCTGCAGTTCGCCAGCCAGGATACGGGTCTTCCCATCGAGCACAAGGTGAAGCGCAGGCTGACCAAACGCGACGAGGTGCAGCACTACATCGAGAAGAGCATGAAAGACGACAAGGACGCGAAGCGTTTGGAGAGATCGTCGGACGTGCTGAAGAAGTTCGGCTTGCTGCCGCGGAATTTCGACCTGCCCAGGTTTTTGGTCGCGATGCTGCGAGAGCAGGTGGCGGGATACTACGACGCCAAAACCAAAACTGTGAATTTGCTCAACTGGGTAGACGTCGAACAGCAGAAGCCAGTGCTGGCGCACGAATTGACGCACGCCCTCCAGGACCAGTCCTTCGGTATCGAGAAATGGATGAAAGGATCGACAGATCACGCTGATAATAAACAGGATGCTCCAAGCCAAGCCGATATCGAGACGGACGAAGAAGACGTCGGCGCGGCAAGCGGTCAGTCGAAGGCCAGGCGATGGTCGTCTTGCTCGACTATTCGCTCGCCCCCACCGGTAAGACGATGCTCGAAGCGCCCCAGATTGTCGAAGCCCTCAAGCAGGGCATGCTGGAGGGGTCGGCCGATTCGCCCGCCTTTCGTGATGCTCCGATCTTCTTGAAAGAGGAGCTGACTTTCCCCTATCGCTACGGACTCGACTTCACCGCCGCGCTCTTGCAGGCGGGCGGCAAGGAACTGGCCTATGCGGGAGCATTCAAGGATCCACCGAAAACGACCCGCGAAATCATGGAGCCGAAGACCTATCTGGCGCACGAGAAGCTGGAACCGATGAAGATGATCGACATGGAAAAAGATTTCAAGAACTACGATCCCTTCGATATCGGCGCCATGGGCGAGTTTGATGTTGATGTGTTGGTGGAACAGTACGCGGGCCGGGACAAGGCTACAGCGATCTATCCGGAGTGGCGTGGCGGGTATTACTTTGCCGGAAAGCCCAAAGCCGACAAATCGGCACCCATCGGAGTGCTGTACATTTCCCGCTGGTCGAGTCCCGCGAAAGCGGCGGAGTTCGCGGCGGTCTATGCGAAATCGCTGGCCGAGCGTTATCAGAAGCGCCAGGGACTGGGAATGGACGGCAAAGTTGCGGATGATGCGCCACCAGTCGATTCCTGGCGAACCTTGCGCGGACGGCACGCTTGGCTGACGGAGGAGGGAGTTGTCATGATTGAAGTCCGCGGCGACGCGGTATTGATCAGCGAAAGCCTGGATGACGACACGACCAAGCGGGTGGAGGGGGACTTTTGGCCGGAAGAAAAAGCCGTGCCCGCGAAGCCATGATTTTCCGTCTTGTATAATCAGAAGTTCCGCAGTCATTTTCAGCCCCATCAGGAGCCCATTTGCAGCAGGCAGAGATTGGCATTATCGGCGGCAGCGGTCTCTACCACATGCCCGGTTTCACCGACGCGCATGAGGTCCAGCAGCACACTCCCTTTGGCGACCCTTCGGACGCCTACATTCTAGGGACGCTTGAAGGCCGCAAAGTTGCCTTTCTCGCGCGCCACGCCCGCGGTCACAAACTGTTGCCCAGCGAACTGAATTTCCGCGCCAACATATACGGCTTTAAGCAGTTGGGAGTTGAGCGCATCGTTTCGGTTTCCGCCGTGGGCTCTCTCAAGGAAGAGCACAAGCCGCTCGACTTCGTAATCCCCGACCAGTTTTTCGATCGCACCCGCCATCGCGTGGACACTTTCTTCGGCGACGGCATTGTGGCCCACATTGGATTTGGCGATCCGGTGTGCGGAGAAATGACGAAGGTAGTCCGCAACGCATGCCAGGCTGCTGGCGTAACCGGGAAACTCGGTGGCACGTACATCTGCATGGAGGGCCCGCAGTTCTCCACCAAGGCCGAGTCCAATGTCTATCGCAGTTGGGGAGCCGATGTAATCGGCATGACCAACTTGCAGGAAGCAAAGCTAGCGCGCGAAGCGGAGATTTGCTACGTCACCATCGCCATGGTCACCGATTATGATTGCTGGCATCCGCATCATGATTCCGTGACCGTGGAGCAGATTGTCTCCGTGCTGGTGAAGAACGCCGAACACGCCGCAAAGGTCGTGAAGGCGACGGTCTCCGCGATGCCGAAGGCGCGTTCCTGTAAGTGCGGGTCGGCCCTGGCCCATGCCATTCTGACCGATCCCGCTAAGATTCCGGCAGCAACGAAAGAGAAGCTGCACTTGATCCTGGAAAAATATTTGAAATAGTCGTTGGTCGTGTGGGGACGGGCGTCTCGCCCGTCCGGCCGGGCAAAGCCCGGCTCTCCACGACCAACGACCGCCTTACGGAGCCTCATGAGCATTCTGGTAGTAGGTTCAGTAGCTTTTGACACGATTGCCACGCCTTCCGGCCGAGTGAACGACATTCTCGGAGGTGCTGCCACTTATTTCGCGCTGGCCGCAAGTTACTTCACTGATGTGCGAATGGTGGCCGTGGTGGGTGACGACTTTACCCCCGAACACGAAGCCGTGCTGACAAAACGCGGCGTGGACACTCGCGGCATCGAGCGGGTCGAGGGGAAGACCTTCCGCTGGGGAGGCCAGTATCTTGACAACCTGAACGAAGCCAAGACCGACTTCACCGAACTGAATGTGTTCGAGAAGTTTCAGCCGCGCATTCCCAAAGAATATTCCGATACGCAGTTCTTGTTCCTGGCGAACATTCATCCCACCCTGCAATCGGCAGTGCGGCTGGAGATGGAGGATGTGCGCTTGACCGGCGGCGACACCATGAATTTCTGGATCAAGGGCACGCCCAGGGAACTGGCCGAAACCTTGAAGCTGGTGAACGTCCTTCTGATCAACGATACCGAGACCAAGATGCTGGCCGGGGAGACGAATCTTCCCCGCGCCGCCAGAAAAGTTATTTCCATGGGACCGAACGCGCTGGTGGTGAAGCACGGAGAATACGGTGCGACCATTTTCTTTCGCGAAGGCGCCTTCGGCATCGGATCGCATCCTTTTCGCGCCCCCGCATTGCCCATCGAAGAAGTCAAAGATCCCACCGGAGCTGGCGACTCCTTTGCCGGCGGATTCATGGGATACCTTGCCTCGCAGGGCGACGGCGGTATTAGTCGCGAGGTGCTGAAGCGCGCCTTGTTCTACGGCGGCGTGATGGGATCATTTGCCGTGGAACGCTTCGGGACGGAACGGCTGCAGAATCTTACGCGCGGCGAAATTAATGCGCGCTTCCAGTTGTTCCGTGAACTAACGCACCTGGAATAAAGAACGAAGGGCGGGTGCCCCATCCTTTGCGCGTTTTTTGCGCAAGGGTGGGATTCCACAAGAGTGTCCGGCATGGGAATTTGCTCGCATTTGATTTTGGGTGGTGGAGCGCTTCAGCGCTGCGGCAACTGCATGGCTCTGGATGCGGCTTTAGCCGCTGAGGTCATGACCGAGCCATCAGGGAACAAACATTGAACGTCAACTCACTCCCCGATCGAGACCGTACCCCAGCCCGCGTGGCCGGCATCGCCGCTCTGGTTTCTCTGTTTTCCTTCCTCTACTACTTTCAACGAAGCGATCTCCTCCTCTATGGCGATGCCGTCGCCCACATCAATATTGCGCGGCGCGTGTTCGATTCGCAGACTCCCGGCCTGCTGCAATTGGGAACCGTCTGGCTGCCCTTGCCCCATTTCCTGATGATCCCCTTCATCTGGTCAAAATCCATGTGGCAGAGCGGCGCCGGAGCGTCGATTCCCTCCATGATCGCCCACGTCTTCGGAGTCATGGGGATATTCCGCCTCACGCGCGGCATATTGGAAGCCGATCTTCACTCGCAACCGGCGGCGGCCTTGGTGGGCGCGTGCACCGCGGCCTTTGCCTATGGAGCAAATCCGAACCTGATCTACATGCAGGCGACCGCCATGACCGAGTCACTCTACCTGGCGCTGTTCATCTGGGCCGTCGTGTACTTCGCGGAGTTTATTCGAAAATCCAGCCCCGCAGGGGCGACCCAGCTTAGCCCCGCGCTTCAGCACGGGGTAGGGCCGAAAAAATTATCGAAGTCCCGCAGGGACGACCCAACCCCGCCGCGGTCGCTGGTGCCCTGTGCCGCGTGCCTGGCAGCCGCAGAGCTTACCCGCTACGACTCGTGGTTTCTTGCCGGAGTGATGGGCGCGGCGGTCGTCCTCCTTGCACTGCGCCGGCGCGAGGATCGCGCCCTGCTCCGAAATGCCGCCAAGTTCCTGCTCGGCATTGCCGTGGTTCCTGTCCTCTGGCTCGCCTACAACGCCGCGGTCTATGGCAACGCGCTGGCGTTCGCGAACGGTCCTTACTCTGCAAAGGCAATCGAGCAGCGAGTAGCTGCCCCGAATCCGGCCCTTCACCATGCTGCCGTCGCCGCCCTCTACTTCCTGAAATCGGCGCAATTGATTTTGGCAAATGGCAACTGGGGCCGCTTCTGGCTGGCGGCAGCCCTTTTGGCGGTGGCCATCGGAGTCTGGAAACTGCGGGCTCAATTACCGTCACTTGTACTGCTGTGGCTTCCGCTGGCTTTTTACGCGTATTCGATCGCCTACGGCTCCGTGCCGATTCACGTCCAGACGTGGTGGCCCTTTGCCACTTTCAACCAGCGCTATGGACTCCAGTTGCTGCCCATGTTCGCAGTTTCAGCCGGAGTGCTGACCGCTTCTGTCTTTCTCCTCGGCGCCAGGCGGACGGCACCGCGGGAAACTAGTGGTCGTGACACCGGCGCTGCTGTTCGGACTGATGATCGTCAGTTATGCATCGCTCTGGAAGGCGGGACCTCTATGTCTGCAGGAAGCGCAGAGGAACTGGAAAATCGGACACCCTTTGAATTCCGCGGTGCAGCAGGTGCTTGAGGAATTACCGCGAAACTCGCGGTTCCTGATGGACATCAGCGAACATGTCGGCGTCATGCAAGCGGCGGGCATTCCTCTGCGGCAGGTGGTGAATAACGAGAACCACCGCCAGTGGATGCACCCGTCGGATCCCGATGGTCTTTGGGAGCGCGCGCTGGCCGATCCGCCACGCTATGTGGATTTTGTGATTGCCTTCGATGGCGATCTCGTCGATCGAGGCGTGAATCGGGCCAATCTGACGCTGCTGGAGGAAATCCACGCCACCGGACAGCCGCATGCGCGCCTTTACGCCGCGCGGAGCACCCCGAATCAGTCGCGTTAACCCTTCCGGCCAGCAACACAGAATGCGCCCGGATGGCGGTGGTAGAATCCGCTCCGGGCCCCACACCGCGGGCTGCGGTGGTCGAATCGGTGCGCCACTATGAGCTTTTTTCATCAAGTCTTCGAACTGCTGCGGAATGAATTGGGCGTGGTGCTGAGTTCGACGCTGGCGCGACTGCTGCTGGCTGGCTCCGTGACCTCACTCGGGGCGACGGAACAAGAATGACGGCCCCGCAGCAGAGCGCGACGATATCTTTTACGAAGGCCTCAGCTTGCGGCAACGATTTCTTGCTGATAAAAGGCGAGCACGCTTCCGGCGACCTGGCGGCCCTCACGCGCCGCTTGTGCGACCGCCATCGCGGAGTAGGCGCCGATGGCGTGGAGTGGCTGTTTCCGGATGCGGAAGCCGATGTGAAAGCCCATCTGATCAACGCCGATGGTTCGGAGGCGGAAATCTCCGGCAACGGCACGCGCTGCGTGGCAGCTGAGATTTGTTCGCGAGAGGGCAAGACGGAGATATTAGTTCGCACCGGCGCTGGACTGAAGACTTGCCGGCTCACGGACCAGCAAGGCTCCACGTTCGAGTTCGAAGCGGATATGGGCAAGCCGGACGTAGGTGGGCAATTGTCGATCGAAACCGGTGGCGTGCGGGCAGTGGGGACGCAGGTTTCCATGGGCAATCCCCACTACGTAATTTTCGTAGAGAACTTTCAGGATGGATGGCAGCGGCAAGCCGCGCTGCTCCAGACGCAGCCCCAGTTTCCGCAGGGCACGAATGTTGTGTATGTGCGGGTGCGAGGGGCGAATGGCCGGGGCTCCAACGAGATCGAGATCCGAATCTTTGAACGCGGCGCAGGCGAGACGCAATCCTCGGGTACCGGATCGTGCGCCTCAGCCGTGGCTGCGATTGCCAGCAGGCAAGTCACTTCGCCAGTGACGGTGATTGCACCCGGAGGCTCGCAGACGGTGCGCTGGGACAATCAGGTTTATCTGCGCGGTCCCGCGACCCTCATTTGCCGGGGAGAGTTCTTCGTGTTAGCTCTGCGTGCGTGAGACTCGTATCAGGGCGTGCCTTCAGGCATGCCGCAAGCGTACCAGCAAGAACGCGCCTTTACAGGCTGCGGAAAAAGTCGGTTTTGCACTTGATTCTGGGTGGCGCAGCGGTTCACCGCTGCGGTAAGTGCATGGTTTTGAAATGCGGCTTTAGCCGCTGAGGGCACGCTTCTTGCTCACAAAACGACTTCTTCCGCAGCCTCTTCAGGCGCTGGATTTGTAAAGTCGAAGGTCGCCGCAGGCTGTTAAGATCGAGTGCCAATGCTCTCTACCACCCAAAATCCGCGCATCAAGCCCCGCGCGCTCCGTCCGGGCGACAAGGTGGGAATCGTTGCGCCCGCCTCAAACCTGAAACGTGAACTGCTGGAGGCAGGCTGCGACGCTCTTCGCCGCGCCGGCTATGAGCCCTTCTATTTCGACTCCATCCTGGAACGCGATCTCTACTTTGCCGGTTCGGTCGAGCGCCGGGCGCGTGAACTGGAAGATATGTTCGTGCGCGACGATATCCGCGCTATTGTTTGTGCGCGAGGAGGATACGGAGCGAACTATCTCCCGCTGACGCTCGATCCAACCAAGATCGTTGCCAGCATCCCAAAATCCTGGTGGGCTACAGCGATATTACGACGCTGCTGTGCTGCATCGCCGACGCGGCAAACTTCGTGACCTTCCATGGCCCCATGGTGACCAAGGATTTCGCCCTTGCCGGCGGCGTGGATATGGATTCATGGCAGAACGCATTAGGCGGAGCCGCGGGGTGGACGATCGGTGAGGGCTCAGGTGCCAAGCCGCTGGTGACGGGTAAAGCCGAAGGCACGCTCTACGGCGGTTGCCTCTCCATGTTGGTGTCGTCGATCGGCACGCAGCACGAGATTCGAACCGCAGGCACAATTCTCTTTATCGAAGACATAGCCGCCAAGCCCTTTCAGATCGACCGCATGCTGATGCAACTCAAGCTGGCAGGCAAGCTGAAAGGCGTGCGCGGCATGATCTTCGGCGAAATGCTCGATTGCCGTCAGAGTCCGGATCAGGACTACACGCTCGAGGAAGTGGTTCTGCGGATCGTAGAAGACTTGCGGATTCCGGTAGCCTTCGGGCTGCGCTCGGGACATGTCTCGCGAGCGAACATCACGCTGCCCATCGGCGTGCGAGCCAGACTGACCGTGGACGACACGGTAGAACTAAGGATTCTCGAATCGGCCACGACCAAATGACGAAACCCAGACACATTCACCTGATCGGCATTTGCGGCACGGCGATGGCTTCGCTAGCTGGCATGCTGCAAGAGCGCGGCTTCCGCGTCACCGGCTCGGACGCCGCGTCGTATCCACCGATGTCCACCTTTCTAGAATCGCTGGGCATTCCCGTCGCGCAACCGTTTGCCGAGTCGAACCTCGATCCCAAGCCTGACTTAGTGGTAGTAGGCAACGCGCTTTCACGCGGCAACGTAGAGCTAGAGCGCGTGTTAGACCAGCGCATCCCCTTCTGCTCCTTGCCGCAGATTCTGCACGATGAGTTTCTGGTAGGGAAAGAAGTCCTGGTAGTTGCCGGAACCCACGGCAAGACGACCACAACCTCGATGCTGGCGTGGATCTTCAAGACCGCTGGCCTTCAGCCATCGTTCCTAATCGGTGGCATAGCCGAGAACTTCGGCCGCAGCTTCGGCCTGTGCGAAGGCAAGCACTTTATCCTGGAAGGCGACGAATACGACACCGCGTTCTTCGATAAAGGTCCGAAGTTCATGCACTACTTTCCGGATTCCGTGATCCTCACCTCGGTCGAGTTCGACCACGCCGATATTTACAAGGATCTGGACGCGGTGGAGACGGCCTTCAAGCGGCTGGTAAACCTGGTTCCAGGACGCGGTCGCATTGTCGCCTTTGATTCCGGAGAAAGCATCGAGCGGCTGTCTGCAGAAAGCATTCTGTCCCGTAGAACGCTACGGAGCTTCGGATCGCGCGAACTGGAAAATCGCAAATCTGAAGCTGAGCGCAGGACCGAACGATCTGGTCCGTGCTGCGCGATGGCATAGCCTGGGCCGATTTCGAATTCGCGCTAGGCGGAGAATACAACGTCTGGAATGCGACGGCTGCAGCGGCGTTGGCGGCAAATTATGAAATTCCAGAAGAACGCGATTGCAAGAGCTCTAAAAACATTTCGCAGCGTGAAGCGCCGCCTGGAGGTGAAGGCTGAGGTCAATGGCATAACCATCATCGACGACTTTGCCCATCATCCCACGGCCATCGAGCAGACGATTCACGCGTTGCGGGCACGCTATCCCGAATCGCGCCTGTGGGTGGTGCTGGAGCCGCGCTCCAACACCATGCGCCGCAACGTGCTGCAGGATGCGCTAGCCAGCAGCCTCGCCCTAGCCGATCAGGTCGTGATAGCAGCCATCTTCAAGTCCGAGGCCATTCCCGAGGCGGAGCGTCTCGACCTAAATCGCGTGATCGGCGAAATCCAGAAACGCGGCAAGCCAGCGCGCATCCTAGCCGATGCCGATGCCATCGTGACCGCCATCGCGCCCGAACTGCAAGAGCGCGACGTGGTCGCCATTCTCTCCAATGGCGGATTCGGCGGCATCTATGAGAAGCTTCCCCAACGATTACGCGCGCTCGGGGTAAAGGTCTAGTGTTTCGCACCATTCTCATGCTGCTGTTCTGGGCCGCAGCGCTGCCCTTCGCCGCGCTCTTCGGGATTCCCTGGACTTACCTCACCAAAGACATCACCTTCTTGTACAACACCAGCATGTGGGCAGCCTTCACCGGAGTGCGCATCGCGGGCGTAAAGGTGCGAGTGCTCGGCCTCGAAAAAATTGATCCGGCGCGAACCTACGTCTTCATGTCGAATCACATCTCCAATCTCGATCCGCCGCTCACCCTGCCGCTGATCCCGCGCCGCACTTCGGTGATGGTGAAAAAGGAATTATTCAAGGTCCCAATTCTCGGCCAGATCATGCTGACCGGGTCATTCGTACCGGTGGATCGGGGAAATCGCGATGCCGGCATCGCCGCCGTGCGCGACGCGCTCAAAGTCATCGAGCAGGGATTGAACATGACCATCTACGTGGAAGCGCACCGCTCCTACGATGGCAAACTGCTGCCCTTTAAAAAAGGTCCGTTCTATCTAGCCGAGGAGTGCAAAGTTCCAGTCGTGCCCATCACCATTTCAGGCACAGAAGCCTGCATGCCGAAAGCGCGCTTTGCGATTCGTCCGGGGACGGTGACCGTAGAATTCCACGATCCCATCGAGCCCAAAGATTTCGGAGATCGCGAGTCCCTGATGGCCAAAGTCCGAGCCGCCATCAACAGCGGCCTTCCCGCGGAGTTAAGGGAGTAAAGCGGGTGGCCCGTCCTATCGCGAAGCGAAGGGCGGGTTCTTAGGCTGGCTCGCGTAGCCGAACCGTGGGATAGATTCCCTGTTTTTCGCGCCTGTTCGCTGTCCAGTGCGATTCAATCTCGACCACCCCCTCTTCTCCGGTCAGGTAGTGATGGAAGCTGCTCCATAACCAGTCCTCCGGACGCTCCACCAATCCGCGTGTGACCGGATTCCGGTGAATATAGCGTAGCTTTTCGACGCGCTTGGGCTCGCTCCAGACGTTGAAATCGTAATAGCGTGCTTGCCAGAAGGGGCTTTTCCTAGATCCGGGCGGCAGATTTCGGGAGACCATTTGCTTCAGCATCTGCAACACGAGCGCAAGGTTCTCCCGCTCCGGTTCGCTTAATAACAGGTGCACATGCTCGGGCATGACGACGTATCCGATCAGCCAGAATCCATACCAGCGGCGCACGGTTTCAAGCGTCTGCACAAATAAGTCGCGCGCCTGCGGGTCGGCGAGCAGTGGTTTGCCGTGATAGCAAGTGAAAGTTACAAAATGGAGCTGGCGGGTTTGCTGATACCGCTTCAGTCCCCAGGGCATGGAGGGAGATTAGGCTGTCCTGCTGTGATTGCGCTGTGACGGCTGAACATTGCCGCGGTTCGAATATTCCCGCAATGGAATCATCCCCGCCCTTCGCTTCGCGATAGGACGGGCCACCCGCCGGCACTTGAGAGCGGATTCAACCGCTCACCGTACGGGGTACCCTAGCCGGATTGCCTCGATGTAATCCTGCTGCGCGCCCGCCACGTCTCCTTTGGCGCGGCGTGCCTCGCTCCGATTGTAGTAGTAGAGAGCAAAGTCGGGCTTGAGACGGATTGCCTCGTTGTAATCCTGCAGCGCGCCCTCCACGTCCCCTTTGTCGTGACGCGCTCTGCCCCGATTGTGGTAGGCACCGCTAAAGTCGGGCATGAGCCGGATTGCCTCGTTGAAGTCCTGCAGCTCGCCCTCCACGTCTCCTTTGGCGCGGCGTGCATTGCCCCGATTGTAGTAGGCGAGGGCATAGTCGGGCATGAGCCGGATTGCCTCGTTGAAATCCCGCAGCTCGCCCTCCACGTCGCCTTTGTCGTGACGTGCAATGCCCCGATTGTAGTATGCCATGCCAAGGTCGGGCTTAAGCCGGATCGCCTTGTTGTAATCCTGCAGCGCGCCTTCTATGTCGCCTTTGACGCGACGCTCGTTACCCCGGTTGATGTAGGCGTCGGCATGGTCGGGCTCGAGCCGGATTGCCTCGTTGTAATCTTGCAGCGCGCCCTCCACGTCACCTTTCGCGTGGCGCACAACTCCCCGATTATTGTAGGCTTCGACATAGTCGGGTATGAGCCGGATTGCCTCGTTGTAATCCTGCAGCGCGTCCTCCAAGTCGCCTTTGGCGCCGGCATAGTCGGGCTTGAGCCGGATTGCCTCGTTGTAAAGCAGCGCGCCCTCCACGTAGAATTTGGCGCTGTGTGCATTGCCCCGATTGTAGTAGGCTTCGGCAAAGTCTGGATCGAGCCCGATCGCCTCGCAGTAAAAGCGCAGCCGTTCGTCAACGTCGGCAGCAGCCAGCCCTCGTTCAAACCATTGTTGGGCAGTCAACTCTTCTTCTTTGACCGCCGGGGCCGCGTCAGCCGCAGCCTTCTGTTCTGAAGAGGCTCGTTTTACAAAGGCTGATACCGGGTGCAGTACCGCACAGTTTGCGGCACGTTCAAGAACTTGTTCGCGCAAGCGTCCCATCGCCTCCAGTAAAGTATTCTGGCGGGATGCTCAGTCCGTTGTAGTGCCTGAGCGCGGCGAGCGTGCCCGTGAGCTGACTGGCGATCTTAGGCGTGCCGAAGTCAAACCCTTCCAGCATCAGCGGCACGATGTTGCGCTGGCTAGCCAGGGCAGTCTCGATCTCGCGGCGCAACCAGATCCGCCGGGTCGCCGCAACGCTCCAGTGCGGAGGGGGTGAGCAGGACAAGAAAATGCGCCCGGGCTGTTATGTTTCCGAGGATGACGCGCTCGAAGTCGCCACTGGCGATACCGCTGTAATCGAAGAACACGTCATAGCCGTGATGGGTCAAGTCCTGAAAAATCCAAGAGCCCCAAGGAATGTTGCTTCGGCGATAACTAAGGAAGGCCGTTTTTTCGACGCGTTCCATTCCACAAACCAATTGGCCTCACGCGGAAGGGACAGAAATAGAACGATAACAGAAATCGATACGGCGGGTGGCCCGTCCTATCGCGAAGCGAAGGGCGGGGAGGCTGTCTGCTCGCGCCACCGTCCTATCTCACTCCCTGATCTCTTTCTCTCGTCCAGCATCAACTTTCGCGTCCGCCCGTAACGAAAAATCAGAGTCAAAGGCGGGTGGGCCACTTTAGCCGGGAATAACGCAGGTTTACTCCTTTAACATCGATCGAAAACAGCAGGGGGTGCGCCACTTCTCGCGCTTTTCGAGAAGTGGCCTGCCGAACCCCTCTACACAACCATGAGCTAGAACGGGTTGACCTGGGGAAGACGAATGTTCAGCTTAAAGCAAATGTAGAGAAGCAGGATCGCGCCCAGGATAGAAAAAATCAGGCCGGCGGGATGATATCGGTTATTCGTCGGGCGCGAAAACATGTGAGTAACGCCGCCGCCGATGACCGATCCGATGATGCCGAGCACGATCGTCCAGAAGATCGTCATGTGCACATGCATCACCGATTTCGCGATAAACCCCGAGATTAGCCCAATCAGGATGTACCAGATCAAATGAAACATACTTTTTCCTCCAGCGTTCGCCCGGACTCTCTTGTTTCCGCAGATTTCTTGACGCCGATCATAAGGGACCGAATGGTTGCTGACTGAGCAATATCGAACACTTGTCGTTGCCGCCCCGCGGAGGTCGAAAAAGCCGCAAGTGGGACAAAACAAGAAAGGCGAAGCTTCCTTCCCCTTGACACGATTCACCCCACTTCGAAGCCCACCAAGGCCACAGGAGCAGCGAAAAATCCCGTAAGCCCTTGATTCCGAAATACCTTAGCTATAAGTCATTTAGAATCAAAGACCGGCCTGAAGAATTCCGGTAGTGGGCTAATTGTGTGTTGTTGCTGATGTTCCGGGCCACGGTTCTCCGCTTTCCTTCATTCGCTTGGCATGGCCGATGGCCGATTCTAGGCGCATGATGTGTTTCTGGGCGTCCGAAATAAGTTTATCCCATCCGCTGATTTTACCCTTGACAATTTTATCCCGTTTGCTTATAGTTCTAGACATGAAGCAGACCTCCGATTACCGCAGGGCTTATGAGGCAGCCAAGCAGGAGTTGACCGACCTGCTTTCTCAACAAGAGCAGGTTGGAAAGCGTTTGGTTGTCGTGCGCCAAAGCATTCAAACCTTGGCGACGCTTTGTGAAAGCGAAGGGATAGACGTTGATCCCAGCGATGAAGCGGATGCACTGATCCAAGACTCCTCGCTGTCCGATGAAATCCGCATCATTCTGTCTGCTCACTTCGGTATGTTTTTTATGGTGAGCGGCGTCAAAGATGAACTGCAACGCCTTGGACATGATCTTTCGCAATATAAGAATCCGCAGTCTACGATTCAGATGGTTTTGAAACGAATGGTGCAATCGGGAGACGTGGAAGAAAAGAAAACCGATGAAGGTAAGTACGCTTACGCGATGGTCACGCCGCGCTGGATGGAGACTGCCAGACAAGCCATTGCGCGAAATAAGCCGGAAACAGCCTTGAATCGCTTCAAGCAAGCACATGATGTGCGAGCGAAGCGCAAAACTCTTGGTCGAAGCATGGC
Source organism: uncultured Acidobacteriaceae bacterium (assembly GCA_963838935.1). Taxonomy (GTDB): domain Bacteria; phylum Acidobacteriota; class Terriglobia; order Terriglobales; family Acidobacteriaceae; genus Acidiflorens. The sequence goes on from CAWITH010000001.1 coordinate 44,211, forward strand.
GGATGGACTTGCTAGCATCGTGGCCCCGCGCAACAACAAATGATTTTTGCGCTAAATGCGAGAGCCCCGCGTCAACGGAGCTCTCAGGAAGGATGAAACAGCGATGAGAATCAGAATCACAATCTGCATTACCGCTGCCGGTCAGACCGTGGAAATCGCGGTCGAGCCACCACCCTAAAACATAGCTAACAATCAGCGCCCCGGCTACGGTTCGAGCCGCAGACGGGGCTAATTCAGACGCGGGGGAAGCCCGCATCCAAACCCCAACTAGATTTAAGGGCTTTCTCCGCCAGATGTCAAGCGGAGAAAGCCCATGACTTGCATTCGATGCCAGCACCAAACCTGCAAACGATTCGGTTACTTCGGTAAGCGCCACATTCAACGCTGGCGCTGCACTTCCTGCTGCGCCACATTTGCCGATCCGAACGCGCCTGCATACATTCGCCGCGCATTCCACGAACCCTGACAAATTCGGCAAGCTATTACGCTGATGCTCGAAGGGATGAGCGTTCGTGCGATCTCCCGCTTCACGGGACTGCACAAGCAGACGATTCTTTCGCTGATGCTCACGGCATCGCAGAAGGCCAAGCCCTGCTTGACGCGAAGGTTCAGAACATCAGCCGCGGTACGTGCAAATGGATGAGCTCTGGGGCTTCGTTCATACGAAAGAACACAACCTTGGGGAAGACGATCCCGGTGCGTGGGGAAATGCCTACCTGTGGCTTGCGATCGACAGCGAAACGAAACTGATTATCAGCCACAACGTTGGTCTGCGTGATGGAGTCAACGCCTACCGCATTGCTTTTGATCTGCGGAACCGCACGATTGGCCGTTACCAGATCACGAGCGACCAACTGAAAGCGTACATTGGCGCGATCCGCGAATGGTTTGGGACAGACGTGGATTTCGGGCAGCTTCACGAAATCTACGGCAAGATCACCGATGACTGGTATGGCTCTGGCCGCGTTTTGGGAGCGGTCCCACACGTCAAAATCGGCAGACCGGATTACGCCGCATCTCTACTTCTCATATCGAACGCGCCAATTTGAGTGTTCGTATGCACCTTAGACGCCTAACTCGTTTGACTAACGCTTTCACGAAGAAACTCGAACCTTGAAGCCGCTGTGACTCTTTACGTCGCTTTTTACAACTTGTGCCGTGGTCATCAGACCCACAAAGGCGCTACGCCTGCGATGGCAGCGGGCCTAACCGATCACGTTTGGTCGATTGCTGACTACTCCGCGCGGCGTAAAATTGCCGCGCTCATCGCTATGGCTGGCTACATACACTGCTTTCTTGCTTGTCCAAATGTTCACGCCATTCTTCTGCCCTGTCCCAGCCTATTAGAAAGAGACGGTGGTCCTCGGGCGTCAACCAAGGAGAAATCGGGATATAGTTTTTGTATGCCCTGACTGCGGGCTTGCGTCCGTCTATTCCGCACAAGACATCCAAGAGACTGTGATTGCTGATACACCGGACCTGTTCCAACGAGGAGAGGCCCTCCTCGTTTCCATAGAGATTGAATGCGATGGAAACAACTGCGAAGCTCTAAAGCTTGACGAAGAGCACTACGGGCACCGAGACGGAAAATGGAGACCGCAAGCCATTCCCAAAAATTGGCAGTTCTCCGATTCTGCGCGATGTGGAGCGGGACACAAGCTCCGCTTTGATGAATCTCGCGGAATCCATTGGGTAACACAGGCCGAGATGCCATTTTAGAAGGAAAAGCCGTGAACTATTGGTTAAAGATCGCTATCTGCTGCCTGTATTCCGTGGCATTTGCCCTTTTCACACATCTTCCCAGGAGCAACCGAAAACCCAGTACTGAAAGTCAAAAACTTAGCGGGTTGTTGTCGCTAGTTTGGATATTTGCGCTGCTTTGGCTAATCGTTCTTATAGCCCAAGCTTTCACGAAAAAGAGCAAGGGCGACTAAGCAACACACAATTAGCCCACTACCAGAATTCCAGCTAACCTCATGATTCCAAAAGACCGGGAGAGGTGGGCGGGCGATACCTGGTACTAACCAGTAAACAGTAAAGTCAACCCCAACGACACGGAAGCAAAACTTTATTTTTTGACCTTCCGAACTCACTCCCGCTCCGACAACTTCCGTACTGCCTTGGCAATCTCCGGCAGCTTGGCGTAAGCGGCGCAGCACTTCAGCCACAACCGGTGATCGATGGCAGGAGCGCCGCTGACCATAGCTCCGGCGGGAACGTCGTGCGGGATGCCGCTTTGCGCGATGGCGATGGCTCCGTCTCCAATTTTGACGTGGCCGGAAACGCCGACTTGTCCGGCAAGAATCACATTGTTGCCTACGTCGGTCGTTCCGGCCAGTCCGACCTGCGAGATGAGCAGCGTGTCGTGGCCTATGCTGCAGCTGTGGCCGACCTGCACCAGGTTGTCGATCTTCGTGCCGCGTCCAATGCGGGTTTCGCCAATGCTGGCGCGGTCAATGCAAGTGTTGCCCTGGATCTCGACGTCGCTTTCGATGACCACGTTGCCGGACTGAATGATCTTGTGCCAGTGTCCGGAGTCGTCCTTGGCGAAGCCAAAGCCGTCGATGCCAATCTTGGCGCCATTCTGCAGCAGGACGTTGTCTCCCACCTGGCAGAATTCCCGGACCACGGCGTGAGCATGCGCGAAGAAGTTGTTGCCGATAGTGACTCCGCGATAGATGACGACGTGAGCCAGCAGGACGGCGTTGTCTCCGATGACGACGTCTTCGTCGATCGCGACGTAAGGACCGATGTGTGCATTCTTGCCCAGCTTCGCCGAGGGATGAACCACCGCGGTGGGATGAATTCCTGGGGCATAGCGCGGCGGCTGGTAGAAAAGTTCGATGGCCTTAGCCCACGCCAGATACGGGTTCTTGCTGCGCAGCATTCCCGTGGAGATCGCAGGAAAGTCTTCGGCGACGATGACCGCTGAAGCTTTCGTAGTCTTCGCGGCAGCGTTGTACTTGGGATTCGATACGAAGGTAAGTTGGCCCGGACCAGCGTGTTCGATGCCTGCCACTGCGGTGATTAAGGTGTCGGGAGAAGCGTTTTCAATGCGGGTGTTCAGAGCGGTAGCGATGTCGGAGAGTTTCATAAAGGAGTCCGGGAGAATTGTAATAGAGCAAGGTGTCAGGTCTCAGGTGTCAGGTGTCAGGAAAACCAAGAGCAACCCATTTCACGGTAAATCCGAGAGCGCTCTTCCTGAGACCTGAGACCTAACACCTGAGACCTGGGTTCTATTGCTCGAACAGCGTGACCTGCCTCGTATCGGGCTGTCCGCCTCTGCGGCGGCGATTGGCTGATCCTATGACTGCCAGCACTGTCACCGACGCTAGCGCTTCGCGGGGCACGAACACCCGCTGCGTGTTCGACCGCAGGTCGGGAGGGTTCATCAGGAATCCTTCAGCGGGATTTTGCGTCAGGTCGTTGGGCAGGATGCCTTCAATCACTTCGTTGTCTTTGAACTTCAGGCGTACCCACAGGCCTTCGGTCCTCGGACGGGTGGTGAAGGTCTTGCGCAGCATCAGGTCGGTGTCGGAAAACTCGCGGACAAAATAAACCGCCTTGATTTCGCGCAGGTCGATGGCGACTACGTTGCCGGAGGTGTTGAGCAGTTCGAGCTTGCCATCCACCACAAAGTTGGCGGGCGCGACATGGCCGCTGACTGAGTCGCGGTCGTGTTTCCGCACGATCACTTTCTTGTGGGTCGAGGACATGGGCCTTGGGACACTTCCAAAGTCCGCACCGATAGCGACAGTGCGCAGCGGCACGTGGAAGCTCCAGATGGGATTCTCGCACTTTCCCGGCGAATTCGCCCACTTTGTGCCTTCGTAGTAGCCAAACGGTAAACGTTGTGTTATTTTCTGTAGTTTGCTGAAATCTTGGGTTTGCGGTATAAGTCTCGTGTCTAGAGGGATTTAGATTCCGCCGCCGGGCCGCTCGGTAGGTTTGGTTGCGGCCTCCCTGTGGAAAACCTGTGAATAACGCCCCGCCAGGCGACTAGGAAGGCATGGCCGATTACATATATACGCTAGAAACCCGGCTCTCGCCGGACCAACAAAAGGCAGTCACCCTGGTCGTAGACGCCGCTAAGGCGGCGGAGATGAATCTCTATCTGACGGGTGGCGCTATCCGCGACATCATTACGGGCTTCCCGATTCGTGACTCTGGATTTCACGGTGCAGGGCAATGCGCTCAAGCTCCAAAAGGACTTGGAGCGGGCGGGAGCCGTAGTGGGTGACGCCGACGAAGAAACGCGCGCCTTGCTGCTGACCCTGCCGGGTGGCGTGCGCGCCGAGATTGCTATGGCGCGCTCGGAGCACTACGACAAGCCGGGCAAGGCTCCGCAGATGGCTCCGGCTACGATTATTGAGGATCTTCGCCGCCGCGATTTCACCGTGAACGCGATGGCGTTGTCGCTGAACGAGGGATCACGCGGGCTGCTGATGGATCCGTTCAACGGCTCGGCCGACATCGAAGCCAAAGTGATCCGCGTGCTGCATAACTACGCGTTTCTTGAAGATCCGTCGCGGCTGATTCGCGCCACGCGTTTTAGCACGCGCTTCCACTGGCCGCTCGAGGAGCGCACACAGGCGCGTTACGAATCGGGGAAAGAAAACGGCTACATCGAGTACATCCGGAGTTCGAGCATCGGATACGAGATCGAGCAGTTGGCGTACGAGGATGATGCGCTCGGCGTCCTGAAGGCGTACGAAAAAGAGGGCTGGCTGAAGGTGCTGAATCCGCGTTGGAGCACGGCCAAGGTGGACACGGCTGGATTGGGCGCGCTGATGAAGACTCGTCAGCAGATGAACGAACTCGGCTATACGCCGGAGGTGGCGCCGGCGGTGCTGCATTTCCTCACCGAGCGGCTGGGTGACAAGGATATTTCGGATTTGCGGCGGGCGATTCCGCGCAAGGATCTGGTCGAATCCTGGAAGGATCTGGATGCGAACGCCCACAGCCTGGCGAAGAGGTTGACCGGGAAGGAAGCGGCCACGCCGTCGCGGACGTGGCAGTTGTTGTCGTCAGCTCGTCCGGAGATGATTCTGTTTCTGGCGATCACGGCGCGGCAGCAGGCGGTGGCTCAGAAGATCAAGAATTTCTTCACCAAGTGGCGGCAGGTGCAGCAGAAGATTCCGTTGCCGGAGATGACGGAACTGCACATCACGCCGCAGATGGCGACGTATCCAAAGATCGCGAACGATGTATTCATGCTGTTGTTGGATGGCAAACTGCGTTCCCGGACAGAGACGCTGAAATATCTCAAGCCGCTGGCGCCACCACCACCACCTCCTCCACCACCTCCGTCGGCCAAGCGGGGCAGAGGAGCGAAGGCAGCGGCGGCAGCGGCGACGGCTCCGGCAGCGGCGAGCGGCAAGGCCGGCGCTAAGGGGAAGGGAAAAGCTGCGGTGGCTCCCGCCGCACCTGTCGCGGCAGCCCCGGTGAAGCCTGCAGCGGGTAAGGCTGCGCCGCCAACAAAACCTCTTCCTCCCGCAAAGCCCGCGCAGGTTGCCAAGGTGATCAAGCCAGCCAAGGCTCCAGCAGGCAAGAAGCCGGGCAAACCTGCCAAAACCAAGAAACCAGCCGCTAAAAAGAAGGCAAAGGCCGGCTCCAAAGGCAAGAAAAAGCACAAATAACGGCGGTTTCGGGAAGCTTAGAACTGCGGCTGCGGGGCTTTGTCCTCGGCTGGCCTGGCGCATTTCCGGCGCCTGAAAACAAGTCCGGAAAGTGGGCTATAATGAGGTATGCGGCGCTGCTTGTCGATAGCGACGTTTAGCCTGATTTTGCTCGCCCTGCCCTTGTGGGCACAGCATCGCGGCGGTGGCGGTGGGGGCCACTTCAGTGGTGGAGGCGGTGCTCACGTCGCGTCGCACAGCGGTTATTCCGGAGCACTCCTCTGCTGCGCACTCATCTGGAACATTTCACGGCGGAGCCGTTCGCGATTCCGGCGTTCATATTCGAACTGGTAACTCCTACCACCATAATCGCGGCTTCTACGGACGACGGGGCTATTACCCTTACGCGGGATATTACCCCTACGGCTATTACGACTGGTATACCGATCCGCTCTATGACAGTGGAGATCAGGACGCGTATGCCGACGAGTATCGCCCCGCTCCCTATCGCGAGGATGACACCGAGAACGAGGGATTGCAGCGCGATGTGGAAGCGCTAAACGGAAAGATCGACCGGCTGCAAGCCGATGTCGAGGCGCGCAATCGTCCGAAGCCAGAACAGGAACCTGCGACCGCCCTGGTGTTCCGCGACAGGCATGTGGAAGAAGTACGCAATTACGCGATCTCCGGTGGGACGCTCTGGGTGATCACGGAGCAAGCCGCCAAGAAGATTCCGCTCGCCCAGCTCGATCTTCCTGCCACGGTCAAGATGAATGACGATCGCGGCGTGGATTTTCAAGTGCCGGGACCAACGCTCCAGCTTATGATCGTGCGTTAGAAGATCGCACGATAGGCGGAGTTCAGCGTTATACCAAATTGCACAACTTTCAGGCGTTGCGCGATATCCCCCAGCCAGTAGAATGAATCCGATCCGCTAAAAGCCAAGAGCTAAGAGCTTCATGAGCCAAAACCAATTCGTCCACCTGCATCTGCATAGCGATTACTCCCTGCTCGACGGCGCTTGCGACGTCGAGAAACTGGTTGATCGGGTTCAGAAACTCGGCATGCCCGCCGTGGCCATGACCGACCATGGCAATATTTTTGGCGCGGTGCATTTTGTGAATGCGGCGCACAAGGCAGGCGTCAAGCCGATCGTGGGATGCGAACTTTACATCTGCAAGAAGGACGACCACGACATCAAGCGCACTCCGCCCGACGGCGATACCTATAACCATCTGCTGGTGCTGGCCGAAAACGAAGAAGGTTACCGCAACCTGGTGAAGATCACGTCGGAAGCCTCGCTGCACGGTTTTTACTACAAGCCTCGAATCAGCAAGAAATTCCTCGCGGAACATTCGAACGGGCTGATCGGTCTCTCCGGATGCCTGAAGGGGGAAGTGGCCGAGCGGTTGATGGAAGGGAACTACGACGCAGCGCGCGAGGCAGCCGGATTCTATCGCGACCTTTTCGGCAAAGAGAACTTCTTCCTCGAAATTCAGGATCAGGGCCTGGAGATGGAGCACCGCATTCGCTCCGGGTTGTTCCAGTTGGAGAAAGACCTCGGGCTGCCCCTGGTGGCGACCAACGACAGCCACTATCTTTGCGAAGACGATGCGCACGCCCAGGACGTGATGTTGTGCATTCAAACCGGGAAGTCCATCCAGGAAACCAACCGGATGAAGTTCGAGGGCACGCAGTTCTACGTCAAGAACGGCGACGAGATGCTGCACGTGTTCAAGGACGCTCCCCAGGTGCTGGCGCGCACGCTCGATATTGCCGAGCGCTGCAACCTTCGACTGGAGAAAGTTCCCAGCCCGTTTCCGCGCTTTGATGTTCCCGACGGATTTACGCTCGACACTTATTTCGAGCACATCACGCGGCAAGGATTTGCCCGGCGTATGGAGAACCTGCGCACTGCGGCGGCTAATGGCCGACTCAAACATTCGCTGGCGGATTACGAGCAGCGATTGGCGCGCGAGATCGCCATCATCCAGCAGATGAAGTTCTCGGGCTATTTCCTGATCGTTTGGGACTTCATCCGTTACGCCCGGGAACGCGGCATTCCGGTGGGCCCGGGGCGAGGATCGGCGGCGGGGGCGGTGGTTGCGTATTCGCTCGGTATTACCAACATCGATCCGCTGCAGCACGAGCTTCTGTTCGAACGCTTCCTGAACCCGGAACGTATTTCCATGCCGGATATCGACATCGATTTCTGCATGAACCGGCGCGGCGAAGTAATCGAGTATGTCACCCACAAATACGGAAGGGATAACGTTGCGCAGATCATCACCTTCGGCACGATGGCGGCCAAGGCTGCGATCAAGGATGTTGGCCGCGCCATGGACATGCCGTACAGCGACGTGGACCGCATCGCGAAGATGGTGCCGACCACACTGAATATCAAACTGGACGACGCGCTCCAGGAGTCGGTGGCGCTGCAGGAGGCGTACCAGAAAGATCCGCAGGTGCGGCAGTTGCTCGACACGGCACGGAAGCTGGAAGGTCTGGTGCGGAATTCCGGCGTGCACGCCGCCGGTGTGGTGATCTCGCCGCGGCCGTTGATCGACCTGGTGCCGCTGCACAAGACCAAGAACGATGAAATCGTCACCGCCTTCGACATGGTGGCCATCGAAAAGATGGGCCTGCTGAAAATGGATTTCCTCGGGCTGACGACGCTCACCATTCTCGACGACACCTTGAAACTGATCGCGCAAAGAGGGACAAACCTCACCCTGGACGAAATCCCGCTGGAAGACCAGGAGACGTACGAGAAGGTCTTCCACAGGGGATTGACCTCCGGCGTGTTCCAGTTTGAATCGTCCGGCATGAGAGACGTTCTGCGGCGTTATCAGCCGAACTCGATCGAAGATCTCACCGCCTTGAATGCTCTCTACCGGCCGGGGCCGATCCAGGGTGGAATGATTGACGATTTTATCGAGCGCAAACATGGACGCCGGAAGATTGAATACGAATTGCCGGAACTGAAGGAAATTTTGCAAGAGACCCTCGGCGTATTCGTCTATCAGGAACAAGTGATGCAGGCGGCAAACAAACTCGCTGGGTACTCCCTGGGGCAAGCGGACCTGTTGCGACGGGCGATGGGCAAAAAAGATGAGAAAGAGATGGCGAAGCAGCGCGACGGTTTTGTGCAGGGAGCAACGCAGCGCGGTTTTCCGCCCAAGAAGATCGAGAAGATCTTCGATTTGATGGCACAATTTGCCGGATACGGTTTCAATAAGTCGCACTCGGCGGCTTACGCGCTGCTGGCGTATCACACTGCATATCTGAAGACCCATCATCCACTCGACTTCATGGCGGCGTTGCTGACTTCGATCACGGGCGACACAGATAGTGTAGTGAAGTACATCAACGAATGCCGCGAAATGGGAATCGCGGTCGAGCCGCCCGATATCAACGTCAGCGATGCGAACTTTACTCCGCACGGGCAGGCGATCCGCTTTGGCCTGGCCGCGGTGAAGAACGTCGGTGGCAATGCCATCGAGTCCATTGTCGCGGGGCGCAAGAAGGTGGGCCGGAATTTCCGGTCCTTCTATGAATTCTGCGAAGAAGTGGACTTGCGGCTGTTGAACAAGCGTGTGCTGGAGTCGCTGATCAAGAGTGGCGCGATGGATTGTTTCGGGCGCCGGGCGCAGCTCATGAAGGCGCTCGATACTGCGATCGAGCAGGCCCAGAAAACGCAGCGCGATGCGGAGTCGGGACAGCACGGGCTGTTTGGCGTATTCGCGGATGAAACCGCGCAGCAGGCGAACGACGCGCTCCCCGATGCGCCCGATTGGGATGAACATACGCGGCTCCAGGCGGAAAAAGAGATCCTCGGCTTCTTTATTACCGGGCATCCGATGGAAAAGTACAAAGAGAAGCTGGCCGACCTGAACGCGCTCTCCACCGAAGATATTGCGGCCATGAAGAAATCCACCGCCAAGGACGAGAACATCACTACCGCGGGACTGATTTCAGGGTTGCGCGTGGCCAAGTCAAGAAGAGGCGAGTTGTGGGCGCAAGCCGCGCTGGAAGATATGTCAGGGAAAGTGGAGTTGCTGGTTTTTCCCGAGGCCTACAGGAAACTTGCGGAGAAAGTGAAGCTGGAAGTTCCCGTGCTGATTCGCGGCGGCGTGCGCATTGAAGAAGGCGCGAATCCGAAAGTTACGGCCAACGAAATCATTCCGCTCGACGAAGCGCGCGTGCCATTACCGAAGGCGCTTCGTATAAGGATTCCTCTGGGGAGCGCAACCGGCGGAACGGTCGACGCGTTGCACGCACTCTTCAGCCAGCGTATAGGCGAGGCGAAGGTGTTGTTCGACGTGGAGCGGGAAGGCGATTTCATGGTGGTGATGGAAGCCGAAGGCTATAATGTAATGCCGGACCGCAGTTTTATTGGGCGCGTGGAAGAGCTGTGCGGGCGCGGCAGCGTGCGCGTCATCAGTTGATCCGTAACAGGGTTACAGGTTCGGCCGATGCGACGAACGAAAATTAAGCCGGCAGCGAAATCAGATCGCACCGCGAACAATAGCCCGGAGAATGCCGCGATCGCCGGCGCGGACTTCATGCTCTCGATGGTGGAACAGCATCACACCCAAAAGAACGGGAATGTCATCACGATGGATTCTGGATTGAAAGCGCAGCAGGAGCTGGAAAAAATCGAGGAGCAGATCACGCGCCTGCGGACGCTGGAGGGGCAGAACGCGGAAACGCAGCGCCAGATTCAGCAATTACACGAGCGCGTGGACGGCCTTCGCCGCGAGATTTCTTCGAACCTGAACGCCTGGGAGCGCACGGAACTAGCGCGCCATCCGCAACGTCCCTACACTCTGGACTATGTCGAGCGGATTTTTACCGACTGGAGCGAAATCCACGGCGACCGCGGCTTCCGCGACGATCCGGCGATTGTTTGCGGCATGGCGCGCTTTCACGGCGAGGAAGTGATCGTGATCGGGCAACAGAAAGCGCGCGACGCGAAACAGCGCGTCTACCGGAACTTCGGTATGTCGCACCCGGAAGGATATCGAAAAGCGCTGCGAGTGATGAAGATTGCGGAAAAATTCAAGCGTCCAGTTTTCACATTGGTGGACACCGATGGCGCCTATCCCGGATTGCACGCCGAGGAACGAGGGCAGGGAGAAGCCATCGCCCGCAACCTGCTGGAGATGGCGCGACTGGAGACGCCAATTATTGCGACCGTGATTGGCGTCGGCGGCAGCGGCGGAGCCCTGGCGATTGCCGTGGCCGATCGCGTGTTGATGATGGAAAATTCGGTTTATTCGGTGATTTCGCCCGAGGGCTGCGCATCGATCATGTGGCGCGATCCCAGCAAGAAAGGTCTGGCGGCGGAGGCCATGAAAATCACCGCCAGAGATTTAAGTGAACTGGGCTGCATTGACGCCATCATTCCGGAGCCTGCCGGAGGCGCGCACACCGATCATGCGCAGGCGGCGGAGTTACTGGACCGGGCACTGCAAGAGCATCTGGCCGCGCTCAAGCGTCTGCCGATTGGCGATCTGCTCGAAACCCGCTATCAAAAATTCCGCAACATGGCGCAGTTCTTCCAGGTGGAAGCGTAAGTTAAATTTGATTCTAGGCGGAGATGGCCCCAGTGATAATCCGCAACATCGAGGATGCGATCAAGGCTCAACTCCAGCGACGAGCCCGGCGGAATGGCTGCAGTTTGGAAGATGAAGTATCGGAGATTCTCCGGGCCGCTGCCGAGGAAGAAACTCTTCCGACAAGTGGGTTGGGGAGCGAAATCGCGGGCCTGTTCGCTAAGGTTGGACTCAAGTCCGATATTCCTGAGCTGCGATCTTAGGGACGGGCGGGGGTGCCCGTCACTCCACCAGCGACGGCCCTATAGAATCGGCAGATGCAAACAGGGCTGCACCAGGAAATCCAGCGAGTTGATTTGCTGTAATGCCTGCTCCACCAGCGATGCCTTGCACTCCTCCAGCGTAATCAGAAGGGGCAAATTCGATTTCGGGCAGCCCGGCTTCTGCTTCACCGAATCGATGTTGATGCCGCACTGGGAAAGAATCGTGGCGAGGCTGGCGATGATGCCTGGCCGGTCTTTCACCAGAAAGCGCAGATAGTGCTTGGCGGTGAAGTCGGCGGTGACGGTGGGCGTTTTCTCGGCGGGCTGACCGGCATCGGTCATCGTCGTTGCGGCTTGCCGGGATCGAGCGATGGCCAGAATGTCGGAGACGACCGCGACGGCAGTTGGATGTCCGCCCGCGCCATGGCCTCCAAAGACGGTTTCGCCACCATACTTTCCAGTCGCGACGACCAGGTTTTGACTGCCTTCCACGCGCGCCAAGGGCGATAATAGCGCGACCAGCGCAGGCTGGACCGCGGCAAACAAGTCGTCACCCTTCAATTCTGCCCAGGAAATCTGGCGAATCGTGCAGCTCAACTGGTTCGCATATTCAAAATCAATGGAGTCGATGGCGGAGATTGAGCGCGCCATGATGCTCTCCGGCTTGATGTCACAGTGCAGTCCAATTCGCGCCAGGATCGCGAGTTTGGCGCGCGCATCCAGGCCTTCGATATCTTCGGTAGGATCGGCTTCGGCGAAGCCGAGCTTCTGCGCCTCCCGCAGAGCAGTGGCGAAGGGAATGCCGTTCGCTTCGATCTGGCTGAGAATGTAGTTGCAGGTGCCGTTCAGAATGCCACGAATCTTGAACAGTTCATCGCCAGCTAATCCCTCATGCAATCCGGAAATTACGGGCACGCCGCCCGCGACCGACGCGCCGAACTGGATCTGCTGTTTCATCTGGCGGGCCAGGGCTATCAACTCGGGACTGTAGCGAGCGATCAATTGCTTGTTGGCGGTGACCACGGATTTGCCCGACTGGAGCGCGCGCCGGATCCAGTCTTCGGCGGGCTGAAGTCCGCCCATCACCTCGACTACGATATCCACGTTCGACGACAGAATGTCGTCGATATTTTCCGTCCATTGCACGGAGGAGGGAAGCCAGTCCACTTTTTTCCGCGCCACGGTGCGATTGAGGATATGGGTCAGACGCAGATGGAAGTTCGAGCGCTCGCAAAGAATTTTCGCCACCGAACTGCCGACCGTGCCGAAGCCAAGCAGCGCCACATTGCAGTTTTGTGCGGCATCATTGTTCGCACCAACAACACTTGAATCGAGTTTAGAAACACGCGTCATTGCATCTCCAGTGCGGGCGGAGGCTTCTTCTCCGCCGCGCTCTATTATCACCGAAGAGGCAGGGTGGCCGTGTCTCGCACTTCGGGAAGGTACTTAAGGTGGCGAATTTTGCCCTTCAGATCGATCCTCTGCCTGGTGCCGATCTAATTACCTCCTCCACCTTCGGACGCGTATAATTAAGAGTTTTCCTGCTGCACTCTGCAATACTTCCGGGCGAATGGGGTTTGCCCGGTCATGACAAGGGAAGGTACAGGGGATGGCTACAACGGATGTCGTGCCCCAGGAATCATTTGGGCAACTGGGGCATAAGCGTGTTGTTAATGACATGAGCATTCAGGTTGCTACCGTGAATGGCTCGGGGTCGCAGAGTTCCAACACAGTTTTGTTGCGCAGCATTTTCCAGATGGGAGTGCCGATTTCGGGGAAGAACCTGTTTCCTTCGAACATTGCGGGGCTGCCGACCTGGTTCACGATCCGCGCCAGTAAAGACGGCTACATCGCGCGCAAGAAGGAAATCGACTTGCTCATCGCGATGAATGCGGAGACGGCGCAGGACGACGTGAAGACGTTGTCGGCCGGATCGGCCGTGCTCTATGACGAGCCGCTGGCGCTCGACAAGGTGCGCGACGATTTGATCTATTACGCGGTGCCTTACGACAAACTCGCGGCCACCGTGGGTGCGGAAGCCAAGCTGCGCAAGCTGATCAAGAACATGATTTATGTCGGAGCTGCGGCGCAATTGCTGGAAATTGACTTTGCCGAAGTTGAGAAAGCGATCCGCAAGCAATTTGCCAAGAAAGTAAAAGCGGCAACCTTGAACCTGGCGGCTGCCAAGGCCGGCCACGATTATGCCGCGGCTAATTTGAAGAAGCGCGATCCGTTCTACATCCAGCGCATGGACAAGACGAAAGGCAAGATCATCGTTGACGGCAATTCCGCCGCTGCCCTGGGATGCATGTTTGCCGGTTGCACGGTGGTGACCTGGTATCCGATCACGCCGTCCTCGTCGCTGGTCGAGACCATGATTGAGTACATGAAGGAACATCGGGTCGGGCCGGATGGCAAGGCGACTTTTGCCATCGTGCAAGCCGAGGACGAACTGGCGGCCGTGGGCATGGTGATTGGGGCGGCGTGGGCGGGCGCGCGCTCCATGACTGCTACCGCTGGCCCCGGCATCTCGTTGATGTCGGAGTTCACCGGCCTGGCGTATTACGTGGAAATTCCCGCGGTGATCTGGGACATTCAACGGGTAGGGCCATCGACTGGCTTACCGACTCGTACCTCGCAGGGCGACTTGCTTTCGACGGCATTTCTTAGCCACGGAGATACCAAGCACATCATGCTGTTTCCGGACTCGGTCAGCGAGTGTTTCACCATGGCGCAGGATGCGTTTGATCTGGCCGAACGCTTCCAGACTCCGGTGTTCGTCATGTCGGACCTCGATCTGGGGATGAATAACTGGATGTCGGATCCGTTTCCTTATCCCGACAAGCCGATTAGTCGCGGAAAAGTGTTGAGCAAGGAAAATCTGGAGAAGTTGGGTAGTTTTGCGCGCTACCGGGATGTGGATGGTGATGGCGTCGGATACCGCACGCTGCCGGGCACGGATCATCCCGCTGCGGCATATTTTACGCGCGGCAGCGGACACAATGAAAAGGGACAGTACAGCGAGCGTCCTGATGATTTCGAACGCAATATGGAACGGATCAACAAGAAGTTCGAGACCGCCCGCTCGTTTGTTCCGCGTCCCGAGCTGATGGGCAGCGGCAAGGCGAAGGTCGGCATCATTGCTTATGGCACCTCGCATTGGGCGATCATCGAGTCGCGCGACCAATTGTGGAGCGAGCACAAACTGGAGACGGATTATCTTCGGGTGCTGTCGTATCCGTTCACACGCGAGGTTCACGACTTCATTGAGCGGCACGAGCTGACCTATGTCGTGGAGCAGAACCGCGACGGGCAGATGGCTACCCTACTGAAGCTCGACATCAAGCCGGAATTGACGCCGCGCTTGCGGTCGATCTGCCATATCCACGGATTGCCTATCGACGCGCGGTCCGTAACCGACGAACTCATGATGATGGAGGGTAAGTAACATGGGGACGACGACCACGACTAACACGCCGACGCCCGCTCCTGCTCCAAAGACTAATCGGATTGGGTTGCAAGTTATCGACTATCGGGGTGGCAAGACTACGCTCTGCGCCGGGTGCGGGCACAATGCGATTTCCGAACGCATCATTGACGCGATGTATGAAATGGGCGTGAAACCGGAGCGTGTCGCCAAGTTCAGCGGCATCGGATGCTCGTCGAAGAGTCCGGCTTACTTTATGAACCGGTCGCACAGTTTTAACTCCGTGCATGGCCGCATGCCTTCAGTGGCTACGGGAGCGATACTGGCGAACAAGAACCTGATCGCGCTGGGTGTAACTGGCGACGGCGATACGGTTTCGATCGGCGCGGGGCAGTTTGTCCACCTCATGCGGCGCAACCTGCCGATCATCTACATTATCGAGGACAACGGTTGTTACGGTCTGACGAAGGGCCAGTTTTCCGCGACCGCCGATCTGGGATCGACGCTGAAGAGTGGTGTGGTGAACGACCTGCCTCCGGTGGATACTTGCTCGATGGCGATTCAGTTGGGAGCTACGTTTGTGGGCCGGTCGTTTTCCGGTGACAAGAGACAGCTTCACACCATGCTAAAAGCGGCTATTGCTCACAACGGGACAGTGATGCTGGACGTGGTTTCTCCTTGCGTTACCTTCAACGATCATGAGGGCTCGACCAAGTCTTACAAGTACATGCAGGCGCATGAGGAGCCGCTGCACGAAGTGAGTTTTGTGCCGGTATTTGAGGAGATTGACGTTGAATACGATCCGGGGACGACGGTTGAAGTCACCATGCACGACGGGTCGAGCCTGCGCCTGCGGAAGCTGGAGGAGGAGTACGATCCGACGGACAAGATTGAGGCGGTGAAGCGCTTGATGGAATCACACGCGAAGGGCGAAGTGTTGACCGGCGTGTTCTACATCAATGCCAAAGCGCCTAGCTTTATTGACATGCTCAACGTTACCGATGAGCCGCTCGCGACTTTGCCGGAGTCGCGGACGCGGCCGAGCCGGGAAGTGCTGGCGAAGTGCATGGAAGAGTTGCAGTAGAGCAGTGGTCAGTGGCTAGTGGTTAGTGGACCACCGCGAACCGCCAACCACCGAACACTAACCACTAACCCATCGTCAGTACGACGCGAAACCTTGCTCGACCGCTAATCATCTGCTCGTAAGCCTCGGCAGCCTTCCCCAGCGGGTACTTTTCAATCATCGGACGAACTCCGGAGAGCGCGCTGAACTGCATGGTGTCTTCGGAATCGGTGGCGATTCCGGAAGCCCATCCTTGCAGCGCCTTGCTGCCCCTAATGAGTTGCAGGGGAGTGACGGCGATTGCATCCGCACTGGCACCAACCACGATGAGCTTGCCGTTGCTCGATAGGCCATTGAACAGGGCGGACATGGATTTCGAATCAGGAGCAGTCGCGAGAATCACGTGCGCGCCGCCGAATTTTTGCAGTTCGGCCACTGGATCGCCCGCGGAAGTGTCCACGTAGTGAGCGGCGCCTAGTTTTCTCGCCAGCGCTTCTTTGTCTTTGCCTCGGCCAATGGCGAAGGTGCGGAAGCCCATCTGCCGCGCGTATTGGATTCCGAGATGACCGAGTCCTCCGATGCCTTGCACCGCAACCAGGTCACCGGCACGCGCCCCCGAATTACGAAGTGCATTGAAAACCGTGATGCCAGCACAAAGCAGCGGCGCGGCCTCGGCGGCGGGAAGATCGTCCGGGATGGCTGCAACCGCCTCGGCGGGCGAGACCATGTATTCCTGGTAGCCGCCGTCGTGACTGATACCGGTAATTTTTTCGTTCTGGCAGTTGATGAAATCGCCGCGGCGGCAGGCATCGCAGATGAAACAATGGCCACCGTGCCATCCGACTCCAACGCGCTGGCCGGGCTTCCAGTTGGAAACGTCGGCGCCGACGGCGTCGATGCGTCCAGCAATTTCGTGTCCGGGGACGCGTGGATACTGAATGCCGGGCCAATAGCCTTCCTTGACCAGCGCATCGCTGTGGCAGATGCCGCAGGCTTCGACTTTAATTCTGACCTGGCTGCGGCCGGGCTCGGGAATATTTCTTTCAACAAGTTCGAAATTACCGCCGGCTTTGCTGACTTGGACAGCTTTCATTCGAGACATAATTCTTCCTCACGGATTCAGATTCGTGGAAATATTGATGGAATAAAACAGCGCAAGGAAATAGATGCGCGCAGAGATGACTAGGACTCAGGCTTCCCTGGAGGGCGCTGCCGGGCGTGGACGCCCGACTCTCCCTCAGACAGTTTTCCTCAACTCTCCCTCGAACGAATGCTCGGGACTGTGGCCGGGCTCGGGAAAATCACTATCGGCGCCGTCCTGCATGGGGTCAGGGTTACGGTGTGAAAGCTGGTCTCTCATGGAGTTGTTGCTGGATTGGCAGCGTTCGTCGGGCTCTTTGGAACCCTTTCCCCGGTCGGCATCATTGTGAAGATGATCGCTGACACTTGTCGGCATGGCAGGCCTTTCGATGTATGCGTTAAGAAATGACTACATCGTCAGGTTACGCCGAATGCGGGCAGCGGGCAATCCAAGTCGTTGTAATGGTTGCGATAGGTAAATTTAATAGTCAATTAACCTGATCTTGAATCTAAAATAAAACATGGTTAGCAAATTTCGGAAGCACTATCTGTTTGCCAGCGACTTCGATCAGACGTTGACCTTTAACGATACGGGTTACGTGCTGAGCGAACTGCTGGGCATGTCGGTTGGGGAATTTGAGCGCAAGGCCAAAGGCATGGCCAAGCTGAACCTGGTTCAGCAGGGCGCCGAACTTTCCTATCTCCTCTTACATGATCCCGAGTTCCATTCGCGCGTCCGTCGCGAGCACCTGGTGGAGGCAGGCAAGCGCATACGCCTCAAGGAAAATATCAAACAGGTTTACGAGATACTCGACCGCCGGATCGATGGATATCACTTCGACTTTTACGTGCTTTCGGCTTCACCGGTCGAGGTGATTCAGTCGGCGCTGGAGGGGATTGTGCCGGAGGACCACATCTTCGGCACTGAATTCAAGTACAAAGCCTCAGGCGAAATTGAAAGCCTGGTGCGGGCTACGGCGGGTTACGGCAAAGTCACGCGCCTGGATCAACTCGAAGAACAGCTGGGCATTCCCGCGGACCATATTGTGTACGTGGGCGATGGCAGTTCCGACATTCACGTGATGCTGCATGTGAACCGGCGCGACGGTTTCACCATTGCCGTTTCGGAATCGAAGCTGGTGGCCCAGATCGCGAAGCGGACGGTGCTGAGCGACAACGCCCTGGCGACGCTGGTGCCGATTCTGGAAGAGATTGCCGGTTGGCAGCGGCCGCAGATCCGCGCGCTCTTCGAATCCTACGGTTTCCTGATTCAGGGATGGGATCGGGTGCAGACCGATTGGGTCACGCTGCGTCCCAGCGGCGTAGTGGTAGACAAGGTGACCGCGGCCGACGCGAGCTAAGCCTCATATCCCATTCAGCGCACAAAACGCGATGAGTGGGACACCCACCTTCGTACGAGTATTCGTACAACTAATTTTCGCGCGACGGGTTCATATTGACTTGGAGCCTTCTGGCTCACAGGTTAGGGGCCGATCCCTCCCTAACCCTTACTTCCAGGATTTGAGGCGCTTTATGAGGCTGTCCCGCATTGCTTTTGTAGTCTTGATCGCTATTTTCGCGGCCCAATTGACGGAGGCGCAGCAGCAGCGCGAGTCGATCCCTCGAGGTCTTGCGGCCTTGCGGCAAAGCGCGTCCTCGAAAACCGAATTCACGCTCGACCACTCCATGCTGGTATTCGCGGCCAAGATGGATCCGGACAACGCGGACCTTCAGCGTGTAATCGCGGGCGTCAGCGGGGTCTCAGTCCACACCTACCATTTTCCGGGGGCTTGGACCTATGATGCGCAAGCTCTGAGTTCGGTGAAGGAGGAGTACCACGCCGCAGGCTGGAAGCAGTTGATGAACAACCACGAGAAGGATGGAAGTCCAGGGACGACCGACCTCTGGATTCGCCTGGAGAACAACGCGATCAGTAATGTCGCCGTTCTTCTTGCCCGGTCGAACGAGGTCACCTTTATTTTGGTTTCCGGGTCGATCAGTCCGCTCGACCTCTCGCATCTCGGCGGACATTTTGGCATCCCCAAGATGGAAGGCGGAGTGGTGGTGCCGAATACCGGGCAACGGCCGTAGGTCAGGTTGACAGTTTATGTGATGGAGGGACGGGCGCTCCATCGACAAGGCTAGTGGCTTTTCGGCGCCGGTCCCACCTTACGTAGTCTCTCTCGGGCTTGGGCGGCTTCGGTGGTGCGCGGATAGCGCTGGATAACGTGCTTCAATTCCTGTGTGCCCTCGTCTTCTTTTCCGAGTTCGAGAAGCGCGTATCCTTTCTTGAGTTGCGCGGTGGCAGCCTTGTTTCCGCTGGGAAAGTTCTGTAGCACCAGATCATAGCTGGCTACGGCCTTCGCGTAGTCACCGGCCTTGAACCGAATTTCTGCCAGATAGAAATAGGCATTCCCCGCCAGATCGGTGTTCGGGTAAAACTTGATGTAGTCGTTGAATTCCTGGGTAGCCAGGTCGTTGTTGCCGCCGTTGTAGTCGCGGAGAGCGTTGTTGTAGAGCACGTCGGGCGGTGGGGCCTGCGCCATCGCCTGCTGCTGTTGCTGCGCTTGTGCCTGCTGCGCGGCCAGCGATTGCTGCGCCGCCTGCATGTCCTCAAACTGCTTGCTGAGCTTGGCGAGGCGGACTTTGAGTTCGTCCATGGTGTCGTTCAGCGCCTGGATCTGCCCGGAAATCTGGTCAACCTGCCCGGCGCGATCCTGCTGCTGCTTATTGATGGAAGCTTGCAGGCCGTTGATCGCGGCGGTCACTTTGTTGGCGGCGTCGGTGTTCTGCTCGAGCAAGTTCTTCATGACACCCATGCGCTCGTCAAAGGATTGTTTCATCTGGGTCATCTGCTGCTGCAGTTGCGTGATCTGAGTTTGCAGTTCGATGATGTCCTTGTTGGCGGCGTAGGCGGGAGCAATGTAGATCGCGAAGAACAACGCGAGAACCAGCGGGATGCGATTGGATTTCATAGTCAACCTATTGGATGTCAGAAACTCGCTGAGCGTCCAGCGGACAAGACCTTAGAAAGCAAGGGCGGCCGAAGCCGCCCTCGGTTGTTTACTTTTCGTACACGAAGTGCCCGCGGCGATTTTGCTGCCAGCAACTTTCGTTGGACTCGGTGCAGAACGGTTTCTCTTTGCCGTAGCTGATGGTCTTGATGCGATCGCCGCCAACTCCAGCTTGAATGAGCCCATTCTTCACGGTATCCGCACGATTGGTGCCCAGGGCCAGGTTGTATTCGGTCGAACCGCGCTCGTCGCAGTGTCCCTCGATCGTGATGTGGATATTGGGATGCTGCTGCAGGAACTGAGCATCGCCCTGCAACGAGCCCTGCTCGGATGCGCGCACATCGTACTTGTCGTAATCGAAGTAAATATCCTTGACGTTCTGCGCGAAGAGCTGTTCCTCGGTCAGGGAGGGCGACGGTGGCGGCGGTGGTGGCGGAGCGTTGACGGTTACGCGAGCGGTGGCGTCCTGGGTTCCACCGGCTCCTTTAGCGATCAGGTGGTACGTGGTCGAGTCAGTCGGAGTCACCTGACGGGAGCCGCTCGTATCCACGGGGCCGATGCCGTCGATATTTACGTCGGTGGCGTTGGTGGTCTGCCAGGTCAGCGTCGTTGATTGTCCTTTGTCAATAGTGTTTGGGTTCGCCGACAGAGAAGCCGTGGGAGCCGTGGGTGCGGGCGGCGGTGGTGGCGGCGGTGGCGCGACCTTCTTCTTCGCGCATGCGCCCAGGAACAGGATGGTGCCGAGTGCTACTACCAGGGTCCCCCATTTCCTCATTGCGTGTTTCACTGATCCCTCCAATTTTTCTGTGCGCCCACTGGTGGCGTGCAATTTGCAGCTTGACGATTTGCAGCATGACGAACGGGCGCACTTTTGGCCAGCCGCAAAACCGTGCTTCTTTTCAAACCCTCATTCTCAACTCAATCTACTTCCAACTCCAGTTAGGCTGCGTGTTAGTGCCCTTGAAAGTCAACTGCTTCACGTTGGTACCGTCCGCAAGCATGGTCCATATCTGGTCGCTGCCCGAGCGGTGGGACTGAAACACAATGTGCCGCCCATCAGGAGACCAGCAGGGAAAATCGTTGCGTCCCGCATCGTGCGTCAGTTGTACCCACTGCCTGCTGGCGACGTCCATCAGATAAAGGTCGTTGGAACCCGGTTCTCCCGGCCCGTACTTGCGCTCCCAGGAAAAGGTCAGAAACTGTCCATTCGGCGACCAGTTGGGAGAAACCGCATAGCCTTGATCGGTGACGCGCTGCAGGTTGGTGCCGTCCGCTTCCATGGTATAGATCTGGGGCAGGCCGGTGCGTCCGCTGACGAAAGCGATCTGCGAGCCAGTCTTGCGATTCCAGGTGGGCGAGACGTCCGGTCCCTGGTCGTTGGTCAGGCGCCGCAAGTTTCCTCCGGATTGATCGACGACAAAAATGTTAGGGTAGCCATTTCGCGAAGACGAGAAGGCGATCTTGCTATCCGGTGACCACGAAGGCGAAAGATTCATGCCTCCAAAACGGGCGAACGCGACCATGCGGTTGAGATCGAATGAATACATCATGATTTCCCAACCACTCTTGTTGATCGAGCTGAACGCCAACCGTGACCCATCGGGCGAAATGCGTGGCGACAGCGAGATGCTTCCCAGGCGCGTGACTTGCTGCTGGTTGGCGCCGTCGTAGTCCATCATCCAGATTTCTTTGTGGCCCGTGCGCTCGCTGACGAAGTAGAGCTTGCTTTCGGCGATGCCGGCTATGCCTCCGCCGAGGCGGAAGATGATTTCGTCGGCAAACCGATGGGCGATGACGCGTACCGCGTCGGTCGTTGCATTGTCGGTGTACTGCTTGCCGAGCACTTGTGGTGACTTTTCATTCTTGACGTCGTAGAGCCATCCCTGCACCGTGACTTTGCCGGCGGCTGCGCCCAGGTTGCCGAACGCAAGCATGGAGGCATTGGGCGGTGGAGAATTCCATGCCGTGAAATTGACTTCGGACGGTTGTCCCGGCTCCTGCAGCGGATAAAAACTCTTGGAGACGAGATCGAAGATTCCAGCGTTGTCGAGGTCGTTCCAAAGTGTGTCATTAAAGGTCTTAAGAAGTTCGGTATTCCCGGCGTCGGCGGTCGAGGGCTTGAAGTCGGATGCGGCCAGGCGCACTTTCTCGACCCCGAGCCCGGTGCCGGTGCGAATCCAGTCCTGGGCGAAGGTGGTTTCAGTCAACAGAAGCAATAGAGCGATAACGATGACTGCTGAGAATTGGCGGCCCAAGCGGGATTTTGAATCCTGGCGCGGCGTAAGCCCCATGCTTTGCGAGCGAAACTGTCTCTCTACTATTGGATGTCGGACGGGCCGAGCAGAGATGCTCAATTTTTGCTCCTATTTGGCCGGCATTCGTCGGTCGTTAGTAGTTGGCAAACCCTGCTACCGACTGACGACAAGCGACCAGCGACTGAACTACCGCTTGTAATCGAACCAGAACTCTACCGATACTTTGCTTCCCGAGTAGTCCGCGGGCAACGGGCCAAAGTTATCAATGCGCTGCAGCGCCCGGACCGCCGATTGGTCGAGCGACGGCACACCGCTGGACTGCTCGATCTCGACATTCGATGGATGTCCATCGCGCGCGATATCAAACGTCAGATAAACCCGTTTCGCCTCCGTGATCCGCGGATCGACTTCGTACTTCAGCCAGTTTTCGGTGACCTTCCGCTGCACCGTTTCGACGTACCACGAGAACCGGCTGCCGAAGTCGCCGCCGCTTCCGGTAAATCCAAATCCGCCCTTGGCGCCGCCCGCGTTCATGGTGTAAGGCCCGCTGACCGGACCACCTTCGCCATACGGAATCTGATTCGACTCGGGCGGTTCGGGTTCCGGCTTGCGCTGCGTTGCCGTCTTGACTGGCGCGGGTTTTATCTTGGTCTTCGTGTTCTTGTCGGGAATCGGAATCGCTTCCGGCTCCTTTTCTTGAACTACGGGCTGCGACTTCGAAAGTCCCTTGGATTCCGTTGCCAGCACGTTCTGTGTTTCTGTCGGATTGGCGGGCAAGGGAACCGCGCTCACCAGCGTCGCTCCCATGGCATCTCCGCCGCCGCCGCTGCCCCAACCTTCACCGCGAAAGCTGGGAATAAACACGGCATAGAGCACGACGAATGCCGCAAATCCAAGATGCAATCCGAGTGACCAAACCAGCGGCCGGCGCAGATGGCCGTGTTCGGAGTAAATATCGAAATTAGCGATGTCCGCCATGAGTATCCATCGGCTGTGTAACGATGCTCACGTTGCTGATGCCCGCCTGCTTGATCGCATCCATCACCGTGGCGAAGGCGCCAAACGGAACATCTTCGTCGGAGCGCAAGAAAATTGACTGGTGTTGCGGGTCGCGAATCTTCCGCTTCAGGGTCGCTCCGATCTGGTTGATGTTGATGGGATCGTTGCCCAAAAAAACTCTTTGCGATTTGTCGATGCTGATGACCAGGCGCTCTTCCGTGATCTCTTTGACGGTGCGGGTGTGGGGCACGTTCACTTCGATGCCCGACTGCAGTATCGGCGCGGTCACCATGAAAATAATGAGCAGCACCAGGACGACATCCACCAGCGGGGTGATGTTGATGTCAGAGAGCGCGGTCTGAGTGCGTCCATTGGCGGAGGTGAAGGCCATCAGCGTCGCGCCTCGGTCGCTTGCGGAGCCTGTTGGCGTTCCACCAGGTTGAGCATCTCCAGGGTGAAGTCGTCATTCCGCGTTGCCATTTCACGAATGGAGCCAATGATGAGGTTGTAGGCGATTACGGCCGGGATCGCCGCAGCCAAGCCGGCGGCAGTTGTAATCAGAGCTTCAGAAATCCCCGGAGCGACCGCGCGCAAAGTCGCCGCACCGGCCGTGCCCAGTCCGTGGAAGGCGTCAATAATTCCCCAAACGGTTCCGAACAGTCCGATAAACGGCGTGACCGCGCCAGTAATTGCCAGCCATGGGACATTGCGTTCGAGGCGGGTGATCTCCTCGGAAGACGCGATCTGCATGGCGCGCTGAATGGCGACAAGGTTGTGGATACCGCCTGTCGTCCCCATCTGCCGCCTGAATTCCTCGACTGCGCCTTGAAACACTCCCACCAGTGGGCTGGGACGGAACTGTTCGGCCACCGAGGCAATGTCTTGCATGCGCTGCGCCTTGCGGAAGGCGCGCACGAAGCGTCCGCTCTGAGAGCGCGCGCGGCGGATCAGCCGCCACTTGGAAAGAATCACGGCCCAGGAGAGGACGCTGAACGCGATCAGCAGCAGAAGGACGGTCTTGGCGACCGGACCGGTCTGCAAGACGAGATCAACGATTTCGCCGCCGACAAACGAAAGGAGGAGGGGAGAAAAGTGCATTGGTTTTGGGAAGAACCCTAGTCGAGATTATAGACCAAGGTGGTGGCGCACCCGGCCAGGGTATCGCATCGGTCAACGATCATTAATGCTTGCGGGAATTTCTTGCACTGGCGCGCCGGAGCTTAGGTTCATGCAGTTCCGCGGCGTGGTCTGTGCTATGCTGCGCGTAAATTAGAGTTTGTCGGATCGGCAACTGGCATGAACTGGTCGGGAGAGTCCGCCCCGCGAAAAGTGCGGATGAAACTATGAACCATCGGACAAAGACACTGTGGCTGCCTGGTCTGGTCGGTCTAACCGCTTCCATGGTCTGGCTGATGATCTTGCAGCGAATGACCCTTAAGCCAGGTATGCCTGGACCATGGCTGCACGCGGGACTCGCGTTCAGGCCGTATCTTGTTTGGCTAATTACGCAGCCCTTATTTGGCGCCTCGGGAGCTTATCTGTCGCGCCGTGCGGGAGGCGAACATCGAACCGAACTCGCCGCGAGCTTGTTTCCCTCGATCGTGATTCTCGGGGTGTGGTTGGTATTGGTAGCGAGCATTGTTGTCACCAGATATTCGCATGTCTCGCACCAGTGGCCTTTGGTTTTTGCCGGCGCGATGAACTGGTCCATCTTTCCCGGCTTGTCGCTGCTGTTGGGCAGGTTTCTCTATCGAAAAACGCAGGACTTCGCAAAGTAATAACTGGCGTTCAAAGGCCGCGGACGAGGGCGCCCGCGCCACACATTCAAGATCGCAGGGACCCTTGTGCTGGCTGAACTTCGACTCGAAAATTACGCGGTCATCGACAATGTTGTGATTGAGTTCGCGGCTGGTCTGAATCTTTTGACCGGTGAGACTGGGGCCGGGAAATCCATTCTGATCGACGCGTTGGGATTGCTGCTGGGAGACAAGGCGTCCACGGATGTGGTCCGCACAGGCACGGAGCGGGCCGTAGTTGCTGCCGTGTTTGAGAGTGAGGGAGCCGCCGCGCGTTCCATCGAAGAGATTCTCGAGACCAACGGCCTGGACGCGGAGAATGATTCGCTGATTCTGCGACGCGAGATTGCCCCCGGCGGCAAGGGCCGGGTCTTCGTCAACAATCAGCCTGCGACCGTAGCCGTTCTGAAACAGATTGCGCCGCACCTGGCGGTGATCCATGCGCAGAATGAATCCATCGTAAACTTCGATGCCGCCGCGCGGCGGGAGTTGCTCGATGCTTATGCTGGAGTCGAGTTGACAGACGTGTCGGCCGCATTCGCGCACTGGAAGCAGATTCGCGGGCGCATCGCCGAGCTCGAACAGGACGAGCAGGATCGCATGCGGCTTCTGGACCTGTGGAATTTCCAATCGCGTGAAATCGAAGAGGCGCGTCTGCGTGCGGGCAAGAACGAAGATGAAGAACTCGAAGCCGAGAAGCGCGTCCTAGCCAATGCCGAGAAGATTTACGGCGCGGCCATCAATGCCTTCGACCTGTTGTATGAGGGCAATGCCTCCACGTCGTCGAGCCTGCGCGCCGCCCAGAAACACCTCGAAGAGCTGGCTCGTTATGAGCCGAAGTTTCAGGAAGCGCTCGCCGCTCTCGAGTCGGCGCGCATCAGCGTCGAGGATGTGGGCGCCACGCTGCGCGATTATGCCGGAGGAATTCAGGCCTCTCCCGAGCGCCTGGCCGAAATCGAAGAACGGCTGGCGCTGCTGGATCGTTTGAAACGCAAGTACGGGCCAACCTTGGAGCAAGCCATCGTCTTTGGCGACGATATCCGGCGCAAACTCTCAGAAATGGAGAATAAAGATCAAGTATTGCTTGAACTTCGGCAGAAGCTGGCCGTAGCGGCTGAGGAGTATCGCAAAGCCGCCCGCGCCATTTCTCGAAAACGCCTGGAGGCGGGACGGAAACTGGAGAAACTGGTCGAAGCCGAGATCAACGACCTTGCCATGCGGGCCAGTTTTCGCATTGCGATCGAAGAGAACGAAGTCGAAGACCATTGGACATCTTCCGGTATCAACCAAGTGATTTATCGGATTACGACGAACGTGGGTGAGACCATGCGCCCGCTGGAGCAGATCGCCTCCGGCGGCGAACTTTCGCGCGTCATGCTGGCATTGAAGGCGAGCGTTGAAGCGGGGACGAATCCGGCAGGGAAAAAGAAGTCAGCGGCTGCGCAGCGTACGCTGGTCTTCGACGAGATCGATACGGGCATCGGAGGCCGCGCCGCCGAAGCCGTGGGGAAGAAGCTGAAAGCTCTCTCCAAAGGCAACCAGGTGCTCTGCGTCACGCATCTGCCGCAGATCGCAACCTTCGCCGATCATCATTACCTGATCGAAAAGCGCGAAACCGGAGGCCGCGCCAAGGCCACCGTCCGCCAGATTACCGGCGAAGAACGCACCGAAGAAGTGGCGCGGATGTTGTCGGGGGCGAAACTGACCGAGACTTCGCGGAAGCATGCCGAGCAGATGATTCGGGCGAATGGATGACAGGATTCGCGGGAAAGGTATGGGGTAGCCAGTGCCCGAAGGGAGCGCTCGGTCGTCCCTCCGGGGCTTGAATCGTTCGGTCTGCTTTTCCCAGCGCTGAAGCGCTGGGCTAAGGTCGGTCGCCCCTCCGGGGCTGGTTTCTAAGAGATGCCCCTGATACGAATCCCATCTCCGTCATGGGCTGCCTTGGGTGACTCTCCCGTTCACCCGCCGTATTTCCCCGCCCGCTGCTAATCCCCACACCCTCAAAGGCTTACATTGACCTGAGGGTGCATCTTTCGATACCCTTACAGCATCTGTTTCGAGGTAAAGTGTACCCTATTGGGTGGGGGCTGCAACTTGTCTGAGACCAAGACCTTACTGCTGTTAAAGCCGCGCGGATTCTGCGCCGGAGTGGTGCGGGCGATCGATATCGTGCGGATTGCGCTGGAGGCTTTTGGGCGGCCGATTTATGTGCGCAAGGAAATTGTCCACAACCGCTTTGTGGTGGAAGAGTTGCAACAGAAGGGCGCAATTTTCGTCGATGGCGTGGAGGAAGTACCCGAGGGCGAACGCGTCATTTACAGCGCTCACGGCGTGTCTCCGGAAGTGCGCGAGCACAGCAAACTGCGGAAGCTGCGGGTGATCGATGCTACGTGTCCGCTGGTCACGAAGGTGCACGTGGAGGCGGTAAAGTTCGCGAAAGAAGGCTATTCGCTGATCCTGATCGGCCACCGCGATCATGACGAAGTGATTGGCACCCTCGGTGAGGCGCCCATGGTGACCCAGGTGGTCGGATCACCCGCGGAAGTCGCGTCGGTGACTTTGCCCGACCCCAACCGGGTGGCCTACTTGACGCAGACCACGCTCAGTCTGGATGAGACGCGCGACATTATCGCCGCGCTCAGAAAGCGCTTCCCGAATATCAAAGGTCCGGCCGCTCAGGACATTTGCTATGCCACGGAAAACCGGCAGGTGGCCGTGAAGCACGTGGCCTCCGACGCCGACTTGCTGCTGGTGGTCGGCTCCGACAACAGTTCAAATTCCAAACGATTAGTGGAAGTGGCTCGCAGTTTGGGCACTCCGGCGCATCTAATTGATGATTGCGAGGACATTCAGCCGCAGTGGTTGAACGGCGTGAAGACGGTCGCCCTGACTGCGGGAGCATCGGCTCCGGAACATCTGGTGCAGGAAGTGGTCGAGTACTTGGCGGGAAAGGGTTTTGGCGACGTGCAGGAATTGGAAATCATGCCGGAAAACGTACGCTTTGGATTGCCGCCGGAGATCGTGGAAACGATCGCCGCGGCGCCGGCCATCGCCGTGGAGACATGATGGAAGAACCCTCCCCCCGCAGCACGGAATATAGTTCGGCCTCCGCGCCGCAGATGCGATTTGGAAAGATTGACGACCTGGGGAGCCGGGTCGCGGTGGCCGCTGATGCGGCTCGCAAATATCTTTTCTCGCAACAGCATCCAGAGGGGTACTGGTGCGGAGAATTGGAAGCCGATACCACCCTCGAATCCGATTACATCCTGCTCCATACACTGCTCGGCACGGGCAGCCAGGAACGATTCGACAAGGCCGCGCGCTACATTCTCAACCACCAGAATGAAGACGGAGGCTGGAGCATCTACGCCAGCGGCCCTTCCAATGTCAGCGCTTCGGTGAAAGCCTACTTCGGACTGAAGCTGGCGGGATTCACGGCCGATCACCCCGCGCTGGCGCACGCCCGCAAGAAAATTCTTGAAATGGGCGGCGTCACCGAAGTCAACACGTTTACCAAGATCTATCTCTGTTTCTTCGGACAATACGACTACGATGCGGTCCCCGCGATTCCGCCGGAGATCGTGCTCTTTCCCAACTGGTTCTGGTTCAATATCTACGAAATTTCGTCGTGGTCGCGGGCCATCCTGGTGCCGCTTTCGATCTGCTACGCCAAGAAGCCGTTCAAGAAGATTCCTGCCGAAATGGGAGTGGAAGAGCTCTTCGTTGGCGGGCGCGACAAGTCGCGCATGCATCTGCACTGGGCCAAGAAGCTGATTTCGTGGCGCAATTTCTTTCTGGTGCTGGATCGGATTACCCACTGGGCCGAGCGCGTACACATCCGTCCGCTCCGTTCATTGGCTCTGAAGAAGGCGGAGAGGTGGATGCTGGAACGCTTCGAGATGAGCGATGGCCTGGGAGCGATTTATCCCTCGATGATGAACGCCATCATCGCGCTGCGCTGCCTCGGGTATTCGGTGGACGATCCGCAGTTCATCCGCGCGTTCGACGAATTCGAGAAGCTGGGCATCGAAGAGGGCGACACTTTCCGCATGCAGCCCTGCATGTCTCCGGTCTGGGATACCGCATACGCGCTGTTTGCCCTGGGTGAGGCGGGGGTTCCTGCGACCGATCCTCGGCTGGTGAAATGCGCCGACTGGATACTGCAGAAGCAAGTTCGCAAGCCCGGAGACTGGAAGATCAAGAATCCGAAAGGCGAGCCGGGCGGCTGGTATTTCGAGTTCAACAACGAGTTCTATCCCGACGTGGACGACAGCGCCATGGTTTGTCTGGCGCTAAGCCGGGTCGAGCATTCCAACGGACGCTATCAGAGCGAGTCGGTGCAGCGGGCGATTGATTGGATCCTGTCGATGCAGTGCAAGGACGGCGGCTGGGCTTCGTTCGACAAAGACAACGACCGCATGGTGTTCCAGTACATCCCCTTTGCTGATCACAACGCCATGCTCGATCCCGCAACGGTTGACATCACGGGCCGCATTTTGGAATGTCTGGCAGCCTACGGATACGACCAGAACCATCCGGCGGTGAAACAGGCACTCAAGTTTATTCGTAAAGAACAGGAGCCTGATGGCAGCTGGTTCGGACGCTGGGGCGTGAACTATATCTACGGCACGATGCAAGTATTGCGCGGCCTGGAGGCGATGGCGGTGGATCGTAACGAACCCATGATCCAGCAGGCGGCGGAATGGCTGCGCTCAGTGCAGAATGCCGATGGGGGCTGGGGAGAGACGGTGGGATCCTATGACGATCCCAACCTGCGCGGGCAAGGCGACAGCACGGCCTCGCAGACGGCATGGGCAATTATGGGATTGCTGGCCGTGGGCGACACGCGCAGCGAATGCGTGACTCGCGGCATGGCGTATCTTCTGCGCACACAAAACAAAGACGGTTCCTGGGATGAGGCTTTTTTCACCGGAACCGGCTTCCCGCGCGTGTTTTACCTGATGTACCACCTGTACCGCGAGTATTTCCCGCTGCTTGCGTTGACGACCTACTCGAAGGTGATGGCGGAGAAAAGCAGAGATTAGTTATCAGTTATCAGTTATCAGTCTTCAGTAAGACTTTAAGGTCGATTGCTGCGCATAGACAGCTGTTCTTACTGACAACTGATAACTGAGAACTGAGAACCGGGTTTGAAAGCTTTTGTCACTGGCGCCACGGGATTTCTGGGCAGTCATGTTGCGCGCGTCCTGGCGCAACAGGGAGCCGAGTTGCGGCTGCTGGTGCGGCCAACCAGCGACCTGCGCAACCTTGAGGGCCTGAATGCGGATCGCGTGATCGGCGACCTGCGCGACTCGGCTTCGATTGCGAAGGCGCTTGCCGGATGCGACGTGGTGTTTCACGTGGCGGCGGACTACCGGCTGTGGGTCGTGGGCGAGATCCGGCCGAGATGTATCGCTCGAACGTCGAGGGGACGCGTTCCTTGCTCGAAGCTGCGCGGAAACAAGGCGTAAGGCGTATTGTGTACACGTCGAGCGTGGCGACCATGGGCTTTATCTCGGACGCGGTGGCGGACGAGTCGAGCCCGGTGGCGCTGGCGGACATGATCGGGCACTACAAGCGATCGAAGTTCATGGCGGAGCAAGTCGCATTCGAGGCCGCGAGTTCTGGAGTCGATGTGGTGATCGTGAATCCCACGACGCCAATTGGCGAACGCGATATCAAACCGACTCCGACCGGGCGCATCGTGGTGGATTTTCTGAAGCGCAAGTTCCCGGCGTACGTGGAGACGGGATTGAACCTGGTGGATGCGACCGAATGCGCTTGCGGCCATGTGCAGGCGCTGGAAAAGGGAAGATCGGGCGAGCGCTACATCTTCGGCGGAGAGAATCTCACGCTGAAGCAGATTCTGGACAGGTTGGCCGCAATCACGGGCTTGCCTTCGCCGACCGTGAAGCTGCCGTACATTTTTGCGCTGGCGGCTGGGGTCGTGGACGAGATGGTAACGGGCCGGCTGCTGGGCCGCGAGCCGCGCGCGACCATTGACGCGGTGCGCATGGGACGGAAAATGATGTTTGTGAGTTCAGCAAAAGCGGAGAGGGAACTGGGTTGGCGGATAGTTCCAGTCGACGGTGCCTTGCGCCGGTCGGTGGACTGGTTCCGTGCGAACGGCTATGCCTGAAAAAAGGATTGCAATCATCGCCGCCATGGAGCGGGAAGTCTCGCCGCTGATCCGAAACTGGAAGGTCAGAATGATCGAACACGGCAGACGCTATCGTCTTTTTGAAAATGGAGAGACAGCTCTGGTGTGCGGCGGAATTGGGGCCGAAGCTGCGCGCCGCGCCACCGAAGCGGTGATTCGCGAAGTTAGCCCGGCGCGAGTCATCTCAGTCGGATTTGCCGGAGCGCTGGATGGTTCGTTCGAGGTTGGGCATGTTCTGGAGCCGCGCGCGGTGATCAATGCCGCCGACGGTGTCCGCACCGAAGTCGGCGCTGGCGAGGGAATCCTGGTGACTTCCAGGACCTTGGCCGACAAGGAGCAGAAGCTCCGCTTCCGCAAAGCCTATGGCGCGATTGCGGTGGATATGGAAGCCGCAGCCGTGGCGCAGGGAGCGCAGGCGCGTGGCGTGGAGTTCGCGGCTTTCAAAGCTATCTCCGACGCCGCCGATTTCAGTTTGCCGGCGCTGGACCGCTTCGTGGCCAGGGACGGGAGTTTCCAGTCCGTCAGATTTGCGTGTCACGTGGCGCTGCGCCCGTGGCTTTGGGGGAGTACGATTGCTCTCGCGCGGAACAGTACCAAGGCAAGCCAGGCTCTTTGCAGCGCGCTCGCGAGTTACCTCGATCGCGAGACGCTAAGTCGTCAGGTTTTATCGCCTGAGTCGTTGGCGGCTGAATCGGAGCAATAGGGAAACCAATTAAGACTGCTATGACGATTGCACAAACATCAACGGTGGCCCTTGATAGTGGCGGGCAAAAGATTCCTTCCATCATGCAGGCCGCCGTGTATCGTGGCATAAACGACGTCCGGCTGGAAGAAGTTCCGGTGCCCGAAATCGGGCCGGGAGAGATTCTGGTTCGCGTCCACACCTGCGGAATTTGCGGGACCGATCTGAAGAAGATTTCGAGCGGCTCGCACTCGGCGCCGCGCATCTTCGGTCATGAAACGTCGGGCGTTGTTGCAAAAGTGGGTGACAGCGTCCGCAAGTTCGCTGTCGGTGATCGCGTGGTGGTGTTTCACCACATCCCCTGCGGAGAGTGTTATTACTGCCGCCACAAGACCTTCGCCCAATGTGCCACCTACAAGAAAGTTGGCTGCACCGCCGGGTTCGAGCCCTCCGGCGGAGGATTCGCGGAATACGTCCGGGTGATGGACTGGATTGTCGAGAAGGGAACGGTGCGTATACCCGACGGCGTCAGCTTTGAGCAGGCATGTTTTGTCGAACCGGTGAATACTTGCATCAAAGGTATTGAGACCCTTCGCCTGCAGGCGGGGGAGACGGTGCTGGTGATTGGGCAAGGTCCGATTGGTCTAATCCTTGCGATTCTGGCAAAGCGGGCGGGGGCTCGGGTGATTACTTCCGATTTGTATCCGGCGAGGCTTACAATAGCAAATAGCTTCGGCCTGACATTGACAATCGACGCTTCCCACGATGACGCCGGACAAGCGGCGCGCGGAATGACGGAAGGGCGAGGGGCCGACGCAGTAATATTGGCAGTCGGCGGGAGCGGCATGATCCGGCCTGCCATGGATGCGACGCGTCCGGGAGGTCGTGTATTGCTGTTTGCGCAGACGGTGCGAGGCGAGGCCACAATTGATCCGGCGGCAGTGTGCGTGGACGAAAAGGCTTTGCTCGGATCCTACAGTGCGTCGGTGGAATTGCAGGAGGAATCAGTGCGGTTTGTCATGAACCGTGAAATGGATATGGAACGGCTTATCAGCCACCGTTTTCCGCTGCAAAGCAGTGTGCAAGCGCTGCAGCTGGCTGCCCATCCTCGACCGGACTCCATGAAGATTGTCATCCAGCCGGGCAGCGCGTGGGAAGGACATCAACTGTGACCGGCAAGATGACGGCTGCCGTTCTCTACGGCAAAGAAGACGTCAAGATTGAAAGAGTGCCCATCCCGCGTGTGGGTGAGGGCGAAGTTCTGGTCAAGGTCCATGTGGCGCTCACCTGCGGCACCGATCTGAAGGTATATCAGCGCGGCTATCACGCCCGCATGATTGTGCCGCCGGCATTGTTTGGGCATGAACTGGCCGGCACGGTCGAAGAAGTCGGTGAGGGCGTGCGCGGCTTTAAGAAGGGCATGCGCGTGGTCGCGCTCAACTCGGCTCCTTGCGGCATGTGCTTCTATTGCTCCAAGCACCAGTTGAACCTTTGCGAAGATCTGCTGTTCAACAACGGGGCCTACGCCGAGTACATCCGGATTCCTCGGCGCATTGTGGAAACCAATATGCTCGTGGTGCCTTCGAATGTGAGTTTCGAGGATGCCGCGATGACCGAGCCGCTGGCCTGCGTTCTCCGCGGCCTGCATGAAACCGGAGTTGAGATCGGCGACACCGTAGCAGTGATTGGCGGGGGGCCGATCGGCCTGATGTTTGTACAAGTCGCGAAGGCCATCGGCTGCAACGTGATTGCGGTGGTCAAGCGCGATTCGCAGGTCGCGCTGGCACGCAAAAAGGGTGCGCACGAGGTGCTGCAGATTACCAAGGTGAAAGATGCGGTGGAGGCGGTGCGCGAGCTGAGCCCGGAGCGGCGCGGCGCCGATGTGGCCATCGAAGCCGTAGGTCGTCCGGAAGCCTGGGAGTGGGCCGTGCAGATGGTGCGCAAAGGTGGCACGGTGAACTTCTTCGGCGGGTGTGCTGCGGGAACCAAGGTGCAGTTGGACACTAACCGGCTGCACTATTCGGAAATCACTTTAAAGGCGACTTTCCATCACACTCCGGAAACAGTGCGCCGGGCCTTCGGTTTGATTGCCGAGAAGAAGGTCTGTGGCAACGACTACATCACCGGCGAAGCGCCGCTTTCGCGTTTGCAGGATGTGCTGCGCCACATGCTGAACCGCAACGGCGATATCAAGACCGCGATCATCCCGGGTCACTAGCGCACCCGATTAATTCGGACTTCGATTTCAGTTGACATCCTGAGCGAAGCGAAGGACCTCTGCATTTCGGCGCTACGAACAAATCCATAGGTCCTTCGCTGCGCTCAGGATGACATTTTTTGAATATTTTTGATGACTGCTGCCAGCCACCCCCCGACTGCGCCGCTCTCCTCGGCTTGGAGTGCGCTGCCTCCGGAGTACGCCATCCCTGACCATGCGCCCTCGGAAGCCGAAGCGCGCGAGTATTGCCGCCGTCTGGCGCGCTCGCACTACGAAAATTTTTCGGTCGCGTCATGGTTTCTTCCCGGACCACTGCGCCAGCACTTTTTCAATGTCTATGCCTATTGCCGCATCTCGGACGATCTAGGAGACGAAGTGGGCGACACCGCGACATCGCTGCAGTTGCTCGACCAGTGGGAGGCGGAGCTGGATGCGTGCTACGACGGTCGTCATAATCGGCACCCCCGGCATCCCGTATTTGTCGCGCTCGCCGAGACGGTGCGCAAGTTCGAAATTCCGAAGCATGAATTCGCCGACTTGCTGACCGCGTTCCGGCAAGATCAAACCGTCACCCGCTACGAAACTTTCAACGATCTCTTGGGCTACTGCCGATATTCGGCGAATCCGGTCGGACACCTGGTGCTGTGCCTCTGCGGATATCACGATTCCGAACGCCAACTGCTATCCGACTACACCTGCACCGCGCTGCAACTCGCGAACTTCTGGCAGGATGTGAGCGCGGACTCTGCCAAAGGACGAATCTATCTTCCCCTCGAAGACCTGCGCCGTTTCGGAGTGAGCGAAACGGAGATACGGGACGGAGAAAACACCTCCGCGTTTTGCGAGATGCTCAAGTTTGAAGTGGAACGCGCGCGGGAATGGTTTTCGCAGGGCCTGCCATTGGTCGCCAAGGTTGACCGCGCACTGTCCGTAGACATCGAACTGTTCAGCCGCGGCGGACAGGAAATTCTGAACGCCATCGAGGGTCAACATTACGCGGTGCTGGGTCGGCGTCCCGCAATTTCCAAGGCGCGTAGGCTGGCGCTGGTGGTTCGCGCCGCGCTGGGGAAACTGCGATGAGCAGCGCCGTGGGAAGTCCGCCCGTACAGTTTGCTCCGACCGCTTCCCAGCTTGATATGGCGTACTCCGTCTGCCGGCATATCGCCCGCTCCGCTGCCAAGAATTTCTACTACGGATTCCTGGTGCTTCCGCAACGGAAACGGAATGCCTTGAGCGCGGTGTATGCCTTCATGCGGCGCTGCGACGACATTGCCGACGACAACGCGCTCAGCCCCTATGATCGTCACGTCAAGCTGGCCGAATGGCTCGATAAAGCTCACCGCGCATTTGCGGCGCAGCCCACGGATGATCCGGTGCTGCTGGGGTTGACCGATGCGCAACGCGCTTACCAGATTCCTATTGGGCTTCTTGACCAGCTCGCCTATGGTACGGCTGCTGATCTCGATTATGGCCACCTCGAGACCTCCGGCGCGCCGCTGGCCACGCGTTACCAGACTTTTGAAGAGTTGCGCCAGTATTGCTACGGAGTAGCGTCGGTGGTTGGGTTGGTGTGCATCAAGATCTTCGGATATCGCGATCCCGCCGCCGAGCCGCTGGCCGAAAGTTGCGGCCTGGCATTTCAGCTGACGAACATTGTTCGCGACGTCAAGGAAGACGTCGCCATGGGCAGGGTTTACTTTCCGCAAGAGGATCTGGCGCAGTGCGGTCTTACGGCTGCCGATCTGGCCTCGCCGGGCACCGATGCGGAGGTTGCCCGCATCCGCCCGCTGCTGGAGTTGGAGGCCGACCGGGCTCGCGGCTGCTACCGCTCCGGGGAAGAGCTGATCCCGATGGTGAATGAAGACAGCCAGCCCGCACTCTGGGTATTAATCACCATTTATCGCCGCTTGCTGGAAAAGATTGCGGCGAACCAGTACGACGTTTTTCGTGAGCGCGCCCGATTAACGGTTCGCGAAAAACTCACGGTCCTCGGAAAAGGAATGCTGAAGCGTCTGCTCTGATGCCTCCTTCCGCCGATCCTAATACGAAACAGCCTTCTACCGTCGCGATCGCCGGCGGCGGGCTGGCCGGACTCGCCGCTGGATGTGCCTTGGCGGAAGCCGGATTTCGCGTGACTCTGTTTGAGCGTCGTCCCTACCTCGGCGGGCGAGCCTCTTCTTATCAACACCCCGGCACCGGAGAAATTGTCGACAATTGCCAGCATGTGTTGCTCGGCTGCTGCACCAACCTGCTCGATTTCTACGGTCGAGCCGGGGTTCAGGACAAGATTCGCTGGTATGAGAACCTGACGTTTCTCGAGCCCGGAGGCCGCGCATCCGTGATCGGCCCGTCGCCCCTGCCGGCTCCACTGCATACCGCACCGGCGTTTCTTCGGGCGGACTGTTTGAATTTTCGCGACAAGCTGGCCATCGGCCGAGCCATGGCGATGCTCGCTCCTTCAACTCCCGCGGATAGGGGTGAGACGTTTCTCGACTGGCTCAAACGCCACGGTCAAACCGGGCAAGCCATCGAGCGTTTCTGGAAGACAATCCTGGTCAGCGCCTTGAACGAAGACCTCGACCAGGTTTCCGTCCCCTATGGAGCGCAGGTGGTGCGCGAGTCGTTTCTCAAATCGGCGCCTGCCGGACGCATGGGAATTCCGACCGTGCCGCTCACCGACCTCTACAGCACCGCCGGAGACTACCTCCGTGCCCGTGACGGAGCGATTCAGTTTCGAGCCAGCGTGGAGTCCTTCCAGACCGTGCCGTTTGCCGTCAACGTAACCACGAACGGACAGACACAGAAATTCGACTATCTGGTTCTGGCTGTCCCTTTCGATGGGTTGGAGCGGATATTGCCCGACACTCCGGCGGCCGCGCCTTTGGCGGCCGCACTCGGGCAATTCTCGTCGTCGCCGATCACCGGTATCCATCTCTGGTTCGATCGCCAAATCACGGATCTCGATCACGCAGTCCTGCTCGACCGCACGATTCAGTGGATGTTTCACAAATCGCGGATCATTGAATCCCGCGCGAAAGAAGCTCGCGAAAACGAAGCTCGGAACAACGCCGACGTCAAGGCAGCGGCAGCGGCAGCTACATTGAGCTGGTCGTAAGCTGCTCCCGCAGCCTGGTGGATAAGTCGAAGGCGGAGATCGTCGATCTGGCGGTGCGGGAAGCGCAGGAATTTTTCCGCGATGCGCCTGACGCTCAACTGCTGAAGTCGACCGTGATCAAGGAAGTGAACGCGACGTATTCGCCGCGTCCGGGAATGGA
Organism: uncultured Acidobacteriaceae bacterium; assembly: GCA_963838935.1. Taxonomy (GTDB): domain Bacteria; phylum Acidobacteriota; class Terriglobia; order Terriglobales; family Acidobacteriaceae; genus Acidiflorens. Next base: position 81,619 of record CAWITH010000001.1, read on the forward strand.
TCAGTACCGGCCCAAGCCCGACACGGCCTGGCCGCGCGTCTTTCTGGCCGGTGACTGGACCGCAACCGGCTGGCCCGCCACCATGGAGGGCGCGGTGCGCAGCGGTTATCTGGCCGCGGAAGCCGTAGCGCGGTTTGCCAGCGGCAAACGCACCAGCTTTCTCGTCCCCGACTTGGCCCCGCGTGGCTTGATGAGGTTGTTTGGCTGAGACTTACTGCGACGACTTCAATTACCTCGGTTCCGAATCCCGCGTTACCTTGATGCCATTTTCAAGAATTTCGGCTCGACATACGATCTTATAAATATGCCTGAGCGCAATGACGCAGAGATCGATGGCCGGGACAACGATCGCCGCCGCCGCCCGCGATTCACCTGCGGTGGCCAGGCGAAGATCAATTGCCTTCCGTCCGACGGCATCGTTCTCCCGGGGACGATCCGCGACCTGAGCCTCCACGGGTGCTGCCTCGATATTCCGCAGCCGTTTGATTGCGGCAAGCGGGCTGAAATCATCGTGCGGATCAACGCATCGTCGTTCCGGGCCGTGGGTGAGGTGAAAGCGATTCGCGGCCCCTCCACAGCAGGCCTGGAGTTCGTTCACTTGAGCGCTGGCGGAAAGGACTTGCTGGCGGACCTGGTCGCACAGTTGGCGAGGTTGCAGGCCATCATGAATCAGCTCAGGTCTGCCCGCCGCGAGATGGATGCGGAGTCGTTTCGCAGGCAACTGGAGGTTGGCAAACTTCAAGCTGGGATATTGAGCGAGCGATTTCCTTTTCTGCGAACAATGCTTTGCGCAGAGAGTGCGGAACCGGGCCAACCTGCATCCGAGGGCAACGATCGAATCGCGGGAACGCAGACGCTTGTGATTCCCGTCGATCTATTCGGTTAGGTGCGATTCAGACCGCCATCAGCACCACACCCGCCGCCACCAGCAAGGCCGCAATCCAACGCCGGCGCCCCACGCGTTCGCGCAGGAAGATGCGTGCGGCCAGCGCATTCGCCACAAAGGTGAGCGAGGCCGAAGCGGGTACGACCAGGCTGAGGTTTCCCCAGGAAAGTCCAAAGAGCAGGCTGTAGAACGCGATCCCCATCGCCATAACGCCGAGAGGAAAGGTGGGTGTTGTCAGAATGCGAGCAATCACCGCCAGAACTCCGCGCTGTTCCCAGAGTTCACCAACGTGCCCCACTCGTTTCATGGAATAGGAGAGCAGTACGTCTCCGGTAGTTGAGGCCAGAATGATGAGCCCAATCGCGGCCCAGGCGTAGAGCTCATTCATAGCTACTCCACCTCCGGGGAAACGGTGTCGCGTGCAACCTCCACCGAATTGTCGCGGTGGAGACCAGGCGTAACCGAAGGGCCAGCCGCCACGAAGCCCACGCCCGCGGTGATCAAGGCAATGCCCAGCCAGCGCGTAACCGAGATTTCTTCATGAAGACGAAAGTGTCCCACCAAAGCGACCAGCACATATGCGAGGGACGTGGCCGGCAGCACATAGGTGAGGTCAGCCCAGGAAAGCGCGGACATGTAACAGGCGAAAAAGGTCAGCAGGAAAAGAATTCCCAAGGCAACCCAGGGATTGAGAATGGCGAGCAGCAGTCCGGAAAGATTGTGCAGGGAAAAGCCGCCGAGGTCTTTCATGCCGCGAGCCAGCAGGGAATCACCCGCCGTGCTGAAGACGGTGATGCCCGCCAGGACGAGGTATTTTCGAAATGTCACTTAGGGTCAACTCCCAGTTCCGGCTAGTGTGGTGACGGGGCTGTGCCCCGTTGCGGGGCGGAGCCCCGCCACCACACAATCTAGGCCTTGGCGGGTTCCGGGGCAGGCGCTTCTTCCTTGCGGTTTTCCTTGACCCACTTGTGGCGCTGCGCGCGCAGTTTCAGGAAGGCGCGCGCTTCTTTGTACAAGCGCTTGCGTTCACCGCTGTCGAACATGGCCCTTCTCAAAATGCGGTACGCGGCCTTGGGACGGAAATAATATTCATCGTAGAAGTGATGGACCGCCTCCAGAACTTCCGCGGCGGGCAGACCCGGATATGCGATCTGCACCATCTGGTGTCCGCCATCGTCCACCATTTTCGACTCGGCGGTGACGAAGCCGTTCTTGATTGCATATTCGTGCAGTTCCGTTCCCGGGTAGGCGTGCGCCACCGAAACCTGGATCGTCTCCACGTCGAGTTCCTTGGCGAAGGCGATGGTGTTCTTGATGGTCTCGCGCGATTCCCCAGGCAGGCCGAGGATGAAATCACCGTGGACCACCAGCCCCAGCTTGTGGCAATCCTTGGTGAACTGGCGGGCGCGTTCGACGGTCGCGCCCTTCTTGATGTTCTTAAGGATCTGCGGATCGCCGGATTCGTAGCCCACAATCAGCAGCCGGCATCCCGCCTCTTTCATGGCTTTCAGGGTTTCAAAGTCGGTGGTGACTCGCGAGGTACACGACCAGGTCATGCCCAGCGGTTTCAACTTGGAGCAGAGTTCGATGGTGCGGGCCTTTTGCAGGTTGAAGGTGTCGTCGTCAAAGAAAAATTCCTTCACGTACGGCCAGTAATCTTTCGCTTTCGCCATTTCGCGCGCTACGTCGTCAGTGGAGCGTTTGCGCCAGGGGTGCCCGCTGAGCGTCTGCGGCCAGAGGCAGAAGGTGCACTGCGCCGGGCATCCGCGGGTCGTGTAGAGGGCCACGAAGGGGTGGAGCAGGAAAGGCACATTGTAGCGGCGAACATCGAGGTCGCGCCGGTAAACGTCGGTTACGTGCGGCAGGGAATCCAGATCCTGAATGGTCGGCCGGTCGGGATTATGCAGGACCGCACCGTTCTTGCGGTAGGAAATACCCAGAATGTCTTCGATGGGCTTGCCCTGCGCGTACTCAACGATGGAGTAGTCGAACTCTTTGCGGCAGACCACGTCAATGACCTTCGCGTCCATCAGAGACTTTTCGGGCAGCACGCTGACGTGAGGTCCAACGAAAGCGATCTTGATGTGAGGATTACTGTCTTTGATGGCTTCGGCTATGCGGACGTCGCCGGGGAACCCCGGAGTGCTGGTGAACAGCACGAGCAGTTCGTAGTCCTTGCAAGTGCGGATCGTCTCTTCCGCCGTGATGTGGTGAGGCGGGGCATCGAGCAACCGCGCGCCTTCGAGCATTCCCGTCGGATAGGCAAGCCAGACCGGGTACCAGTACGATTCAATCTCGCGCGTAGCGGGCCAGCGCGAACCCGCGCCCCCATCGAAATTCTCAAACGAAGGCGGATTCAAAAACAGTGTTTTCAATGGCATAAGTGTAAGTCTCTATTTTAGCATTCTTGCGGGCACACAAACTCCGACCGACGCTACCATTCAGGTTCGTCCCCAATTGCGTAGAAAGCGTGGAAATCGTTGTCTAAGTATGCCTTAGCGGGGTTCAGATGGCAAAAGAACCGTGCCAAGCGTCGCTTTTGCGCATTGAGCCGCGAGAATTGGGTCCCGGCCGGAAGGGCTGATTTGTAATAGCTCGAAGTCGACTCTGCGGACAGCGTTGGCAAGGCTCCATCTATAGGACAGAGGCAATATTCACCCTACCGCACCAGCACCCCGTTTTGCCCGACGCGCCAAATGATGATGGAGTTGGGTTCTGAGCATTATCGGGATTTTCATCGTGAGTGTAATCGCGATGTTATGTCATTTGGCAGATAGGTTCCGAATTGCCGACAGTCTGGTCTTGCCTGATGTCTGCACTGACCATTGTCGCGATAGCTACAAAACCGACCGTGTCATTCGAGGAAATACTGGTTGAATTGTGCGAATCCGGTTAGAGTGTAGCTCAACCCCTAGAGATTTCACCAAGCCTTAACCCACCCTTGGGGCGTGCGCGGATTGAAGTCAATCGGGTAGGCTCGGAAGGATTTTCTCATGACAATGTTGCGTTCTGCGCTCTGGCTTTTGCTGGGGCTGGTTGTCTTCGGATCTGCTACTCAGCAGCAGGCACTCGCCCAAGAACCAGGCACCACTCGAACTGGAACCTTTGTTTGGGACGGCGAACGGTGGGAGCCGGTTGAGCCTCCTGCTCCCCCGCCTGAGGTTGTGAGTATCACGATTGAGCCGCCGGCGCTGCCGGTCTATGAGCAGCCCCCTTGCCCCGCACCCAATCTGATGTGGACACCCGGCCGCTGGTCCTACGATCCGGTCGACGGCTATTTCTGGGTTCCCGGCGCCTGGGTGCCGGCGCCTTACGTCGGCGCGCTCTGGACCCCTGGCTACTGGGGCTGGGCGAACGGCGGGTATGGCTTCCATGAGGGCTATTGGGGTCCGCATATCGGTTTCTACGGCGGCGTGAGCTACGGCGGCGGCTATATGGGCATCGGCTTTGCCGGCGGCACGTGGAATGGCGGGGCCTTCGCCTACAACACCGCCGTGATCCACGTGAACGCCAGCGTGGTTACCAACGTCTACGTCAACACGACCATCGTCCAACAAACCACCATCGTCAACACCACCAACGTCTCCTTCTCTGGCGGACCCAACGGTGTGCAGCACCAGCCCACGGCCGATGAGCAACTCGCCGAGCACGATCAGCACGTCGCACCGACCGCGTTCCAGCAGCAACATGTTGCTGCGGCCAAGGCCGACAAGAGCAGCTTTGCCAAGAACAACGGCGGACACCCCAAGAACCTGGCCGTCGCCAAGCCGCTGGCCGAGGAGAAGCACGCCGCGCCGGCCGGCTTTAAGCCACCGCCACCTAAGCCAGTCTCTGAGCTGGCCAAGGCTCAGGCGTCGCCGGCCACGGTAGCGGCGGCCAAGGCGGCGACAACGAAGAACGCGGCGATCAAGGCTGCTCCGGCCAAGACCGAGGCGAAGCCTGAGGCAAAACCTGAGCCGAAGCCAGAGGCGAAGCCTGAGTCGAAGCCCGCGGCCAAGCCCGAACCAAAACCCGCGGCCAAGCCTGAACCAAAACCCGAGGCCAAGCCTACGCCAAAGCCAGAGGCTAAGCCTGCACCAAAAGCTGAGCCCAAGCCTGAGTCGAAGCCCGCGGCCAAGCCTGCACCGAAGGCTGAGGCCAAACCAGCGGCGAAACCCGCGCCGAAGCCCGCGGCCAAGCCTGCCGCAAAACACAAGCCTGAGGACGACAAGAAGTAAATCCACTCAGGAGAGACTTTGGCTCCCGACGCAATGAGGCCCACGTTCAGCGTGGGCCTCGTTGAGTCCGAGGTCAGTCGCGAGTGTTGAAATCAGGCGATTACACTCAGAACGCCTGCCCAGAGTCTGCCCGACCGTTCGAACCCGTCCGACAGCACGGTGTGAAAGGCCAAGTCTCGGCTCTTACAACTAATTGTGCGTCATTTAGACGCGGGACCCGGCAGCGCCCAACTCTCCAAATCTCCCGTGGCCCGCAACAGCGTCATGCGGACGCGCTGGTACTCAAAATCGGCATCCTGAAAAAGCAGAAAACGTTCCGCCGCCTGCGCCCGCGCATCGGCCAATTCGTGCAAGGTGCCAGTCTTGGCATCGATCCGGGTCTGGGCCGCTTCCAGGCCCGATTGCGCCAGTTGATATTCCAACTCCGCCACCTCGCGGGCGGCTTCGAGTTGCTCGGCGGCGCGCTGGAGTTTGAGTGTTTCCTCCGCCACCTGATTGCGCGCCGCTTCTGCCTGCTTCTTCGCCTTCAGAGCATCGGCTTCAGCCGCCTCAGTCCGAGCCCGCTGGCTGGCGTTGAACAGCGGGATACGGAAGGCAAACCCGATCGTGGCGTTGTCGCGCTGGAAGGTGCCCGCCGGAAAGTATCGAGTGTAGTTATTGAAGGTTGAGAACCTGGCGTACTGGGCAGAGAAATCGATGGACGGCAATAACGAGCGATGCTCGCCCGACGCTCGCATCGCTTCCGCCAGTGAATGCTGCTCAGCAATCTTGACCGTAGGGCTGGTGGCAATCGCTTTTTCCGAGAGGTCCTGCTCCGCAGCGACCGGCGGCAAGGCTGGAATGGTTTCGGGTTCGATTTCGATGGAGGAAACCGGCAAACCGGTCAGGGTCGAGAGATGCCGCCGAAGTACATCGGCGGAGCCACGCGCCTCGGCCTGATGAAGGCGCACGCGGGCGGCCACCAGTCTTGCTTTGTTCAAGTCCACCGCGCTGTCCACGCCTTCGTGCAGGCGATTGGTCACCGCTTCTTCCATCTGCTGCGCTTGGGCTTGGTCCTGCTGCAGGCGCGCGAGTCGCGCTTCCCACTTTGCCAACTCGGCATAGGTCAAGGCTACGTCTTGGATGACGGCATTCCGCTGGTCTTTGTTCTGGAGCTCGGCCGCATGCCACTCAATCTTCGCCGCACCCAGGAATTGCCGCTGCGCCGGATTGTAGACTGAACTCTGCACGACGGCGGTCGCCAGCGCCGGCGCCGATCCTTCGATGCTGAGCGGGTATCCATAGGTGTAACCGAGGCCCGAACCCGCGAACAACTGCGGCAAGTAGTTATTGCGGAGTTCGCGGTAGGAGGCAAAGGCCTTCTGCACGTCGGCATTGGCAATCGCGGAACTCGTGCTGTGCGCCAGCGCCAGCCGAATCGCCCGTTCGAGAGGCAGAGGTTCAGCGTTGCCGCGCGTTGCCATCAGGATCACGGCCGCAAGTACGGCAAGCAGATTTGTGAAGCGCAACTGCGGCAATCGGAGTCTCATCTCGTCACCTTCATCGGGTCATCCATAGATCATGTGCAACATGGGTCAGGTGCAGCCTGGATCCGGCCACGGTTCTGCCGCGACGCACAAATTGTAGTGCCCCGGACAACAATGGTGCAGTAGTTTTGGAAATTCACTTGGGAGGCCGCGAGGTGCTGGGAATTTCTCGCGATCCTCAGTGCGTAACTCGATTCAGCGCCTGTTGGGCCACGGCGAAGTTTCGAACCAATGCCAGCGAAGCACGATACTCGTTCGCCGCGCCTGCTTTATCGCCCTGTTTTTCCAGCAGCAGGCCCAGGAGATAGTGAGCTTTATACGCGGGGGCTGCCTCCACCGGCCCTGTGGCGAGATAGCGATGCAGCAATTCCGTGGCAAAAGGATAGCTTCGCTCGGCGCGATACAACATGCCGGAAGCCTCCTCCAAGACCTCGAGCTTCGAGGTCGGCGCCTGGCTGAGCTTGACGATGGCTTGCTCCATTTCGTCAAAGCGCTTCTGGTTGCGGAAAAAAATAGCCAGGTTGAGCCAGGCTTCCGCGTCGCCCTGGCTGAACTCGATGTACTGGCGATACTCCCTTTCGGCGGTGGGAGCGTCTTTTTTCTTTTCTGCGATGCGGGCGTAAACCCAGTGTTCACGGCCCGTGTTCACGCTGGCGATGTACCGCGCCTGCTCGCGCGCCTTTTGGTCACCCCCGCCGAAAATGCCGGGCGCTGAATAATAGAACTCCGCCAGATCGAGGCGCGCATCTACATCTTTCGGATTCAGTTGCACCGCGCGTTCGAATTCTTCTCGAACCTTCACCGCCAAAACTGCCTCGGCGATGGGATTCGCCCGTTCCGCCTTTTCGCCATACACCCGTCCCAGCCAAAGATGGAAACGGCTGTTGCCTGGGTCGAGCGACACTGCTTTTCTGCAGGAGGATTCCGCGTGCTCCCAATCTTCGAGCGCGAAATAAGCGCGGCAGAGCAGGTTCGCCGATTCCGAGTCGCGGTGTCGTAGACAGACGGCCATTCAACGCGGCGATGGTCTCATCGATCCGGCCAGCGGCCAGCATATCTTTCGCAGAGTCCGCCCCGCTGGCGGTCAACGAGGCAAGGAGCGCGAGAAAAATCAGCCAAATTCTGGAAGTGCGCGTGATCATCTAAAACTTGACCTGCGTCCCTTCGCTGATCGGCTTGCCATTCGACGAATTGATCGCAATCACATCCTTGGCGGAGAGGCCGCTGGTGATCTCGACCTGGGTGAGATTAGAAAGGGAAGTCTCCACATTCCGGCGCTTGAGTTCGTGGCCAGCCACCAGTAATACGTAAGGCTTGGTGTCGTCCATGCGCACCGCTTCTCGCGGCACCACCAGCACGCCATCGTGTTCGGCGGCGACGATCGTCACCCCTACGTTGATATTCGGCAACAGCTTCAAGTCCTTGTTATCTACGATGCTGGTGGTTTCGCCGACGTTGCGCGAGCCCCGCAACTTCACGGTCGATGGAATGCTGGTCACGGTAGTCCGCCACACGCGGTCAGGAACGGCGTCCCAGGTAATCTCAATCGGGTCTCCGGGAGCCAGTCTGGCCACGTCGGGTTCATCAACGAATGCTCGAACCATCACGTCTCGCAGATCGGCCACTTGCAGCAGAAGATCTCCGGCTGCGACGAAGCCGCCTTGCTTGGCGGGCAGTGAGTACACGATGCCCGCAAAAGGAGCGCGGACATTCGATTTTGCGAGCACATCCTGTGCCGCATCGTAGGCAGCCTGCGCCTCCGCCTGCTGTGCCGAGACGCGCGCTAACTCCGCATTGGAATATCGTTTGGTCTGCTTTTGCCGGAGAAAGGTGAGTTGGGCATCGGCGCGCGCCAGAGCGTTTTCCGCTTCCTGCACTTCTCCCGCCGAGGCCGCGCCCTGCTGCTCCAGTTTCTTCAGGGCGTCTAAATTGCGTTGCGCGGCATCCCGGTCGGTGCGAGCTTTTACCAACTGGGCTTCAAGGCTCAACACTTCTTCCTGGTTCCCACCGCGTTCCGCCGCGCCTCGCTCCGCCTTCGCTGTTCTCAATTGCGTCTCGGCGCGAGCCGCCTGGGCGCGCGCGTCGGCGTCATCCAGAACGAGCAGCAATTGCCCCTTCTTGACGGAGTCGCCTTCCTTGACCAAAACCCGCCGGACACTGGTGGAGACCGGAGCATGCGCCTCGAAGTTGTTCACGGGCTCAATTTTCCCGTTGGTGGAAACCAAGCTGCGGATCGCGCCTTGCTCGACGATGGCGGTTCGCACCGGCACCCCGTCATCGCGGTGAGAGACGAAAGCGGCCACCAGGATCGCCGCCCCGAGGATGGCAAGCGCCGTTATCCACCAACGCCGCGGCTGGCGTCCCGAACTGTTTCCATTCAATGCCATACGGAGAAAAGCGCAAGCTTCAATGTATATCATCCGCGGGCTGCGGAGCAGGTCAGTATACGCTTGGCCTTACCTGTTTAGATGCTCCAGGCCGGCCGTTTGCGCCGGGCCCGGTCTGGGTACAATAGACGAATGCCGAAATCTCCCCGATCCAAATCTCCCCGCTACACCGCGGAGCATGCCAGCGCCGGACTCGATCACGATTTCCCGGAAATCGAAACCTGGGCGAACCAGTTTCCCGCTTCTGGCCAAGCAGGATACGAGATCGTTGTGGAGGATCCCGAATTCACCTCCGTCTGCCCGAAGACGGGCTTGCCGGACTTTGGCAATATCGTGATCCGTTACGAACCCGATCGCCTGTGCCTGGAATTGAAGTCGCTAAAGGAATATCTCCAGGCCTATCGTAACCTCGGCATCTTCCAGGAGAACATCGTGAATCGGGTGTTGGAGGACGTTGTCCGCTGGGCCAAGCCGGTGTGGGCCGAGGTAAAGGGCGAGTTCCGGCCGCGGGGCGGAATTTCGACCGTTGTGATCGCGCGCTGGCCGCGTGGGGAAAAAAGTCGGAAGTGAGCGCTTAGCGCGAGGCTGCTGCTGCTCTTGGCTTGATGAGTTCCAGTTCGCCCGCGTGTGCGGCTTTGACGCGGCTTATTTCGTAGGCTCCCTGCAAATTCAGCCAAAACTGTTCGGTCGTCCCGAAGAAACGGGCCAAGCGGACGGCGGTGTCGGCACTGACGCCGCGCCGTTCCAGAACGATGTCATTGACGCGAGGCGCGGGCACGTGCAACCGCTTGGCGAACTCATAAGCCGAGATGCCCAGCGGCTTCAGGAACTCCTCGCGCAGGATTGCGCCAGGATGAACTCTCCAGTTGGGTGTGCCTTTTCTGACAATGCTCATACCCTGTAATGATAGCCCCGATTCCGCGTTTGCCTCACCCGCCATGCTATATTTCTACGACCTGTGACCCAGCAGAAGGTCCACGCCCGCACCGCGCTGCTCGTACTCACAGCGCTCAATTTGCTCAATTATGCGGACCGCAACGTGCTGTTCGCGGTGCAGCCTCTGGTCCAGGATGAGTTTCACCTGAGCAAGACTCAGATCGGCTATCTCACCAGCGCGTTCCTGATTTTTTATATGATCGCCGCGCCTTTTGTGGGGCCGCTGGCCGATCGCTACTCGCGCAAGCTGATCATCGTTCTGGGGGCCATCTTCTGGAGCGGGCTCACGCTGCTCACCGCCTTCACGCACACTTATACCCAACTGCTGATCCGGCACACGCTGGTGGGGATTGGCGAAGCGACATTCGTTACGATTGCGCCGACGTTTGTCGCCGATCTGTTCGCGGAGGAAATGCGCGGACGCATTCTGGGCGTCTTCTATTTGGCGATTCCGGTGGGATCAGCCGCCGGCTACTTGCTGGGCGGCAATCTGGCGCCGCACTATGGCTGGCGGTTCCCGTTCTACATTGCTGCGGCTCCAGGATTCCTGCTGGCGATTGCGGTGCTGTTTCTGAAGGAACCGGAGCGCGGACAATTTGATTCGCTCAAAGAGGCTCCCGAGGATTTACCGATAACGGTCTGGTCGCATAGCCGCCTACTAAGATTCTGCATGATAGTGTATTTGGATTTGAAAAGAGTCTATACGGGCGTTTTACGCAATCCAGCCTTTCTGACGGCGACCCTGGGCATGGCGGCGATGACGTTTTCTCTGGGGGGAATTCAGGTCTGGATGCCGCAGTTTCTCTACAGCGAACGTCACTACTCGCTCGCCCAAGCCAACTTCACTTTTGGCATCATCATCGTGGTCGATGGGATAGTTGCCGCGCTAGCAGGAGGATGGTTGGGCGACTATCTGCTGCGGCGGATGAAAAGTTCCTACTACCTGGTGTCCGCTGCCAGCATGGCGCTCGGCGTTCCCGTGATGATTGTGGCCCTGTTCGCCAAAGGCCGCGCCATGGTGCCTGCAATTGCATTGGCAGCTTTCTTTTTGCTGCTGAATACTTCGCCACTGAATGCAGCCGTAATCAATTCGGTGGGCGCTCATATTCGCGCTACAGCCATTGCCGTGAACATTTTCATCATTCACATTCTCGGCGACGTACCCTCGCCGACTATGATGGGATGGGTCGCTGATCGACGCTCATTGCAGTTCGCTTTCATTTTGCCGGTGATTGCCATGGTCATCTCGTCGGTGATCCTGTTTTACGGCATGCGCTTTGCCCCGCCCCTACGCGTCCAGGGTGAGGCAGCAGCGCAACTTCCCTCAGGAGCATCTTCCTAAGCAGCATGCATTGGCAAACAATCAACTGGATTGCAGGCGGCATCCTCGCTCTGGCCTGGTTTTCGCGTATCGTGGAAGCGGCTTTCGGCATGCCGCGCATCGCCGACATCACGCGTCCCGAATTCGACTGCACGCCACCAACCCCAAATGGCGAGCCTAGAATCAGCATTGTCGTTCCCGCGCGCAACGAAGAAGAGCATATCCGCGAGACGCTAACCCGCCTGCTGGCTCTCGAGTACTCCAACTACGAGATCATTGCCGTCAACGACCGCTCAACCGACCGCACCGGCCAAGTCATGGATGAGGTTATGGCGAGTCCCCATGCGCATGATCGGTTGAAGGTGATCCACATTGCTGAACTGCCCGCCGGCTGGTTAGGCAAAACCCACGCCATGTGGACGGCCGGCGAGCAAGCGACCGGCGACTGGTTGCTGTTCACCGATGCCGATGTGCTCTTCAAACCCGATTCCGTGCGGCGCGCCGTGGCCTATGCCGAGGCCGAGCACGCCGACCACGTCGTCCTTTTCCCGCGCATGATTATGAAGCGGCCGGGCGAAAAAATGATGATCGCCTTCTTCCAGGCGCTTTTCGTTTTCGGACACCGCCCGTGGAAAGTCGCCGATCCAAAAGCGCGGGACCATATGGGTGTGGGAGCGTTCAATTTGGTACGGCGCTCGGTCTATGAAGCGGTCGGCACCTATCGAGCATTGCGCATGGAAGTGCTCGACGACATGAAACTCGGCAAAGTAGTCAAGAACGCAGGATTCGCCCAGCGCAATGTATTTGGAGAGGATTTGATTTCCCTGCGCTGGGCCAGGGGTGCTTTCGGCATCGTCAACAATCTCACCAAGAACTTCTTTGCCGTGCTTTCTTTCCAGTGGCCTCGGACCCTGGCTTGCATCGTGGGCCTGGGCTTTCTGAATCTCGGACCATTTCTTGGTGTCTGGTTTGCCCACGGATGGGCGCGAGTCCCTTACGCCATCGCGTTAGTTTCACTGTTTGCGATTTATTACGGTATGTCGTCCATGTCGGCGGTTCCTGCCTATTATTTCTTTCTGCATCCGGTCAGCACCAGCCTGTTCATGTATACCTTGCTGCTCTCCATGTTCCACACGCTCGCGAACGACGGCATTGTGTGGCGAGGGACGAAGTACGCGCTGGAAGACCTGCGCAAGGGGATGGTGTGAGCCGTGGTCTTGATGAATGGCGGCCGCTATTGCGGCTCTCCCGGATCTTCGATCGAAACCGGCTCGCCCTGCCTTGTCTCCGTCTTCTTGGCGGCTTTGGGACGCTTGGCGCTCCCGGCACTGTTGTGGGGTTGACGCTCGACGTCGTAGTCCGTGGGCACCCGGGGGAATAACAGGAAGGCGGCGTCGCCCCGTAGTTGTTGCGTGCGGCGCAAGATAATCTGGGCGCGTCCGTCGTAGTCCTCGATCGTCCCCTTGATTTCAATCTGCCGGCCTTCGAGCTGGCGAACGTCCCCCACTCTCTTGAGGTCGCGGGGAAACACGACCACGGTGAAAGGACAGGCCTTGGCATCCTTGCAGAAATTAAGCAAGGTGACGCCGTTGCGGCCGTCGTCCACGTGCAGCACGGTTCCCCTGACGCATTGCGTCATGCCGACGTGCTGGCTCGCTTCGGCGAATGAGACGCAATCAGGCTTGGGCGTGTTACTCGAGAAACCGGCCGTACTTGTCGTGAGAAGAATTCCAAACAGGCAAGTCAGAGAAAGAAAGCGCATAGCGACTGAGGCGGCGAAGAAGTGCATCCTCAGTTTCATTCTAGCCGGGGGGGGGAATGCCCTACGCTGAACAGAACGAAAATTTCGCAGCAATTTCCCGAAAAGGGAACTGAAGCGCCGGGGTCCCCGGCACGCCCGGTTTTGGCGTGCTGGAGTGGAACGTACGGGTAGAGTGCCGGAGTATGAGCTCGGCACTCCAGATTCCCGCGCTCTTTTTCTTGCCGAAAGATTTTACGCCCTTGCGGCCAATCGCCGAGTCGGGTTGGAGGATGGTTACGGTTGCTCCGGTATCAACAAGGACAGTACCGGCTTCGCCGGAAACACGAATTGGAGCTGAATACAGCACATTCACAAACTGCGATTCGGGATTCCGACATACGGTGACCAATCCAGGTGGCGAAGCCTGAGAAACATTGCCGATGGCAGCTAGGGCCTGGTCAAGCGCCTGGAAATCCAAAGAGGGCTTTGTGAGATCCAGAACCGCTGCCGATCCCGGTGGCGCAAGAAGTTGAGGAGATACTAAGCCGCCGATTCGATAAGTCTTGAAGAGAGGAGGAAATTGAACAACGATGGCCTCGTGGAGTTCAAAAGTTCTTCCATCGCTCCACGTTCCACGTACTCCGTAAGTTACACTAACCGGACTTTCCTCCCCCGTTGAACCGCGCGCAGTCGAGCCAGTATGTTTGGTTGCGATTCCCGCTTCTTCCACCAACCATGCCGCAAGAGTGTTGACACCAGCTCCTGTGTCGACTATGAACAATACCTCCTGTTGCCCGACGCGTGCGCGAATTAAAGGACTGGGGAATCCTTTCGCAGCCAAAACCTGGTCATAGAACACAGGCAGTGAATGCTGCTCGTTAACGGACTTATTGGGCCGGACGCCTGGATCGGGCCCTAAAACACTCACCAAAAGCAGAACCAACAGTCTCAATTCAGGCTCCCCGCGAAAGGGCGAAACCGCCGTACGCTCAAGAAGTCAATAAGAGATAGCACGACATATCTCGGATCAACGGGGGCTCTGCCTTTGCGTTCTGGATCCGTGAGGGAGCCTTCTTAACGACGAATCTCACCCTCCAAAACACAAACTGGACTCTCTACTACCGTATTCAGGGAAGTAGCGGTTTGTCCTCCATCGAAGGACAGCGATTAGCCCACCTAAACTAGCAAGAGTCTGCCCATAAGCACGGCGCAGCTACTTATTGAAAGACTTTACGCCTGCGGCTTCGTCTTCCTTGACGTCGAAGACGGTATAGAGTTTCGTGATCTGCAGCAGGTCGTGCACTTTCTTGGTGAGATTGAGCAGCTTGAGTTCGCCGTTCTGGTTCTTGCAGGTGGTGTAGGCGCTGACAAGTTCACCGATACCTGAGCTGTCGATATAGTTCACGTCGGCGAGGTTGAGCAGGATTTTCTTCTGGCCCTTGGACAGCAGGTCGCGCACCGTATCGCGCAGAACCACACTGCCTTCGCCGAGGGTGATCCGGCCGCTGAGATCGACAATGGTGACGCCATCGACCTGACGAGTACTGGACTTCATGGTCACTGGAGAGCCTCCTTGGAGTCCGCGGGCTTGCCGTGGACATGCTTAATCATTCTAAGTTCGGTGCCGGTCGTGGAGGGGTGGATTTCCACCACATCCATGAACGAGCGTATCAAAAATATACCTCTACCCGATGTCTTGAGCAGGTTGTCCGGCGCCAACGGATCCGGAATCCTGCTGGTGTCGAGCCCCTTGCCTTGATCGCGGATTACGATCACAAGGTCGCGGGCGGTGCGTTCAAACGCGAGTGTAACTTTCTTGCTCGGGTCGTAAGCATTGCCATGCAAAACTGCGTTCACCGCGGCTTCTCGCACCGCCATGGAGATCTTCATGATCTCCTCGTCGTCAAAGCCAGCCTCGGCCGCCATGCGGCCAGCCGTCTCTTCGGCGTCGTTTACCGTCTCCAATGTCGAATCAAGTGTATAGGAGACTCGGTTTGCGGACATAGAGCGAACCGTTCCTCAGTCGGGCCTTCGCTTTGCGTTGCGGTGCTGACGCCGGGCTCTGGTACGTGCCCGAAACGCCGGTTGACGGGCGAATTGAGAGTTTGCCTGTAGAGTCAACAAAAGTCAACGCGAATCCCTGCTGGTGCGAACCCGCGGGCTCCAAAGTTGGGGAAGGCGGCCTGTCGCGCTCTAGCGCGCGCGGTGATCCCTTACGTCCCCGAAACGACCGTCAGCGTCACGTTGTTCGCATTGTAGCTGACGGAAAAGTGCTCGCTCGAATTGATGCTCGTGCCCTTGACGGTGGCAAATGTGCCGCTGATGGCACTGCCGGTCAGGATGACAAATGTGTTGCCGACCGTCGGAACAAAACCATTGATCAGTTTGATGCTCAACGTTCCGTTCAGGCTGACCCCGTTGCTGACCGCCAGTTGACCGTATTGCGTGCCGACGGTTGTTCCACCGATCGAAATATTGAGCGCACCCGCGGAATTCTGTGTGTAGGTACCGTTAATGGAGAACACGCTCGGTTTCGCAGCCGAGTCGCCGGCAGTAACTTTGCCGCTCGACTGCACCGTGCTCGAGATCGTACCTTTACCGACCAACATGCCGGCTTGAATGGTCATTCCGGTGGGCGCGGAAAAAGCGCCATCAACCGTGGTCGTACCGGCGGTCTGTATGTAGCTGCCATTCGGGTAAACACCACTTTGGAAGCCACTCCCCACTCCCACCGTCAGATGTCCGGCATTGCTGACGTCGCCGGTGGTCGTGAGCATTTTCCCGGACTGGAGAGACAACGTGCCGGTCTTTGCGTTGGCAGCAAAGTTCGCCAGCGCGTTGGCATTGTTCAGGTCGTTGATGATCTGAGCAGTGGCCCCGGTCAGAGTAATGTTGGCGGCATTGGTCACGATGTTGGCGCCGTCAAACCCCAGCGTCCCGCTGACCATATACTTTCCACCGGTTAGCGTAGTGCCTGAGAAATTAGGGAAACCTCCGCCCGTGACGTACAGGGCGCTTCCCTTTTTCACGTGCAGAGAGCCCACATTGGTGAAGGTGCCACCGCCGCCCGTTACAATAGTCAGCGCCGCCTTCTGGTTGGCGTAAATGGTGCCTTGGTTGGTAATGGTATTGCCGCCCTGAGCATAAATACCGAGTGTTCCCTCGATGGTGCTTTCGTTCAGCAACGAGGCGCCTGCCGACTGCGCGTATCCCATGATTCCGTTGTTGGAGTTGGTCGAAGTCAGCGTGCCACTGCCCTTCAGGGTTACCGCCCCGTTGACGTCCAGTTGCACGTTAGTACCTGTAGGCGCGATGAATTTCATCGGGCCGTTGTTGGTGATCGTCCCTTGCAAATACCCGATGTTGTTGCTGACCCATTCGAAGGTCCCGTTCACGGTGACCCCGTCAAGCGTACTGTAGCCAAGGCAGCAAATGGCTTCGATGGTTCCGGTGCCGCTGGTGGTCAGCGTGCCCCCGCTGATCGTCGCGGAGTAGAGCGACACGACGGAACCGGGATCGGCATGGATGACACCCCCGGTGTTGGTGATCGTGCCATTCTCGAGTTCCAGCGTTGCACCACTCGTGGCCTCCAGCGTGCCGGTATTGCTGACCGTCCCGCTGGCGTCTATCAGCAATGGAGTCGTCTGATCGGCGTTGACCGTCGCCTGGTTGATGAAGCTGCTGCCGCCGCCGGGCGTAATACTCCCCGCTCCCTGGATAGGGATTTGGTTGGTCAACGAGGCACCGGTCGCCTGAGCGTAGCCCATGAGGGCGGAGTTGTTTGACATGGTCAAGCTACCACTCCCCTTCAGAGGCACGGCTCCGACGATATCCAGAGTCGAATCCGAGCTGATCAGCATCGAGCCGTTGTCGGTGATCGTACCTTCCAGATACCCGATGTTGTTGCCGATCAATGAGAAGTTCCCGTTCAGGGTGACCCCGTCGAGCGTACTGTAGCCCAGGCAGCAAACGGCTTCGATGATTCCGGTGCCGCTGGTGGTCAGCGTGCCTCCGTTAACCGTGGCGGTGTAGAGCGATACGACCGAACCGGGATCGGCATGGATGATGCCCCCGGTGTTGGTGAATGTGCCGTTCCAGAGTTCCAGCGTTGCCCCACTCGTGGCCTCCAGTGTGCCGGTATTGCTGACCGTGCCAGAGGCGCTGATGAGCAACGGAGTCGTCTGATTGGCGTTGACCGTCCCCTGGTTGATGAAGCTGTCGCCACTGGGCGGACTAATGCTTCCCGCCCCCTGGATGGTGCTCTTGTTGGTCAACGAGGCGCCGGGAGACGGCTGACCGTATCCAAAGACGTAGTTGCCGCTGTTGTTCGACATGGTGAGCGTGCCGGCGCCACTCAAGGTCACCGCTCCGCCGAAGTCAAAATCGAGGTTGGAACTGACTGAGTCGAGAAAAATACTGCCGGAGTTGCTGATGGTGGGGCCGTACAGCGTGAAGATCGTGCCATCCACCATGGTCAGACTGGCGTCGCCGTCAACCGTCAGACTTCCGCACTGGGCCCCGTTGTAATTAAGTGTGACCGACGCCGGCCCGTTCCCGTTATTAATGAGGACATTGCTGGTTGAGGTAGGAACGCCGGCGCTCCACATACTCCCCGTGCTCCAGTATCCCGTACCCCCGAGCCAGATGTCGGTCTGAGCGCAGATCAGAATTGGAGTCAGGCAGACCGCCAGCAAAACGACGATTCGCGCGATGTTTTTTCGGCTGAGCCCTGCAAGGCATACTTCTCCGCAAGCTTTCCACAAGGGTCGGTTCATGGTCACACCTCAGCGAACTTTCTTGTAGAAGTAAGTTCTAAAATTCCAAAGTTGTGACGGCCCCAAAGAAGCTAGATCAAAAGTTCGGCCTGGGAGGAGCAGCGTGATATCGGGCCGAAACCGCACAAGTTAACTACTGCGGGAATGCCGCTGTCAAGATGCAAAAATCTGCACATTTCACGTGCGCCCGCATTGCGCACTGCTGCAAAGAACCGCTTTAGCTTGGCTCCATCCAGCTTCCCGTCGGTTCGGACGCCAGAACACACGTCGAGCCCGTACGGACCCACCTCTGCGATGGCCAGGCCCACATTTTCCGGTGTCAGCCCTCCAGCCAGAAACAGCGGGATACGAATGCGTTCGCGGATCGCGCGACTGAGGGACCAATCGTGAGTTCTGCCGGTGCCGCCCAGTTCCTTGACCGCGAGTTTCTGGTTGCCGGAATCGAGCAGGATGGCATCCACATGCAGCACCACTCGCGCGGCCTCCTCGACCGACTCCGGCCCGGTCACATGGACGACTTGAACCACGGAAATTCCCGGCAACGCATCCTTCAGATCGCGATGCGTGCCGACGGTGAGATGATCGCAGAGCTGGATCGTATTCGTGCGGCAGAACCGCTGTTGCTCGACGATGTCGACAACCCTTCGCCGCGAAGTCAGCAGGAATGTCCCAATCGCCGGTGGAACGGTCGCGGCAATCTCGCGGATCCGCTCGTCGCTGATCACACCCGGCCCGCTCGGCATGGCGGAAACCAAGTCCCAGCGCCGAGGCTCCACACTCGATGGCCAGAGCCGCTTCCTCAACATTGCCGATGCAGCAGATTTTTACTCGGGGAGTGCACGTGGGTTTCATGGGATTTCCGCTGTGAACTTCTGTGTCCCCGTGGTAAAGACGTTTTTCCACCACAGGGGACACAGAGGTTCACGCGTAGATCAATGACCTATCAGAATCCTTATTCGCCGTAAGGAACCCAGATGTTCTTCACCTGGGTGGCGTGCTCGAGGAACCAGCGGCCCTCGGCCAGCTTCGGGTTGAACCAGTCGATGGCGCGGCCTTCATTCGTCCAAACCTGCTTCAGATTGCCCACCGACATGGCCTTGGCTGCCGCGGCGCTGGCTTCGTCGCCAAAACACCAGATGGCATCGACATCATCGTGTTCGGCGAGCGTCTTCAGTAGTTGCGATGTGTATCCAGTCACAATATTCAGCGCACCGCCGGGCAGATCGCTGGTGTCGAAAAGCTGGTAGAGATCGCCCGTGATCAACGGATAGGCTTCCGAAGGAACCGCAATCACTGTGTTCCCCACCGCGAGTGCGGGCATCACGAGCGAAATGAACCCGAGCAGCGGCGCCTCCCGCGGGCAGATGACGCCAATCGTCCCAATCGCCTCATTCATCGCGATGGCGACATTCCGGAATGGAGGATTGTGCACCGCGCCGTCAAACTTGTCGGCCCACGCCGCGTAGGAGAAGATACGCTCGATGCTGAGCTCCATTTCCGCGGCCGCCTGTTTTTCACCGACCACACCAGCCAGGCGATGAGCAATTTCATCGCGGCGTTGCGAAAGATTCTCCGCGCTGTAGTAAAGAACCTGAGCACGATTGTGCGCCGTAGCCTTGGCCCACGATGCAGCCTTGCGCGCCGCTTCGACTGCATTGCGGATGTCTTTGCGATTGCCCAGTGGAGCTTCACCCAGCAGCTCGTCCGTCGGCCGCGCGCACTTCCATGCTGTAGCCGGAGTCCGGGCGCGCCTGCTTGCCCCCGATGTAGAGCTTGACGGTGCGGTCGATCGCCGGAGCCTCGACGCCAGCGGCGATGGGCTCTTCGTCCAATTCCGACTCAGGTCGTGCGACCGTTTTCTCTGCCGGAACCATCGGCGCGTTCTTGAACCACACCGGCTCCATATATTCCAGCAGGCCTTCGCGCCCGCCCTCGCGTCCATAGCCGCTCTCGCGATACCCTCCGAAGCCGCAGGAAGCGTCAAACAGGTTGGTGCAGTTGACCCAGACCACTCCAGCTTTAAGCTGTGCGGCAACATGCAAGGCAACGTTCACGCTCTCGCTCCAGACGCAAGCGGCCAAACCATAAACCGTATTGTTCGCCAACTCCACCGCTTCGGCGGGCGTGCGAAACGTCATCGCCGCCAGTACCGGTCCGAAGATTTCCTGCTGCGCGACGATCGAAGTCGGATGCACGTTGCTCAGGAGAGTCGGCGGATAATAGAACCCGCGCGCAGGCAACGCGACCTGCGGCTGCCAGCAGGTTGCGCCGTCTGCCACACCCTGGTCCACCAGTTTGCGAATGCGATCGAGCTGCACCTGCGCCACGATGGCGCCAATGTCGATTGCTTTGTCGAGCGGCGCGCCGATGCGCAGCGTGCTCATGCGATCCTGCACTTTGGCGATCAGAGCTTCGGCAATACTCTCCTGCATCAGCAGCCGCGAGCCCGCGCAACACACCTGCCCCTGATTGAACCAGATTCCATCGACCAGGCCTTCCACCGTGCTGTCGAGGTCGGCGTCTTCAAAGACGATAAAAGGAGACTTGCCGCCGAGTTCCAGCGATAGGCGCTTGTGGCTCGTCGCCGTGGCGGCACGAATCGCGCGTCCGACCTCAGTCGATCCGGTGAACGCGATCTTGTCCACGTCCGGATGCTTGACCAGCGCCTCGCCGGTTGAGCCGTCTCCGGTGACGATGTTGACCACGCCGGCGGGCAATCCAGCTTCCTGGCAGATTCCAGCGAAGGCCAGCGCGGTCAGCGGCGTGAATTCTGCCGGCTTCAAAACCACGGTATTCCCCGTTGCCAGAGCCGGAGCAATCTTCCACGCCAGCATTAGCAGCGGAAAGTTCCAGGGAATGATCTGACCGACGACTCCGCAGGACACGTACTCGGGAAATTCCTGCTCCAGAAGTTGCGCCCAACCGGCATGATGATAGAAATGCCGCGCCACCAGCGGAATATCAATGTCGCGACTCTCGCGGATAGGCTTGCCGTTGTCCATCGTCTCCAGAACCGACAGCAGCCGCGAGTGCTTCTGCACCAGTCGCGCGATCGCATAAAGGTAGCGCGCGCGCGCATGCGGAGTCAGCGCCCGCCATCCAGAAGACGCGGCCCGTGCGGCTTTGACTGCGGCGTCAATGTCCGCGGCTGAGCCTTGCGCCACTGACGCCAGTTTCTCTCCGTTCGAAGGATCGACGGTGTCGAAGTACTCTCCCGCCGCCGGCGCCTGCCAACTGCCGCCGATGAAATGTTGAAGCCGGTGCCCATGACGTCCCAGCCACGCCACTGCTTCCTTCGAATCTTCCGGAGCCGGCCCGTATTCCATGCTCACGAATTTTTCAGCGATGCTCATTGGCGTTTGCTCGATTCCTTTTACCGCGCTAAATAAACCCGTGTCATCCTGAGCGGAGCAGAAGCTTCACGAAGTGAAGGTTCTGCGCAGTCGAAGGACCCCTACTCGAGTCACCCTGCCGACTCATGCCGGCGCTGCGCCTGCCACTGCCCTCATGCCATCGGATGCCGATAGGCGGCCGAATAACGTCCGGTCGCATGATGCTCCAGTTGCCGCTCGATATCAGCCAGCAATCCGCTGGCTCCGAGGCGAAACATTTCCGCACGCAGCCACGATGGGCCAAGTTCTTCTTTGATCATCGCCAGCCAATCGATCGACTGCTTCGCCGTGCGAATACCGCCCGCCGGTTTGAAGCCCACCGCCATTCCCGTCTGCTGCGCGTATTCGCGAATAGCGCGAGTCATCACCAGGCCCACCGGCAAGGTCGCGTTGGTTGGCTCCTTACCCGTCGAAGTCTTGATGAAATCCGCACCAGCCATCATCGCGACCACACTCGCCCGCGCCACGCTGCGCAGCGTCAGCAGATCTCCGGTCCCGAGGATTACCTTCATATGCGCCGATCCGCAGGCTTGCTTGAAAGCTGCTACTTCGTCGTAGAGCGCCTGCCAGCGTCCGCCGAAAACATGCGCTCGGGTGATGACGACGTCGATCTCATGCGCGCCCGCCTCCACCGATCGGCGAATCTCGTTGACTCGTTCTGCCAGCGGCGACAGGCCGGCAGGGAAACCGGTGGACACGGCCGCGACATGTACGCCACTGCCTTCAAGCGCGTGCAGCGCAGTTTCCACAAACGTGTGGTACACGCAGATGGCCGCGACCTTAATTTGCAAATCCTCGATTCCCAGCTTCTGTTCCAATTCCGGCTGGATGGGGTGCCGGCCCTTCGCGCACAAGCGGCGGACGCGTTCGTCGGTGTCATCGCCGGAAAGAGTTGTCAGATCCATGCAGGTAATCGCCCGCAGGAGCCAGGCCGCCTGCCATTCTTTCTTCACCGTTCGTCGCGCAACTTGAGATTGAGCGCGGCGTTCGACCGCGCTGGTGTTGACCCGCACTTCGCGCACCCAATCCAGATTGAGAGGGATGCCAGTATTCTGGAGCAGAGGCCGCCCGGAGAGAACCGCAATCTCATCGCCCTGCGACTCGTGACGTGCGATGCTCCGAAACTGGTTTTGTTCGACCGGCATCGAGTTGCTCAGCTATAAAACCGGCTGTAGAGACGGGGCTTGCCCCGTCTCACTTCGCGCCGGGAGAGGCGAGAATCCACATTGGAATTCTATCCGCGCTTGCCCTTTGCGGTTCGATTGTACGGCAGATGCGGCGGCAGATGCGACAGAAAGAAGATGAATTCCGCTTTCGCCTTGACACAGTGACGCCGCACCGCTACGCTCGGCGCGGCTCTTAACCCGCGATTCCTAGATCGCGATTCCTAGATAAGGAGAAGGGATGTTCACACCCCATAGTTTGAATGTTGCACTGTTCATGATGATCACGAGCGCCATCTGCTGGGGCTCCTGGGCCAACACCTACAAGGGCGTCAAAAAGTATCGCTTCGAGCTGTTTTACTGGGACTACGCTATCGGCATCTTCCTGATCTCGCTCATCTTCGCTTTCACCATGGGAAGCACGAGCAATGATGCTTCCAGTTTCTTGAATAATGTGCGGTCGGCCGACGGCAACAGCATCGTCTCCATGATGATCGGCGGAGCCATCTTCAACCTCGCCAACCTGTTGCTGGTTGCCGCCATCGACATGGCTGGACTCGCCGTTGCTTTCCCCGTCTCGATCGGGATCGCGCTCGTCGTCGGCGTGATTTTCAGCTACATCCGCCAGCCCAAGGGCGACGCCATGCTGCTCGCTGCCGGTGTTGTCTGTGCGCTCATTGCCGTTATCCTCGACGGCAAGGCCTACGGAAGCCTGGCCATCGCCGGTCGTTCGGTCTCGAAGAAGAGCATTGTCACCTGCGTCGTTTCTGGCGTCCTGATGGGCCTCTGGCCCTACTTCGTGGCCCGCGCGATGACCCATGGCAACCCGCTCGGTCCCTACAGCATCGCCGTCTTTCTGACGCTGGGTGCGCTGCTCTCCTGTCTCATCTGGAATGTCTACTTCATGAAGCACCCGCTGGTCGGCGAACCGGTGAGTTTCGCAGGATATTTTAGCGGGTCCATGTCTGGCCATGCGCTCGGACTGCTCGGCGGATTCATCTGGGGCACCGGCATGGTTTTTAATCTGGTCGCCGCCCACTTCACCGGAGTTGCCATCTCCTATGCGATCGGACAATCCGCGCCCATGGTCGCCGCTCTCTGGGGCGTTCTCGCCTGGAAAGAATTTGCCGGCGCGCCCGGAAAAGCAAAGATGTACCTGGCCCTCATGTTCGTCTTCTACGCTCTGGGGATCTTGCTGGTGGCCAGAGCAAATGGCTAGAGAGTGCTCGTGTGGGGACGGGCGCCTCGCCCGTCCAAGCCGAGCGCAGCTCGGCACCAGCGAGGCAGCAGGTTGTAAGATTCTCCCTGGGACACGGACTCATGAATCGCAAGCTGGCCGCGGTTGTTGTCGCGCTGTGGGTGCTCACATTTTCACTCGCAGCCGCGCAGCCGCATTCCGAGCTGCCCCACCTCCGCCCTCTCCTCCCAAAGTGAACTTTGTCGACGTCGCAGAACACGCCGGCCTGACCGCCATAACTGAAAGTGGAGGCGACAAGACCAAGCGTTACGTCCTCGAAACCACCGGTAGCGGTGCCGCGTTTATTGACTACGACAACGACGGCTGGCCTGACATTTTCCTGATCAATGGCAGCCGCCTGGAAGGTTTTCCCAAGGGACAAGAGCCGACCAGCCACCTCTACCGCAACAACCACGATGGCACTTTCGCCGACGTCACCAAAAAAGCCGGCGTCGGCCTGGTCGGCTGGGGCCAGGGAGTCTGCGCCGGCGACTACGACAACGATGGGTTCGTGGACCTGTTCGTCACCTTCTGGGGGCACGATGTTCTGCTGCACAACAATGGCGACGGCACCTTCACCGACGTCACCCGCAAAGCCGGCCTCTGGCACGACGATGTGCGCTGGTCCACCGGTTGCTCCTTTCTAGACTATGACCGTGACGGCCATCTCGACCTCTTCATTTCCCACTACGTCGATTTCGATCCTCAGCACACACCCGAGCCCGGCAGCAGCGCCGCCTGCCTTTGGAAAGGAATGCCGGTATTGTGCGGTCCGCGCGGCCTGAAAGGGACGCACAGCGAGCTCTACCACAACAACGGCGACGGCACTTTCACCGACGTCAGCGAGGCATCTGGAGTCGCGAAGACCGACGCTTACTACTGCTTGACCGCTCTCACCGGCGACTTCGACAACGATGGCTGGCCTGACATCTACGTCGCCTGCGATTCCACTCCCAGCCTGCTCTTTCACAACAACCACGACGGCACCTTCACCGAAACCGCCGTCGAGGCCGGCGTTGCGTTCAACGACGGAGGCCGCGAGCAAGCCGGCATGGGAGCCGATGCCATCGACTACGATGGCCAGGGCTGGCTCGACATTGTCAAAACCAGTTTCTCCGACGACACCGCCACGCTTTACCACAACAATCACGACGGAACGTTCACCGACGTCACCTCTGCCGCCGGGCTCGCCAGGAATTCACAATTCCTGGGATGGGGTACGCTCTTCGTCGACATCGACAACGACGGCTGGCCCGACCTGTTCATGGCCAACGGCCACATCTATCCCGAAGTCGACAGCAAAGGAGTCAACAACACTTTCCGCGAACGCAAGATTCTTTACTGGAACGAGCACAACGGAAAATTTCGCGACATCTCGCTAGATTCCGGACCGGGCGTCACCACTCCGTTCAACAGCCACGGCGTAGCCGCCGCCGATTTCGACAATGACGGAAGCGTCGGAATTCTTGTGAACAACAGTCATGATCGCCCCAGCCTGCTAAAGAATCTGGGTGACCGTGGGAACTGGATTCTACTGAAATTGGAAGGCACGAAGTCCAACCGCGACGCCATCGGCGCCAGGGTCACCGTCCGCGTCGGCGATCACCAGCAGACGCAGGAGGTGCGCAGCGGCAGCGGATACATTTCACAAAGTGACTTCCGCCTGCATTTCGGGCTGGGCAAAGCCACCAAGGCCGATGCCATCGAGATTCGCTGGCCGAGCGGCCTCGTGCAGCACCTGGAAAACGTTGCTGCCAACCAGATCGTAAAAATCCGTGAAAGCATAGTTACGAAAAACGACGTTATGAAAAATTGAATTCCCCTCTTCGTCGGACGGTATTCACCGCAGCGTCACAAAACTCTTGACTTTGCATATCTAATCTATTTAGATGACCAGTCATTACGAAAGGGCGTTCCACGTCTCGGCCGCGAGCAACCGCGGCTCCGTCAACTCGCGAAGAAAAGACTCGCGAAGAGAAAGTGGCCGCCAGGGGGAAAGCGATGCTGCAAAGAAAAGCGCTGGTCGTAGCGGTTCTGGGTTCCGTGTTTTTCCTCTGTCCACTTCTATATAGCCAGGCGAACGGCAGTCTTTCCGGAACGGTTGCCGATAAGACCGGCTCCGTCATCGCTGGAGCGACCGTCAAGATCACCGCGCAGGAGACAGGCGCCACGCGCGAAACGAAGACCGACGGGACCGGGCACTATCTCGCTCCCCTGCTGCCAGTCGCGCATTACACCATTCGAGTCGAGTCGCAGGGCTTCCAGACCACCGAGCAGAAAGATATTCGTCTGCAGGTTGACGAGCAGCGCGAGATCGATTTCTCGCTCAACCCCGCGTCAGTTAGCCAGACCGTCGAAGTCAACGCTACTGAAGTAGCCGTAGAGACCTCGAACCCAACCCTCGGCCAGGTAATCACAGCCGAGCAAGTTGCGGACCTCCCTTTAAACGGGCGCAACTTCGTGCAATTAGCCACGCTCACTCCAGGCACAACCCAGCAAACCAACCCGAACAGCTTCTTCAGTCAGGGCGCCAGCAGTGAAGTCGCGGCACGCGGCACTTTCTCCCTCTCCGTCGGCGGCTCGCGCGAGCAGAGCACCGATTGGCTCCTCGATAACAACAACGACGACGAAACCACGTCAGGCGGCATCGGGGTTCTGCCCACTATGGACTCCATTCAGGAATTCAAGGTTCTCACCTATAACTATTCCGCGGAATATGGCACGCGCGCGGGTCCGACGGTGCTGGTCACGACGAAATCGGGAACCAACAAGTGGCACGGGGCACTCTACGAGTATCTTCGCAATACCAAGCTGGATGCGGGCAGCGACTTTGCAGAGACCGTGAATAGCTCCGGGGCCTTGGTCCCGGTCAAGGCGAAGTTCGATCTGAATCAATTCGGCGGATCGCTGGGTGGCCCGATCCAGAAAGACAAGACGTTCTTCTTTGCCAACTATGAAGCCAAGCGGCAGCGAAAAGGTATTCCGTTTACCGGACTGGTTCCGACGCAGGCGATGATGGGGATTAACACTACGTGTGGGAATCCTGCCGTGCCGTGTGCGGACTACACGCTCGATCCCTTAGGCGGTACGCGCGGTGTGACGCAATATAACGGTCTGATTGCGTTCCCAAATCTCGTCAATCCTTACAACTTCCTACCTTTCCAGTGCGATGCGACAGGAGCCCCTACCGCGGTGAACACTGACGGCAGCCAAGTGCCGGGCGTTAACCCACTCGTTGGGTGCAACAAGATTCCGATTACGGGTGGTCCGACTGGCTACGGGCTTGCCGATCCGATCGGCCTGCAGATGATCGCTCTGTATCCGCAGAGTGGAACGCCAAATCCGGGAGCGGGCATTAATTACGCCAACGTTCCAGTGAGAAAACTCGATGAGGGCAATGCCACCATTCGGATGGATCACAATTTTTCTAGCAAAGACTCTGCCTTCGCGCGCTTTACCTACGACCAGGCGAACTCCTTCGTGCCCGGCGGTTCACCCACCTGGTCGGAGCAAAATGCCTTCGGCAGCAATCAGCTCATCAGTAATCACGCGCGCAATGCCGTCATCTCCGAAACTCACATTTTCAACTCCAAGAATATCAACCAGGCGTATGTGGGCTACAACCGTATCTTCAACCACATCACGTCCTTTGGAGAATTTGGCGCACCCATCTGCGAAGCGGCAAATATCGGCATTCTCGGGCGCGATCTCAACAGCAAGTGTCCGAATGCCCCTCCGGGACTGACCCAGACTCCGAAGGATTGTCTGAGTTGCGGAATGACCAGCCTCTTGTCGGCGCAGTACTGGTCGCTCGGCGACCGCGGTTTTGCGCCGTTCCAGGGCGGCACGAACGTATTTACGTTCTGATACATTCGACATGATTCGCGGGCGCCACGATATCCGCGTGGGTATCGGGATCCGTTTCAACCAGATGAACGTGATGACCAACGGCTATCAGGATGGGAGTTATTTTCCAGGGCGGCGGGACTGGGCAACCAGGATCGGCGTTTGCCGGCTCATTCACGGGGGACAATGTCGCGGATCTCCTGATCGGCCAGACGGAGTCAACCCTCCACGATCAGACTTTCGACGGCGCGACCACGGGGCGACGCTGGAAAATGTTTCGTCCGTTTGTCCAGGACGACTGGCGCGTTACCAGCAACCTGACCTTGAACCTGGGCTTAGCTTGGGCCCTCGTCACTCCCATCACAGAAGCGGAAGGGCGCCAGGCCAATTTCGACTTTGCTACAGGCCAGTACCTTATCGCCGGTAGCGTTCCTTTAACGGCTGCACGAATTGTGTTCGTTCGGATGGTCGGGTCGGCCTCCAGTTTGACAAGACTGCTTTCGAGCCGCGCATTGGACTCGCGTGGAAACCATTCGGCAGTCAGAGCACCGCCATTCGAGCCGGTTACGCTATCTATCACGATTCCGGCTGGAGCCAGGGTGCACAGGGCCTCTGGCAGAATCCGCCGTACTACGCCGAAACTGACAACTTTAATTACGGCGTCGGTTTTCCCTGTCCCTTCGGAAACTTCACTCTTACAGCAAGTAGCCCGACTGTTCAACCCTGCGGACTGAAATACACTTTCATGCTTGGAAATGGATTGACCCCTCCGCTCACGCCCTATCTCTCGCCTCCAAACCCGCAGGCCTTTACTGGAACGTATCTATCTCAGAATTCGAATTTTAAGCAGGGCATGGTGCAGCAGTTCAACTTCAACGTCGAGCGCCAGCTTCCCGGAAACATGGTTCTGACGGCCGGATACGCGGGAACGCGCAGCACGCACATCCTATTCTACGGGCTGAATCTCAACGTTTCCTCGCCGACAGCTTGTTTCCCGAACTGGATGGCGGGTTTCCCATATTCCTCTACGGTTACTCCCAATCCTCAATACGATCCGAACTATCACCTGGGGTGCACGGCCGCGTCAGCGTCTCAGGTATACCCTGTCTATCCGTATCCGGCGGCCCCGTTCACGTACCCGTCTTCGGTTTATAACATTACCGATGGAGCTCGTGCGCGTTACGACGCTCTTCTGGTGAGGGCGGAGACGAAGAGCGCCCGGCACGGGCTCTACGCACTGTTCAGCTACACCTGGTCGCGCACGTTTGACACCGGCATGGCGGATGGCGATGGTACAACACCGGGTGCACAGTTCTGGCCTCTACCTGGTACGCAAAAGGCCGACTGGGGTCTTTCGCAGCTCAATCTGAATGACCAGTTCACCGCCAGCGTCCTCTATGACTTGCCTTTTGGCAAAGGTAAGCACTATGGCGGCGGCTGGAACAGCGTTGAGGACGGCGTGCTCGGCGGTTGGCAGGTCAATGTAATTGAAAAGGCCACTTCCGGATTTCCATTGTTTATCGTCGACAGTGCTAACAACACTGGAACAGCTTTCTTTTGGAATGCAACTCCTCTGAACCGTCCGGATCAAATTTGCAATCCCAAGCTCAGCCACCCGACGGTGAACGAGTGGTTCAATACGAGCTGCTTTGTGCCTGCCAAGCCCGGTGAGCTTGGAGACGCGTCGCGCGCACCGGTATACGGCCCGCGCTTCGTGAATACGGATTTCTCAGCCCTCAAGACCTTCCGCGTCCACGAGGGATACAATCTCCAGTTCCGCGCCGAGTTCTTCAACCTGTTCAATCACTCCGAGTTCTTTCTGAGCGGCAGCAGCGCAACTCTCATGCAGGACATCGAAAGTACTTCAACCTTTGGCAAGGTAAATGGAACTGTCAACACCGGGCGAGTCGTGCAACTTGCGCTGCGGCTTGATTTCTGAGCTGGCGGGCGCGGAACAGAATCTGAATAATTCGGGACGAGCTTCGGCTCGTCCCATTTTCTTGAGGTCGCTGATTCGCCACTGCACCGCAATGGCATAGACATCTGCCTGACGCTGGTTCTACTCTTGACTTGCATCATTGCAACAGGCAATCTTTTTCGGAACTCATTTCATGAAACATGGGAAACCTTTCCTCGCATTTTTCGTTCTAGGTCTTCTCTTACTGTCAAGCGCTCCGTCGTCAGGAGATGAATGGAAGGCGCAACACGACCTCGTCTCCCACACCGGAGTCATGAATCTGACGGAAATTCCGCCGGCCAGCGAAGTCTTCTTTTCCGGACCCGCCAGTCCGTCCGACCACCCCGCATGGCTCGAAGGCTTAAAAGCCTGGCGCAACGATCGCCGCACTCTCCTGCGTTACAACCCTTCGCAGTACCAACGCCCTGACCTTCGTTGGACGCAGCACATCTTCTCCCAGGTCCAGTTGCTCATCTGGGACCGGAGTTTCTACGACCCCGACAAGGGCGAGTACACCGTCGACCGGTTCCTCTCCGAAACCGAAAGCCGCATCGGTCCCATCGATGCTGTTCTTATCTGGCATGTGTATCCGAACTTGGGTGTGGACGACCGCAATCAATTTGATATGCTGCGCGATCTTCCCGGCGGTATTCCTGGTGTGCGCCGCATGGTTGAACAATTTCACAGCCGCGGCGTGAAGGTATTCTTCCCGCTTCTTGCCTGGGACCTGGGGACCCGAGACGAAGGCGCGGCACCAGCCACGGCCATATCGCAACTCCTCAAGGAAGTCGACGCCGACGGCATCAACTTCGATACGCTGGAGAGCGTTCCCCCCGGCTTTCGCGAAGCCTCAGACGCGATCGGCCATCCCCTCGCGCTCGAGCCCCAATTTCAACCGCGCGACGCTTCCATCGTCTGGACCAACCTCAGCTGGAACGACTGGGTCACCTGGGAAGGGAAGCCGTATCCTTTCATTCCTATGGTCAGCAAGAACAAGTGGATGGAGCCGCGCCACACCGTGAATCTTACCGACCGTTTCACCCGCGACAAGACGGACAGTTTGCAGCACGCCTTTTTCAATGGTCAGGGGTACGCGACCCTCGAAAATCTCTGGGGATTCTGGTACGAAAATAATCCGCACGATGCCGAGGCCATCTTGCGTTTCACTCGCATCGAACGCGCCATGGCCGATTACCTGTCGAGCGACGACTGGGAACCGCATGCGCCAGTCTTGCAGGCGGGCGTATTCGCCAGCCGGTTCCCCGCGGCAAAGGGAACGTTGTGGACGATCATCAACCGCAACGAATACGACGTCGCCGGATCTCAGATCGAGGTACCGGACCGGACCGGGATGCACTACTACGATTTGTGGCACGGTGCGGAATTAACGCCCGCTATAACGAACGGCAAAGCGACGCTAAGCTTCGATCTCGAAGGCCTCGGTTACGGCGCCGTTCTGGCCACGTCCGAGAAACCCGACGGAAGTGTGCAGAACCTCCTGTCCTTTATGGCGGAGCGTTCGAAACGTCCTTTGGGGAGCTATTCGCGGGAGTGGAAAGCCGTGCCCCAGACTGTGGTTGAAATCCCACCGACCGCCACGCCGCAGTCACCGCCAGAGGGAATGGTGCGCATTCCCGAAGCTGACTATGACTTTCAGGTGAGCGGCATTGAAATCGAGGGCGGCAATGATCCCGGAGCAGATGTGCAGTATCCCTGGGAAGGTACGGCGCGCCGTTTCCATCGGCATCGCATGCATATTCATAGTTTCTATATCGATCGAACGCCAGTGACGAATGCCGAGTTCAAAAGATTCCTGAACTCGACGCACTATTCTCCTAAAGACGATCACAATTTCTTGCGCGCCTGGAAAAATGGCAGCTATCCCGACGGTTGGGATAACAAGCCGGTCACTTGGGTTTCAATCGAGGATGCCCGCGCGTACGCAGCCTGGAGCCGGAAACGCCTTCCCCATGAATGGGAGTGGCAATACGCAGCGCAATCTACCAGCGGTCGTGCGTATCCTTGGGGGAACGACTGGGAGCCGCAAGCTCTTCCCCCGGTAGATTCTGGACCTGCTATGCGTCCACCGGCCGACGTAACCGCTTTCCCGAAGGGAGCAAGCCCATTCGGCGTTCTCGATCTGGTCGGCAACGTGTCTCAGTGGACCGACGAATATCGCGATCCGCATACCCGCGCGGCAATCCTTCGCGGCGGCGCTTCTTATCAACCAAATGGTTCGATTTGGTACTTCCCGCAAACATACCGGCTTGATGAACACCAAAAGTATCTCTTGATGTCTCCTGGGCACGACCGGGCGGGGAAGGTTGGCTTTCGCTGTGTGGTCGATGCGCCGTGAGGAACGGACCTTCGGAGTGATGCGCAGTCCACTCGCGACCGGTTCAGTGCTGCGGTTGCGATGCGGAATTCCCATCCCGCAGCGCGATAACAAACTGCTGAATCTCGCGCCGCTTGCGTTCAGCATCTTCTTTTGTTTTCTTGGCTAACTGACGGTGAAGTTCAAGTTCTTCTTGAGCTTTCGCCTTGTCGCCAGTCCGCTGGTAGGCCTGCGCCAATCGATAGTGCGCCTCTTCGAGCGTCTGATCGAGTTGCGGTCCAACTTCCTCCGGACTGACTTCGATCGCTTTCTGGTATGCGGGAATTGCGCGCGTGTAATCTCCGCGCTGCGCGTACAGAATGCCAATCTGCAAATACGCCGCACCTAACTTCGAGTCGAACTGGACCGCCTTCTGGAGCAACGCCTCAATCTGCGCCGAGCTGGCATCGTCGAGCGCATTCACCGACTGTCTCCATTTCCACAGACTGACCGCGTAATAGTAGTTTGCCAGCGGGTTGTCGGGTTCGTACTGCTGGAAACGCGCCAGCCGCTCCACCGATTCCTTCGTTGGCACAGTCTCCGCGCTTTGCATCTTTCCGATGAATAGGTAAGGAGTCGGATCCTCGGGAGCCAGCTCCGACGCGTCTCCCAGAACCCGCGCTGCCCGATCGTATGAACCGCGAGCGTACCAGGCTACGCCCAGCCCAATCAGCATCCGCACCGACTTTGGAAACAGCCGATTGCCCGTTGTGAAAACCTCCGTGGCCGGCTCCAGCGCGCGATGAGTGAGAAGTTCGGTTCCCCAGTCGAACAGATACAGTTCGCTGGGATCAAGCTCCGCCGCGCGCTGGTACTCGCGCACCGCCTCCAGTGGATGGCCGAGCTTCTCTTCGACGTCGCCCAGTTGATGACGAAGTGCGGCATCTTTGGGATTGAGCGCCACGGCCTGCAGCAAAGAACTCTCGGTTGTGGCCGGAGGCGACTTCGAGTCGGCAGCCGGTTCCTTGCCCAAAGAAACTGTGGCTTTGGCCAGCGCCTCCGTGGTTCGCAGCACCGTGTCAGAACCGTGTCCCCCGGCACTCGTAGCTTGGGTTACGCCTGCCACCGTGAATTGAGGTTCGTCAAAGAACTCGGGTGCTGGCGACGCCGCTCCTGAGGCTCTCGTGGGCACGAGAATGAGATCGACGTACTTCGTCTCTTTGGGAGCGAGGCTCACCGGACCGACGATTGCCCGGTCATATCCGCCCATCTCTGCGCGCAAAGTGTAAGTGCCCTCCGGAAGCGCCGCGAAGCGATAGGCTCCCGCCGCATCGGAGTGCGTGATCTGGATCTGTGCCGAGGGAGTCTCGGCTCCGGTCGCGAGCTGTAAGAAGACGGTAGCGTTCGCTAGCGGCTGGCCGCCGGAATCGCGTACATAGCCCTGCACTGTTCCCAAGGTGGCGTTGCCAGCGGGAGCTTGAGACTGTGCGAGCGTCGCGGTTACCGCTATAACGCAGGCGGCAACATAAGTACCACTTAGTCGGAAGTGGCCCGAGGTCACGCGGATAGCTCCATAATGAATAGGCTCTACAAATGGCCCGCTTTCCATGCGATCCTACATCAATTGAAAGAGGTGCACGAAATGAAACTGGGTCGAATCCTGGGTTGTGTGGCGAGTGTAATTCTGCTGACCTGTCTTGCGGCTCAAGGCCAGAGTCAAGACAAGCGCAAGGTCATCATCGATCAGGACGCGGCCGGACCAGCTGGTACCGACCAACAAGCGATCCTGCTGCTCATCCAGTCTCCGCAGACGGAAGTCCTGGGCGTCACCGTGGTGACGGGCGATGCGTGGCTCACCGAAGAAGTCGCGCACACTCTGCGCATGCTCGAACTTATCGGACGAACCGACATTCCTGTCGTGCCCGGAGCCGAGTATCCGCTGGTCAGAACTAAAGAAGAGACGGAGGAGTCGGAGCAGCGCTACGGCTTCGTGGATTGGCTGGGGGCATGGACTCCGAGCGTGTATCACGCGCCCCGCGACCTGGGAGCGATGCCAGAAGGGAAGCCCACCACCATGCCGGCCGACGAAGACGCTGCCCATTTCCTGATTCGCATGGTTCATAAATTTCCGCACGAAGTCACCATCTATGAGGGTGGACCCATGACCAACCTGGCGCTCGCCATCACCATCGATCCGGAATTTCCGAGGCTTGCCAAAGAGTTGGTGTTCATGGGAGCCAGTCTGAATCCGCAGACTGAAGATCCCGAGTTCGCCGACATGCCCCGCCACGAATTCAATCTCTGGTTCGATCCGGAAGCGGCCCACATTGTGCTGCGGGCTCCGTGGAAAAGAATCGTCTGCACCACAGTGGATATTTCGGTCAAGACAAGAATGACCAATGAACTGATCGACAAGATTAGGACCAGCAACACGCCGTCCGCGCAATACATCGGCAAATATGCCCGCCTGCGGGGCTCCTACAACTATCTGTGGGACGAACTCGCCGCGGCAGCGTGGCTCGAACCATCACTGATTACCAGGAAAGAAAACCGCTACATGGACGTAAACCTGGATCGTGGCGCCGGCTACGGAGACACGCTCATCTGGACGGATCGCGATAAGCCCAAGCGCGATGTGCAATCGGTGGAAGTGCAGGTCGACTTGGACACCGAGAAATTCTACAAGCTGTTTGTGGACCTGCTGAAAGCACCGACGCCGCAGCCATAGTGATCGAGCCATCGGGTGATCGGGTCATCTGATCATTGAGAAACCAATGGAGGGCAGGTTCTCGATCACCCGATGACCCGATGGTGAGATCGCCCGATCTCTTATCGCCCCAACTGCTCCATGACCTTCTGTGCCTGCGCATGTCCCGGATGCTGCTTGAGAAGGTCAAGCAGCACAGCCCGAGCTTTGTCTGACGTACCCTCGATGGCGTAAACGCGCGCCAGATTCAGGTAAGCCTGATCGAAAGCGGGCGCCAAGCGGATGCACTCCTCAAAAGTTGCCACAGCCTCATCCCGCCGTTGCGTACGTAGGTAGAGAATCCCCAGGTTGTTCAGCGCCTCGGGGTAAACCGGACGCAGCTTCAGGGCTCTCTGCAGAGAGTCGAACGCTCGCGCCGTGTCGTCATTTTGCGCAAACACCATCCCCAAGCCGTAGTTCGCCTCGGCATCGTCGGGGTTGAGCTGCAGCGCCCGACCATAGGTCTTGCGCGCTTCATCCCAGCCCTTCTGCTGGCGATAGGCGCTGCCCAGGTTATCGAGCGCAATCCTATGATCCGGGCTCAACTTCAGCGCTTCCTGAAAGTAGTGGATAGCTTCGCCCGTGCGCCCTTCACGTCCCGCCAGCAAACCGAGATTGTTCCATGAATTGGCCAAAGTATCGGGATAGCCCGCCCGAAACTTGAGTGCACGTTCAAAGCTCTCGCGGGCTTCCGTGTTCTTCTGCTGGTCCAGATACACGCTGCCAATACCATAGGCAGCTTCCGCGCTGGTAGGATCGTCGCGCAGAGCAATCCGAAAGCAAGCTGCGGCCTGCTCCAGATAGCCTTGTTGAAAGAATACCGAACCAGAGGAGAGATAGTTGCGCCCAAACTCGATCGCGTCGGTCACGCCAGGAAAGGGCAGTGCCCGGGCTAATCGTTCCGCACTGGTTTGGGGAATGTGCCGGAAGTCGTACTCCACGTGCTCCGGGTCGACTGGCCCCTGGTAAACCTTGACGATCTCTCCCTTGGCGCTGATCAGGAAAGAGGCTGGAAGCGCGAGATCGCGGTGCCGGTCAAACAGGTAACGAAAAGAAATGTTGTAGATGGCAGCCACGTCGTCGGAGCCGCGCAGGATCGGAAACGAAAGACGATGCTCGCGCACCACTGTCCGCAAGCTTTCCGCATCGGCGGGGCTATCCAGATTCACCGTGAGCAGTTGAAGACCCTGAGCCGCCCAAGCCGCGTGGCGCTGATTGAAAGCAGCCCAATCTTCCCGGCAGCGTTCTGCTCCGGTTGCCCAAAAGTTAAGCAGCACTGGCTTTCCGCGCAGCGAAGACAGAATTTGTATCCGTCCAGCGAAATCGGGCAGAGAAAACTCGGGCGCCTCGACCGGAGCCAGCAACCAGGTTTCAGCCCTGGTGGGCAGGGCTTCGACTTCCCGTGGCGTCCCGTAATTCGGCGGAACTGCGGACTGACCTCGCCCCGTCGGCGTCTTGAAGGGCTCGATTCGAGATGGTTCAGAACCTTCCTCGATCCACACGCGATGGTTGACCGGCAGATCGCTGAGTTCCTGCACCAATCCGCTCGGCCAGCGAATCGACGCGCGCACCGGGCCTCTCGCGGCTCCCAGGCCGAAAAAAACATCCTTGCTGTGCTGCGAAAGGAATCCCGATCCAGCTTGTAGCGATCGGCTTTGACGGCCCAGTTCAGTCTCTACCGTGACCACCGCGCCAATCGCATCGCGGTTGCTCTTCGTTCCGCGCAGGCTGAATGCGATCGAGGGGGGCAAATCCTCCATGACATTCTTCAAAAGCCGCAACGTCGGACCGTTGCGGTTCTTCAAGAACAGTTCCTGGCGGCCATCATGATCGAAATCGGCGAGGGCAAACGATCTGCCATCTTCCCAAAAGTCGAGCCCCACGACGGCCGATATATCGGAAAATGTTCCATCGCCATTATTCGCGTAGAACATATTTCGCTCGTACCCGCTCCACGTGCCATCGGCGCGGATCAGTTCGTTAATTGCGCTCCATCCCTGTTCGTAGTCGTGAGACGGCCGGGGCTTATCCGGCGATAAGGCAACCACCTGTCGCCAGAAGAAGCTGTTCAAATCGTCTTTGGGCGAGGGGCCGCTGACCATGCCGTTGGCGATGTAGAGATCGGGCAACCCGTCATGATCAAAATCCCAGGCGTCGCTGGACCAAGCCCAGCGTCCGATCCCGACGCCGGCCGCGCCGGTTTTGTCCTCGAAAGCGCCGCCATTTCGCAATGAATTTCGAAAGAGAGCATTGCCCATAGCATGTTGGTGATAGAGCGCGCGCGTCTCCTTGGGCTCATTCTTCTTGAAAACATCCTGCATCGTGATGCGTTCGCCCGCAGCCGTCCACATGTTCGCCACATAGAGATCTTCCGCGCCGTCATTGTCGCAGTCAAAACAGCAGACGCTCATCCCCGCGCCAACATCTTCAACTCCCGCCTGCGCAGCAATGTCGGTAAAAGTCCCATTGCCGTTGTTGCGGTAAAGATTCTTGCGTCCGAAATCGTTCACCACGTATAGGTCAGGCCAGCCGTCCTGGTTGAAGTCGCTCCACCCACAAGCAAAGCTGTAGCGCGTATTGTTCTGGTTGAGGCCCGTCTCCGTAGTTACGTCGCGGAACGTGCCATCCCGCTGGTTGCGCATCATGAAATTCGGCGGCCCGTTATTCGCGTCATAATAAGGAGACGGATACTTGTACTGGTCCGTGCCCTGGTAATAGACGTAGAGGCAGAAGTAGATGTCCAGCCAGCCGTCGCGGTCATAATCGGCAACTGCCGCTCCGGTAAAGGTCCCTTGCGGCGGGTTGGCGAACTGAAACGCATTCGCCTTCTGGCGAAACTTGCCGCCGCCTTGATTGAGGAACAACATAGGGCCGTTTGCCCGCACCACGATTAAGTCCTGGCGCCCGTCATTATCGACGTCGACAAAGAGCGCGCACGCTGTGTTGTCGAGGACGCCGACGCCCGCAGCTTCGGTGATGTCCTCAAAGGTGCCGTCGCCGCGATTCCGATAAAGCCGGTTGGGAAGCCCGCCCGGCTGGCACACGTAGAGATCGTCAAATCCATCGCCATCGATGTCGCCGACGGAAACGCCGTTGTGCCCGTAGATATCAATGCCGCAAGCGCCGTCGAGTACAGAGCGCCAATAATCCGTTCCGTGCACAAGCTGCGAAGCATAGGAGGCATTGCCGCCAAGCGCCGCTGCCGTGATCTCGACGTAGCTTGGTTGGGCGGACCGGCTCTGCGTTTCATCCTGCGCCAGCCAACTCTGTACGCGGAACTCATCCGACGCGGACCGTTCCCAGGTGAGTTGCCAATAGCCCACGCGCTGCTCGCGGTAGAACCCGTGGCCGGTCCCGACCAGTTCATAGCGGATGCGAGTGTGCAATTGACCGGAAGACGCCGCCGCGCCTGACATGGCACCAGCGTCGATACCGGTCACCTGAAATTCAGCCGTAAGAATTGTCGAAAAGCCGCTCACGGCAGACCGCAGTTCTTGAAGAAATGAGTCCCGCCCAAGCGGAGTTTCCCGCTGGAATGATCTGTGATGGAGTTCGATCGCCGGGCCCTGGCGCACGACTCGGGATCCAACAGGCTGTGGCGACGCCCCCGAAAAATTCGGCAGAAGAACGTTCTCGATCGCCCTCAGATTTTGCGGAGACTGCAGCAGACCAGAACTCCACTGAGCGAGGATGGTCGCGATCTGGTCAACATATTTTTCCGCGACAAAATCGTCCAGATCCAGCCTGCGTCTTGAGGAGCAAGGCGTCGAGAGGCCGGGGCATCCGATAATGAGGATGAAGGTGAAATTCATAGCTCGATAAGTCTGCAGCGGCAGAGTCAAAGCCGTACAAAGGTAGACGGGGCCAGCCCAGGCCGTACAGCTTGGCGGGAATGAACGCCGCCGACGCTCCCTGACAGCACCGGATCAGAAAGTCGCGCCGGCGAAGGTCCACGGGGCCCGGGCCGGTCAATCTCCGCATCTTCTCTGGCCGACTCAGAACGATGTCTCCGGGATACCCACGTGTCGCCTGAAGTTAACACCGGTACACAGGACCGTCAAGATTGGACCGTTATGATGATCGTGATCAGCATGAGTGTGATCAGCCGTCCCTCGTTCTAGCCCGCGAAAATCTCTGCTGCCGAAGCCGCTCAGGCGCTACAATGACCGTTCTTGTTCTTCCGCAAGATCGATTTGGATATGCAAAAGCCAAGTGTGCCAGCTGTCACGCGCGAACGCTTGCTCCGTTCAGCGCGCAGAGTCATGAAGAACGCCTACGCACCTTTTTCCAACTTTAGAGTGGGCGCAGCCATCCTCACCTCGAAAGGGAACAGTCTTCGCGGGATGCAACGTCGAGAACTCTTCTTACGGAATGACCAACTGCGCCGAACGTACTGCCATTTTTTCCGCCATTGCTAAAGAGGGTCCGGAACTCGAGATTCATGCCGTCGCCGTCGTTAACGATCACGGAGTTCCATGCTCTCCCTGCGGAGCCTGCCGCCAGGTCATCTATGAATTCGGGCCACGCGCCATCATCTTCTACCAGGGCGAAAAAGGACCGAAGCAAAGTCTAATCACCGATCTTCTGCCGGAGGGTTTTCGCCTCAAGTGAGCCAGCCCAGCGTTTCCGAATCTCCGTTCCGAGCGATTGACCTCATCCGCAAAAAGCGTGATGGCGGGGCACTATCCTCGGCTGAAATCGAATACCTCGTTGCTGGTTGTACAGACGGCAGCATTCCCGATTACCAGCTGGCCGCGTGGCTCATGGCGGTCGTGCTGCGCGGTATGACACGCGAGGAAACCGCTGCTCTCACGAATGCCATGCTGCATTCCGGCGAGGTTCTCGATCTCAGTTTTCTTCCCGCAAAAAAGGTGGACAAGCACTCCACCGGCGGCGTTGGCGACAAGACTTCGCTGGTGCTGGCCCCGCTGGTCGCCGCCGGAGGACTCTTCGTCCCCATGATCAGCGGCCGCGGACTCGGCCACACCGGAGGCACGCTCGACAAGCTCGAATCTATTCCCGGATTTCGCGTAGGTTTGCCGGTCTCTGAGTTCCATCGTGTTCTCAAAGCCTGCGGATGCTCCATGATTGGCCAGACCGAAAAAGTCGCTCCCGCCGACCGCAAGTTGTACGCGCTGCGCGACGTTAGCGGCACCGTCGAAAGTCCGTACCTAATCTGCGCCTCGATCATGAGCAAGAAACTGGCGGAAGGCACCGATGCGCTCGTGCTTGACGTGAAGACGGGCTCCGGGGCTTTTATGAAGAAGGAGGAAGACGCTGTCTTCCTCGCTGAACTTATGGTCGAGACGGGTGAGCGCATGGGCAAGCAGATGGCCGCGCTCATCACCGACATGAATCAGCCGCTAGGACGCATGGTGGGCAACGCGCTCGAAGTGCAGGAATGCATCGAAGTATTACACGGCGGCGGTCCGGCGGACTTGCGTGATCTCTGTCTTGAGTTGGCAGCTTGGATGTTCTTCCTCGGGGGCGCGTCCAAGACCGTGGCGCAGGGCAAGCAACTCTCCGAGGAAATTATTGCCTCCGGCAAAGCCTTCGATCGATTCCGCCATATGGTCGAGTTGCAGGGGGGCGACATCAGCACGATTGACGATCCCACGCGCCTACCGGGTGCCGATCACCGCGTCGAGGTGCGAAGTCGCCAAGCCGGATACGTAACAGCGATCGCCTGCGAACAAGTCGGCACTGCCTGCGTCATCCTCGGCGGAGGCCGCGAACGCAAAGAAGATTCCGTCGATCCCGCCGTGGGCATCGCGGTTCATAAGAAAATCGGCGACAAAGTCTCTGCCGGCGAATCGCTCTGCACCATTTACTGCCACTCCGACGCACAGGCCGCGCGCGCCAGGACGCTGCTGGAAGAGAGCTATCAGATCGCGGCCGCTCCACCCGCGCACAAGACATCCATGGTTCATCGCGTTATCTATAAAGGGGAATACTGATTCATCAAGGGGAAAAAGATGGGACGCTTCACTGGCATTCTCGGACTGCTCACCATGTTGGGCCTGGCTTACGCTTTCTCCACCAACCGCCGCGCCATTCGCCTGAAGACGGTGGCCTGGGGGCTTGGGCTGCAGGTTGCCTTCGCCATTTTTGTCCTGAAGAGTGACGTCGGCCGAACGCTTTTTCAAAAGGCCGGAGACGCGGTGAACCGGCTCCTCAGCTACGCCTTCGCCGGCTCGCAGTTTGTTTTTGGAGATCTCGGTAAACAGGGCTCGCACTTCGGTTTTTATTTTGCATTCCAGGTTTTGCCGACGGTGATCTTCATCTGCGCACTCTTCGCGGTCCTCTATTACCTCGGCGTCATGCAGTTGGTTATCAAGGCCGCCGCGTGGCTGATGATCCGGCTGATGGGGGTGAGCGGCGCGGAGTCATTGAATGTGGCCGCCAGCATTTTCATGGGCCAGACCGAGGCGCCGCAGACGATTCGGCCTTTCCTCCCCGACCTCACCTATTCGGAGTTAATGACGGTGATGACGAGCGGCATGGCGCACGTTTCCGGTAGCATCATGGCGGCTTACATCGCCTTTGGGATCGAGCCAAAACACCTGCTGAGCGCCGTCATCATGACCGCTCCCGGTACGCTCCTGATGGCCAAGATGCTGGTGCCCGAGACCGAGGTGCCCAAAACCGCGGGCCGCGTCGTGATGAGTGAAGAGGAAGTAGAGCTGGAAAAGAACCAGAATCTGCTGGGCGCCATCGCGCGCGGCACCACCGATGGTTTGCACATGGCGCTGAACATCGCCGCCATGCTGATTTCGTTCCTGGCGTTGGTCGCGTTGTTCGATGGAATCATGGGCGGAATTCACACTCACATCGCGTGGTTTCCGTCGAGCCTCGAGGCCATACTGGGCGCGTTATTTGCACCCATCGCATGGGTGATTGGAGTTCCCTGGCATGACTGCCGTCTGATTGGCAATCTTCTGGGCGTGCGCATGGTGCTGAATGAACTGGTGGCGTTCTCCATGCTCGGCCCACAAAAGGCCGTCCTTGATCCGCGCTCGTTCACTATCGCGACTTTCGCGCTGTGCGGCTTTGCCAACTTCAGCTCCATCGGAATTCAAATGGGCGGCATCGGCGCGCTAGCTCCCAATAAGCGTGGAGACCTGGCGAAACTCGGCATTCGCGCCATGCTGGCCGGTACCATGGCCAATCTGATGTCGGCATCCATCGCCGGCATGCTGCTATAGCCGGCCTGCCCCGCTTGAAATCGGGTTTGGGTAGGGCATGGCTTTAGCCATGCCGCCCAGTGCCAGTGGATACTAGGGCCTTAGCCCCTGAGGGATCGTGCAGCTTATAGGGAAACGGCTTCCAGCTTGTGAAGGATTTCGTTGGTGGTGACGAGCGTTGCCCCCAAGCGTTGAAATTCAGCCAGCGTTTTGTCACCGGCTTCCGGAGTCAGGGCTTCAATCGCGTCGCGGACCACCGCCACCCGTCGCTTTCGCTTCAGCAAGCCCTTCACCGCGCAACTTACGCAGTACTCGGTCGCGACTCCAAACACCACGAATTCCGCAGCGTTCCCCAAACGTTCCACCAAATCGTTGGCGTGGTGACTTTCAAAAATGTCCAGAGTCTGCTTTTCGAGGATGATCTGCTGGTACTTTGATAGGTCTTCCGGCAACTTCGCGCTAATGTCGTTCTCGACCCGAACAAAATTGTCCGTCAGCGCGTCCGGAACTAACTCTGCTCCAGCCGTTCCCTTGACGCAGTGTGGCGGAAACTGCTTGAACTCAGGGTCGTCGGCCGGATGAAAATCTCCATGCGAAACCAGAAACACTTCGCCGCGCCGCGCTGCGTCCGTCAGCTTGCGGATGTTGGGCAGAAGTTTCTCGGCTCCGGGAACGTAGAGCTTGCCACCGGGCAGCATGAAGTCAGCCTGCACATCCACTTCCCAAAAAATGAAATCGCGAGGCTGCATTCCACTCCCTGTCACCTCGATGCTTGCAACGCAGGTTCCGGTGCAACCATTGTCAGGCTTGTGCCGCCTTCCGGTCCATAACGAGCAGAGGACGCAGGGGGGCACTCAATCCGCTCATCACGCGCTCGAACTGTGAGAGGTCGAGAGACTGCGGCCCGTCGGAGAGGGCGCGCTCCGGGCAGGGATGCACTTCCACGATAATGCCGTCCG
The DNA here is from genome assembly GCA_963838935.1 of uncultured Acidobacteriaceae bacterium. Taxonomy (GTDB): domain Bacteria; phylum Acidobacteriota; class Terriglobia; order Terriglobales; family Acidobacteriaceae; genus Acidiflorens. The sequence continues at coordinate 124,206 of CAWITH010000001.1, forward strand.
CTCCGACGGCGATGGCGGCGCGTGAAACCGCCCCAATCAGGCTTTGCTTGCCCGTGCCATGCGACGGGTCAGCTACCACCGGCAGGTGCGAGAGTTCCTTGGCGAGAGCAACCGCGGCCAGGTCAAAGGTGTTGCGCGTGGCGGTTTCGAAGGTCTTGATTCCGCGCTCGCAAAGCACAACCTGATCGTTCCCGCCGGAAAGCAGGTATTCAGCCGCCAGCAACCACTCTTTCACCGTGGCGGAGGGGCCGCGCTTTAGCAGAATGGGTTTCTTGACCGTGGCCAGCCGGCGCAGGAGAGCGAAGTTCTGCATGTTGCGCGCCCCGACCTGCAGCATATCGGCGTATTCGCAGATCAAATCCACGTCTTCGGTGCTCATGACCTCGGTGACCACCGGAAGGCCGGTCAATTCACGCGCTTCGCGCAAAATCTTCAGCGCCTCAATTCCCAGACCCTGGAATTCATACGGAGAGGTGCGCGGTTTGTAGGCTCCGCCGCGCAGCATGGTGGCGCCCGCTCGCTTCACTCCTTGAGCGGTCTCCAGCAGTTGCTCGCGTGACTCCACCGAACAGGGACCGGCAATCACGACAACTCCGGGTCCGCCGATCTTTACGCCGCCGGTCTTTCCTCCGCCAACGCTGACCACCGAAGGCTGCGGCCGGGTTTGACGACTGACGAGCTTGAAGGGCTGGGCGATCGCGACTACGTTGTCTACCCCGGGCGCGACCGAGAGAGCTTCGATCTCATGGCGCCGCCCGCCGCTGCCGACAGCGGCAACGATGGTGCGTTCGGTACCACGGGTGACGTGAGGCTGGAATCCGGCTTCGCGGATACGTTGAATGATATGGTCGATCTGCTCTTCGGTGGCGCTGTCGGACATGTTGACGATCATGGTGATGACCTTTCTATTTTGCCGCCAAAAACAACAAAAGCCGCGATTTCTATCGCGGCTTTGGCGGAATCTTTGAGCTGTCTCTATTGCTTTGCCGACCGGCTCCGATTCTGCACCTCCGCCGCGAAAGGAAACCAAAAGCGGCTAAAAAGGCGGAAGTTGCTAAATCGTGTCATAGAGACGCTGCTAACACTGGAAATCCCAATACTTCCAAAAGTTGTAAAACCGGATTACTGCCCCAAAGAGCTGGCCACGCTGGAGAATGCGTTGTTGGCGTTGCCCCCAATCAGACGCACGGTGCCGATCACCAATACCAGGATGACCGCGAGCATGACGGCATATTCAGCGATGTCTTGCCCCTGTTCGTCCCTGCAAACATTGCGGAAAAACTCAACCATAAATCCTCCGGGCCTTCCCGGGATAAATTTCCCGGCAAACTCGCGTAGCTAATAATGCCGACTCGGACGGTGATTGTCAATGACGGCGGAACCTGTTTTTTCCACCGCCAGCGTTCACCGGGCCGGGTCAAAACCCAAGCCACTAGCGAGGTTCAAACCTCATCAGCAAGCATTCGCAGCTCAGCCTGGCTCCGCGGCATACGCCATCTACTTTTCCACCGCGAGAGAACCGGACGAAGCCGCAGGCGCTACGACGTGCACAAGTTGGCGTGCGGAACCGGCGCCGTAATCGAGCACGCGACCGGGCAGCACGCCGAGATAAAGCGTAGCCAGTACGCAAACTGCAATGGCGAGCATTGCCGCTGCGGGCACAGGAGTAACGGGAACCTCGCCCCGTGGCTCCCGCATGTACATCATCACGATAATCCGTAGGTAATAATAGGCGCCTACTGCGCTATTGAGCACCAGAATGAGCGCCAAGCCCACCAGATTCGATTTCAGCAGGGCACTCAATACGTAGAATTTGGCAAAAAAACCGCCTGTGATGGGAATTCCGATCAAAGACATCAGGAAAAATGTTAAGGTCGCGGCCAGTGCCGGGGATCGCCGGCCCAATCCCGCGTAATCTTCCAGCGCGACGTATTTTTCGCCCGCGTTCGCAAAGTGGCTGACGACGGCAAACGCTCCCACGTTCATGGCAGCATAGGCGGCGGTATAAAACATGGCGGCGGATGCGCCCAGCTCCGGTTGTGCAGCAAAGGCTGCCAGCACATATCCGGCATGGGCAATCGAAGAATAGGCCAGCAGGCGCTTGACGTTGTTCTGAACCAGAGCTCCCAGATTCCCCAGCGTCATGGAAAGCGCGGCTGAGACCCAGATCAGCCAGAAGCGTCCGGGGGCATTCGCTTCGAACATAACGCGTAGCAGAACCGCGAAAGCCGCAGCCTTGGGGCCGGTTGACATCAGTCCAACGATCGGAGCCGGAGCCCCTTCGTAAACGTCGGGAGTCCATACATGGAACGGAGCAGAAGCGACCTTGAAGCCCAGGCCCACGAACATGAGCGCTGTCGCAACGTAGGCCAGAAGCGGTACGTTGCCCGAGTGCAGCACTTGGCCGATCGCGTCAAGGTTGGTGGATCCGGTCGCACCGAACATCAGGGCAACGCCATAGAGGAAGAATGCCGTGGCGAACGATCCCAAAAGAAAGTATTTTAGCGAGGCTTCGCTGCTCGAGGCGTCACGCCGCCGAAAGCCGGCCAGCACGTAGGTCGAAATCGATGAGACTTCCAACGCGATAAAAATCAGTACGAGTTCGATCGCCGACGACATCAGGCACATGCCCACCGTACCGAACAGGATGAGCGCGTAGTACTCTCCGGCGCGAATGCGCTGCACCTTCAAATACTCGAACGAACTGAGGATCACGACAGCGGCAATCGCGATAACAAGGAAGTGAAAGAAAACGCTGAAACCTTCCACGCGAACCATGTTCCAGAAAGCGGTTCCGGGATACTGCGCCATCCAGAATGTCGATGCCAGTGCGGCCAAAGTGCCGACCAGCGCAATCGTACCGAGCGACTGGTGACTGCTTTCCTCGTCAAGCAGCGGATCAATGATCATGATCAGCATCCCGAAGAGCGAGAGCACCAACTCCGGCAGAATCCGCATGTAATCGGCAGTCTGGGGCAGGGAAGTTTGCGCCTGTGCCAGCAGGGCCGGCAACGAATGCAAGATTGGCGTCATCGCCATCATTGGCCCACCATCCTGCTGGCCAATTGTGTGACGGGGGCAAGAGCCGCTTGCACCGCGGTATCAATCGGACCGAGCCAGATCAGCGGAGCGACGCCCATTACCAGAGCGGCAACCGCAATGGGCCAAAGTGCTGTCTTTTCACGCAGGTTCAGGTCGGGCAGCGTGTTGTTGACCTCGTGCTTCACCTTGCCGAAAAACACTCGCTGGTACATCCACAGCAGGTAGCAGGCGCTCCAGATCACACCGGTCGCGGCGAGGATGCCATAGATTGGGCGGGCCTGGAATGCTCCGCTGAGCACAAGAAATTCGCCGATGAACCCGTTCAGCATGGGCAGTCCTACCGAGGCCAGCACGGTGACCAGAAATAAAGTGGCGTACTTGGGCATCGGCGTGGCGAGTCCGCCAAACTCGGTAATCTCGTAGGTGTGACGCCGTTCATACAGGATGCCCGCCAGCATGAAGAGCCCGCCCGTGGCGACTCCATGCGCCAGCATGACGAAGACAGCTCCATTCAGCCCAGCCGCGGTGAAACTGAAAATTCCGAGAACGACAAATCCGAGGTGGCTGACCGAGGAGTAGGCGATCAGTTTCTTCATGTTCGGCTGCACCAGCGAAACCAGTGCTCCGTAGATGATGCCGATCAGCGCCAGTACCATGATCCAGGGCGCGTTGTGGCGGGCCTGCACGGGAAACAGGCCAACATCGAAGCGCAGCAGGCCGTAGGTGCCCATCTTCAGCAGAACGCCCGCCAGCAGCACCGATCCAGCGGTAGGCGCTTCCACATGTGCGTCCGGCAGCCAGGTGTGAAGAGGGAAGAGCGGGACCTTTACCGCAAAGGCGATGAAGAAGCCTAGGAAGAGCCACAGCGACGCGGCTTCAAAACCTGGCACTGCGCCGCTCGCGATCTTATGCTGGATTACCACAAAATCGAAACTTCCGGTCTTGGCATACAGCCACAGAATCGCGGCCAGCATGAACATCGAGCCAATAATGGTGAACAGGAAATACTTCACCGCGGCATAGACCCGGCGTCCGTGGCCAAAAATGCCGATCAGCAGCGCCATCGGGATCAGCGTCGCTTCCCAGAAGAAATAGAAGAGGAACAGGTCGAGCGAGGTGAATACCCCGATCAGAGCCGTCTCCAGGATCAGCAACAGGATGAAGAATTCCTTGACCCGCTCGTGAATCGAAGTCCATGAAATCAGCACGCACAGCGGGGTGAGGAACGTGGTCAGTACCACCAGCCACACGGAAATTCCGTCAATCCCCATGTGGTAATGAATATTCGGGGACGTGATCCAGACCTTGTCGATCTCGAACTTGAAGGCGCCGGTTTCACGGTGCAAGTACACCGGCAAATGCAGCGAGGCCACAAATGCCAGCACGGAGATGACCAAGGCAAACAGCTTAATGTCGCGATCACGGCGCGGGATCAGCAGAATCAGCAGGCCACCCGCGGCCGGAATGAAAGTCACCAGCGAAAGAATGATGGGACCTAAGCCTTCCATGTTCATCGGACCCATATTCATCGCACTCCCATCCAAACCATGTAAGCGATCACCACCGCCGCTCCAGCGGCCACCCATCCGGCATAGGAGCGCAGATTGCCCGATTGCATGTGGCGCACGTTGTCAGATACATGGCGCGCAGCCGTGGCCGAGTTGTTGACCGTGGCGTCGATTGCTCCCTGGTCGATGCCATGCCAGAGAATTGTGGTCGAGCCGTCGACCAGCGGTTTGACAAAAAGCACGGCGTAAAGCTCGTCAATGTAGTACTTGTGGACGACCGCCTGGTAGAGCCCTCCCAGGCTGGCGGCAATGCGCGCCGGCAGTTGCGGGCGGAGGTTGTACAGCAGATAGGCCAGCCACCATCCGAGTAAAGCCACGCTGATGGAAACCCCCATCAGCAGATACTCCAGCGTGCTGTCTGCGCCTTCGCGGGAGGTTTCCTGCACGACTTCCACGGTTGCTCCGTGGAGAGCAGGAGCCAGAAAATGTTCGAACCGGTTTTGGTAGCCGCCCAGGAATCCCCCAACGACGGACAGGAAAGCGAGGACCACAAGCGGCCCCAGCATCACCCATGGGCTCTCATGCGGCTCGCCGTGCCCGTGGCCGTGAGCGTCGTGCCCGTGAGCACGACCGTGTGCGTCGGGCGCCGGTGCACCGCGGTATTCGCCGCCGAATGTCATGTACATCAGCCGGAACATGTAGAAGGACGTGATGAAAGCGGTAATCACGCCGAGCAGCCAATACACCCAGCTCGCGCCAAAGGCTTTGTAAAGGATTTCGTCTTTCGACCAGAACCCAGCGAACGGCGGAATGCCCGCGATGGCGAGAGTGGCAATGCCCATGGTCGCAAACGTCCAGGGCATGTATACGCGGAGTCCGCCCATCTTTCGCATGTCCTGTTCGCCGCCAATGCCGTGAATGACCGAACCAGCCGCCAGGAACAGCAGGCCTTTGAAGAAGGCGTGCGTCATCAGGTGAAAGATGCCTGCCGAGAACGCTCCCACGCCGCACGCCATAAACATATAGCCAAGCTGCGAAACGGTGGAGTAGGCTAGCACCTTCTTGATGTCCGTCTGGGCAATGCCGATAGTCGCGGCAAACAGAGCGGTGAGCGTTCCAATGATTGCGACCACCGTCATTGCCATCGGCGCGCGCTCGAAGATCGCCGACGACCGCGCCACCATGTAAACCCCCGCCGTCACCATGGTTGCTGCATGGATCAACGCCGACACCGGAGTAGGGCCTTCCATGGCGTCTGGCAGCCACACATAAAGCGGAATCTGAGCCGACTTGCCGGCGGCGCCGACCATGAGCAAGACTCCGATGGCCGTGAGCAATCCCGCGCCAACGGTTTCCGCGGGCAACGTGCGCACTGCCGTAAAGACGTGGGCGAAGTCGAGCGATCCGAAATGCTTGATCATCAGAAACAGAGCAATCAGAAATCCGAAGTCGCCGATCCGATTGACGATGAATGCTTTCTTGCCCGCCGCCGCCGCCGAATCTTTTGTGAACCAGTAGCCGATGAGCAGGTAGGACGCCAGGCCCACGCCCTCCCAGCCGATGAACATGACCAGATAGTTCTTGGCCAGCACCAGCGTCAGCATGAAGAACATGAACAGGTTCATGTACGACATGAAGCGGTAATACCCGTCGTCGTCCCACATGTAGCCGACGGAGTAAACGTGAATGAGAAAGCCGACGCCCGTGACCACCAGCAGCATCACCAGCGAAAGCTGGTCGAGGTAGAACTCAAAATCAACGCTAAAAGCCCCTGAACGGAGCCAGTGAGCAAGGCGGAAAGAATACGGCGCGGATGCAGATGAGAAATTCGCCGCGATGACTACCGCCATAGCGAACGCGGCGCCGCAAAACAGCAGCGCGACTGCGGAGATCGCGTTTTTCGACGATTTCCGGCCAAAAAAGCCATTGATCGCCGCCCCAGCCAGCGGGAGAAGCGGAATCATGCAGAGTAACGGACTAAGAGTCTGCGGCGTCATAACTTGAGCAGGTTCACCTGGTCCACATTCAAAGTTTCACGCGTGCGATAGACGGCAATGATGATCGCCAGGCCGACCGCGGCTTCAGCAGCGGCCACCACCATTACGAAGAAAACAAAAACCTGTCCGCTGAGCGCGTGCCAATGCGCGGCGAAGGCCACGAACGAAAGATTCACGCCGTTCAGCATCAGCTCAATCGACATGAAGATGGTGATGATGTTGCGCTTGATCAGGAACCCGAGCACTCCACAGACGAACAGGATTCCGCTCAGCACGAGGTAGTAAGAAAGAGGGACCATTACCCGTCCTTTCTCGCGCCATGGGCCGCGGCGTCGGGCCGGCTGGCGAGCACGACCGCGCCCAGGATGGCGATCAGGATCAGCACTGACGTGACTTCAAACGGCAACAGAAAATCGTGGAAGAGAAGACGCGCAATATCCTTGGGAGCTCCCCACAACGCACCGATGGACACCGAATGCGTTGTGGACGACCGGCCGACGACCGTCCAGGCGACGAGCACTGCGCCGATCAACACTCCGGGAACGCCCAGAAGAGTCGCGACGCGGCTACCTTTGGTGCGCTCCTCCTTGCCGGCGTTCAGCAGCATGATGGTAATCACAAACAACACCATGATGGCGCCGGCGTAAACGATCACCTGAACCGCGGCCAAGAATTCCGCGCCCAACAGTAGATACTCGGCAGCGAGCGCGCCCATCACCACGATCAGCGACAAAGCGCTGTTGATGGGATGGCTCTGCACCAGCAGGTTGATGGCCCCCGCCACGCAGATCACTCCGAAAAATAGGAATAAAATTAAATGAAACATTGCTTACTAGCTCTCAGCTCCCATTCAGTTCTCAGTAAACCCAAAGTCAAAACTGGCAACTGAGAACTGGGAACTGTTTTCAAGCTCTCCACGCCACAATCAGCGCTGTAACCACGATGTTCGCAACCGCCAGCGGCAGCAGAACCTTCCACCCGAACGCCATGAGTTGGTCATAGCGAAAGCGGGGCAAGGTCCAGCGCACCCAGATGTACAGAAACATGAAAAAGAAAACTTTCAGGCAAAACCAGAACACCGGCAAAATCATCTGCAGGATGGGCGGTCCGAACACGGGGCCAAGCCAGCCGCCGAAAAACATCAGCGTAGCCAGACAAGCCACCGTCACCATGTTGGCGTACTCGGCCATGAAAAACATCGCGAACTTCATGGCGCTGTACTCGGTGTGATATCCGGCCACCAGTTCCGACTCGGCTTCCGGCAAGTCAAAAGGCGTACGGTTCGTCTCCGCGTAAGCGGAAATCAGGTAGATGAAGAACGCCACCGGCTGAAAAAAGATGTTCCAGTGCAAATGTCGTTGGGCATCCACGATGTCGCGCAGACTCAAGCTTCCCGCCACGATCAGCACTCCCACCAGCGACAGGCCCAGCGAAACCTCGTAGCTGATCATCTGGGCGCTGGCCCGCAGTCCGCCGAGCAGCGAGTACTTGCTGTTCGACGACCATCCGGCAAGGGCCACGCCGTACACGCCCATCGAAGTAATGCCGAGAACCACCAGCAGTCCGATGTTCAAGTCGGTAATCTGCAAGTAGGTGCCCCAGGGGCCGATGTTGACCCAGTTGCCGAACGGAATCACCGAAACGGAGGTAATGGCAAAGACGAGCGCGATCATCGGCGCCGCGATGTAGAGCGGCTTGTAGACATGCGGCTGGGTCAAATCTTCCTTGAAAATGAACTTAACGCCGTCGGCCAGCGGCTGCAGCAGGCCGAAAGGCCCAACCCGCGTGGGACCCCAGCGGTTCTGGATGCGTGCCGAGACTTTACGCTCCAGCCAGACGCTGTAAGCCACGGCCGTCAGCAGGACGCCGACCACGACCAGCGATTTGATGATCGAAATGATAATAAACGTCGTTATGCTCAACGTGTTCTCGTGTGGCGCGGGCGCCCTCGCCCGCGGCCTTTGACTTTGCCTTTGATCTTGGTTGCTACCTACCTAGTCCGCAGCAACTTCCGACTCTGCAGACTTGTTTTCGAAAACTGAATTCAAAGTCTTGGAATACCGTCCCAGTGTGCCCGAGCTGAACAGATCGTCGTTGGCCGGGACGATGAGTTCAGGCGGTTGAATCGCGCCAGCACCGCTTTCGGCAATCTCAAGATGCTGATCGTTGCCAGCCAGCAGATTGAGCACGCGACACATCGTAGCCAGCCACTACGCGTTGAACTTCGTCAAGAATCGCCATCGGGTCAAAGGGGGTCATTTTCGGTTCGAGGTTATGCGCTTCGAGCCACACCGCGTGACGGTCCGCCTCGCCTGATTGCGCGCCACGGGTTTGGCCCATATCGGAGTGCGTCCCGCTCCCAAACGGCACCAGACCGCGCACATCGAAGCCCATGGCGTCCGCGATACGAACGATCATCTCGAAGTCGGGCTTCGTGTTCGAGACTTCGCCCGCCTTCTTGACGAGTTGCAAATCGCCGCAAGTGTTCGTATAAGTTCCAGTTTTTTCGTAGGCGTTCGCTGCGGGCAAAACCACGTCAGCGATGTTCGCGGTTTCAGTCAGGAACATGTCCTGAACCACGACAAAGGCCTTCGAGAACGCAAAGGGATCAATCGCCAACCGGCCGACGGGATTGGATCCCACCACGTAAAGCGCTTTCAGTCTGCCCGCCTTCGCCGCCCCCACCATCTCCGGCAGGCTCAGGCCTTTATCGGTCGGCAGATTGCCCCATTCCTTTTGGAACTTGTCTGCACTGGTGACAGGCTCATATCCCGGCAAAAGATCGGGATAAAGCCCCATTTCGCTGGCTCCGCGAGAATTCGCGTAATCGCCCAGGCAGATCAGCTTCGCTCCGGGCAGAGTGGAAGCGAAGCTCACCAACTTCTCGATGTCAGAACCGCGTAGTTCAGAGCCGAATGTAATGACCATGTTCTGTTCGGCGCGGATTTGGTCGCGCAAGCGCGATCCAGGCGTCGCGGTTCGTGCCGTCGCTCACCAGCGAATCGAGTAGGGAATCGTCGCCCGCCAGAAAAGCGACTGCTTTCGCTTCGGCGCCTGCCGGAAGCAAGCCGAATCCCGCCGCCTGCCGCCGCAACTTGATGGGCGCAGAGTTGATGACGTAAAGCTTTGCCCGCCGCAACCGCACGTTAGTCCGAATCTGCCACGACAGCAGCGGATGCTGATTCGTAGGGTCATTGCCGATCAGCAGAATCGCCGGCGCGTTCAACACCTCGCGCATGGAAGCCGTCTTTCCAGGCTTGCCGTGCAGCGTCATCGCGAGCGCAGGGTAGTCTGCCGTCCGATGATGATCGACGTTATTGGTCTTCAGTACAGCGCGAGCAAATTTCGAAAGAAGATAATTTTCTTCGTTGGTCGTGCGATTCGAACCGATGACGCCGATCGCACTTCCGCCATGACCTTCGTTACTACTTCGGTCGCGAACGTCCCGAAACTGTTTGCCGATCAGTTCAAAAGCTTCTTCCCAGGTCGCTGGCGTCAGCTTGCCGTTCTTGCGAATGAGCGGTTCGGTAAGGCGGTCTTTATGGTGCGCAAAGTCGAAAGCGTAGCGGCCCTTGACGCAAAGGAAATCGTTATTGATTCCGCTCTTGTCGCGGTTGTCGCCGCGGACGATCTCCATGCCAGTGTCGCACCGCCGCACGCCCAGCGTGGTCTTGCAGCCGTCCCCACAATGAGTGCAGATCGTGCCCACATGGTTCATTTCCCACGGACGCGTCTTGTAGCGGTAGGCCCCGGAGGTGAGCGCGCCGACCGGGCAGATGTCGATGCACATGCCGCACTCTTCACAGTCGAGATGATCTTCTTGATTAGGCGCGATGATCGAACTTACGCCGCGGTTCTGCACGCCCAGTGCCCAAACGTCCATGCCCTCGCCGCAGACCCGCACGCAGCGGTAGCACAGAATGCAGCGCGGTCGGTCGAAATACACCACTGGAGACCACTGCTGTTCTTCGCGGTGGTTCTTGGCTTCGGTGTACTTCGATTCGGAGGCGCCGTAGGAGAAGGCCATGTCCTGCAGTTCGCATTCGCCGCCGGCGTCGCACACCGGGCAATCCAGCGGATGGTTGCCAAGCACCAACTCGACCATGGCCTTGCGCGCCTGCCGCACCTCATCGCTGTCGGTAGCAACGATCATGCCCTCGGTCACCACCGTAGTGCAGGCGGTCTGCAGCTTAGGCATCTTCTCGATCTTCACGACGCACATGCGGCAAGCGCCCTGCAGCGAGAGCCCGGGATAGTAGCAAAAAGAGGGCACTTCAATGCCCGCGCTCTTGCAGGCCTCGATCAGCAGCGACCCAGCGGGCGCCGTGATCTTCTTTCCGTCAACAGTGAGATTTACGTCAGGCATTGAGTTTTCTAAGCCATCACCGGCTCAACGGCTCCCACCTTCTCAAACGGGCACGGTTTCCCGTCCAAATGATCTTCAAATTCTTTTCTGAACTTCTTCACAAATGCCATCGTCGGCATCGCCGCCGCGTCTCCGAGCGGACAGAACGTTTTCCCCAGCATGTTTTCGGCAAGGTAATAAATGTTGTCGATATCTTTCTTCAGCCCCGCGCCCGCATGGAAGCGCGTCAGCGTCTTCTTCAACCAGTCGGTGCCCTCGCGGCAGGGAATGCACCAGCCGCAGCTCTCATGCTGGTAGAACTTGATGGTGCGCAGCGCGAATTTAACGATGCAGGTCGTATCATCGAGCACCACCACGCCGCCGGATCCAAGCATCGATCCCGCCTTGGCCGACCGAGTCGAAGTCCATGGCAATGTCGATTTCTTCAGGCAGCAACACCGGGGTCGACGATCCGCCCGGAACCACCGCTTTCAAGCCGCGCCCGTGAGGGAATCCCGCCGCCAACCTCATAGATCATCTTCTTGAGGTTGTATCCCATGGGAAGTTCGTAGACGCCGGGCTTGTTGAGATGTCCGGCCAGGCAGAACATGCGCGTTCCGCCATTCTTCGGCGTTCCGAGCTTCGCGTACCAATCCGCGCCACCCAAAATGATGTGCGGTACGGCAGCCAGGGTCTCGGCGTTGTTAATGACCGTCGGCCCGCCCCATAGTCCGACCACGGCCGGGAACGGTGGACGGATGCGCGGAATGCCGCGCTTGCCTTCGAGCGATTCCATCAACGCCGATTCTTCGCCCACTTCGTAAGCGCCCGCTCCGCCATGCCAGTAAATGTCGAGGTCGTATCCGCTGCCGAAAATGTTCTTGCCGAGGAAGCCCTTGGCATACGCATCCTTGATCGCTTTCTGCATGATCACCGACAGATAGCGATACTCGCCGCGAATGTAGATGTATCCGGTGTGCGAACCGACCGCGAGCGCCGCAATCATGACGCCTTCAATCACCGAGTGCGGATCGTGTTCGAAAATCAGGCGGTCTTTGCAGGTGCCAGGTTCGCTCTCGTCGCCGTTGCAGAGCACGTATTTCGGTTTGGCCGATTGCTTGGGGACAAACGACCACTTCATTCCCGTGCTGAATCCAGCGCCACCGCGTCCACGCAGGCCGGAGTTCTTCACCTCATTGATGATGGCGTCCGGCTGCATGGCGAGCGCCTTCTGCACGGCTTTATAGCCGTCCAGTTGGAGATAGCGCTCGATATCCGTAGCGCCTTGTCCAAAGCGCTTCGAGATCACGCGTACCTCGTCGGGATGGGATACCAAGTCCGCCATGCTCTACTGCGTTCCCTTCTTCTTGTACTCGTCCAGAATCTGCTCCATCTTCCCGTTCGTCAGGTTCTCGTGAAAGTCATAATTCACCTGCACAGCCGGAGCCCAACTGCAGGCGCCAATGCATTCCACTTCTTCCAGCGAGAACAAGCCATCTTGCGTGGTGCCTTTGTGGCCGATGCCCAACCTCTTCTTGCAGTGGTGGAGAATTTCTTCGCCCCCGCGGAGCATGCAGGCAATATTCGTGCACACCTGCACGTTGTACTTTCCGCGTGGTTTGGTGGTCAGCATGGAGTAGTAGCTGATCACGTTGCGGACTTCGAGTTCGGTCAAATCCAGTCGTTGCGCCAGCTCCGCAATCACCTCGTCAGTCAGCGATCCCGCCTCATCCTGCGCATAGAGCAGCGTCGGCACCAACGCCGAGCGCTTGGTCGGATAGTGCGTCAGCATTTCTGCAAACCGCGTTTCGAATTCTTCGGAAAAACGCATCAGCGATCAATATCTCCGAGCACCACATCAATACTGCCAATCGCCGCGACCACGTCGGCAATCAACTGCCCCTCGCACATCTTGGCCAGTGTCTGCAAATTCGCGTAAGACGGCCCGCGCATGTGCACACGATACGGCTTAGCCGTTCCGTCGCTGACGATGTAGTACCCCATCTCGCCGCGCGGCGATTCTATTGCCTGGTAAACCTCGCCCGCCGGAACCGTGAAGCCCTCGGTGATGATCTTGAAGTGGTAGATAAGGGCTTCCATCTGGGTTTTCATCTTCTCGCGGTCGGGCAACACGATCTTGGGAGCGTCGGCTTTGATCGGCCCTTCCGGCATTCCCGCCAGCGCCTGCTGCACGATTCCAATCGATTCGCGCAACTCCTGCGACGCGGCAAAGGTACCGCGCAAACACGTCGCCTTCGCTACGGACTGGCACCTTGAACTTGAAATTTTCGTACCCCGTATAAGGAGCATCGCGGCGAAGGTCAATATCGACGCCGCTGGCGCGCAACGTGGGGCCGCATGCGCCCAGAGCAATCGCATCTTCCGCGCCCAGGTGGGCGACGCCCTTTGTCCGCATCACGAAAATTGGATTTCCGGTTAGCAGTCCTTCATATTCATCCACGTTCCCGGGGAAACGGTCGGCGAACTTCTTCACCTTCTCGAAGAATCCCAGCGGCGGCTCCAGCGCCAAGCCGCCAATGCGGAAATACGACGTCATCATCCGCTGCCCGCTGACCATCTCGAAGAAACGCAAAACGTCTTCGCGCTCACGGAAGCAGTAGAGAAAGACGGTCATGGCGCCCAGGTCCATGGCATGAGTTCCCAACCAGACCAGGTGCGAATTGATGCGGGTCAACTCGTTCATCAGAACCCGCATCCACTGCGCTCGGGGAGGAATCTCCAGCCCCAACAGCTTCTCCACTGCCAGACAGTAGGCGAGGTTGTTGGTCATCGGGCAGAGGTAGTCGATGCGGTCCGTCAGCGGCACAACTTGCTGATAGAACTTGGCCTCGCAGGTTTTCTCGATGCCGGTGTGCAGGTAGCCGACTTCCGGCCTCAGCCCAACGATGGTTTCACCGTCAATCTCCAGCACCAGCCTCAGCACCCCGTGTGTCGAGGGGTGCTGCGGCCCCATGTTCAGGACCAGGGTACGATCGCCCGAGATAGTTTCCCGGCCGGACTCAGCGATAGCAGGGGGAAATTGCGTCATGGCCTACCGGTAACCCTCCACCGGGTAGTCCTTCCGCAGCGGATGGCCTTCCCAGTCATCGGGCATCATGATGCGTTTCAGGTTGGGATGTCCGGTGAAGCGCACGCCAAACAGGTCAAACACCTCGCGCTCATAAAAATTGGCCGAGGGCCAAACCGACGTTACCGATTCGATCGCCGGACTGGACCCGTCCAGGCGGACTTTTAAACGCACGCGCTCCTTGGTCGGAATCGAAAGCAAATGATAGACCACTTCAAAGCGCGGCTCGGCGGGATACCAATCCACACAGGTGAGGTCGCAAAGATAATTGAATGCGCAATCGGTAAAGTCGCGCAATATGGCGCAAGCGTCGCGGATCGATTCCTTCGCTATCCAGATCGTAAGCTCGTCACGATCGAATTTCACCGCTTGCACCACCGCGGCGTTCCATCCCACCAGGCGGGCGAGCGCGGGATGCGATTTCAATTGCTCGACATCCGTGATGGGGGGAGCCAGCGGCATCAGGAATCGCTCCGCTTGGCGGCCGTCAGTCCCCAGTCGAGCACGCCTTTTTTCCACACATAGAAGAGGCCGACCAGTACGATCCCGATGTACACCATCATCTCCCAGAAACCGAACATCTTCAGTTCGCGCAGGATGACCGCCCAGGGATAAAGGAAAACGGCTTCCACGTCGAACAGAATAAAAAGCATGGCCACCAGGTAAAACTTGACGGAGAATCGTCCCTGAGCATCGCCGATGGGCTGCACTCCGCACTCATAAGGCGAGACCTTGGCCCGATTGGGCTTGTGCTGGCCCACCAGCCATGAAAGGATCACAATCGCGCCAGCCAGAGCCGTGGCGATGCCGAAATGCATCAGGAGGGGCAGGTAGCGCGCGAAGTAATTGTCCGGCATAGGAGGAGCTATATATAATTTGCGGCAAGCACAATAGTAAACGTTCCAGATTAGTTTTGCCCGGCGGAAGTGTCAAGCTAAGTGCGCGATTTAACAGCAGTTTCATCCGGTGGAACTTGTCTTGACAGGGAGCCGATCGGACCAGGGAGAGCCTGAACCGCATGATTTTTGGCTTTAATACGGATATTCGCCACGAAGACACCGTCTACCACGTGCAGAGCGAAGCCCGTGAAGGCGAGCAGTTGCTGCAGACGCAAGTTTTCGTGCGGGGACGCTGCATCGGGAAGCGTGCGGTTCCCTACGGACCGGGCGCGTCGGAAGGCAAAGCCGCCGCTCAGAACAGCGATCAGGATCGAGAGAAGATGCTGCGCGAACTGCATCGTGAAGTGCTCGACGCCATCCGCGACGGCAAACTCGATTCCATCTTGGACAAGCGCGATGCACCGGAAGCTCTGGCCGCACTGAAAGAGCTTGACCTGGAGTGGGTCAATGCCGGCTCGGTGCATGCGAGCGGCGCACTGACCATGCAGATCCGGGTCACTGACGGAGGCGCTACGGTCGAAGGCGCCCGCCTCACCCTCCGCTTCGCCCGGCCCGATGCCGCACCCTACTACGCTCAGATTCTCACCGACGCCAAGGGCAACGCCGAAATGAGCGTTCAAGTGGATGAAAAGTCACTCGCCGATTCCTCCGTGACCGTGCAAGCAAGTTTTGACGGAAGAACCGCCACCCGCAAGTTCCAGCTGCGCGCCGCCAATTAGGGTTGCGAGCGTTGTTTGTGTGGTTTGTGTGGGGACGGGCGCCCTCGCCCGTCCAAGCCGGGCGAAGCTCGGCAGTGCGGCAGTGGCAGGCTCTGGATTCGTGACAGACAATTGAACCCATGAATCTGACCATCAATGGCGAAACGCAGGCCTACACCGCGCAAACTCTGTCCGCGCTCGTCGAGCAGCTCGGCATGAAGCCCGACCGCGTAGCGATCGAACTGAACCGCGAGATCGTGCCCCGCGAACACTGGCCGCGGACTCCTTTGCGCGATGGAGATCGGCTGGAAATCGTCCATTTCGTAGGGGGCGGATGGGAGGACGCAACTCTTTCTGAGGATTGTCATCCCGAGCGCTACGAGGGATCTGCAGTTCGCGGCCGAGAAATTTCCCGGTAGTGCCTCAGAATCCACAAGACGCTGAGGATCACTCCGGCAATGGCCGCTAACCTGAGCGATCACGTGTGGAGTCTGGAAGAGATTGTAATGATGGCCGATTCCTACGCGCCAGCGCCGAAGCCGCGCGGGCCTTGCAAGAAGAGAGCTTAGATATGGACAACGGCTCATACTGGCATGGATACCTAATGGCACGGCACCACGTATCCCTAGTTCTTGGAGTGGTCTTAATGGCTGTGGTGCTGATTTCCATACTCACCGGGAGAACCTTGGTGAAGTACCAAGGGATAGTTTCTCGCGCGGATGACCCCAAGACGTTTTGGGAGAATATTGCCGTGTATTGCGTACTTGGCCTTGTCTGCTTCGGACTCTACTTGTATACGGCTAACTAAGACCAAACGAAAGCCTAAAAATTCAAACTGAGGCACTACCAATGTCCCACGAGTTTGGCAACTGATTTCGCAACCTGCTACCCTGATTTCGCGCGGCCCCGTCGTTCAACGGATAGGACTTCAGTTTCCTAAACTGACTATGCAGGTTCGATTCCTGCCGGGGCTACCAGCTTTCCGCTCTGTTTCAAGCCACGTCGCATCAGCGACAACCCGGCCTCGCTCCCTTCTGTAAAAGCCAGCGCGGAACAATTTTCTCCCTGTCAGTCATCCTTGCACTGTGCCAATTCTCTCAGCCTGCCTTAAGTGAGTGGTTATCAACAGCTTAGAACTCGCCTTCCGTGGCAGCGGACTTGCATCTCTGGTGTCACACACACAAAGTTGACCCCGGTTTTTCGATCTGAGCACAGTCGCTTCGTCTCGATTGGGCTCCACAGTCAAATCCAAGGCAGGAGGACCATGCATGCGATTGTTGAGTGTTCGCCTCATCGTTTCTCTGATTCTCGGCATCGCGCTGGTTTCCGCTGGTTTTTCCTACTACGAAGTGTTGGCTGAAAAGCGCGCTCTGCGCAGCGATCTGGAGCATCGCGCCGAGATGCTGGCCGAGAGCCTGGTCGGCAACGTCGAGCGCTCGTGGAATACAGGTTTGGATCCGGAACGCTCGGACGCAGTCCCGAACAACGAACTGCAGCGACTGGTACAGCATTTCGGGAACCGGGAGCACCTGCTCGGCGTTGTCATCTACGATCGGCAGAATACGCTGGTAGCCGCAACCCCAGAACTCGCGCAGACACTTGCCGTCAGTCCGCCGTCGGTAACGCAGGCCGTCGCTCAAGGTCGCGAAGAAAGCGTGTTCGCCAGGCTGGGAAGCGTGCCGGTGCATATTCTCGCGCTGCCCATTCGCCGACCGCGTAGTGGAGCGACGGGCGTCTCGCCCTTCCAGCCGGGCGGGGACGTCCGGCTCTCCACCAGCAACCCAGATGAGGTTGTGGGCGGCATGGCCGTAGTCCACGATGTCAGCTACATCCGTGAGCAAAGCCTTCTCGTCTGGCGTCAGACCTTTTTCCGTGTGCTGGCTCAGGTCTTCCTCATCGTTCTGATTACGTTGTTGATCGTCCGCTGGAGCATCGCCGGCCCGATTGCAAGAGCCGCACTCTGGATACGCGCGCTCCGCACGGGGAAGGTTTCCTTCCGTCAGGAGGCGCCGGACCTTGCTATGTTCCGGCCCTTGGCGCGCGAAGTTGCCACCATGGCCGAGAGCCTTAACCGTGCGCGCAATGTGGCTGAAAATGAGGCGCGTTTGCGCGATGCGGCAGAATCCCTGTGGACGGCCGATCGCCTCGCGGTGCAACTTCGCACGCGTCTGGAAGACGGGCACCTGTTTGTCGTTTCGAACCGCGAGCCCTACATGCACCGGCGAGACGGCAAGACGCTCAGCGTCATGGTTCCGGCGAGCGGCTTGGTCACCGCTCTCGAACCGGTCCTCAACGCCTGCGATGGCACCTGGATCGCTCACGGCAACGGCAATGCCGACACCGAAGTGGTGGACGCATACGACCGGCTCCGTGTTCCTCCCGAGGACCCCCGCTATAGTCTGCGGCGTGTGTGGTTAACCAAAGCGGAAGAGGAGGGCTACTACTACGGTTTTGCCAACGAGGGGTTGTGGCCGCTTTGCCACATCGCCCATACCCGCCCGCTTTTTCGCGCGGCCGATTGGCAGCACTACCAGGACGTTAACCGCAAGTTCATGTCCGCCGTGCTCGATGAGATCAAGAATGTCGTGAAGCCGGTGGTGCTGGTCCAGGACTATCACTTCGCCTTACTGCCGCGGCTGATCAAGGAAAAGCGGCCGGATGCCCGCGTAGCAATTTTCTGGCATATTCCGTGGCCGAATCCGGAGGCCTTTGGCATTTGCCCCTGGCAGCGCCAGTTGGTGGATGGCTTGCTCGGCGCTGACCTGATCGGATTTCACGTTCAGTCCCACTGCAACAATTTTCTCGAAACGGTAGATCGAGTTGTCGAATCGCGCGTGGACTGGGAGCATTTCTCCGCGCTGCGCCAGGACCACCGCACCATGGTGCGGCCATTTCCCATCAGCGTGGCTTTCAACGAGGACGACGGCGCCGACGGCAACAATCACGGCTTCAACTACCTCGAGCGCGCGGCTTTGTTGCGCGGTTTGGGCGTGGAGGCGACTCTCATGGGGATTGGCGTCGATCGCGTCGACTATACCAAGGGAATTCTGGAGCGCTTCCTGGCGATTGAGCGCTTCCTCGAGAAATATCCCAGCTATCAGGGAAAATTCACTTTCGTCCAGATCGGAGCGCCCAGCCGCACCCACATCAAGCGCTATCACGACTTGCTGGCTGAGGTGGAGGCTGAAGCGGAACGAATCAATTGGCGTTTCCAGAGCGGCAAATGGAAGCCCATTGTGCTCCTCGTGCGCCAGCACAGCCATCAGGAGATCGAGCCTTATTACCGCGCTGCCGATCTCTGCCTGGTCACTTCGCTGCACGACGGAATGAACCTGGTAGCCAAGGAATTCCTCGCCGCACGCCATGATGAGCGCGGCGTGCTGATTCTCAGCCAGTTCACCGGAGCGGCCCGCGAACTGCGTGACGCCTTGCTGGTCAACCCTTACGACATCGATCAGACCGCCGAAGCCATCCGCGCCGCTTTAGAGATGGAGCCGGAGGATAAGGAATTGCGTGTGCGGCGCATGCGCAAAGTCATCAAGGAACACAATATCTACCGCTGGGCAGGGAACCTGATCACCGAACTTTGCGAGGTACGCTTGGACGCGCCGGAGGACGCGCAGGAAAGACTTCGTGCCAGCGTGTCGGTAGCATGATCTTGCGGTTCGCCTGAAACCGATAGAAGAAAGAACCGATAGAAGAAAGAAAGGAGCAAGCGTTTGAGGCCAGAAGTGCAGTCCCAGCTCACACCATTTCTGCAGACTGTCGCTCACGCATCCCATGCAGCACTGCTGCTCGATTACGACGGAACGCTGGCGCCATTTCACGCCCAGCGCGACCAAGCCTACCCGTATCCCGGAGTTGCGCTCCTGCTGCAAGAGATCGTGCGCAACGGCCGGACCCGGGTGGTGATCATCTCCGGGCGAGATGCACCCGATGTTCTCCCCTTTCTTAACATTCACCCGCATCCCGAAGTTTGGGGAGTTCATGGGCTGCAGCGTCTGGAGACAGACGGGAGCATGGAAATGCCGCACCTCGATGAACGCACGCTCGATGGCTTGTCAGATGCCGAGCGCTGGCTCGGCTACCAGAAACTGCGGCATATCGTGGAATTCAAAACTGGAAGCATTGCTGTTCATTGGCGCGGACTCAGCGAGAACGACGCGGAGAGGGTGCGGGCGCGCGTTTTGCTGGGATGGCGCCCGATCGCGGATTACAGCGGGCTCGATCTGCTGGAATTCGACGGTGGCGTGGAGGTCCGCGCCCGTGACGCTGACAAGGGTGATGCGGTCCGTGACATTCTCCGCGAAATCAGTCCCGGCACTCCGGTGGCTTATCTGGGCGACGACAACACCGACGAATCTGCCTTCCAGGCGATGCAAGGCCGCGGCATTAGCGTGCTGGTGCGTCCCATCTGGCGGCAGACGGCGGCGCAATTCTGGCTGCAGCCTCCTGACGAACTCCTCGACTTTCTCGGCTTCTGGCTGAAAGCCTGTGTCGAACACGGAGCGTCTAACGGCGGCGCGGCCGCGGCGGTGAACCGATGACCACCACAGCTCAGATACCTCAGTTGCGCACGCCGGTGAAGCCCTTCTACTTCAATACTTCGGCGCATCTGTTGCGCATCACCACACAGAAAGCGAATACCTTGGCGGAGCTTCTTGATGCCCTGCGCGAATGTCCCGACGATTCCATCTTTCAACATACCTTCCGCACCCTGCAGGAACATCACTTTCTTCGCGAGGGGTTTTCCAATGATTTCGCGCACTGGGCGCTCGCCGCTTGTAACGAACCTAGTCTTGCCGAACAGTTGGCGGGCGTGGATGTGCGTGAGTTTACCTCCCTCGGCGAATTGCGTGAGCGCTTCGTCCAGATTGTGGAGAAGCATCTCCACCTCAATCCCGGAGACGCTTCGCGACTGGCTGAAGAAACCTTTTACTTTTGCGCGGCTGACATCGTGATGTTGCCCACCAACTTTGTGGCCGAGACCATGCAGGATTTCGCCAAAGGCTTGAGAGAAGTGAGCGTGCATTCCATCCATCATCATTTTATTGAGGCCAGGCTGCGGCTCAAGCTCATGTCCAATGATTTCTCACAATGGCTCCACGAAGATGTAGGTCTGACCGAAGCCGCCCGCGCCGTGAACCGGATCGACATCTATACAGCGACGCTCGAAGGAGTGCGGGGACAAATCGTTCGCATCGTGGAACGGGCTTTGATGTAACAGATATCTGGACCAAGAAATGAAGCTAGTGAAGCCGCAAACCGCGACCACCGAGCAGGACGGACCGAAGCTCTCCGCCCAGCCGCAGCCGATGCTTCCCGACCGCCGCAAGGCTCCGCGAACCTGGGAAACGCCTCCCGCCCCAGTTGCGCCGCCACATTTGGACGATTACCAATCCATCGTCGGAGCGGCCGAAATCGACGAATTGCGCTTTCTCGCCCGCGAACCCAAAGGCAAGACGGTGAAGATGGTCAACTCCACAGCCGTAGGTGGAGGAGTCGCCGAGATGCTGAATCGTCTAGTCCCTCTGCTGGGAGAACTGGATGTTACCACGCACTGGGATGTCATCACCGGAGGCAACGATTTCTTCGAGGTCACCAAAGCGTTCCACAATGCTCTGCACGGCGACGAATACCACCTGACGCGGGCGGCGCAGGAAATCTTTCTGGCCTACAACGAACAAAACCGGCAGCGCATGCAGTTCGCGGAAGACATGATCGTCATTCATGATCCGCAGCCCGCCGCGCTCATTGGATCGAAGACCGGCTCAAGAAAGGATTCGCCCGCCCGCTGGGTGTGGCGCTGCCATATCGATCTCTCGAATCCGAATCCGCAAGTTTGGGGATTTCTGCGCCCGTTCATCGAACAGTACGATGCGGCAATCTTTTCTTCGCAGTCGTTTGCCCGGCAGTTGCGCATGCCGCAGTATCTGTTTTACCCGTGCATCGACCCGCTGTCGGAAAAGAACAAAGAACTCGACGAAAGCTTCGTGCAAAAAGTGTGCGACGAATTCGGCATTGATCGTTCCCGCCCAGTCGTCACCCAGGTCTCCCGTTTCGATCGCTTGAAAGATCCCGTAGGCGTAGTGCAGGCTTTCAAACTGGCCAGAAAATACGTCGATTGCCAGCTGGTGCTGGCAGGTGGCGGAGCCAGCGACGATCCCGAAGGCGCGCTCGTGCTCAAGGAGGTCAAGGAAGCCGCGGGCGACGATCCCGACATTATCATTCTCGACTTGCCCCCCTGGTGCGCGCTGGAAATCAATGCGCTGCAGCGCGCGTCCACCATCGTGGTCCAGAAATCGATCAAGGAAGGTTTCGGGCTCACCGTCACCGAGGCGCTGTGGAAAGGGAAGCCCACCATAGCCGGAGCTGTCGGCGGCATTCCCAACCAGATCATCCACAAGCTGACCGGCATGTTGGTGCATTCCGTCGAAGGCTGCGCCTATCAGATCCGCTATCTCCTCACTCATCCCGAGTTCGCCGCGCAACTGGGTCGCAACGGCCGCGAACACGTCAAGGAAAATTTCCTGATCACCACCAACGTAAGGCGCTGGCTGCTGCTGCGCAGGATTCTGTTGCAGGAGCGGGCGGCTTGAAGGCGCTATTGCCCTCCGCGACCCTATCCAAGCTGTCATCCTGAGCGGAGCAGGAACTTCACGAAGTGAAGTTTCTGCGGAGTCGAAGGACCCCTACGTCTCTCGCCGACCAAGGACGGGCCATCCCCATGTTGACAAGTGACAATATACACTTTACGGTATACGCTAGTGATTAGAAGCTTCAAGCATCGCGGTCTCAAGCGGCTCTATGAGCGCGGGGATCGCAGCGGGATACGCCCCGATCTGGTCGATACGGTTGAAGACATTCTCGCCCGGCTCGACGAAGCCGAGGCGCCGCAAGCCATGAACCTTCCCGGTTATCGCCTGCATCCGTTGAAAGGCGGCTTGAAGGGATTTTGGTCGGTCACGGTGCGGGCGAACTGGCGAATTATCTTCCGCTTTGAAGGCGCGGATGCGTTTGACGTAGAACTAACCGATTACCACTAGGCGAGAAAGGAGCAAAACATTATGCCGATGAAAAACCCGCCGCACCCTGGACGCAGCATCCGAAGCGCGTGTCTGGAACCGTTGGGCCTGTCCGTCACGGAGGGAGCGGAGATCCTTGGCGTCACCCGGCAAACGCTCAACAACGTCATCCACGGCAAGTCGGGGATCAGTCCCGCGATGGCAATCCGGCTCTCGAAGGCGTTTGGCAGCACGCCGGAAACGTGGTTGCGGATGCAGCTTGCCTACGATCTCGCACAGGCCCGAAAAGACGAGAGCAAAATCAAAGTCCGCCGCCAGCATGTGTTCCAGGAACTGCACGCGCAGTGACGGCGCTCTGGTCTTCCCTCCCATAACGGAACGTGGATGCCCCATCCTTGCGCTTTTTGCAAGGGTGTCCGCCCTACACGCTGCGGCCCACCGAAGTCACTTCGAAACCAACGCCTCTTTACCGTATAATCAAAAAGACGAATGCTCAAATATTCCATCGTAGTTCCTCTCCACAACGAGCAGGAGAACGTCACCGATCTGTACGCGCGGCTTAAGTCCGTGATGGAAGCGAGCGGCGAGACGTTTGAGATGGTGCTGGTCGATGACGGCTCGATCGACGGCACCTTCGCGTTGCTGCGTGAGATTGCCGCCGTTGACAGCCGTGTAACCGTGGTCAAGCTGCGCCGTAATTTTGGCCAGACTGCCGGCCTGGCCGCTGGATTTGACCATGCCCGCGGGGAGTACATCATCGCCATGGATGGCGACTTGCAGCACGATCCGGCCGACATTCCTTTGTTCCTGGAAAAAATTGCCGAGGGCTACGACATCGTCAGCGGATGGCGCAAGAATCGCGTTGATAATTTCTGGTTGCGCCGCTTCCCGTCGCGCTGCGCCAACTGGATGATGGCCAAGCTGAGCGGCGTGGATATCCACGACTTTGGCACCACGTTTAAGGCTTACCGGCGCGAAATTCTCGGACAGATTCCGCTCTACGGAGAGCTGCACCGCTTCATCCCAGCCCTGGCTTCATGGCACGGCGCAACCATCATCGAAGTTCCTATCAAGAACATCAACCGCGAACGCGGGGTTTCGCACTACGGCATCTCCCGCACCTTCCGCGTCTTCTTCGACCTGATCACCATCCGCTTCCTGCTCAAATATCTTTCCCGCCCACTGCACTTTTTTGGCACGGTGGGGATGTTCAGCATCTTCGCTGGCAGCGCTGTTTCCATCTGGCTGATCTGGCAGAAGGTATTGCATCACACCGACATCATGTATCAACACGGCCCGCTGATGGTGTTCTCCATGGTCCTGTTGCTGGCAGGCCTGAACATGCTCGCCGTCGGCCTGCTTGGAGAAATGCAGGTGCGCCACTACCACGAGCCCACCCAGCGCGCTCCGTACTCGGTCGATCGCGTCCTGCGTGCGCCGAGCGAAGAAAGCACGATCTCAGAATAATTGCAGAGGTCAGAGGTCAGATTGCAGAGGTTAAAATCTCCCGCTGACAGCTTCGGTTTTTACCTCTGCAATCTGACCTGTAACCTCTGACCTCGCCAGTCCATCACACCTCGCTGTGATGCCGGCAATTGACCCATCCTCATCTCTCGCGTGACAATCGAATAAGGGCCAAGCCAGCCTCGAGGGGCTATAATGCCAACCGCCGCTATGCCAACTACTCAGCTCGAATTGCGTCTTGCCAGCCGGATGTCGCGGCTTGGCACCGAAACCGCCTTTGAAGTCCTGGTCCGCGCCCGCGCGCTGGAGAAACAGGGTAAGGACATCATTCACCTCGAAATCGGCGAGCCCGACTTTGACACGCCCGCCAATGTCATCGAGGCCGCAGTCGACGCGCTCCACAAGGGATGGACCCATTATGGCCCTTCAGCCGGACTGCCCGAGCTGCGCCAGACCATTGCCGACTACGTCAGCCGCACTCGCGGTGTGCCGGTTGCGAGCGATGAAGTTGTCGTCGTTCCTGGCGGCAAGCCCATCATTTTCCATACCATGCTCGCTTTGATCGAAAAGGGAGACGAGGTCATCTATCCCAATCCCGGCTTCCCGATTTACGAGTCCATGATCGAGTACGTCGGCGGGTGCGCGGTTCCCATTCCGCTGCGCGAGGAGCGCGATTTTGCCTTCGACGTGAAAGAATTCGCCTCGCTGATCACCGACCGCACCAAGCTGATCATCCTGAACTCGCCGCAGAACCCGACTGGAGGCATCCTCACCAAGAAAGACGTTCTGGCGATTGCCGACGCTATCGGAGACCGCAACATCCTGATTCTGTCGGATGAAATCTACAGCCGCCTTATCTACGACGGCCACGAACATTTCTCCATCATGAGCGTGCCCGGCTTCAAGGAGCGGACCATTCTGCTCGACGGTTTCTCCAAGACCTACGCCATGACGGGATGGCGCATGGGATACGGCGTGATGCGGCCCGACCTGGCCGCGCAGATTTCACGGTTGAACACGAACTCGATTTCCTGCACGGCCAGCTTCACGCAGATGGCCGGAATCGAAGCGCTGCGCGGCGACCAGTCGTCGGTTGACAAAATGAGCGACGAGTTCAAGCGCCGCCGCGATGTCGTCGTCGCCGGCCTGAACAAGATCAAAGGCTTCTCCTGCCGCACGCCCAAAGGCGCGTTCTACGTTTTCCCCAACATCACCAAGACTGGCTGGCCTTCGAAGAAACTGGCCGACGCGCTGCTCGATGAAGCCGGCGTGGCTGCTCTCTCCGGCACCGCCTTCGGCAGATACGGAGAAGGCTATCTCCGCTTCAGCGTTGCCAATTCGCTGGAGAATCTGAACAAGGCTCTGGCCCGAGTTGAAGAATGGGTGGGGAAGAACCTGCGTTGAGCTCGAGTGTTGGTGTAAGCGCGATTCTTGAGGGAGGTAGATGAAACTACGCATTGTGAGCATGGTGGGTCTGTCGTTGTTGTTCGCGTCGGCTGTTGCGGCGCAGACCAAGGTTGCCGGCAAGATGCAATGCCCGAAGCCGCAGGTGGTCGGCACGGCGGAAGCTGGGGATCAGGCTGGACACAGGTTGACATTGGAGAAAAATACTTGCCCGTGGTCGACTCCGATGGAAATCCTGGGTGAAAAATCGAAGGATGGAACCTACGTTGCGTTCTCAGAAAACAGCCCCACTCGAGCCTCAACCCGTGGAACTTATGTCGGAAATATGGACAACGGCGATAAGTTCTACCTCAGCTTCGATTGGGCCGTCGTGAAAGACGGGAAGTCGAAAAGTGTGATTGAGAGCGTCAAAGGAGCCTGGGCGTTCACGGGCGGAACTGGAAAGCTGGAGGGGATTAAGGGCAAGGGCACGTACACGGCGTCGGAGGACGAGACTGGCGGAGTGGTGAGTATGGAAGGCGAATACGCCGTGTCAGCGGCCCCGCCAAAGAAGACGACGGCTAAGAAGCGGAACTAGATTCCCGGTCCTAAACGCCAGCGGTTCGCGAGGAAAGAATTGTCCCCAATAACTCCGCGACCTCCGCGGTTAATGCTTCTTGCTTTCATATCCCGTTGACACCCCGCCAGCCAGATTTGGTGTAAACTCTTGCCGCTATGGCAAACATCGATCAGCATCCCACCGGCTCCTTCTGCTGGATTGAACTCCACACCTCCGACCAGCCCGCCGCCAAGAGTTTCTACCACGTTCTCTTTTCGGATGGGAAGCGCACGACAACCCGATGGGTCCCAACGATTTTTACACCATGTTCAAGCTTCAGGGCCGTCATGCAGCTGCCGGATGCACGCTGCGTCCCGAGGAGCGCTCGCACGGCGTCCCTCCGCACTGGATGATTTACATCCAAGTTGAGAAGGCCGACGCAGCCGCCGCCAAGGCGCAGCAACTGGGCGGCAAAGTTCTTGCCCCGGCGTTCGACGTCATGGATGCAGGCCGCATGGCCGTCGTCCAGGATCCCACCGGCGCGAGTTTCTGCGTCTGGCAGGTGAAGAAGGACACCGGAATCGGAATCGCCAACGTCGCCGGCACGCTCTGCTGGGCCGATCTGAGCACGCCCGACGCAAAACGCGCCTCTGCCTTTTACTCCGGCCTTTTCGGATGGCAGTTGACCGCGGACCCTAAAGATCACTTCGGGCTACCTGCACATCAAGAACGGCGAGCATTTCATCGGAGGCATTCCGCCCGCAGCTCATCGCCAGCCCGGAGTGCCTCCGCACTGGCTCGCCTACTTCCAGGTGGATGACGTGGACGGTTCCGCGAACAAGGCGAAAGGGATGGGTGCGAAGCTGTACCTCGCGCCAATGAGCATGGAAGGAGTGGGCCGCTTCTCGGTGATCGCCGACCCGCAAGGCGCCGTGTTCGCGATTTTCAAATCGGCGCGCTAGGTGCGTCCCCTAAACCCAAATTGTCATCCTGAGCGAAGCGAAGGACCTGCTTTTTTCTCATCGCACGAGACAGCAGGTCCTTCGCTGCGCTCAGGATGACAAACCAAACTGGCGGTGACAAACCGACCGACCGGACGGGAACGCCGTCATGCGTCACGGCCCCCCGTGATGCCGCTCACTGATCGTTGCGACTGCCCCGCTTACGCTCATTCTGTAAGCCTATGCGCCGTTTCCTGCCCTGCCCGGATTGTCGTCCGAATTTCGTTCAAACGTTTGGCGTAAGCGAAGGAGCAACCCAATGTCTATTCAGAATTCTGCTACCGGCGAAGTTCTGCGTTCCTACAGCATTGACGAGCTGAAACAGCAGGCCAACTTGATGCGCGGCTACGATCTCGCCGCTCTGTGCGCCGCCACGTCCGGACACGCCGGGGGAACGCTTTCCATCATGGACATCACCGCCGCGCTCTACCTTCGCGTCGCCAATCACGATCCCAAGAATCCCAACTGGCCCGACCGCGATCGCATCATCTGGTCGACGGGCCACAAAGCGCCGAGCCTTTATCTTGGATTAGCCTTCGCCGGCTTCTGCCCGAAAGAAGACGTCGCTCTCCTGCGTAAACTCTATTCGCCCTATCAGGGGCATCCGCACTGGCTCAAGCTGCCCGGCGTTGAAGTCTCCACCGGATCGCTCGGCCAAGGCTTGAGCATCGCCGTCGGCATCGCTCTCGCCGCCAGACTGGACAAGAAAAATCACCACGTCTTCTGCATCATGGGCGACGGTGAACAGCAGGAAGGTCAGATCTGGGAAGCCGCCATGGAAGCGGGCCACTTCAAGCTCGACAACCTGATCGGCATCGTCGATCGCAACCGGCTCCAGATCGACGGCTGGGTGAAAGACGTGATGAACGTCGAGCCCCTCGAAGAAAAATATCGCGCCTTCGGATGGGAAGTTATCACCATCAACGGCCACGACATGAAGCAGGTGGTCGACGCGCTGGAGAGCGCCAAAGCGAGAACAGGATCGGGCAAGCCCACCGTCATCATAGCGGACACCGTCAAAGGCAAAGGCGTCAGCTTCATGGAAGAGCAGGCTGGCTGGCACGGTAAAGTCCCTAACCTGGAAGAGTTACACAAAGGCCTGAAGGAACTCGGCCTCGATGAAGTTGGCCAGGTTCCCGTCGAACAATTCTTTGCCCATGCCAAGCAGTATCAAGCCGAGGTCGAGCGCAAACTCGACGCCAAGATGCCCCACTTCCACCGCAACTACTGGTGGAACGCCGGCGGAACGATGAAGGTCCAGATGAAGCCCACGCGCCTGGGCTTCGGGCAGTCGTTAGCCGCCAATGGCGACGATCCTCGTGTAGTCTGCCTCGGTTTGGATATTTCCGGCTCTATCACCATCAGCGAGTTCTACGCCGATAAGCCCGAACGCAAGTCGCGCTGGATCAGCCTGGGCATCGCCGAGCAATCCGCTACTTCAGCCGCTGCGGGAATGGCCAAAGAAGGGAAGCTGCCTGTCTTCGGCACCTATGCCACCTTCGCCGCCGCCCGCAATCTCGACCAGATTCGCACCTCGATCTGCTACGGCAACTTCAACGTTCTGATCGCCGGAGCCCACGGCGGCGTCAGCGTCGGCCCCGACGGCGCCACCCACCAGGCGCTCGAAGACTGTTTTGCCATGTGCGGATTGCCCAACATGAACGTCGTCGTCCCCTGCGACATCATCGAAACCCGCAAAGCCACTGATTACCTGTTGCTCAAGCATGTGGGCCCGAAGTACATCCGCTTCGCGCGCGAAGCGACGCCGATCGTTACCGACGAAAAAACGCCGTTCGTCTTTGGCAAAGCCAACGTGATTCGCCTGCGCCGCGAGGCTGCGAATTTCATCGAAGCCTTCGAAACGAAGCTCGAGTCCGAATACCGCGACGAGTGTGAGGACCTCACCATCACTGCGTGCGGCCCCATGGTGCCCGAAGCCATGCGCGCTGCGTGGATACTGAAGGAAGACTTCGGCTATGAAACCCGCATCCTGAACATGCACACGCTGAAACCGCTGGACACGGAAGCCATCGTGCGCGCCGCCCGCGATACCAGCGTTGTCCTGACCGCCGAAGAGCACCAGATCGGCGCGCTGGCTTGGCCGGTTGCAAGTGCGATCACCCAGTCGCCCGCACTCTACGGCATCCCCATCATCACCGGCGCCATCGGCGTGAAAGACCGCTTCGGAGATTCCGGCGCTCCTTGGGAGTTAATTAAAGAGTTTGAAGTGTCCGCCGAACATATTGCTGCCAAAGCAGTTGAGTTGATCGGAGTTAAGAAGTCGCAAACCGGGCCGCCGGTGTCGGAAGTGCACTTGGTGGGGACGAAGTAGAAGGCACAATAGTCGCATGGCAGGAGGCGTGCGCCTTTAGGAGGCGCCGCATCCGAGTCTCTAACGGTTCCCGTTTGCCTCCACCGCGCCGGTAGATGGTAAAAACCTTCCGGGGGTCTCCGCTCGTGAAAAAAATCGCTGCTGTGTTCCTCGTTACTTTTTCCGTGCTGCTGGTCGTGTTCGTAGTCGCACGCGCCGCCGACCGCTCGCGCCGCATCAATCTTCCGACCAGCAAAAGCCTGACGCTCCCCGTTCCCGGCTTTCTCGCCCGTACCAACAGCTTTCCCGCGACTATTGCGCTCAGTCCCGATGGCCGTTTTGCCGCGCTGCTCAATCAGGGATACGGCACGCAGGAATCGGGTGCGCGCCAGTCGATTGCCATTCTCGATCTCAGTAATAATCAGCTGCACGACTTTCCCGACGACCGTTTGAGCGACGAGTATTCCACACGCCAAAGCTATTTCATCGGCCTCGCGTTTTCGAGCGACGGCAAGCATCTCTATGCCTCGATGGGCTCGATCACCGATCCTACCGGCGAAAAGCCGACGAGCACCGGCAACGGCATCGCAGTCTACAAGTTCGCGGATCGTCAAGTTAGTCCCGAGCGCTTCCTCAAGATCGCGCCGCAGAAGCTCGCAGAAGGAAAAGAAGTCGCGTCCGGCCTGCGCACAACTCCCGCCGGAACCGCGCTGCCGTATCCGGCTGGATTCGCAGTGTTGCCTGGCGCGAAGGGTGATCGATTGCTCATTGCCAATAATCTTTCTGACAACGTGGTGCTCTTGGACGTCGCTTCCGGAAAGATCGAAGAGTCGTTCGACCTCAGCCGCAGCCGCTATATTCCAGCGGCATACCCGTATAGTGTGATTGCCAACAAAGCTGGAACCAAGGCATGGGTCAGTCTATGGAACGCGGCAACTATAGCTAGATTGGATCTCAAGACCGGTAAGGTGGATGCTTGGTACACCGTATTCGAGAAAACTGATCGGACTGCGCCTAGTACCCATCCCACCGCCATGGCGCTCAACTCTGCAGAAGACACTCTTCTTGTCGCTGCAAGTAATTCCGACCTCGACTACGTCCTTGCTTTCGATATTAAGACGGCGCAGATTGTACGTCGCTTCCACGCGAACCTCGACACTCCCCTAAGAAGTGCGCCTGGGTCAGTCCCAGAGTCCGTTGCATTTTCACCCGATGGCACACGCTTGTTCGCCGCGTGTGCCTCACTCGATGCTGTAGCAGTGTTCGATGCTCGGCCAATGACGACCTAGCGCCTCAGCCCCTCGGTTTCATTCCCACCGAGTGGTATCCCAGCGCGCTTGCCATCGCCGGCAACGACCTTCTCATCGCCACCGCCAAGGGAGAGAGCAGCGGCCCCAACAATATGCAGGGCACGCTTAAAAGGCGAACGCAAAAGAAAAGAGCATCCCTACATTGCTACCTGATCGGAGGCTCCATTCAGCGCCTCAGCCTCGCTGACATCGACAAGAATCTAGCCGCCTACACCCACCAAGTCGAAGAAGACAATCTCATCCACTCGGATGGCGGCAAGTTTGAATTTGCCGGCGGAAGCAATCCCATCCGCCACGTGATCTATGTGCTCAAGGAGAATCGCACCTACGATCTGATCCTAGGCGACTTGCCTGCAGGCGATGGCGACCCGTCACTCACATTGTACGGCGCCGATATCACGCCCAACGAGCACAAACTCGCTCTCCAGTTTGGCGTGCTCGACAATTTCTACGACAGCGGAGAAGTCTCCGGCAACGGCCACATCTGGTCGACGGCTTCGACCACCTCCGACTACAACGAAAAGACCTGGCCCATCGGCTATCGCAGTAAGGAGCGAACCTACGACTTCGGTGGCGCTGTCGCCGAAGAGTTCCCGCTCGAGCAGGGAATCCCCGACGTCGACGACCCCGGCACTGGATTCCTCTGGGACAACCTCGCGAAAAGAGGCCTTACCTATCGCATCTACGGAGAGTTCATCGCTGCCGACTGGTGCGACGTTGAGGACGTGAAGTCGCCGCAAATGGGGTCGCCAAAGGAGGGAACGCCGTCTCCAGCGCTCACGACCTGTCCTGTGGTCGGAATCAAGAAGGGCGAACCATTGCCGGCAAACATCGGCAACCCACGCGGCGGCCCGAGCCCCTGGCCTTGGGCGGTTCCACAGTTCAAGCGCACGAGCCCAACCAAAGCCGCTCTACGCGATCACTACGATCCGCAATTCCCCGACTTCAATACCGATTACCCCGACCAGCTCCGCGCCGACGAATTCCTACGCGAGTTCGATGAGTTCGTGAAGGCCAAGGGAACCGCCAAAGAGCTTCCGCAGTTCACGCTGCTCTACCTGCCCAACGACCACACCGGAGGCACACGTCCCGGCAAAGCCCACGCCGCAGGCTTCGGTTGCCGACAACGATCTGGCGCTAGGGCCGTGTCGTCGATGCCGTTTCCCACAGTTCTTACTGGGATGACACTGCCATTTTCGTTCTTGAAGACGATGCGCAGGACGGCGCCGACCATGTCGATGCACACCGCGCTACCGCCTTCGTCATCAGCAAATATGCGCCGCGCACGGCGCAACCGTTCGTCGAGCATCACTTCTGTACGACCGTCAGCGCCATTCACACCATGGAGTCCCTGCTCGGACTTCCGCCCATGAACCTGTTTGACGCGCACGCGCCGCTCATGGCGCCGCTGTTCGCGGGCCCGGGAACGCAACCACCGTATCAAGTCGACGACAAGAATCTGCGCAGCGGGCTGATCTATCAGATGAACGAGAAAAAAGCCGC
Organism: uncultured Acidobacteriaceae bacterium; assembly: GCA_963838935.1. Classification (GTDB taxonomy): domain Bacteria; phylum Acidobacteriota; class Terriglobia; order Terriglobales; family Acidobacteriaceae; genus Acidiflorens. The sequence continues at coordinate 156,339 of CAWITH010000001.1, forward strand.
TGGAGCTAAGGAATCGTCCCAGATGGATTTCTCCAGGCCGGATGCAGCCGATGCGAAAAAGTTGAATGCGATCCTGTGGCGCAACGCCAAGGGCGACGCGCCCGTGCCGGTTACAGGCCATTCACATTCCGAACCATAAGGCTGATTTAGAATGCCTTCGTGGGGCCGATAACAGAGACAACCGTCGAGTGCACCAACCTGCGCAAGACCTACGACGGCAAAGTGGAAGCCGTCCGCGGCCTCAGCCTGCGCATCGAAGCGGGCGAATGCTTTGGCCTGCTCGGCCCGAACGGAGCAGGGAAGACCACCACCATTGAAATCCTGGAGGGCCTGCTCGCGCCCACTTCCGGAGAAGTCCGCATCTTCGGACACGCCTGGGATGACAATCCGCGCCAGCTCCGCGAGTGGATCGGCATTTCGCTTGCAGGAAACGCGCCTGTCGGAAAAGCTAAACGTCCGCGAAACCATCGAACTTTTTGCCAGCTTCTACAGCGAACCACGGCCAGCTGCCGACATCCTCGAAGAACTCCAACTCACGGAGAAATCCGACGCCTGGGTTGGCAAACTTTCCGGCGGCCAGAAGCAACGCCTCGCGGTCGCCACTGCGCTGGTTGGCAATCCGCGAATTCTTTTTCTCGACGAGCCGACCACCGGACTCGATCCCCAAAGCCGCCGCCAGCTCTGGGACATCGTCCGCACTTTCCAGAAAAGGGGTGGCACCGTCCTGCTCACCACGCATTACATGGACGAAGCCGAACGTCTCTGCGATCGCCTGGCCATCGTCGATCATGGCGTGATCATTGCCGAAGGCACTCCTTCCGACTTAATCGATCGGCTCGGCGGTCATCACGTGGTGGAGTTCCAAGTAAATAACAGCGCCAATGACAACGAGAACGACAGCGACAGCCTCGACCGCTGGCGGTCGCTGCCGAGCGTAGAGTCCGTCCGCCGCGAGGATTCGTCGGTTTGCCTGAGTGTCCGCGAGCCGCATCTTACGATTCCTGCTCTGCTGGATGCGGTAACCAACCACGGCCATCAACTCGAACACCTCAGCACACGACAGGCCAGCCTCGAAGATGTGTTTGTGAAACTCACTGGACGCCACTTGCGAGAAGACTGAATGGCAACCACGGAAACCAACGCGCCCCACTCTCGACGCTGACAAGAATCGGCCATCGCAGCACATTCCGTCGGCACGCCGCAATGGCCGCTGGTCTGGATACCGTCATTTGCTCTGGGCGCGCATACTCGAACTCAAACGCGAACCTGAAGTCGTTTTCTGGGTCTTCGTTTTTCCCGCTGCTGCTGGCGGCAGGATTGGGCATCGCCTTCCGCAACAAGCCCGCGGACATCACGTCCGTCGTAGTGATCGACGGCGCCGGCGCACAGAAAGCGCTGGCCATGCTGCAGAACTCAGCCGCGCGTTCGACGGTTCGAGCCACAATCCTCGGCCGCGATGCCGCGCTCAAAGCCTTCCACTTCGGCAAATTCGATTTGGCGATCGAGTCGAATCCCGACGGTAGCTACACTTATTACTACGATCCCGATCGCGTCCGGAGAGCGTGCTGTCGCGCGCCGAAATCGACTCCGCGCTGCAATCTGCTGCTGGACGCAAGGATGCGATCAACTACTTCCTCGCAGTCTTCCAGCGAGCCGGGATCGCGCTACATCGATTTCCTCATTCCCGGACTTGCTGGGGATGAACCTGATGAACTCCGGCATGTGGGGAGTGGGCTTTGCGCTGGTCGAAATGCGCCAGCGCAAACTGCTGAAGCGCTTCGTCGCCACTCCCATGCGACGCAGCGATTTTCTTCTGGCTTTGACCAGTAGCCGACTCGTGCTGATGGTGGTCGAGGTAGGGCTGCTCTTAGGGTTCGGCGTGCTGGTGTTTCACATGCGAGTCCAGGGATCGATCCTCTCGGTCATCATGCTGGGATCGCTTGGAGCGGTAGCCTTTGGCGGCGTCGGCCTGCTGACCGCTTGCCGGGCGCAGAAAATCGAAACCGTTTCCGGCCTCATCAACGTGGTCATGATGCCGATGTGGATCTTCTCCGGCGTCTTCTTTTCCTACCAGAGATTTCCCGCGATCACCATGCCCTTTATCAAAGCGCTGCCGCTAACCGCGCTCAATGACGCGCTGCGAGCCACGATCCTCGAAGGCGCCTCGCTTGGCTCGCAATCGGGACGGCTGCTGGTGCTGGCGGTTTGGGGCGGGGTGTCGTTTATCCTGGCGCTGCGCTGGTTTCGCTGGACGTAGACGGCTAGAAATTCGGCTTCCCCGCGAGCCTCCAAGACCACATCAGAAACGACGTCGCAGTGAGGTCAATGGCGGGTTCAGTTGTGCTGTAGGACTGCATGTTGTCCTGATACACCGCGACTTGCGAGCGATCAAACGTGCCATCGTTGCCATTGAACTTCCTGAACGTGTCCACACCGTTTGCCGGACACAGAATCATGCCATCGAGAACGCCTGAAGAAGCATAACCGCCCGGGCCCTCGACTGCCGCACCCCAAAGTACCGGCGTACCGCCAGAAGTCCCATCCAGCGCGCCCGCCAGGTTCGCTACCTGGTGCTGGATACAATTCGGAAACGTGTTGCCGCCGCCCACGATGAACGACGACCCCCAGGCATTCGCGCCCAGAACGTTTGCCAGCCATCGCTGCGCATGGGTGTCGTAGCGCTTGGCCGCAGCCTCGGTATTTGACAGGTAGGCGGCCTCGCTGGCCATCACGGAAAGACCCGCTCCGTGCGATGTAGTGTCGCCGTAACCCCACACATAGCCGAAGCCCCAGGCATCGGAGGCCGCTTGGGTGATCGCGTCTGCCACTTGTCGCAGGAGTTGTGTTCGAATGCGAGATTCAGAAACCGCCAGTCCCTGCGGATTTCCTGCCATGTCGAGCGCCCGATACAGCTCAAAATGGGCCAGGCCGCTGACGTCATACAGGTTCAAAGTGTCGGTGAACCCGTTGTCGTAGATGCGCGTGATGTAATGGTGAGCGAACGTTGCCGCCTGCGCCAAGTAGTCCATCGCATTGGTTTGCGGCAATCCCGCCGGAAGATTCTTCGCCCCGTCCGCGAATTGCAAGGCAAAATACAGCTCAGTGGCGCCCAACTCCATGTCGTCGTCCCAGACGTTTTCAGGATAGCCGTCGAATGGAGCAATGGTAAGCAGGCAACCGCTGCACGTGCCTCCATATTCCGCCGGAGCGGGGTCCGTATAAGAAGTGTCCGCCAGCGCGAATACGTCCTCGGCATCCCGGAGGCATTGATTCGCCAGCGCGGGATGGGAATCACGTTGCAGTTGGTAGCACAACGCAAAATCCGCTGCCAGACGCCCGGCCAGATTCGGGCTGATCGGCGAGCCTGCAGGCCCAGCCACATATACCGGACGATTGCAAATATAGAACGTAGTTAATGGATCGCACGCGCGCGGATCGCCGGGTTGCCAGTAATGATCGGCCGCCTGCGGCAGCGTCCAGATGTCGTATTCCGTGATCAGGCAGTAAGGACTCGCATACGTGCCTCCGCAGTTGCCGGCGGCAGAACTGGGATCGCCTTCGCCGTAGTAATCCCAGTCTTGCGTATTGTCCACTTGGTAGTAGAGCGTCTTCGTCTTGTCATCCCACATCTTCATCAGCCAGTCCACTCCAAACCTGGCTTCATCGGTAAAGTCGGACGAATCGGGCGCGCCTGCTCCGCTGTTTCCGGCATACGAGATCGCGCCGGGCGGCGCGGGAGGATTGAGCGGAGCGCCCGCGCCCATCTGATTAGGAAAGTCGCGAATCCCGATCTCCATCAACGCTGTTGTATAGCTGACCGTTTCCACGTATTTCTCATAGTCGCCTGCGTCCCACCAACCGCCAGCGGCGTCGACATTCGGCAAACCTGCCGATACCAGCGGCGGCGCCGGCGGCACGTTGTCGATAAAGTCGTTGCTGTCGAGCGGAGGCGTGTTAAAAACGTGCGCGTTCCCGTCCTTCAGATGTCCGGGCGCGGTGCGCAGTGCGTTAGGGATGAAATGTTTCCCGTCGCGCTCGGTCTCATAAAAAAACAAAGTATTCAGCAGCAATCCGGAATACAGCGTCTCCGAAGAATCTACCGCGAAAGCCGGCGAAGTCGCGACCACTGGCCCCGATACCATGATCGTATAGAGATATCCACCGGGAACGTTGAAGTCCAAGGGGTACACATTGTAGGTCACCGTCTTGTTATGGCTCCACGTGCCGAGCAGCACACCGACTCGTCCTGAATCGGTTATATCGCCTTTCGAATTGACCACCTGGAAAGTTGCGTTCGTTGCCGCGGACTGGGTCATCAGATAAGCGCGAAACGGCGGGTTGCCAGCTTCGTATCCGGCCTGACTGACGCGCACGTAAGCGGATTCCGCCAGCAGATACGGTGCGCACACCAGCAGTGCAAGAAAAACAGCAGCGATCAAAACGAGTCGGAGGCTGAGGTAAGAGCGGGAACTGGAGGGTACCATCGTCTTCTCCTGGGCGGGGGACGACCTACATTAAAACCATTTAATTGGGCAAAGATACGCTCCGGGTTTTCTGATGTCAACTGAGATGTGCCCAGAACCCGCTTGGGTCAAGGATTACCGGGCATCGGCCGTCTATCTGCTCTCCGGACGCAGAAAATCCGCCAGCTACCCTACCCGAGTTGTCATCCTGAGCAGAGGAGTCGAAGGCCCCTGCAACTTTCGCAGTGAGTGTCCCTCCCCCTCTCCTTCCGTCTCCTCCTCTTTCGCAGCTTGGAGTAGATGTTCACATTACGGTAGGGTCAGGGTGGAGCAGGCCTTCAGTCTGATGGAACATGGTTTTGTGATTGTATCCGCGACGGGCTGACGCGGCCAGCAACCAGCGCCTAACGGCGCTTTTCATAACACAACACTGGCGGTATGCCTGAAGGCATACCCTGATACAAACCTACTTGGACGCCGGGCCGCTAGTTCTCAGTGGTTCGCCATCACGCAGTACAGCTTGTAACTCTTCGAGCGATTCCACTCGCGGCACTCCCTTATCACGGTATGCGCCCGGGACGTCCATCAACATCGCCTGCATGCCTGCACCTTCGGCGCCGAGGTAATCCACGGAATAGACGTCGCCAACATACAGGCTCTCTTCGGGCGCGGCATTCATGCTCTTCAGCGCGTGGCGAAAGATTTCCGGGTGTGGCTTCTCATATCCGACGAGCCCGGAGTCGGTGATGATGCTGAAACATGGGGCGATTCCGCAGCGCTGCAACACATCTTCGATTCTGCCGTCAGCATTGGAGATGACGGCAATCCGGTAGCGCTCGCCGATCTGGTGCAGTTGTTCGGCGGTACCAGGACGAATCTGGTCCCAGTTCGCGGAGTTGCGGATGCCGGTGACGAGCTGGTCTAGGATGGGGCCGGCGTCGGCCTGGTTCTGGAGCCCGATCTCGGAGAGCAGCTGGGAGTAGAACATCCACCAGAAGCTGTGGTCGGCGGTGCCGTCGGCGATCATCATGCCATCGAAGCGGTTCTTGGTCCGGCATTCCAGATCGCGCAGATGTTCGCCATCGGGCACGATGCCGCGTTCTTCGAGAGGCGCGTGAATGCGCTTGCGATTGGGGAACAGCAGGGTGTTGCCCACGTCGAAGAAAATGGCTTTAACTCTTGAGTTCATGGTTTGTACTGCTCCCATTATCAGGCATGCTTCGAGCGATTCCACAGGGGAAGAATTGCCGAATGGATTAAATGCATTAAACTGAAGAATCGCCGATGTAGTAAGCGGAATCAGAAGTCATGGCCCAACTGCGAGTGGTTGTCCTGTGGCACCAGCACCAGCCGTTCTACAAAGACCTGGTGACGGGGCAGTACCGCCTGCCCTGGACGCGCCTCCATGGTTTGAAAGACTACTACGGGATGGTGAAACTGCTGGACGAGTTTCCCCAAGTCCATCAGACATTCAATCTGGTACCCTCGCTGATCACGCAGATCCAGGACTATGTTTCGGGCGAGGCACAGGACCCTTTTCTGCAGGTTGCAGGCAAGCCGGCGAAAGACTTGACCCAGGAGGAGCGGAAGTTCGCGCTGCAATATTTGTTTCAGGCGAATCCGGTGAATCTGATCGGGCGCTATCCGCGGTACCGCGAGTTGTGGGAGAGATTTCACCTGGCGGGCGGGTTGCCCGAGCGCGCGGAGAAATATTTTCAGGTTCAGGATTTCACCGACTTGCAGGTGCTCTCGCAAATTGCCTGGTTCGACGAGTATTTTCTGGCGGAGAAAGAGGTGGCGGAATTGGTCCGCAAAGGCCGGAACTACACGCTCGAAGACCAGCGGTTCGTGATCGCGGACGAGCGCGAGCTGCTCGGCCGGGTTTTGCCGGCGCATGCCGAGGCGGCGAAGAAAGGCCGGATCGAGATTTCAACTTCGCCTTTCTACCATCCCATTCTGCCCCTGCTGTGCGACACGCAGATGGGAGCGGTTTCATCGCCGGGGCTGGCCTTGCCGCAGAACCGCTATCGCCATCCGGAAGATGCTCGCGAGCAGTTGCAACGCGGACTGGATTTGCACGAAAAAGTGTTTGGGGTACGGCCAAAAGGGGTGTGGCCGTCGGAGGGCGGCGTTTCCGAAGAGGCATTGGCGATCGCGCACCAGCTTGGCGTGCAGTGGATGGCGACCGACGAAGGGGTTCTGGGACGGAGCCTGGGAGTGAATTTCTCCAGCGACGGCCATGGTCATCTGGATGCGGAATCGGCGCAGCGGCTGTATACGGTGTATCGCTACGAGAATGCTGAGACCAGGATGAATCTGCTCTTCCGCGATCACACAATTTCAGACCTGATCGGATTTGTGTATTCGGGGATGCCGCCGCAAGAGGCTGCCAATAATCTCATCCAAAAGATAAAAGAATCGGCGCAACCGGTTGTTAGCAAAGGAAAAGACGCCGTGGTTTCGATAATTCTGGATGGCGAGAATGCGTGGGAATACTACGCGCAGTCGGGGCGCGAATTCTTGCGCAGATTTTATGAGGGTTTGCAGAGTGACTCGGCGATCGAAGCGGTGACGGTGAGCGAGGCGATTGCGCGCCACAAGAACGTCACGCCGCTGAAGTCGCTGGTGCCGGGGTCGTGGATCGGAGCGAACTTCAACGTCTGGATTGGAGCGCCGGAAGACAACAAGGCCTGGGACTACCTGTATCACGCGCGCAATTTCTATGCCCAGGCGTCGCTGGACGCGACCGAGAAGCAACGAAAATTGGCGTTTGGAAGAGATATTGATCGCTGAGGGCAGCGACTGGAACTGGTGGTACGGACCGGAGCATCACTCGGCGAACGATCGCGACTTCGACGAACTCTATCGCAAGCACCTATCGAATGTTTACCAGGCGCTGGGTGGAACTCCGCCGGATTATCTGGCGCAGCCGATCAGCGGAGGAGTAGCGCGGCCTTCGTTCGCGGCGCAGAGCGCCTTTATCCATCCCAAGATTTCAGGCGACGTGGTGCGCTACTTCGAATGGCTGGGGGCGGCGTGTTATACGGCGGATCAGCGCTCGGGCTCCATGCACGGCAAACAGTTTCTGACCGATGAAGTGTTTGCCGGGATCGACGACCAGTATGTGTACGGCCGGTTGGATTTCGCGGGCAAAGTGCCGGAAGGCGCGTTCGAAGTGGTGGTGAATCTGGAGTCGTGGGCCAACCATGCGGCCAAACCCCGCCGCGAACTGCGGTTGGATGCGGCCGTGGACGGCGGCCGCTTGCAGTCGTGGAAAGTGACGGAGGGGACCGGCAAAGCGGTCGCAGATTCGACGGATGCCAAGGACCTAGCGCGAGTGGCGCTGGTGCGGAGTTTTGAGTTTCGCCTGCCGCTCATCTGGTTGCTCGCAGCTCCGCTCGCGATTGACAAGGTGCGGGGACCGGGAAGCTCGGATGTGCTGACCACCCGGCTTCGCCTGCGCTTCAGTTTGTGGCAGAACCATCTGCCGGTCGACGCCTTGCCGGTGGAGGGATGGATCGAACTGGAGTTGCTGGCGGAAGCAGATATGCTGGCCTTGAGCGGTTGAGGAAGACTCCTGGCTCTTGCGATTACCGTGGTTATCTCGACCCGATCGCGGTTTCTGGTTCGAGCGGGGGACTGAGCTTACACTGAAGAACGAATGCGCCTCGAAAGGCTATTCGTCGTCTACCTGATATCAACGGCGGCTGCGATTGTCTCGCCGTTTGCGATTTATGCCGTCGACAAGGAGTTGCGGTGGATGATGCCCGTCAATTCCGAGGCGGCGCTGGAACCGGCTCCAGAGATGCATCCGGGACGGCCGCAACCGGTCCAACAGACTCCTGTTTGCGCGGCGCCACTTGTCAAAGGGGATTATTTCGACAGCGGAGATTTTGTCGTCAGCGACGATCCAGGTGACTGCCGCACTTTCCTCTCCGATATCAAGGTTCTACACAGTGCAGCCGGCGAAGACGGCACCGTGTACCTGGAGGGTACGAGAGATGGCCAGAACTCCCTTAGCATCTACAGCCGAACCGGGGAATTGAAGTGGACGGTTCCCATCGATGTTATTGACAACCCACTGGCTCTGGGCCGTGACGGCACTGCCTATCTGTCGACAACGCTACGGGACAGCAACACGCTTACTGCTTACAATGCCGACGGCAGTGTTCGATGGCGCGTGACGAATGTAGTGGAGCAGTGGGGCGGCTGGGTAGCTCCGGCGATTGGGCCGGATGGCACGGTTTACATCTTCTCGGGGGTGCAGTCGGTTGGCGATTGTCATCGTTATTGTGCTGCAATCCTGGCCATCTCGCCGCAAGGCCAGGAACGCTGGCGCGTTCAGGTTGCAGGCAGGCCCGAGGATATTTTGGTGGATGCCGACGGGAGAGTAGTGGTCCACTGGCGACCGGGAAGCGTGATTGCCTTCGATCCGCAAGGTCACCAGCTCTGGAGTTTTGTTTCCGGGGACAAGCTCGGACCTGGCGGTATCGCCATTGCCGCGGATGGGAATGTGTATTTTGCCTCGCGGTTTCTGTATGCGCTGGACCGCAAGGGCAAGGCGAAATGGATTTTCAGGTCAGAGACGAGCTACACCGAAAACGAAGGCTTCGAGGAAGACCCTGTGATCGCCGAGGATGGCACCGTGTATACCTTTTCCCGCCACCATGAGTTATTTGCAATTACCGCGAGTGGACGCAAGAAGTGGGTGGTCGACGATCTACCGCCGGGCCAATCGGGCGTAGAGCTTAGCAGCAAAGGTATTCTGCGCACTCCATCCGCGTGGTTTTCGGTATCGAGCGGACTTGCCAGTCACGGCTGGCCCCGCGCAAATCGCGATGGCCGAAACAGCCGATCTCAGGAGGCACGATGAAACCGACGTCCTCTCCGGAGCAGGTATCGTGGGGCGTTACTCTCGGGATTGTGCTCCAGGCAGTTCCGCCACTGCTCATATTTAGGTATTCGGAGCTTCACCCACCAACGGGCGAGGCAGCGGGATGGGCGGGAATTGGTGCGCCGGTGTTCTTCGCTGCAGGCATATTTTCCGTGGGAATGTGGCAGGTTCTTACCATCCTTCCCGCAGCTTTACTGTTCTTGTCGGCCGGTAAGTACGGGGTCGTACGCGGACTCTTGCGCGTGGGGACATTTCTGGCCTTGGGGAATATTGCGGTGCTGCTCTGGCTCTATGTCATCATGCACCGGGCAGCTTTTTGATGCGAAATCCCGGTCGTCCGCCCGTAACCTCCGTCACTGGCCGCCGCTGGCGCTGGTCATCGTCATCGGACGGCTCAATTCCATCACCAGTTCCGTGCCTGCGGGAAGCATGGCGGAACGATGTTTCCCGAGCCAGTGCGCGACCGTTGCAGTGGCTCCGACGGCTCCGCCGATAAGGAAGCCCTTGCCGCCGCCCGCCAGACCGCCGACCAGCATTCCACCTCCGGTACCCATGCCGATTTCAGTGAGGTCTTTGCCGTCGTGGCCAGCGCCTTTGAACTGCCCTTCCTGGTTGACGTCGGTGCCGCGGCCGCGGTTGGTGTCAACCAACGAGGCGTTCAGCATGAACCTGTCGCCATTCGGAAGAACCACCGTTTCAGGGAAGATGGCGATGGTGGGCCTGCCGGCAATGCGGCGTGGTTCGGTCGCTTTGGTGACGCGTCCCTCGACCGTCGTACCGATCGGAATCACCGTCTTTCCGTCGATTACGACCGGCTCAGTGACTCTGGCCGAGAACGGGTCTCCGGCCTTTCGAGCTGAAGGTTGCGAGCGTGGTTTCAAGTTTCATCTTAACGGCGGTTCCGGTGGGCAGGGCGGTTTGCGCCCACGCGAAACTTGCGCTCAGGATGAGCGACGTCAGCCAAAGAGTTTTTTTCATGTTTCTCACCTCCAAAATTCAATTTCTAATCTTTTTCAAAACTCCAAGAACATCGTCGATCGGCGCGCGGTCAAGCTGGTTATCCCCGCGATAGATGTGGCGGACTATGGCGGTACGATCATTGCCGCCGCGATCGTCGTCGCGACAAATGACCAGCGTAGCCGGGTGCGCGATGTTGATGGCGTCCGTGCCAAGCGCGTGATGGAGTCCGTAGGCCTTGGTCACGGTTCGATCCTCATCAAGCAGAAATACGCTGGAGATGGGATGCTTCTCCAGAAATTTCCCCGGCTTCCAGACGCCGTCCCGTTTTTCGGCGGCGATAAACGCCAACTGCGCTCCCGCAGCTTCAATCTCTTGTCTCCGTGACTCGAACTGAGTCATGCGCTTGACGCAGTTTGGTCACCAGGTACCACGCAGAAACTCGAGAATCAGCGTGCCTTGCGCGAGCAGGCCACCGAGAGTGAAGGTGCCCTCACGGTTGGCCGCTCCCAGGGAAAAATCCGGAGCGCGCGAACCGATTTCCAAAGTTTCGGTGCGGTTCTGCATGTTGAGTTCGACTTTAAGCGAGGTGAAAATCAGGAACAATAACGGATGGGGTACCGGGGAGGGTCCGTTCGGCGATTCGATGGGGAGTGTCCTAGGCACAGACCGGGCGCTTCCACGTCCGATATAATTTCGCTTCACAGGCAGGAGTCGCGGCAAGCCGCGTCTCTACAATAGCGACGACGTTTCTAAATTCGTCGACCAAGAAAAGGACGCTCTCATGCCGCTTACCACGATCGTAGAAACCCGCGGACGCCAGGTGCTGGACTCGCGTGGCAATCCAACTGTAGAAGCCGAAATTTTTCTTGTTGGCGGCGCCAGCGCGCGAGCCATTGTGCCGAGTGGCGCGTCCACCGGCGAGCACGAAGCCGTCGAACTCCGCGACGGTGACGAGAAGCAATATAAGGGAAAGGGAGTTCTGAAGGCGGTCGAGAATGTGAACTCCGAGATCGCCGCGACGATCGTAGGCATGGACGCAGCCGACCAGCGTGCGCTCGACGCCAAAATGATCGAGCTCGACGGCACGCCCAACAAACGGCGCCTCGGAGCCAACGCCATCCTGGCGGTTTCAATGGCCGCTGCCCGCGCTTCGGCCAGAGCCTTTGAGCTCCCGCTCTACCGCTATCTCGGCGGCGCAGCGGCGAACACTTTGCCGGTGCCGATGATGAACATCCTGAACGGCGGCGCGCACGCTGATAACAACGTCGATTTCCAGGAGTTCATGGTGATGCCGGTGGGAGCGCCGTCGTTTTCTGAAGCGCTGCGCTGGGGCGTGGAAGTTTTTCATACCCTCAAGGGCGTGCTGAAAAAGCACGGCTACAACACGTCGGTCGGCGACGAGGGCGGCTTTGCTCCGTCGGTGAAGTCGAATGTGGAGGCGATTGAAGTCGTGCTGGAGGCCATTCAGCAGGCGGGCTACAAACCGGGCGCCGAGATCGCGATTGCGCTCGATCCGGCAGCCAGCGAGTTCTATCAGGATGGAAAGTATGTCTTCAAGAAATCCGACAAATCGGCAAAAAGCCGCGAGGATATGGTGAAATATTGGACAAAATGGGCAAAAGACTATCCCATCGTGTCGCTCGAAGACGGCCTCTCGGAAAACGACTGGGACGGTTGGGCGCTGCTGACTAAAGAATTGGGCGGCAAGATTCAACTGGTGGGCGATGACATCTTCGTCACCAACATTGAGATTTTCGCCAAGGGCATCAAGAAGGGAATTGCTAACTCGATCCTGATCAAGCTGAACCAGATCGGCACGGTCAGCGAGACGCTCGACGCGATCGACCTGGCGCGCCGCAATGGATACACGTCCGTGATCTCGCATCGTTCCGGCGAAACCGAAGACACGTTTATTGCGGACTTTGCGGTGGCGACTGGAGTTGGACAGATCAAGACCGGTTCGGCTTCGCGCACTGACAGGATCGCGAAGTACAACCAGTTGTTGCGGATTGAAGAGGAATTAGGAGGGGCGGCGCGGTTCTTGGGAGTTAAGGCGCTGAATTACAAAGGATAATTTTTTGAGCGAAGCGAAGGATCTGCGTCTTGCGCACAGGCGAAAAGCAGGTCCCTCGCTTCGCTCAGGATGACAAGCACTACACAGTTGTCTTCGCTAAAACCCCATCGTGTCGTCGGCCGAAGGTCCGTAAGTCGATGGCACCGGCCTTTCATTCAAGCGCAAATACACGCCCAACTGGGCGCGGTGGTGTACCAGGTGATTGAGGAACATTTGGCGGTACGCCAGGAAGCGCGATCCGCTGAAGATAGGTTTGCCTCCGAAGCTCAGCTTCCAGGGCTGTGTCCAGGCTTCATCCGGAGTGTTCTTGAGCGCGGTGCGAGCTTGGGCTGCGCCTTCATCGAACGCCTTGACCAGTTGCTCTGCCGACTCAAACGGCACTCGCGCGATACTGGCAGTGGAAAAATCTAGCTCTGGAGTAGTCAGCACCGTCACCCCGAAACCCGCTAGTTGCGCGATGTGCGGCGCCAGTTTGCCGAGGGGCATTGATTTGGGATGGGGAGCAAAGTCCTTCTTGTTCACGGGAACGCGTTCCAGGGCAGTGCGCGTCTTTTTCATTTCTTCGTCGAATTCGACCAGAAGCAGTTCATTGATGGGCATGTTTATCCTCAGGGGTGGTTCCTGCAACAGTATAAGATGTGTGGCCGCTGGAACAGATTCACTGTATCCGCTCAGATTTGAAAAGCTGCGCGCCCTCCTATAGATTCTTCTTTTGCCCTTTTCTCAGAACGTCCTTGCCTCCGTGGTGGATTTTCTCGGAAGCGAACAGCCAATAGCCAAAAGCCAGGAGCTAAGAGCTGATTTATGCCTCGTCCTAAACCTCTCGTACTCATCATTCTCGACGGCTGGGGATACCGGGCCGAAACCAAGGGCAACGCCATCGCGCTCGCGCGCAAGCCAACTTATGACCGGTTACTGCGCGAGTATCCGAACACGCTGATTCACACCAGCGGGCCGTTCGTCGGGCTGCCGGAAGGGCAGATGGGCAACAGCGAAGTCGGCCATCTCAACATTGGCGCCGGGCGCATTGTGCACATGGACATCACGCGCCTCGACCTGATGGTCCTGAACGGCGAGTTCTTCTCGCATCCAGTGCTCGTCGCAGCGATGAAGAGTGCGTGCGTCAGCGGCCGCAAGCTGCACCTGTTCGGACTGCTGTCCGACGGCGGCGTGCACTCTCGGCAGGAGCACCTCTACGCGCTTCTGAAGATGGCCAAGCAGCAGGGAGTCGATCGCGTCTTCGTGCACGCTTTCATGGATGGGCGCGACACGTTGCCGACTAATGGTGCTGGCTACATCGAACAGTTGCAACAGAAGATGCGCGAGTATAACTCGGGCAAGATTGCGACTGTCAACGGCCGCTACTACGCCATGGACCGCGACCGCCGCTGGGAGCGCATCGCCAAGGCCTACAGTGCGATGGTGGACGGCAAAGCCGAAGGCGGCACTTACGCCGACGCCGTGCAGGGGATGAAAGAGTCCTACAACAAAGGCGTGACCGACGAATTCGTGGTGCCATTCGTGTGCACGGATCCGCGGGGCGAACCGCTAGCGAAGATCGGCGACGACGATTCCTGCATCTGCTTCAACTTTCGCGCCGACCGCGTACGCCAGGTCACGCGCGCCTTGTGCCGCAACAGCGGGCTGAATGAAAAAGGCGGAAGCGATTTGCCGGGCGCGGACGACCTCGACGCAGCCATTCCGCGCGACCGCGTGCCGAAGAACCTGAAGTACGTTTGCATGACCCGGTACGACAAGAATTTCAGCCTGCCGGTTGTGATTCCTCCCGAGTCGCTGACAAATATCCTCGCAAACGTTATGGCGGCGCAGAACATGCGCAACCTGCGCGTGGCCGAGACAGAGAAATATGCGCACGTGACCTACTTTTTCAATGGCGGTGTGGAACAGCCTTTCCCGGGAGAAGAGCGTGTGCTGGTGCAGTCGCCGAAGGTCGCGACCTACGATCTGAAACCGGAGATGAGCGCCGCCGGAGTTGCCGCGGCGGTTGTCAAAGCCACGAACGAGGGCACGTTCGACGTGATCATCGTCAATTTCGCTAATGCGGACATGGTTGGGCACTCGGGCAAGATTGAGCCCACGATCAAGGCAGTCGAGACCGTCGATGCTTGCCTGGGCGAGATCGAGAAAGCGGTTCGTGCCAAGGGCGGGGCGATGCTGATTACTGCCGACCACGGCAACACTGAGATGATGATCGATCCTGCAACCGGCGGTCCGCACACGGCGCACACGACGAATCCAGTGCCGTTTATTGTGCTGGCGGAGGATGCGAAGCAATTCACACTCAAGCCCAATGGCTCGCTTAGGGATATCTCGCCCACGATTCTGGGAATGCTGGGGATTACCGAACCGAAAGAGATGACGGGCGCCGATCTGCGGGTCAAGAATCTTCAGATCGCCCGATGACCCGATCACCCGATCGCCCGATCCGGATTTTGATTTGCGTTCGCCATCCTTTTGACCAGTGGAACGCTCCATCCTGGTTTGTGGAGCGCTTGCGGCGCGAGTTCCCGCAAATCGAAGTCGTTCACCTTCCCGACTACCAGCGCATGGATGAAGAAATCGTTGATGCTGAAATCCTGGTCGCATGGTCGATGCGTCCAGAGCAGATCGCGGCGGCGAAGAAGCTGCGATGGATTCACTCTCCAGCAGCCGCGGTTCATCAGTTGATCTTTCCCGAACTCGTCAACAGCGACATTACCCTCACCAACGCGCGCGCAGTGCACGGGCCGGTGGTGGCGGAGCACGTCATCGCGCTCATCTTTGCGCTGGCCAAGAAAATTGCAGGCTCGGTGCGCTTGCAGGAGAAGCACATTTGGGGGCAGCAAATCCTGTGGGACGAGCTGCCGCGAGTGCGAGAAGTTGCCGGCGCAACCGTCGGAATCGTCGGCCTCGGCAGCATCGGACGGCCCGTGGTGAAGAGCGCGAAAGCTCTGGGCATGCGGGTGATCGCGGTGCGTGAGCATCCGGAGAAGGGAAGTGAAGGCGCGGATGCTGTCTTCAGGCCAGCGCAAATCGACGAACTCTTTCGGCAGGCTGACTACATCGTGCTGGCAGCGCCGGTTACGGCGAGCACCAAGGCAATTGCTAATGCCGAACGCTTGGCGCTGATGAAACCTGACGCATGTTTGATCAACGTTGGTCGCGGGCAACTCGTCGACGAAGCCGCGCTTGCTGCTGTGCTGCTGGAAAACAAAATTGGCGGCGCGGCGCTCGATGTCTTTCCCAAAGAACCACTGGCTGCCGATTCTCCGCTGTGGGACTTGCCCAATCTGCTAATTACTCCGCATACCGCGGCGCTGACCGACAAATTATGGGAGCGGCATTACGCGCTGTTCTCAGAGAATCTGCGGCGCTATCTGAACGGTCAGTCGCTGCTGGCCGTGGTCGACAAGCGAAAAGGGTACTAAGATTTTTCGGTATCCAGCCCCTGAAGGGGCATTTAGTCCAGCAGAACGTTCGGCATCGCTAAAGCGATACCCTGATACGAATCTAACTCGCTGATGCGAATCCAACTTCTGATGCTTGCTCTGCGTTCCCCGCGATCTCTGCGGTGAGCCCTGGTCCCTACCGCGTATCCACTCCAAATCCCAAAATCGCATTCACTTCAACCGGCTCATTTCCTCGAAACGCTGGGCGGAACTTCCAGCTGTGCAGCGCCACCAGAATCTTTGAGGTGGTTTCGGCGGCTCCGGGCTCGAGTACCTTCAAGTCTTTTAAGACTCCGGAGCGGTCGAGGATGCAGGCGAATACTACGCGAGTTGTGCGCAGTCCCTGAGGCAGATCTATGCGCATCGGTTCAGGGGCGGTGAGGTCCTCGCGGTAAGGGTGCGTAACGGAGGCGGCATCAGCATATTGCATCACTGCGGTTCCTAGCGACGTTTCGATGTAGATGGAGTAGTTGTCACCCTTCAACTCGCCATAACGATTGAATACGCCTCCAGAGCTTGAGGTCGCCTTTACCGTGTAGCTCGGGCCTCCGTGCGACTTTGTCGAAGAGCGGCCTGGACCGGTCGCGGCCGCATCGCCTGGAGACCCGAAGCTGGGCAGATTGATGGTCGTCGTGCCTCCTTGCACGGAAACGCCGGGCACGGCGGGCGCGCCGCTCACGCCGGTTCCCGAACCTCCGGGACCTGGATATGGGGAAATCCCTCCGCGAGCGTTGGGATCGGAGCCTCGGCCTGTGCCTTCTTTGCCTGCTCCCGAACCTTCTCCCTGTAGCCCGCTGCCGGAACCGTTGCCTTTGCCTATGCCTGCTCCGCCTCCGCTGCCACCGAGACCGCTTTTGGCTGTGCCGCTGGGAGACATGGCGAGCGCTCCTCCGGCGGCGTTCGGCAGTCCAGCTTTGGTTCCCGGTTGGCTGGACATCACCACTCCGTTTGCTCCGGGATTTCCTCCGGCGTTACTTGGTGGAGCTACGGAAGAACCGAGATCGAGCGGACCACCAGCTCCTGCTCCCTTGTTGCCTCGTCCGCTGCCCGAGAGGGCTTTGCCTCCGCCCAATCCTGGTGGAGGTGGCACTACGTTGGCCGAGCCCAGAAGCGAACCTGCGGTTTGCGCTGCGGACTTCCCTGAGCCTGCGCTGCCGATGCTGGCTGGAGGCGGTACAACCTGCTGCGCAATCGGGGCTGCTCCCAATCTTGCCAGTGAACCTCCTCCAGACGCGGTTGGTGGCGGAGGAACCGGCTTTGCTCGCAAGTCGCCTGTGTTGGAGCTTCCCCAACTGTTGAGATCGCGGCTGACCTGCGAGGGCGGTGGCGCAATCACGGCGGGCGCGGGCAACGACAACTTGGGCGTGGACGACACATCGCGCTGGGGCGCGGAAACCGGGGGCGCAATCACGTCGACGGTTTGCGTGGTCGGCACGCGGGAACTGGCCAGGTCGCGCTGCTCGTCCCGCGGAGCCGGCGCGATGACGGTTTGTCCGGCAATCGGGGGATTTGCGGTTTGCATCTTGTCTCGCGAGACATTCGGCGCCGGTGGAACGATTGACGTGCTCAACGTTGGCGAAGTGCGCGTGCTGGATCGAGAAACATCGGGAGCGGGCGGGACGACGTTGGTTGTGAGTGCGTTTGGATTCCGGCTGGCCGATGAATTCAGTTCCGGCGCGGGCTGTACTACGCTCATTGCGGGCAGCGCAGGCGCGGTGAGAGTGGAACGCAGACCTTCGGCGGGCGGTGGTCCGGGATTCGCTTTGAAGGCTAGCAGATTAGCGACGGCGGAATCGGAATGCGGCAGATTAATCTTGGGAGCGTCTACAACCTTTTCGCTGGGCTTCTCGCCGCGCGCTACGCGGATGGTTTCGGTGCGATGGTGGGCTTGCTCACCACCGGCGCGTCCGGACTTGCCAGCTTGCGCGCCGCCTCGATCCTGAGTCTGCGGCAGTTCGTCTCCGGTGTAGTAGATCACGTCCCAGTGCAGGCGCGTGGGAGCGGGCGGAATCTGAAGACTGGCGTACTGTTCAGGGAGCACGATGACCGCGATCAGCAGCAGACACTCGAGCAGCCAGCAAGCTAGCATGCCGCGATACGGGAACATGCCAATGGGAGCTTCTCCGGCCAAGGCTTTCGGAGAGCGGGAGAGCGCTGGACCGAAGGCGGTCTTGAACTCTTCCCAGCGCGACGACCATTCCACCAGCAGGCGCGGCGGTTCGGGCCACTGATCCTTTGGCCAACGATCAACGGTTTCGGGAATGGTGACAACTTCGGACATTATTTCGACTGCGTTGTTTCTGGGGGATTCGTATTAGTAGTAGTTTGCCAGAAGGGTCTCTGGTTTTTTGGGGGAACTTAGTGTTTTTTTCGGCTTCTGGGAAGATTCGAAGCGATGTGTTTACTAGTTGGTACCCCTACCCCTACCCCCCCCTCCCCCCGGTCTTTTGGAATCATTGACTTAGGGGAGAATTCCTGCCAGGTCTTTGGGGAATAAGGACTTATAGGTAAAGTATTCCGGAATAAGGAGTTATTCGCGCGAGGCCCGATCAACGGGTCGAAGAGGTGGGCGCCGCTGAAACAATGACCGATTACTGCTTGGGTTCGTTGTCAAGGAACAGATGGGGCTGAGGCAAATGCTTGTTTGCTATGAATGTATTTTAACAGGGGAGTCAAGGGCGTTCTGCTCCGAAATCAGAAGTGAAGACGCCCGCGGCAGGCCCCTTCTCGAAAAGCGCGAGAAGGGGCGCACCCCCAGTTATTTCTCGGTCAGCATTCCAGAGATAAGGTGGGAGTAAACTTACAGGCCGGAGAAGTCGGCCACCCGCCACGGCGCTGGTGGGACTTTGTCGTTCCTCCGCTGCGGGTCCTGTGCGATTGTTCGTGGTTCGCGGGGTTTGCGGTTTCGTTTGTGGGGTACTATGCCCTGATGAAAGTGCCACGGCAAACCGAGGAAGTAGGCCTCGGGGGAGATGCCCTGAGCCGACGATGAATGGGCCAGTCAACAGACTGAAATGTATGGATGTCGAGGCGTGGCGCGCCTTTACAAAGCAGGAAATGCGCGACTATTTCGAGAAGGTTCGCAGCAAAAGTGAAGAGAAAGACTCTGGGGATGCACCAAACAAATCCGTTCTTATTGTTCGCCGACAGCTCTCCCCTGTGGATATGTACTGCTATTTGAAAGCTAGATTCGGCGAGCCAAACGGCTTCCAGAACTTTTTGCGGAAGGACGACAGCGACAACTGGATACATTGGGACTTCAACCTAAAAGCGGCAGACGAGGACGTTTACGTATGCGGTACGTACCGCGAAGTTCACTTCCTGCTTTCCGAAAAGCTAACGGATAACGAATGGCGAGATTTTATCTTGAAGATAAAATCTGATTTTGGTCGTATTGGCAAAGAGAAGAGTGAAATCTTAAATTCGCTGGAAAAATGGGCGATATTTCCCAACAAATTTGTCGAAATAGCAGAGGTCTGCGGGGATCTGCACAAGGACATCGCCAAGGGTATTAAGAAGCTCTCCCCCTACAAGTTTCCTGCGTATTCTTCAAAGGAGAACAGGCAGCAACACACGAGGATTGCTAACCAATTCGTGCAGCAGTCTTCGAGGCTGTATAGAAATTGCTTGGAGTTATCCCTTGTAGTGCACCCCTCAGAACTGGACACTTGGGGCCGTGTTTGAAGTAAGGGTTAGGGCGAACCGTGCACGAGCATCGTGCGGGGTTCGTCCGTGGAGTCCGCGATGCGGACGGTCGTGATTGTACTCCTCGATCCAACGAGCGATGCTCCGCTCGGCCTGGTCGAAGTTCTGGTATTCATTGAGCCACACCTCCTCTTCTTTCAAGCTGCGATGGAACCGTTCGATGTAGCTGTTGCCCTCGGGATGGTTGTAGGCCGTGCGCCGATGCGTGATGCCCAGCCGATTCAGGGTTTCGACATAACGGGCTGACGTAAACTGCGTGCCGTTGTCGGTCGTCAAAGTCAAACCCGTTCCACGAGAACCGAAAGGCAAAACCTCCAGCACGGCACGGTTGAGCGCTGATAGAGCCTCTTCCGTACGACAGCGCAGACTCAAGTCCCAGCCGACGATCTCCCGCGTGCAGCAATCGATCACCGAAACCAGATACGCCCAGCCCACACTCGGGCCGGCCCACACCTTGGTCATGTCCGACTGCCAGACGTGATTCGGATGCAGTGCTTCCACCTTGCCCCAGTCCTTTCTGCGCGAGACCTGAAAACGGCGCTGGCGCACCAGCAGTCCGCGTTCTCGCATCACGCGCAGCGCCCGCTTGCCGTTGACCACCAACCCGTGATGCCGCCACAACCACCAGACCACGCGACGATAGCCGTAGGCCGGTTTCTCGCCGCAAGCCGTGATGATCTCCGGATCGCGCGAGCGATCCGCACGACTGGACCGCGGTTGCCGCCGATAGTAGAGGCTCGACCGGCTGATCTGAAGCGTCTCGGCCACTAGCTTGGCTTCCTTCCCTTGGGCCACTAACTCCCGTGCCGACGAATGCGCTGGCCCGCAGCTCACTCGCCCAGCACGTTTTTTAAGATCTCGATCTGCAAGTGCGACCGGCCCAGCGCCCGTTCCAGTTGCTTGATGCGCTTCTCCTGCTCGGCATCGGGCTGCGCGGCTGCGCTTCTCCCCCCAAGCGCAGCCTTGGCTCCCGCTTCCACTTCGTCCTTCCAGCGGTAATAGAGATTCGGAGCGATCTCATACTTGCGGCACGTCTCTGCCACGTTGCCGCTCTTCAAACCTTCCAACACAATCTGCCACTTCTCTTCCGGGTTCTCTGGACTCTCGGCTTTCTCGACATTCTCGCCTCCTGGCGGAGGCCCCAAGCCTAACTAACTTCTGTGTCCAGTTCTACTGGGGTGCACTACACAATGCATCGTCATACAAGAACTTCAAAAGGATCATGGACAGGAGAAATAATGTGATCCATGGCAACATCGACCCAGAAAGGGAACAGACGGAAATCGTATATTTCGAGGGCAAGAGGCCTTTGTTCCGAGACCCCGGCGATCATATCGCGAAGCGCTTTGAAGTACTGGCGCGCCAGTATGAGCCGGAAAGAGTGCTCAATGACTATGAAGAGGTCTATGAATTCCTCTGCAGCATTGCCACCTGCCTCGAACCAGACCTCGCGAAAGATTTTTGGCGAATCATGGAGGTCTCATATCCTGGCTATGATCCTCACCGGAAAATAACGGGCGTTCTCTTGCCTGAATTTACAGCGGTCGGCATCTTGGAGGGCCTCAGATACGACGATGAATTGCAAGTAAGCTGGGTGTGAGTTTATAAGCCGGGTGCCCCGCCCTTCGTTTTGTGAAGGGTGGGATTCCACGGTTGCCTGCGGCTTAGGATCCTTGCTGGCCCAGAGATGAAGTCAGCGCGTGGTGAGCCGATGATCCCCGCGACTCGCTCGATCTCGCAAGGTTCGGAGACCCCCAAGCGCTCGGCTGACGTGGAATCCCACCCTAACGTCGCAAAAGGCGCGACGTTAGGATGGGGCACCCGGCGGTTAGCCTCGGCGGCTAAAGCCGATGGTGGGGATGGTCGTTACGGCATGGCTAAAGCCGTGCCCTTTCAAAACGAAATCAAGACCTGAGTTTTCCTTAGTGCCGTGCCCTTCCACGCGTTTCGGTCGTCCCTACGGGACTTGGGTCACGATGGTGCGCTACCCCGCGCTGAAGCGCGGGGCTAAGTTTGGACGCCCCTCCGGGGCTGGGCGGTGGGCTCCGCCGCGAAACGTGGGGCACCCGGCCCAAAACGGTTGCCTGGTTTCTGGGGGTTGGGGAACGTCCCGTCTGTCTCCGAATTTCCCACCGGGATATCGGCCACGCGCCTGGAAGAGAGAATAGATGGGAGCCGTGGTGGAGATAGGAAGTCAAGAGCCCCGCCCTGTCGCAGAAAACGCGACAAGGACGGGGCACCCCTCAAGAGTTAAGACGAGTGAAAGGGTGGGCCAGCCCCCAGAGCCACCCGTCCCGAGAAGGGTGTAGGGGTCCTTCGACTCCGCAGGGGCTTCACTTCGTGAAGTCCCTACTCCGCTCAGGATGACAAGTTGGAGATTGGTCACAAAGGGGACGGACGAATGCGTCCGTCCCTACGGGATTTGTGATGAACGCAGCGCTGCGTGCTTCAGGCGGCTTGGGTGTGAATCGGACGTTGTTCGAAAGAAATATCTACCTGGTCGCCTAGCGCGGTTTGGGAGTCGCGGATGGTTCCGGCCGGAAGCTCGAGCACCGACGCGGCTTGGATGCGAATTGCGGCCAGGCGCCAGGGTTTCAGGTCCTCTTCCGTGTGGATGACAATCCGGTCGCGGTCGAGGTAGACGGCGTCGATGGGGAAGCGCATGGCGAAGGTGTGGATGCCGTGGGAGGGGTTAATCCATAATCCCTGGCCGCGTTGGAAGCGGGAGGAGTGGGTGGCCATGAGTCCGCGAAAGCGCGACCAGTGGGTGCTGGCGATGGCTAGATCGGTGGCGAGATAAGTGGTGCGGGTGCGGTTGAAAGCGTATCCCTTGGGGCCGCGCGGGGGCATCACAACTCCTCATTCACCCTGAATTTGCGTCCAGCCCCTAAAGGGGCATCGAATTTCCGAGATCTGTGGCATCGACTAAAGCGATGGCCTGATACGAATCTTGGAGCATCGCTAACGTGATGGCCTGATACGCTCTCCTCTCGGCGGGCGGTGTAGGGATTCACTTCTTCTGCGTGAATATGTGCAGCAACTGAATTACGGCCGGGCCGACGGTCACGAAAATCAGGGAGGGCATCACGAACAGGACCAGGGGAATGATCATCTTGACGGTGGTCTTGGCGGCCTGTTCTTCGGCGCGCTGGCGGCGCTCGGTGCGCAGGGAATCGGAATGGACACGCAAGGCCTGGGCGACGCTGGTTCCGAAGCGGTCGGTCTGAATCAGGGTTGAAACCAGCGAGCGAATGTCGTCGACTCCGGTGCGCTCGGCGAGGTTGCGGAGGGCTTCGACGCGCGGTTTTCCGGCGCGCGTTTCCAGATCGAAGAGGTGGAATTCAGCGCTCAGTTCCGGGTGCGCAGTGCTCAGATCCTGGCCGACCCGCATCATGGCTTGATCGAGAGACAAGCCCGCTTCCACGCAGATGACGGTCAAATCGAGTCCATCGGGAAGGGCGAGGCGAATGCGGCGCTGGCGTTCCTCCAGCTTCTTTTTCAGCATGAATCTTGGAAGGAAAAAGCCAAACGCGGCGGTGCCGACGAGCAGCAGGGGGGAATTAAAGCCGGTAAAGAGAAAAACCGACAAAAAGGCAAGGGCGGCGAACAGGACGCGCAAGCCACGATAGATGGTGACGTGTTGCGGGCTGCGATATCCGGCCTGAATCAGCCAGGCGCGGGTTTTGGAAACGTCGGTGGGGGAGACGGGCAAGGCGCGGCTGAAGGGATCGAGAGCCTGCTGCATGCGCTCGCGCATGGCGGGCTTTGCGGGAGCTTTGGGGCGCTGCCAGCCGATTTCGCGGAGGCGGGATCCGAGCACCGAAGAGGGCGCAACCGTGGC
Organism: uncultured Acidobacteriaceae bacterium; assembly: GCA_963838935.1. Lineage (GTDB taxonomy): Bacteria > Acidobacteriota > Terriglobia > Terriglobales > Acidobacteriaceae > Acidiflorens. The sequence continues at coordinate 179,725 of CAWITH010000001.1, forward strand.
TGCTCCAAAGGCGAAGACCACCACTACGATGGTCAGAAAGACGAAGATGGAGAGCGCCAGCGGCAGCGTCATGAATCAGACCTTTATGAATCTTTAGTTCTCAGTTGTCAGTTCTCAGTTCTCAGTAAAAGCAAATGGCTGCGGTTCGCCGGTTTTACTGAGAACTAACAACTGAGAACTGAGAACTCGTACTTCAAACTTGAATCCTGATAATTCTGCGAATGAAAAAATAGCCCTAGCGTCTGCAAGGTGATGCCACCTACGATCAAGGCGTGGCCCAGGGGGTCGGTGAACAGCGGGCGAATGAATCCCGGGTTGAGCAACTGCATGACCACCACAATGGTGGGTGGCAGAGCCATGAGCAGGACCATGGTGAGACGTCCCTGGGCGGTGTGGACGCGGACCTGGCGCTGGATCTTAAAGCGCTCGCGAATGACGTACGAAAGGTTGTCGAGAATCTCGGCGAGATTGCCGCCGGTTTCACGCTGCAGCATGACCGCGGTGACAAAGAATTTCACGTCGACCAGAGGAACGCGGTCGGCGAGGTTGAGCAGGGCGTCGCGCACGGGAAGGCCGAATTTCTGTTCCTCGAAGAGCTGGCGAAATTCTCCGGCGACGGGCTCGGCGACTTCGTTGGCAATCATCTCGATGGCGGTGGTAAAGGCGTGTCCGGCGCGAACGGCGCGGGCCAGGGTGTCGATGGCTTCAGGGAACTTCTCCTCGAACTTCTGGAAGCGTTTGGTGCGCATGTGCGAGGCATAGGCGTAGGGAACAAAAAATCCGAGCAGCGCGCCGGCCCAGCCGAACATAATGTTGCCGCCAGCGAAGAAGGCGATGACCGCGAGGACCACGGCCGACACGGCGCACAGCATGAGGAAGTTTCCGGCGCGGGCATCCACGTTGCCCTGCGCCAGCATTTTTTGCAGATGGGAGACGCGCTCGGAGCGGCGCAGAAGGGTGTCGAAAGCGGGTATGCGGCTGAGGACTTCGTCGCGGAGAAGAGCCAAGTCCGGCGAGGGCGCGGCTGCCGGCTCCTGCACGGTGGCGAGGCGATCGCGGAGAACGCGGGCCCGGGCCTTGCGCTGGTCAAACAAAGACACGGCGGTAAAAACCGCCAGCGTGACCACCATAAACACCAGGAAGGCGATGAGGAGCTGCATCCGCTAGACCTCCATCCGGGACTCGAAGAGCTTGGGGCTGAGGCGGCAACCGGCGGTGGCCAGGCGCTCGGCGAAATGCGGGGGATGGCCGGTGGAATGGAAGACGCCGCGCACCTTGCCGCTCTCGTCAATGCCGCTGCGGTCGAAAACGAAAACGTCACGCAGGGCAATCATCTCTCCTTCCATGCCCGTGACCTCGGAGATCGTAATCACCTTGCGCGAACCGTCGGAGAGACGCGCGACCTGGACAACGGCGTGGACGGCGTTCGAAATCTGCTGGCGAATGGCGCGCTCGGGAATATTCAAGTTGGCCATGGAAACCATGTTTTCGACGCGAGCCAGGGCATCGCGCGGCGAGTTGGCGTGGACGGTGGTGAGCGAACCCTCGTGTCCGGTATTCATGGCCTGAAGCATGTCGAAGGCTTCTTCACCGCGCACCTCGCCGACCACGATGCGGTCGGGACGCATGCGGAGGCTGTTGATGACGAGCTGGCGCATGCGGACGGAACCTTTGCCTTCGATGTTGGGAGGGCGAGTTTCGAGGCGGACCACGTGCTCCTGCTTGAGCTGCAGTTCGGCCGCGTCCTCGATGGTTACAATGCGCTCGGAATTCGGGATGTATCCGGAAAGGACGTTGAGAACCGTGGTTTTGCCGGCGCCGGTTCCTCCGGAAATGATCAGGTTCAGACGGCCTTTGACCATGGCCGAGAGCATTTCGAGCATGGGCTCGGTCAGGGTTTTGTTCTCGATCATGTTGCGGGCGGTGATGGGATCGCGGCCGAAGCGGCGGATGGAGAGGCAGGCACCGTCGAGGGCGAGGGGCGGAATGATGGCGTTGACGCGGGAGCCGTCCTGGAGGCGGGCATCGACCATGGGCGAAGACTCATCGACGCGGCGGCCGATGCGGGAGACGATGCGGTCGATGATCTGCATCAGATGCTGGTTGTCTTTGAACGAAAGGCCGGTGATTTCAAGCTTGCCGGCACGCTCGACATAGACGCGGTCGAAGCGGTTAACGAGAATATCGGAGATGGTGGGATCTTTGAGCAGGGGCTCGAGCGGGCCCAAGCCGAAAATTTCGTCGAGGATCTCGCGCGACAACTGCTCGCGCTCGGCGAAGCTGAGAGGGACGGCCTCGCTGTTCACGGAACTGCGAATGAGGATGAGAACTTCTTCGCGCGCCGAATCTCCGGTGGTGCGGCCGAGTTTTTCCAGGTCGAGGCGATCGAGGATCTTGCGGTGCAGGTCGGCTTTGACCTGTTGGTACTCGCTGCGTTCGAAGGCTTGGAGATTGGCCATAAAATCTAACAGCTTTCAGGCTGTTAGCTTCTGGCCCTTGAACAGCAAGGCTGAGAGCTGAGAGCTAATTTACACCGTTTTAAACAACGACCAGGCGGTGCGCTTGACTTCCAAATCGTCCTTGGTCAAATATTCCGCGAGGCCGGCAATGGAGCGGGCAATGTCGGTGTTTCCCTGCTGCATCAAGGGAACGCCGCGATCAATGGCGCTGGAGACGGCGAAGTACTGATTGGGAATGCGCCAGACCACTGGGGCTCCGATGGCGGCCTCGGTCTCAGCTTCATTAAAGCCAGCCACCTTGCGATAGCGGTTCAAGACCAAGGCAAAACGGTCGCGCGATCCGCTCTCGCCTAAATACTGGGCCACTCTTCCCGCGCTCCACAGGGAAGCAACATCGGCGTGGGCGATGAGCAGAATTTTCTCCGAAAGATTGCTGATCAGACGAGTGGCGCTGTCGAGGCGCGAGGAAGCGTCAACCACGATGTAGTGAAACAGGCCAACCATGGTGTCAAACAGGCGGGCAAAATCGGCAGCGGAAGGTTCGATGGCGGTGGGAGCCGCAGGGCCGGCCAGCAACTGCAATCCGCGATCGTTGCGCGCCATGAAGCTGTCGAGCAGGGACGAGTCCAGGCGATGCAGATTGGTGAGCGCGTCGGAAACGGTGAACGCCGGTTTCAGATTGAGGTGGAGGGCGCAATGGCCGAGGGGCGCCAAGTCGACCAGTGCGGTGCTGTGGTGAACCGACTGCAAGGCCAGAGCCAGGTTGACGGCGACGGTGGTGGCGCCGCTGCCGCCTTTGGCGTTGACGACGGTGAACACCTTTCCCCGTGCACCTTCGCGCCCCGGCTTGCGGCGGGTGCTGGTGAGGCGGGCGAAGGCTTCCACCAGATCGGTGGTGGTGGTGGGGCGCTCAATGTATTCGCGCACTCCCGCCCGCATGGCACTGACGATCAACTGGGGCTGAGTCATGGGGCCGACGACGAACACGGCGGACTCAGGAAGTTCCTGGTGGAGCAACTCGACCGCGCGCAGCGCCGAGGTAACGCCATCGCTAGCGATGTCCACCATAATCACATCGGGGGCAAAGGCTCGGGTTCTGCGGATGACCGGGTCATTGGCGGCCAAGGGCATGGTGGGGTTGCTGCAGACGGTGCGGGCGATGGTGGTGCCATCCACCAGAACCTGCAGCACCGCGCGCTGGTCATTGTCCGTGGCGAATACGGCTACTGACAATTCCGGCATGATTTATCCCCCACCTCTGATCGGGCCATCTCATCATCGGGTCATCTGAAGCCGATCACCCGGTCACTCGAGTTTACTTATCGGCTCCGGGTTTTTTGGCGTCGAACTTACTGTGGTCCAAATACGGCTCCGGAGCCCCGGGCAGTTTCGGCGTCTGGGTACTGGACGAAACCCGATGCACGGTACACAGTACCATCAATTCCGAGTTGCTCTTTTGGGTGCTCCTGCTCTTGAAAAAATTGCCCAGGATGGGGATATCACCCAGCCCCGGAATCTTGTTGGCAATGTCCGTAACCCGGTTGTCGAGCAGACCGGCGATGACGAAGCTCTGGCCGTCTTGCAGTTCGAATTCGGTTTCCGCCTTACGCGTGCTGATGGCGGGGATGGTGGTTCCAGCCACCGTGACGGCATCGGCGAAGTCGAGCGTACTCACCTCGGGAGCGACGTGGAGGTGGATGTTGCCATTGGGCTGAATCACGGGAGTGAACTTCAAGCGCACGCCAAACTCGCGAAACTGAATGGTGACGGTGGCGATTCCACTGGCGTTTTGCTGGGCCACAGGAAAGGGAAATTCTCCGCCAGCCAGGAAACTGGCTTCCTTGCCATTCAACGCGATCAGGTTGGGCTCGGCGAGAATCTGCAGGAGATTCTTCTGATGCAGGGCCTCGATCACCGCTCCGAGGTTGATGTCGGTGCGGGCCACGAAAAGATTCAAAAAGTTGCTGATGGTGGTGGTCGTGGTCGCCGGCGTGACCGTGGTCGAAGACGAGGTCGAGGTCACGCTCGCGGGCGTCTGGGTGATGCTAACGCTGCCGAACTGCCCGGTCTGGCTGGTGGCGACCGTGTTTCCCAGTCCCGGCATAAACAGATTCGCTCCCGACTGTTGCAGCGCCGTGCGGTCCACTTCGGCGAACTTGACTTCGAGCAGGACTTCGTCGGCGCCGACGGGCCCGAAGGTCAGCACGTTGACGACATTCTTGGAGTACGCCGAGGCCAGCGCGCCCGCATGTTTGGAGACGTCCTCGGTGGTTACGTGACCCGAAAGAACAATCGCGGAACGCGAGGGAGTCACGTTGATCTGCTCATCCGGGAAAAGGCGGTGCATTTCTTCGGTGGCCGCGGTGATATCGACATCCACCCGAAGGTCGAAGCTGCGAGAGCGCTCCAGTTCATCCCAGATCAGCAGCGAAACTTCACCGGGAGAGAGTCCATTGACCAGGACCTGGGTTGGAGTAACGGCCACCGCATCCGCTACCGAAGGGTCGGTGACCGAGACGCGCTTCAGCCGTTCGGTAGTGTTGATCAGGAGGGATTTTCCCACCATCACACGCAGCGGGGCTGCACCGGCGGTAACGCTCTGGCTGGGTGCGGAAGTGGGTTGGGTGGAGGGTTGCGCGGCGGGCGCAGTGTCCTGATTCTGAGAAGGAGCGCTCTGAGTTGCCGGATCCGCTCGTGGAATACCCTCTGGAGCTGTGGTGCGCGCGATCAGAGAGGTCGCGCCGAGAAGTACGACGGCTGCGACCAGGGTAAGAGCTTTCATGAATTCGGACCTCGGCGAGTATACACGGGCAGCTCTATCAAAAGCAGAGCCAGCGAAGGCAGAACCGGCGAAGGCAGATCCATCGCAGAAAAGAATGGATGCGAGTGGTTCGGGTATCGGCGGCTCACTTGTTTTCTTCAAACTTGGTCTCATCCCGTTTGCTGCCACGAATCATTTCCACCTGATAGGGCGCTGGCGGAGCCGCCGGAACTTTGGCTACCACGCGGTGGACTTTCGGTTTCGACTCGGTGACCACTGGCTTGTCGCCCAGGTACAGCGAACTGCTGTGGGTGGCGCCAATGCCTCCCTTTTTAGTATCCAGCGGATTGCGCAAAGAAAGTTGAATGCGGCCCTCTTGCGAGACTAGCGCCAGTTTTTGGGCGTCATCGGGAGAAACCAGGAGGGTAATCACAGAGGCGGTTGGGGTGTCCGCAGGAGCATTCCTGTCCAGGTTTTTGCCGACAGCGATGACGGCGACGTTTTCCAGAACAGTGTTGGTCTGACGGTCGTTGCTGCCTTGATTTCCGGTAGCCAGAACATCGACGCGAGTGCCCGGTTGTACAAATCCCGCCACCGAAACCACATCGTTGACGCGCACCGAAACGGCGCGCATTCCGGGCGGGATGAGCGAGGGCAAACCGGCTCCGGCGTTAAGCGCCGCCAACTTGCTGGGCAGAATAAATTCGCCGTTGCTCATGGGCAGAATCGCGCCACGACCTAGAACCTTCGATGGGTCGGCGAACGCTCCCGGAGGGGCCGAGGATTGGGGCAGAGTGATGGTGCGGACATCGTCGGCTGCCAATTTGACCCCGACCTGAATATCGCGGGCAGCCACCACGACCCGCACTCCGCGCTCAGTGGTGTTGGCGCCGGCGAAGTTCCGCAACCGGCTATAGACGCTATAGCTGACAAGCAGGCCGACAGCGAGAGCCAAGCCTCCGATCATCAACAAACGGCTTCGGTTCATTCCTCTCCTTCGGGCGCGATTCCAGACTCATCAATCACCGCAGCGGACTAAGTTCCACTCGCGGGACGCACATCGCGGGCCCGTGGTGGCCTACTAGTTTCCGATTGAGCTAGCTACCGACGAGAACACGTTGTTGGCGTTGCCGCCGATCAGACGGACGGTTCCGATCACGATCACCAGAATCACGGCCAGCATCACGGCGTATTCCGCGATGTCCTGCCCTTCGTCATTGCGCCACAAGAGTTTAGCCAAATCTGTCATTCAGGGCTCCTTCGGGCTTTATGTCAGAAAGTCCCGATTCGAGGGAGGGTTGTAACCACTCCCTATCTGCGCCCTAGTTTCGCAGATTCGGGATGGCTCTGGGAAACATTTTTTCAGTCCTAGTCGGTTGGGGCCAGGTAAACATCGAGATTTTCAGTAATTTTGGGGGCGGGGTAGGTCCGGACCAGGATTATTGCCTTAGAGTCGCTGAATGCGGCATGCCAGTTGGGGTCGTTCTGGAGGGCCTGGGCGGCGGCACTGGAAGGGGGCACAAGTACGGTCTCTACCTGCCAGCGGTCAAGAATGTCCCGCCAGCCGGTCTGGAGCCGAACCACAGCCTTAAATTGGCCGAGAAGATCGTCGCCGTAGAGGTCTGCGCGGCCGTCCACGAATACGCGATACTCGGGATAGAGCCGCCAGATAGCATAGCCTCCCCAGTCGTAGTAAACGAAAAGTTTATGGGGGTAGTTGCCAGCCAGCAGGAACGAGACGGCTTTCTTGGGAAACAGCTCGGCCTCGCGAGCGTCCTGGCTGCGAGCCAAACTGACCCACTTTACCAAGGCAAACAGAGCGATGGGGAGAAGAATGACGAGATTGAAAAGTAGCCGGAACCGCGGGGATGCCGGAGGCCGTCGTGTAGTCGCTACGGGGGCGGCATGGAGCGGGATAGCGGCGGCGATCACGGGTATGGCCACCAAAATGAAAATGGGAATGTGGCGGACGGCGTCGAGAGCGGCGAAAGAGGTGAGGAGCAGAGGGACGAAGACGCGTCCTTTGGGCCGCCAGCGGGAACTGGCAAGAACGGTCAGAAGCAGCAGCCATACCACCAGGAATGGGAGATAAAGCGGTTCATGAAAATCGGGCGAGAACCACTCCACAATGAACGACCGCATCCCGGCCGAACGTAAAGTATCGAACGGATAACGATAGAGTTGCAGGCCGCTGGGGTTGAGCGGCACGAGCGCTAAGCAGGCCAGCAGAATCAGCAGCAGGCGCCGGAGCAGGGGGCGGGCTTCCGGCCACGGCGTGTTGCCGACAGCAGTTTCCAGGAGCAGGCCGACGGCGTAGGCCAACAACAGCGCGGGGCCGAGCGCGAACCCGGCGTGGAGATTCAGCCAGAGGAGAAACAGAGGTGGTATCCAAAGCAGGAGTCTGGGCTGGTCTTTATTTGTATTTGTATCTTTATCTTTATCTGTGCCACGTTCGAGGAGCCAGAGCAGCAGGCTGGCGAGGGTAAAGGTGAACATCTGCGGCCGCACGCCCCAAGAGGGGGCAGAAGCTAGAGCGCCGAGGGCGGTCGCGGCCGCTGCCCAGTGCCGTCTTCCGGGACAACGCAGATAGAGCAGGATAAAGCCAGCGGTGGTAATGATGGCGGAGAACACGATCAGCGCGGCGGCGCCGCCGTGTTTCCAGAGTTCGTAAAATACGACGTCGGACAACCACTCATGCGATACCCAGGGATGCCCGGCGCGAGTGAAGGAAAAAGGGTCGGAGTGGGGGACGTGGCCGGTTTCTACGATCCACTGTCCGGTGCGCAGATGCCACCAGAGATCGGGATCGGTAGCGCTGCGAGCGGTCATGGCCAGCAGCCCGAAGAAGAGGATCGCGGCGAACAGCACGCGCTTGTGTGCAAGAGGGATCATGAATGTCGGACCCGGCAATTATAGAATCGGGGACTTCTGGAGGACTCCTTAATGACGTCAGCCGAACTTAATCGAAGCAAGGAACGACTGGCAGGCATTTTTCTTCTTGCGCTGACGTTGCTTAGCTTCGTCGGCGTGCTGCACCTTGTTTGGTTCTTACGAAATGGATATCAGGATTTCACCGTGTTTTACCACGGAGCCGAGATGGTCCGCGCGGGCCAGGCGGCGCAACTGCACGACTTACATCCTCCGTTTGAGGAACTGCTGTTCGTGCCCTTGACATACCTGAGTTATTTTCCGGCGTACGTGGTTTGGATCTTCTTGAATTTCGTCATGATGATACTGAGTTTCGTGATGGTCAGAAAGGCGTTCGCGGAAACGGAGCGACTGAGTCCGCTGTTCTTGATTTTGAGTGTGGCCGCCTTCGCTCCGGCTATCAGGGCATTGATTCAAGGGCAGGATTCGGTTCTGCTTCTGCTGCTGGTGACTTTAGGCCTGTTCTTGCTGGCGAGGAGCCGCGTTGTTTTGGCAGGTGCGGCGCTGGGATGCGGGTTGTTCAAGTTCCATCTAGTGCTTCCACTGGCGCTGATCCTGGCGGTGCGACGGCCGCGACTGTGGTTGGGTTTTTGTCCAGTGGCGGCGGTGCTGGTGGCGATCTGGGCGATGATGACGGGATGGCATGGGATCGCTGACTACGGGCGCTTTGTTGTTAATGCGGACAATCATGGCGCAGCCGGTACACCGATCGCGGAAATGCCAAACCTCCGCGGGTTGATTGCCGAACTTGCGGGCAAGAGTGGCGGAAGCAGTGGAAACTTTGTGACCGTGGCGGCGATTGTGTGTGCTGCGGCCGTGCTCGGCATCGTGTTGTGGAAAGTTGGGAGGCGAGCAACCGACACTCGCTTCGTGTTCGCAGTGGCAAGCGTGACGTGCATTCTGGTTGGCTATCATGCAGTGATCCATGATCTGACACTGCTGCTGCCGCTCGTGCTCATGCTATTCTCGGCACCCGGGTCGGCGACGCGATCGGAGATGCGCTTGGATGTGGCCCTGTTCACCGTGGTGTACGCCATCCTGTTCATGAGCTCGTGGATTTGGCCATGGCTGAATCCCTGGTGGTGGATTCCGATGGTGGGCTGGATCTGCTGGAAGTATGGATACGGGGATGCGGTCGTGCCGGTGGCTTGAGTGGTATGGCGAGGCGTCAGCGAGGTAACATCCAGATGCTTAGATTTTACGACCAATATCACGATGCGACCTGGCATTTCCTATAAGCCGCTTTGGCTGGTTCTGGCAGCGGCTGTCTGTGCCGCCGGCGTCTGGCTGTATGCCAACCGTGTGCTGATTCCATATCAGATTTCCGATGCCGCAGCCCACGGGCGGCCGCGGGGAAATCTTTCCGATCTCTATCCGCGTTGGCTTGGTGCTCGAGAACTTCTGCTGCATGGGCGAGACCCATACAGTGCCGAAGTCACGCGCGAGGCGCAGGCCGGCTTCTTCGGACGCCCGCTTGATCCGGACCGGCCCGGAGGTCGAAATTACCAGCAGGGATTCTACTATCCGGTTTACGTTGCCTTCTTTCTTGTCTCCGACCGTCCATCTTTCATTTGAGACGGTGCGCACAGTATTCTCCTGGGTCTTGCTCGGGCTCACCGTAGCCAGCATTCCGCTGTGGCTGCGGGTGCTGCGCTGGTCCGCGCCATTGTGGGTGCAGGTGAGCCTGGTCATTTTCATTATCGGCAGCCTGCCTGTCATGCAGGGACTCAAGCTTCAGCAAATGACGCTTCTGGTGGCTGCCCTGGTGGCGATGGCACTGGCGCTGCTGGTGTCGGACCGCCCTTTTGCGGCCGGTGTTGCGCTGGCTTTGGCTACCATCAAGCCGCAACTGGTCTGGCTGTTGTTGCTCTGGCTGATGATCTGGACGCTGGCTGAATGGCGGCGGCGCTACCGCTGGGCTGCTTCATTTCTGCTCACGATGGCCATCCTGTGTGCGGCCTCGGAGTGGTACCTGCCGCACTGGATTCTCCGCTTCTGGCAGGCGATTCGGGAATACCGGAGCTATACCGGGGAAATGTCGGTGATGGACGAGTTGATGGGCGCTCCCTGGAGCCGGGCGCTCGAATTTTTGGCGTTCGCGCTCATGATAGTGGCTTGCTGGAGAGATCGCCGGCAGGCGGCGAATACCAACGCTTTTGCGCTCACGCTTAGTCTGGTGCTGGCCACCACGGTCCTGATCGTGCCTACCTACGGCCCCTATAATCAGGTGCTCTTGGTGCCGGCGGTGCTGATCATGCTCAAGGAGGGCCGGGCGATCTGGCAGGGAAGCGTCGCTAACCGCGTCCTGCCGGTATTCACGGCAGGACTGATCGCCTGGCCGTGGATATCGTGTATTCCGCTGGCGGGGCTTTCCTTTCTTTTGCGGCCGGAACAGGTGGAACGGGGCTGGGCAATTCCTTTCTGGACCGTACTCCAGACCCCCATGGCAATGGCGGCCCTGATGCTGGTTTGCCATTATCAGAGGACTTTTACTGCACCGTCAGAGCCGGGCTCGTCGTAGAATGCTTTGAGCCCATGCCGGGTACCGGCTGCTGTATTGACATGACGGCCGGAGGAGAGTCCAGGGTACATGTCGGCTACGTCGCATTCGGGCATATCCAGCATCTTCCCCATCGCGATCTTCGTACAGGGTAATGATCAGCAGACACTGTCGCTGAATCACACGCCCTACACCGTGGGCCGCAAGGTGGATCGCGACCTGGTGATCGCCGACCCGCGCGTATCGCGCGAGCATGCCACGATCGTTTCAGAGAACGGCGAATTTTTTGTTGTCGACCTTGGCAGTAAGCACGGCACCTTCGTCAACGGCGAGAAAGTGGATCGCCACAAGCTGCAGCGCAACGACCGGCTGGAGTTTGGCGCGCGCGACATCGCTTATCTGATTTTCCATCCGCTGCATACGAGCTCGAACACGGCGCGGGAGTTTCTGAGCCAGATCTCGGGCATCCAGATTGCGCCGGAGGCGAGCGACCTGGAGAAAGCTCACGCTGTTCATGGAGGCGGCGCGCAAGCTGAACACTATCGGCGTGCTCGATGAAATCCTGGTCACGCTGCTCGAGGCCACGCTGAAACTGACGCAAGCCGAACGCGGGTACATCTTCCTGCGCGATCTCAACGGCACGTTGACGCTCGCCGCCGGCCGCAACAGGACGGGCGAGCCGCTGCTTGACGACAAGACAATTTCCCGTTCGGTGCTTGAAGGCGCGTTGACCTCGAACTCCGAGTACCTGATTACCGACACCAGTCAGATGCTGGATGTGAAGGAGAGGAAAAGCATCGTTGCCTTCGATCTGCGAACCGTGATCTGCATGCCGTTGCGCAAGCCGCTCGTCCAAGCCAGCCGCGCCGACCAACCGGCGGGCGGAGAAGTGATGGGCGCGCTTTACGTCGATTCGCGCTTTGCTTCGCGCGATATCACCAGCGTCAGCCACGATATTCTGCGGGCGATCGCGATGGAAGCTGCGCAGTTGATCGAGAACGCGCGCCTGGTGCAAGCCGAAGAAGCCGGACGCCGCTATCAGCAAGAGCTGTCGATCGCAGCCTCGATTCAGCAGCGTCTGCTAGCGGTGACTCTGCCGGAAGTTCCTTTTGCGCGGGTGAACGGACGCAACCTGTCTTGTAAGGAAATCGGAGGCGATTTCTTCGAAGCCGTAAACACGCCGCAAGGCCTAGCGGTCGTCCTCGCCGACGTCAGCGGCAAAGGAGTCTCGGCCGCGCTGCTGGCTTCCATTCTCCAGGGCATGGTCTACTCGCAGCTGATTTCGGGCATGCCACTGGTGGAGATCGTCGACGCGGTCAATCGCTTTTTCACCTACAAGCACATCGGCGAGAAATACGCGACCATGATCATTACGCGCTTGCGCAGCGACGGCGATCTGGAATACGTCAACTGCGGACACGTTCCACCGGTGTGGATCTGCGGCAACGAGGTGCTGCGGCCGGCTCATGGGAATCTACCGGTAGGCCTGCTGGCGGATGCGACGTACTCGAGCGACCGCTGCCAGCTGAGGCCGGGAGACCGGATGATCCTGGTGACCGATGGCGTCACCGAAGCGGAGAACGCCCGCGGAGATATGTTCGACAGTGAACGCCTCGAACGCGTGGCAGGGAAGAGCGCTTCGATGGAAGACGTCTTTGCCGCCGTCGCCGATTTCTGCGGAGGCACACCGCTCAACGACGATTGCACCGTCGTCGAACTCTCCTACACCGGCGGTTAGAAAGAAGGTTCGAGAAAAAGCACAGGAAATATCTGCGAGCCTGCGAGCAGACCTCCGCCTGCGATGTGCCGTTACCTTGGTGACCTACTGCACGAGCCCCCTTAGATTGAAGATTGAGTTTAGTCCGGAACAACTTAATTTATGGGGCTCTTGTCTGAACGCTATCCGTCCTGGTTTACCGCGCTCGCCGTGCTGTGCTCCCTAATCGTTTTTGCATCTTCGCAAGTGCAACAAAAAGTGGAGGGTGCGCGCGTGCTGGTAGCCCGGACGGCTCCAACTTACCCAGCGTTGGCGCGCAGCTATGGCGCTGCAAGGAGTGGTCAAGATCGAGGCTGTCGTTTCTCCGGAAGGCAGTGTTAAGGCGGTCGAGGTAAAGGGCGGCCATCCGGTTCTGGCACAACCGGCTGCGAATGCCGTTCGGCAATGGAGATGGGAGCGGGCATCCCACGAGACCCGCGAGCTAGTCGAAGTGAAATTCGACCGCGAATAGCGAATGGAGATGTTTTGCCGCGCGCCCGATCTGGCAATCCTTAAGGCCGTGCGTCCTTGTGAATCTCAACCGTTGACCAGGTCTTGTCGGCGGCGTGACACAGCTTCTCCAGCGCGCAATCGGCACACTTGGGACCGCGGGCCATGCAAAGTTTCCGCCCGTGCCAGATCACCTCATGAGAAAAATCTGTCCAGCGCTGGCGTGGGATGATGCGCATCAGATCCTCTTCTATTTTTTTCGCGTCTTCCTGCCTGGTCAGTTCGAGCCGGTGTGAAATACGGGTCACATGGGTATCGACGACGACTCCATCATTCTTCTTGAACCAGGTTCCCAGCACGACGTTCGCGGTTTTGCGAGCCACTCCGGGAAGGGTCAGCAGCTCCTCCATGGTTTCGGGAACGTTCCCACCAAAGTCCGCGACGATCTTTCGCGCCGCGCCTACCACCGATTTCGACTTGTTGCGGAAGAAGCCGGTCGAGTAAATGTCCGGCTGTAACTGCTCGGGTTCAAGAGCCGCGAAATCCTGAACCGTCGGATACTTCTCAAAAAGCCCGGGTGTGACCATGTTCACCCGCACGTCGGTGGACTGGGCGGAAAGAATCGTGGCCACCAGTAATTCCCAGGCGCTGCGATGAGTGAGCGCACAGGTCACGTTGGGATAGAGTTGGTCAAGAGCGGCAATGATCTGACGGACACGCTCTGGGGCCAGCGGATTGTATCCCGATGCGGATGCTTTTCCTGGCAAGAGTTTTTGGCGCGTGAGCGTTTGCAGGTGGAATTTGTCACACCCTTCGAGAAACGGCGGCCTGAAGGAACAGGATTACCCGTTTTCGGAACCGGATTTCTCTGGTGGCGGACACCTTCCTGTCGTCCGCTACGGCTGGGTTGACGCGGCACATTTCCGCGGGGCATTGATTCCTCCTGAACACTCCCGAACAGCGAGTTCATGGTAACAAAGCCGCGGAGTGGCGGCAGCTCCATCCGACCAAGGTAACTCGGCTGCAATTGACGGCTTGGCGGCGGGATGAGTACTCTGAGAACTAAGCTCCGATAACAAAAGGAAAAACTTGTGGCCGTGAAGAGCGTACAACTCGGACAAGTCTGGCGGCAGGATGCAACCGGCCAGGATTACCTCGTCACCAAGGTGTACACCGAAGTATTCACGCAATATGCGGTGCTGCGGCCCGCCGAGGTTACCGCGCCCGACGCGCCCGTGGTGAAGGTGAAGGTCACAAAATCGGCGGATGGCGTAATTTTACCCGGCTTCAGCTTCACCCAGGAAGGGGCGTTCTGAACGACATCGGGTGATCTGACCATCGGGTCATCGGGTGATTGAGAAGCAAAACCCCGATCCTCATGACCGAAAAAATCCTCACCATCCTGTTCGTCTTCATCAATTCCATCGTGGCCACGACTGGCTATGGCGGCATTGCACTGCTCATGGCGGTTGAGTCGGCGTGTATTCCGCTGCCTTCCGAACTGATCATGCCATTCGCCGGCTACCTGGTTTACACGGGCGCGATGAACCTGTTCTGGGCGGCTACGGCGGGAGCGATCGGCTGCAATCTGGGCTCGCTGGTTGCCTACGAAATCGGCTGCTACGGGGGACGTCCGCTGGTGGTGCGCTACGGACGCTGGATCCTGATGGGCCACCGCGAACTGGACTGGGCCGACCGGTTCTTTCAGCGCTGGGGATATATGGCCGTGTTTATTGCGCGCCTGCTGCCTGTGATCCGGACGTTTATTGCGCTGCCTGCGGGGATTGCGCGCATGCCGCGCGGCAAATTCCATATCTATACTTTCCTCGGATCGTGGCCCTGGTGTTTCATGCTGGCCTACTTCGGCATGAAGCTGGGGGAGAACTGGCGCTCGCTGGGCAAGTACTTCCACAAATTCGATGCGATCATCGGAGTCTTGTTGCTGGGCGGGATTGTGTGGTTTCTGTGGTCGCACTGGCAGAATCGGCTGCGGCCGGACGAAAGCTAGGCTGGATCCCTGAATTCGCGGAATAAAATTACAATTCTTACCCCGTTTTTAGTTCAGCGGCCGCGCCAACTGCGACGCTACCAGCTTCCACTCGCCATCGCGCTTGCGCAGAACGTCGAGGTAAACGTAGCGCACTTCGGACCGTTTTCCGTTGACCTCGACCTCGTCCGACTCCGAGCCATGCACGACCGCGGTGTCGCCGAATATGCGAATCTTGCGGCTGGTGGAGACTATCGACGGATAACGGATTGCGCCCGTCCGAAAATTGTTCAGAACATCCTGCTTGGTGAAGGCCTTGCCGGACTCGTTGTACTGCACGTAGTCGTCGGCGAAAATTCGCGACAGTTCGGCGAGATCGGCGGTCATCAGGGCACGGTCTCCGGCTTCGTGCAGGGCCAGAATCTGCTGCTCGTCGTTCTTCTTTTCATCGTTCTCGATCGACATTCTGGCTCCTTGCTACCCGGCAGTCACTTTCTCCATCTTCCACAAATGTGTAATCTCACGCTAGGACTTATACCGGCATGGGATTTCTAGGTTTTCTATTTCCGTGGGGCATCATCCTGCAGGCACTGGCGATCGTGCACTTCATCCGGCGGCGGCCGGATACTTATTGGATTTTTATCATCCTGTTTCTCGGTCCGCTCGGGGCGATCATCTATCTTTTCGTCGAGGCCGTTCCCGACATTGGACTGCTGGGCCAGTCTTTCAAAGTTTTTCCGCGGCGCAAGCGCATTGCGGAACTGGAAGCTGCGATTCACGATAATCCATCGGCGGGAAACTATGAAGAACTCGGCGACCTTTACATGGATGACGGCAAGCTCCAGTTGGCGCGAGCTGCATTCGACAAAGCTATTGCCGCTCGTGCCGATACGCCCGATCCCTTTTATCGGCGAGGTGTTTGCGCCATTTACTTGGGCGATGCCGCGGCGGCGCTGCCCGATCTGGAACGGGTGGTTGGAAAAGAGCCCGACTACGATTTCCAGCGTGCCGCCGCATTGCTGGCCCACGCCTATGCGCAGACTGGGCAAAAAGAAAAGGCCGAGGCGCTGTTCCGGCGGGTAACGGTCACGTCGACTTTGTCGGAGACTTACTTGAATTTCGCGGATCTGCTGGCGTCTGAGGGCCGCAATGCCGAAGCCCGCGAGTGGGCGCAGAAGGTGCTCGACAAGAAACCGACTATGCCTGGATATCTGCGGCGACGGGAACGGCTTTGGTTTCGGCGGGCGAAGAGAAATGCTGAAACGGGTGTCGCCGTAGGGAAGTGCTATGCTTCCCTTCGATGCGAATTTCTCACCTTGAATGTACCCGTTGCGGAAAGCATCTCTCCGCTGATCGCCCGCAGAATGTTTGCCCCAAAGATGGCGGAGTGCTTTACGTCCGCTACGATCTTGCCAGCCTGAAAGGGAAGTTGCGTCCCGAAGCTTTATCCGGCCGCGTGGCCAGCATGTGGCGCTATGCCGAAGTTCTGCCGGATGCCAAGCCGGTCACGCTTGGCGAGGGATTCACTCCCATGCTTGCCAGCCGCGAGCATGAGAACGTCTACATCAAGGACGAAGGGCTGAATCCAACTGGATCGTTCAAGGCGCGCGGCATGTCGGCTGCGGTGACGATGGCTCGACATTATGAATTGAAAAAAATCGCCGCGCCCTCCGCGGGAAATGCTGGTGGCGCGCTGGCGGCATATGCGGCTGCGGCGGACCTTGAAGCCTACATCTTCATGCCGAAAGATGTGCCTATGGCGAATCGCATGGAATGCGATTACTACGGCGCGCACGTGACGTTGGTCGACGGACTGATCAGCGATTGTGGCCGCATGGTGGCCGAACGCAAGGAGAAAGAAGGCTGGTTCGATGTTTCGACGCTCAAGGAGCCGTTCCGCGTCGAAGGCAAGAAGACGATGGGCTACGAGGTCGCCGAACAGCTCGGCTGGAAACTTCCGCAAGGCATCATCTATCCGACGGGCGGCGGCGTGGGCTTGATCGGCATGTGGAAGGCGTTCGATGAGATGGAGGAGCTGGGCTGGATTGGGCGCGAGCGTCCGAAGATGATTACCGTGCAGGCGGCGGGCTGCGCGCCGATTGTCACTGCCTTGGAAGCAGGGAAGAGCACTTCGGAAATGTGGGTCGGCGCCGCGACCTTTGCCGCCGGCTTGCGTGTGCCTAAAGCGTATGGCGATTATCTGATTCTTGACATCCTGAGGAAAAGTCACGGCACTGCGGTGGAGGCTAGCGATGAGGAAATCCTTGCGGCCATGCGGCACTGGGCCAGTGTGGAAGGTGTGTTCGCTGCGCCCGAAGGAGCGGCATCACTGGTCGCGTACCGGAAGCTGCTTGCCTCGGGCTTCTTCAGCGCCGAAGACACGGTCGTGCTCTTCAATACAGGGTCGGCCTATAAGTATCTCGACATGATTGAAGTGCAGGAAAAGAAGGCGTGGCCCGAGACGCCGGCTTCACGCAGCATTGGCGGAATCATCGGCCCGTACTGACGTCGTAGACAGAAGCCATGGGCTTGCCACTCGAAACCGATTCTCTGCGGCGACAGCGCGAAGAGATGGTCCGCAGACAACTCGCCGGGCGCGGCATTCACGACCTGCGGGTGCTGGACGCTATGCGCAACGTGCCGCGGCATGAGTTTGTTCCGGAGTCGTTCCGCCAGGACGCTTACGAAGATCATCCGCTGCCTATCGGCGATGGACAAACCATTTCGCAGCCTTACATTGTGGCTGCCATGCTCGAGCACCTCGGTCTGCAAATCGTTGACCATGACGGCGATCGTGTACTCGAGGTCGGTACTGGTTCCGGCTACGTGACGGCATTGCTCTCACTGCTTTCGGCCGAGGTGTATTCGGTGGAGCGCCACGCGCAACTGGCGGCCTCGGCGGAGAGAACGCTGCATCGGCTGAATTATCGCAACGTTAAGATCAGAGTCGGCGATGGCAGCCTAGGTTGGCCAGAGTACGCGCCGTTCGATGCGATTCTTGTTTCCGCTGCAACCGCCGAGATGCCCCCTGCGCTGTTTGCTCAGTTGCGCGAAGGCGGACGCATGATGTTGCCGGTCGGCCCGCCCTACAGCCAGGAATTGCAACTGATCTGCAAAGTCAGCGGACAGGCGGAAGTGAATATTCTCGAAGGCTGCCGGTTTGTGCCGCTGGTGGAGGGAACAGTGGGCAGTGAATAGTGAATAGTGGATAGAGAAGCGAAGTGTGCCTCATGGGTCACAATCCGCGATTCGCTATTCACTATCCACTGATCTCCGCTGTTCACTGCTTTACAATTGTGCTGTGGCTTTCCTTCGAAATCTGAAAATCACGCTGGAGATGATCAAGTGGGAGCACTCGATTTTTGCGCTCCCGTTTGCGCTTTGCGGAGCTATGCTGGCTGCTGGCGGCTTGCCGGCGTGGCGGCAACTGGCGTGGATCGTGGTCGCTATGGTCTCGGCGCGCTCGGCGGCTATGGCTTTCAATCGCCTGGCTGACGCCTCGATTGACGCCACCAACCCCCGCACCGCAACTCGTGCGCTGCCGGTCGGGCTACTGACGCCGTCGTTTGTCAGCGCGTTCGTTCTGGTCTCGTGCGGAATTTTCATTCTGGCCGCTTCCCAGTTGAACCGCTTGACGCTGATACTTTCGCCGGTGGCGCTTGGGGTCATCCTTCTGTATTCCTATACCAAGCGATTCACGCGCTGGTCGCACCTGTTTCTCGGATTCGCACTCGGAATCGCTCCGGCTGCCGCGTGGATCGCGGTGCGCGGGTCGCTTGATCCGCGGATACTTCTGCTGACGGCGGCGGTTACGTTCTGGGTTGGGGGGTTCGACGTCATCTACGCCTGCCAGGATTACGACTGCGACCGCAGCCATGATTTGCACTCGGTGCCACGGCATATTGGAATCAGGAATGCGCTTGTGGTTGCGCGTTTGTTTCACCTGGTGATGCTTGGGCTGCTGGTCGCTCTGATCGTCGTCTTCGGCTTAGGTAAGCTGGCGATCGGGGGAGTGATCGCAGTGGCTGCACTGTTGCTCTATGAACACACGCTGGTTCGCCACGACGATCTGAGCAAGTTGAATGCGGCGTTCTTCACCATGAACGGGGTGATCTCGGTGGTGTTCTTTCTGTTTGTGGCCGCCGACCGGATTATCCGGCGGTAGAGACGCGGCTTACCGCGTCTGAGACGGGGCAAGCCCCGTCTCTACACGGAAGTTATCCGCTTGAACGTCACAAACCGATGTGATCCCTCGCAAAGGCTGGGTTATTATTAAACAGATGCCGAACGCGCACCCATTTCAGACGGACGACCCTCGCCTGCTCCCGATTAAAGATAAAGTTCTTGCGGGCGAACGCCTGGACGAGGGCGATGCGCTTGTCCTTTACGGGACGGGCGACATTCTGGCCGTGGGGTGGCTGGCCAACTGGGTTCGCGAGCGGATGCATGGCGACAAGGCGTACTTCAACGTCAATCGCCATATCAATCCGACGAACGTTTGTGTGGCCGCTTGCCGCTTGTGCGCCTTTGGACGCAAGAAAGATACTCCGGGCGCATACACCATGGCGCTTGAAGAAGCTTTCCAGACGGCGGCTTCCGGCTACACCGAGGCGATTACGGAGTTTCATATTGTCGGCGGGCTGCATCCTGATTTGCCGTTCCAATATTTTCTCGACCTCGTTTCGGGATTGAAAGAGCGCTTTCCTCAAGTCCACATGAAGGCGTTCACCATGGTGGAAGTTGCGTATCTGGCGAAGCGGGCCAAGCTGACGATTCGCGAAACGCTGGTGAAGATGAAAGAGGCGGGCGTGGACTCGCTGCCCGGCGGCGGCGCCGAGATTTTTGCCGACCGGGTGCGGCACATTATCTGCGATCACAAGATTGATGGCGACCAATGGCTCGATACGGCGCGGCTGGCTCACCAGATCGGGCTGAAATCGAATGCCACCATGCTCTACGGACACATCGAAAATGACGAAGACCGCGTCGATCACCTGCTTAAACTGCGTGCGCTGCAGGATGAGACGGGCGGCTTCCAGACGTTTATTCCGCTTGCCTTTCATCCGGCGAACACGCCGCTGCAACATCTTTTTACGACCACCGGCATGGACGACATCAAGCAGATCGCCGTCAGCCGCCTGGTGCTCGATAACTTCGCGCACGTCAAGTCTTACTGGCAGATGATGACGCCGAAGATCGCGCAGATCTCCCTGCGCTTTGGAGCCGATGATATTGACGGCACCGTGGTCGAGGAAAAAATTTACCACGATGCGGGAGCGACCACTCCTCAGGGTTTGCGGCGGCACGACCTGGTGCGCTTGATCACCGAGGCCGGGCGCGAGCCGATCGAACGCGATACGCTCTATCGGCCGGTTACACGGACCGAGACCTCTTTCACGGTTTCTGTGTAACTCAGCTCGCTGATGTTAGTGAGTCGCCTGTAAGATACGCCTCCTGTGATTTCCCGTCATAAAATAGTGATTCGCTAGGCCGCATTGTACGGTACCATCGCTGTTCCTACCGCTGTGGTTCGGGGGCGGTTATGCGATTCCTCAAAGTGTGCTTTGCGCTGGGGTGTCTGGCTCTGTGGTCGCGCCAGAGTTTTGGCGGCGATCCGCAGTGGGTGGAAGTCAAGTCGCCGAACTTTTCGGTGATCACCGATGCCGGCGACAAGCGCGGCCGGGATGTTGCACTGCACTTCGAGCAGATGCGTTCCGTGTTCGGAACGCTGATGACCAAAGCTAACGTGAACCTGTCGGTCCCCCTGCAAATTGTGGCCTTCCGCAGCACCAAGGAAATCCGGCAAGTGGCACCGATGTTCAACGGGAAGCCCGTCGAATTGGCGGGACTGTTCCAGGGTGGAGAGGATCGCAGCTTCATTATGCTCGATATGTCCGTCGACAAACCCTGGGCTGTGGTCTTCCACGAATATGCGCACCGATTGATGGACGGCAATCTATCGTTTCGCACCGATCCCTGGTTCGAGGAAGGGTTCGCCGAGTATTTTGCGAGCATCGAGGTCGACAACAAACAAGCGAGCGTGGGCAAGATTCCCGAGGACACCTATCGCATCCTGCAACAAGACGGAATGATGCGAATTGCCGATCTGTTTCGCGTGCAGCAGAATTCGAGGACTTATAACGAGAGCGGAGATCATCGCAGCGTGTTTTATGCGGAGTCGAGCCTGGTCGTCCACTATCTTTATGACAATCAGCTGATGCTGAAAGTGGCGGAGTACTTCGACGCGCTGCGCAACCAGAAGAAGACCGTTGAACAGGCGATGCAGCAGGCTTTTGGGATGACGCCGGAGCAGTTCGATAAAGTCCTGCGCAATTACTTGAGCAGCGGGCGATTCAAGTACTATCCGGTGGCGACGCCTTCGGGCATTGTCGCCGCGCAGTTTACCGCGACGCCGGTCAGTATAACGGATGCGCACGCCGTGCTGGCCGACATTGATGCCCACTCGCCTGACCATCAGGACCGTGCGCTCAGAGGAAGTTCAGGAGGTGCTCGAGGCGGATCCCAACAATGCTTCGGCGCTGCGCGGAGCCGGGTATGTCTACCTGCAGCGGCAGGATTTTGAACATGCCGGAGAATTCTTCCGGCGGGCTGCGGAGCGCGACAGCAAAGATCCTCGCGTGCATTATTACAACGCGCTGATGATGAACCGGGCTGGAGGACTCACGGATGGCGCCAAGTCGGACGAAATAAAAAAAGAACTGGAGATTGCCATCGCGCTGGATCCGCAACTGGCCGATGCTTATTCACTGCTGGGCTACGCGCAGGCGGTTTCCGGCGAACCGGGGAAAGGGCTGGCGACGATGAGGAAAGCGGTGGAATTGTCGCCCAGAAATGAGATGTATCAATTCAATCTTGCCAACATTTACCTGGCAAACCGCAAAGCGGACGAGGCTATAGCACTGTTACGCGCCCTCAGCGGCAGCGCGAACGCCGAGGTGGCAAGCCGCGCCAGGGAGGGGTTGGCACAGGCAGAGAAATTCAAAGAGATGTCGAATGCTCTTGGGACGCAAGTTGAAATCCGAGCTGCAACCGCGCGCGATGAAACAGGTAATCCGGAAAAGACAAGTGAGTCGAAGATCCATGCGCAGACGCCACCTTCAGGGCCGGTGCGTTTCATCAAAGGCAAACTGGCGACTGTGGATTGCTCAGCTGATCCACAAGCCGTGCTGAACGTTGTCTTTGGCGGGCGATCTCTGAAGATGCACGTGGGCGACCGCAAGCATCTGGTTCTAATCGGAGCGGATGAGTTTTCCTGCGACTGGAAAAACAAGAGTGTGGCGCTCAATTATCGCCAGCGTCAGGATGGCGAAGGTGACGTGGTGTCGCTGGAGGTGCAGTAGAGCGGCTTAGTAGAAACGGAACTTCCCGCTCGCGTCCGCATCTAACCGATATGGCCAAAGAGCAAGCAGCAGTTTTCGGCGGCGGATGCTTCTGGTGTATTGAAGCGGTTTTTCAGCGTCTGACCGGCGTGACCCACATCGAGTCGGGCTACATGGGCGGGCGCGCCGACCAGACGACGTATCGCCAGGTATGCAACGGGGATACCGGGCATGTGGAAGTGGTGCGCGTCACCTTCGATCCGAGCCTGATCAGCTATCGCGATCTGCTGGATGTTTTTTTCGCGGTGCACGATCCGACCACGCTGAACCGGCAGGGAAATGATGCGGGCGAACAATACCGTTCGGTGATCTTCTACAGCGATGACGAACAGCGAAAAATCGCCGAGCACATGATTGCGGAGTTGACGGCAGCCAAAACATTCCCGGAACCGATTGTGACCGCGGTCGAGCCAGCCGAGGAATTCCACGTGGCCGAAGACTACCACCAGAATTACTACAACGAAAATTCGCGCCAGCCTTATTGCATGTTCGTGATTTCGCCTAAGCTGGCGAAATTGGAAAAGAAGTTTGCCGAAAAATTGAGAGCTTGAAGCAGGCGTGCCCTTACCCAAAACGCATTTATGGAACCAGGTCTAATCCGCGGCAACGTCGCTCGGAATCTGATCCTCGGAGTCCTTTTCGAGGCTGGCGGCGGTGGGTTCGTACCGTTCCTCCAGCAGAAGCCGGCGCAGACTGCGGAGGTCGTTGAGCAGGCGGCTGCTGGTTTTCAAGTGTTGCTCCAGCTTATCGAGCTTGAATTGCACAATCTGCAGAGCCTGTAGCCGGCGATCTGACCTGGCCTTTGCGGCCAGGGCGAGGTCGGCTGCGACGTCGCGCTTGGCTTCGGCGATGGCCTCGCCCAAAAGCCGCACGTAATCGTGGGCGTTCTCGACAGTGTCAAACGGGGTTTGGAGGGAAGCGGTCAAGTGCGAGTTCCTCAAACTAGTAAATCCAGGCTCGCCGATTCCAAGCTTGTGGTTCTTGCCAGGCACTGATTCTAGCACTCAAAACGTCTGTTTGAGTCAAGTTTTGTGGCGGAGAGGGGGCATTGCCTCTCCCGGCTCACAGGACTATGGCGGCAGCTCCGTCGATCGAATCCTCTTTTATCGCAATCAAAGCTTCGTTGGCCTGGTCGAGTGGGAAGGCAGTTACTTTCGGCCTCAGGCCGATCTCGCTTGCAAGCTGGAGGAAATCTCGGGCGTCGGCGCGGGTCATGTTGGCGACACTGCGAAGCTGGCGCTCGCCCCACAGTAGGCGGTCGTAGTCAAACTGAGGAATGCGGTCTAAATGAATAGCATTGATGGCAACCACTCCTCCTTTGCGCAGGCTGGCGAGAGCTGCCACTACGACGTCGCCACTGGGAGCGAAAGTCACGGCGCAGTCTAGTTCGGCGGGCGGCTTGTCTGTCTCAGCTCCCACCCAAGCTGCGCCCAGCGATGTTGCCAACTGGCGATGCTTCGCTCCTCGCGTGGAAACGTAGACTTCGCAATTCCAGGCGCGTAAGACTGCAATGGCCAAATGGGCCGACGCTCCGAAGCCGAACAGACCGACACGGTCTCCGGGCTTGACGCCGGCTACGCGAAGGCTGCGAAAACCGATAATGCCGGCGCACAACAACGGGGCGGCGTGTAAATCGTCGAGTTGACCGGGAAGCCGAAAAACGAAATCGGAGCGAACTGCGGCGAATTCGGCGTAGCCGCCGTCCACGGTATAACCGGTAAAGGTGGGTGAATTGCAGAGATTCTCCAGACCAAGCTGACAATAGCGGCAAGTGCCGTCGGTTCCTCCCATCCAGGAAACGCCGACACGGGTGGCGATGGAAAGGTCATTCGTCGCTCCGGCGGCTACTTCGCCTACGATCTGATGTCCGGGGATGATTCCTGGGCGACAAGGGTGGCAAGTCGCCTTCGACGATATGTAAATCGGTGCGGCAGACTCCGCAGACTCGCACCCGCAGTAGAACCTGACCTGGGTTTGGTTCCGGCGTTGGGACTTGGCCAATCCGAAGAGGGCGCTTATGAACTTCTTGAGGCGAAGTTAGAGTGGCGGCTTTCATCAACTTGGGGAAGAATGCGCTCCTGGCGGAGCTACTATACTCCTTCGGTTGCACGATCTGTTTGGCGGCCCGACCGTAGGATCCGACATACGGCCGCGTAGAGCGGGGTCGGCGGGGTCGGCAGTTCGGGAGGGCCACTTCTCGAAAAGCGCGAGAAGTGGCGCACCCCCAGTTATTTCGATCAATGCTAAGAGACGAGCCGCGTTAATATCTCCTTGATGAAGTGGGCCACGCGCCGATGTTCTTGAAGTACCGCTATTCGTACTTGACTCTTATCTTCGGGGGCGACCACCCGTCGTGGACGCACGCCTTCCCGTCAAACGGAATTTCGTAAACCCCACAGATGGAGCAGAGCACCTCGTACTTGCCTTTGTAGTTGCGATCTATCTGAACTACCGTGGGTTGAGGGGGACGAGGCTTTTGTGGGGCAGAGTACTCGATGTCCACAGCCCAGCGGCAATCGTAGCATTGGATAGCGGCACCAGTCTCCCATAGATCGGAACTCCCACACTTGGGGCAGAGCGTAAGATTTTCTAGCCCGTGAATCAGGCCGTCTTCGTCACGCCAAACTCCGGGGGGCTTTGGAGAAGCACTCATGTGGACTCCACGCTAGTAATCCTCAACGCACGCGGCGCATTGCGTCGTCGTGGGACAGCTTAAACTCCGAGCGGACCTCATCGTCTGCTGCTCTTCTTAGCCCTACAGTACACCGTAACAAGTGCGCTGATTACCCACGCTAAGTGACTTTAGTACATGTACGAAAGTAACAAACGCTAAGGGCGCAGAATCGATTGGCAGAACGGCGGAAGAATGGACCATCTGAGGGAAATGGCTGAAAGATGAGAATATGGCGGAGAGGGTGGGATTTGAACCCACGATACCCGTTAAGGTATGTCCGCTTTCGAGGCGGATCGTTTCAACCGCTCACGCACCTCTCCGAACTACAGTTGTCAGTTCTCAGTTGTCAGTTGTCAGTAAACCATCAGACCCAAAACCTAACGACGGCTTCTGAAGAACTCTTGCACCAACTCTGCTGCTCTTCCGGCTAGCACGCCTTGCCTTATCTCCATCTTATGATTCAGGGCGGGGTGGTTGGCCACCTGCAGAATCGAATTGACGGCGCCTGCTTTCGGGTCGTCGGCTCCGTACACCAGGCGGCGGAGGCGGGCATGAACGGCCGCTCCCGCGCACATGGCGCACGGCTCAATTGTAACAAACAGTTCGCAGTCGGCCAGGCGATGGTTACCGGCGTTTTTTCCCGCCTCGCGCAGGGCTACGATTTCGGCGTGAGCGGTGGGATCGTTGTTGGCGAGATTTTGATTCCATCCTCGTCCGATTACGCGGCCGGCGGACACCACCACCGCTCCTACCGGCACTTCGCCCGCCTCCAGGGCGCGCTGGGCGCAGCGCAGGGCTTCTTCCATCCAGAGCTCGTCGGACGGTTCTGCTGCGTTTTCTACTTTTCTGTGATTCATCTCACTCACACGGTTTGCCGTCAGTGGTATTCTATGCGGGTTATGGGAATGACCGAAGTCTTACGGAAAGTGTTTTTGGTAGACCTGATCCAGGGACTGGGCGTGACCTTCCGGTATCAGGATCCTAAGGAAATCTATACCGAGCAGTATCCGCTGGAGCGGCCGCAGGTCGCCGAGCGTTACCGGGGCGCGCCGCGGCTGAACGTGAACCCGGATACTGACGAGACTCTCTGCATTGCCTGTGACCTGTGCGCGCTGGCTTGTCCCGAGAATCTGATCGTGGTTTCCAGCGAGCGCAATGAAAAGACCCGCCGTAAAGAGCTCACGAACTTTACCTACGATCTTAGCCGGTGCATGTTCTGCGGATTGTGCGAGGACGCTTGTCCGGTCGACGCACTCGAACTCACGCAGGATTTCGAACTGGCTAACTACAGCTCGCGAAGGCATGATCTGGGACCGGCAGACGCTGGAGAAGGGTCCACAGCCCACGGTGTATAAAAAGTAGCTGCAGAGCCCCTAAAGGGGCGTCTGATTTCGAAGGCGTGCGGTGTCGCTGAAACGATGCCTGATACGAACCCTGAGTTTTGATCCCCTCCACGAAGTTGCCCAGAGTTGTTGTGCCCCCAGCAACTGCCGAGCTTTCGCTCGGCCTGGACGGGCGAGGGCGCCCGTCCCCGACACACGAACCTTGTTTCGCAGGTACGTCTATATGGACATGCCCCGATAGCGCTTTCCGCGGTTCTCTTGCGAGAGATCGTGTTGTCTTTAGAGTTCAAGCCGGTTTGGGCGGTGCCGATAACACTTTTCATGAGGGGATGTGTGCGGTGGGTCGCCGTCGTGGCGATCTGCCTTGCCCGTTGCCACAATGTAATGAGTAGAAGGGGAACCGAGTGATGAATCTGGTGCCGCAGGTTCTTCTGGTGGATGACAACCCGGCCGACGTGGTGCTGGCGCGGGAAGCGTTGGCGGGGCGCAGACATCAGAGCTGCATCAGCGATGTCGCCGACGGCGAGGAGGCATTGGCTTTTCTGCGTCACACCGGCCGGTATGCGAACACGGTTCGTCCGGACCTGGTAATCCTGGATCTGAATCTGCCCAAGAAAGACGGTCGAGCGGTGTTGGCAGAGGCCAAATCCGATACCAATCTGCGCACCATCCCGATCGTGGTGTTTAGCACTTCGCGATCGAAGTTGGAGATCAGGCGCAGTTACGACCTGGGCGCCAACTGCTATGTCAGCAAGCCAGGAAATCTGAATGACTATTTGCTGGCGGTGCAAGCGATTGAAGAATTCTGGTTTGGCACAGCCAGCTTGCCACGAGAGGCACAATGATGGAACACGAACCTGCGCACATTTTGCTGATTGAGGACAATCCCGGAGATGCGGACCTGGTGCGCCTGCGCCTGGTGGAAAGCAAGTCCGATGTGCAAGTGAACTGCGTCCCCCGGCTCTCGGACGCTCTCGCGTGTCTGGACGTAGAAACACCGGCGCTGGTGCTGCTCGACTTGAACCTTCCCGACAGCCACGGCGCGGAAACCTTTCGCCGGATCCGGCAGAAAGCGCCGAACGTGCCGGTGGTGATTCTTTCGGGGCAGGATGACGAGGCGCTGGCGCTCAAAGCGGTGCACTGCGGCGTGCAGGACTACCTGGTCAAAGGCGACGTCACCAGTAAACAACTGGAGCGCGCCCTGCGCTATGCGGTGGAACGGCAGGGACTGCTGCACTCGCTGGAAATCAGCCGCAAGCAGCAACTGGAATTCAAGAACCGATTTCTGTCTCACGTTTCCCACGAATTGCGCACACCCCTGACCTGCATTCACCAGTACGTCACGCTGCTGCTGGATGGGCTCGTGGGTCCGATGGCGCCGGAACAAAGCGACCACCTGAGAACAGTCCTGAAGAGTGTGAACCAGTTGCACGCCATGATTCGCGACCTGCTGGAAGCGACGCGGGCCGACAGCGGGAAACTGCGCGTGGAACCACGTTGCATCGATATCGGGGAACTGATTCGGCAAGCGGTCGCGATGATGCGGCCGGCCGCCACCGAAAAACAGGTCGGGCTCGAGGTTGGGGTGGACCAGACCATCCCTCTCGTCTATGCCGATCCCGACCGCACTCTCGAAGTCCTCATCAACCTGATCGACAACGGAATCAAGTTCACTCCACCGGAGGGCTCGGTGATGGTGAAAGCCGCGATGGTGGAAACGGACCCGGCCTCCGTGTATCTCTCCGTCAGCGACACGGGCCGTGGCATTCCACAAGAGTCGCTGCCTCTGGTTTTTGAACGTCTCTACCAGGATCCCAACGCAGTGGACGGTAACCGGGCCGGCCTCGGTCTGGGACTCTTCATTGCCAAAGAAATTATCGCTCTCCACGGCGGGAGGATCTGGGTCGCAAGCCAGCAGGGAAGCGGCAGCACCTTCTCGTTCACCTTGCCGCTCTATTCCCTGGCCAAGCTCTTGCTACCGGTGATTGTGGAGCAGGGACGTTTGCGGGAGGCTCTGGTGCTGGTGCGCGTGGAACTGACTCCGTTGTCCAAGTCACTGCGCGGAAGCTGGCGAGAAACCTGCGCTCGCTGTCTGGAACTGTTGCGCCGGTGCGTGTACCTGGACAAGGATCTGGTGCTTCCGCCCATGGCGGCCAGCAGTCCGGTGGAAACGTTTTTTGTAGTCGCCTCCACCGACATGGAGAGGGTCAGCGTGATGATGGAGCGCATCCGCGGCCAGGTTGGCGCGCTGCCGCAGTTGAAGGCGAGCGGCAGGCTTCAAGTGACAGCCGAGCCGATTCCAGTCCCGCCGGCCGCCAGCACGATGACCCTAGAACAACAAATCTGGAGCGTTGCCGATGGCGTCGCCGAAATCATTCAGCGGGGCCTTTGCAGCGGATCTAACTGCAGCGAAAAGGAGAACCAGGAAGATGCGCACTGAGAGCGGCAAAGAGGGACTTGCCCGGAATCGAGCAAAGATCATGGTGGTGGATGACGATCCCGATCTGCGGCAGGCCCTGAGTCTGCGCCTGCGGGCCAATCATTTCGACACCATCAATGTTTGCGACGGTTACTCCGCCATTGCTATGGCGCAGAAGGAGCATCCGCAATTGATCATCCTTGATCTCGGGCTGCCGGCGGGCGACGGATTCGCGGTGCTGAAGAACCTGCAGGAGTATCCGGCGCTGGCGGGCATTCCGGTGATTGTTCTTACAGCGCGCGATCCCGAGGCAAATGAAAGACGCACCCTCGAAGCGGGCGCCGTTGCCTTCTTACAGAAACCGGCCGACAACGAGGAGTTACTGGGTGTGATTCGCGCCTGCCTGTAGACGCGGTGAGCCGGAGCGAAAGATTACCCGTATAGCGGTCTTGAGCGATCCAGTTTGCGGAGGGAGGGAGCGCCAGATGTATGTTGACAGCCGAGCGAGGGCCCGTTCTCGCGAGTATAACGTCCGGCGGCGGGAGCAGCGCTACGTTTCAAGCATCCCGGTCACGCTGCAGCGCTTCTTGCGGTACGGACCGGTAGATACCCGAGGTGTGAGCCTCGACATCAGTATGCGAGGAATGGCGGCGCTGGTCTGCGGCGCGCCGCGTGTGGGCGAAACCGTGGTGATCACACTGTCATTGCCAAACGCTCCGGTCGAGATGCTGGCGACGGTGCGCCACAGCAGTGAGGGGCGCACTGGGTTTGAGTTTTTTCCTTTGTCTGGCGGCGCCCAACAGGGAATTCAAAGCTGGATCCAGGAACTGCGCGAGCACGAAGAGAAACTGTTCCCCTATCCGTATGCGTCGGCGGGCGGCAGCCGCTAGAGGCGGGCTGTAAGGGGGACGATTCAATGTCTTATTCTGGCGGCAGCGGCAGTCCCTGAATATTCCAGCAGATGTGGTAGACGGCGCTGTTGGTGGCGAGGATGGCTGACTTGCCCGGAGCGAACGCCAGTCCGACCAACCCATGGCCGGAGACTTCAAGGTTGGCCTTGCCTTGAGGAGTGATTTTCACGATGCCGCGTTTTCCGGCGAGCGAGGCGGCGACATAAACATTGCCCTCGACATCAAGAGCCAGGCCTTGCGGGTGTCCCAGTCCGCGGTAGAACACGGAGACGGTGCCGTGAGGGTCGACTTTGTAGACGCAGTCGAAACTGGAGGTGCTGGGGCCGGTGATGAACATATCGCCATGGAGACCGAAGGCGATGTGATAGGCGGAAACGCTCGGCTCGAGAGTGGCGAATACGAAAATCTGCCGGTCGCGAGCGATCTTGAAAATGGTTCCGCTGCGGTCGCCGACGTAGAGATTCTCTTCGCGATCGAAAGCAATGCCGGTGGCGGTGCCCATACCTTCGGCGTAGGTTGACATGGTGCCATTCGGAGCGACCTTGTAAACCGCCTCGTCATTGCGCGAAGAAACGTACATCTCGCCTTCGCGGTCAAAGGCAATCGAGGTAGCGTTCATCAGGTCGCTGAGAAACGGCTTCACGTTGTAGTTGGTGTCAATCTTGAAGATCGACACTGGAGTTTTCTGCCCGCGCGATCCGGAAAAAGTCACATAGAGGTTGCCTTCGCGGTCGAGCGCGGGATTGGTGACGGGATGAAGGTTGTCGGCCACCGGGACGGCAACTTTGATAGCGTGGGCATTGCTGACGTTCCCGTTCGTTCCCACTGTCACCGGCCCCGAAGTCGCTCCCTCGGGCACGCGGACCACCAGGAAATCGTCGGAACTGATTAACACCGAGCCTTCGATGTCGCCAAAGCGCACGCTGGGGCGGCGTAACTCGGGGGGACGCAGGCTTCTTCCAATGACGCGAACCTCGCCTCCGGGCAA
This sequence comes from uncultured Acidobacteriaceae bacterium, assembly GCA_963838935.1. Lineage (GTDB taxonomy): Bacteria > Acidobacteriota > Terriglobia > Terriglobales > Acidobacteriaceae > Acidiflorens. The sequence goes on from CAWITH010000001.1 coordinate 210,301, forward strand.
AGCGAAACTGGGAGCGACCGCCTCAATGTGCGGCTTGCCGTTGACGCTCTTTTTTCCCAGCAGGCGGTCGGAGATGCTCATGGCTTTGTTCGAGGAGCCAGCGCTACCTGGTTAGAAGTCCGAAGTGCAATAGAAGATGCATGATGGCGAGCGCATAGAGTCCGGCTCCAAGGTCGTCCACCACGATACCAGTGCCTTCGGGCAGCCGCTCCAGCCGCCGTATCGGAAACGGCTTCCACATATCGAAGACACGAAAGAGTATAAAGCCCGCGGGAAAAGTTTTCCAAGCCAGCGGGACGGCAATCAGCGCCACCAACTGCCCAGCGACTTCGTCGATGACGACGAATTGCGGATCTTTTAGGCCGGAGGCTCGCGCCACCAGCGTGGCGGCGGGGATGCCGATGAGAGTCACGGCGGCGGCGGCGATGACCGTTGCCCAGACTCGGTACGGAGTCGGAATCTGCGAAATTGCCAATGCCCACAAAATCACCGTGGCTAGCGATCCACAGGTGCCGGGACCGGGTTTGAGGCGTCCTGCGCCGAAGAAAGTGGCGACTAGGGTGGCCCATAAGGGGGCAGCGGATTTGTTGGCAACTTCAGATGAAGGATCCATCAGTTCGCGTTCTCGTCGTCAACGCTGTCTTGCCGGATCGCTTCCTCGGCGTCCGTAACCGGCGATGAAATCACGTACCCACCGGTCGCCCACTTGCCGAGGTCGATCAGGCGGCAACGCTCGCTGCAAAAAGGGAAGTCGGCGTCGGCCGACTTTACCGGCTTCTTGCAGATCGGGCAACGGAGTTTGATGGTGCGTTTGCGCGGCATAGTTAAATGCAGAGGTCAGATTGCAGAGGTGAGGTACCTCTGCGCGGCATGGTTTTCACCTCTGCAATCTCACCTCTGACCTCTGACCTTAAACGATTTCTGCCACTAAATCATAATCGTACGCCGCGGTGATGCGGCAGCGGTAGAACTCTCCCTCTTTCGGATCGTTTCCTCTGGGATAATCGTTCACGAAAACTTTACCGTCAATCTCGGGGGCGTGCATTGCCGTGCGGCCTTCGAGCAGCAAATCGGACTCGGTCGAAACCCCTTCCAGCAGCAGATCGAATTCGCGCCCGACGAGCGATTTCTTCCTGGCCCGACTGATTTTCTTCTGGATCGACATCAGCGATTTGCGGCGGCTCTCGATCTCGCGCGCGGAAAGTTTCTTGTCATGATCGAAAGCGCCCGCACCCTCCTGGTCCGAGTAGCCGAAGGCGCCCATCCAATCGAAGGCAGCCTCTTTCACGAAGTTGCAAAGCTCCTCGAATTCTTTTTCGGTTTCACCGGGGAAGCCGACAATGAATGACGTTCGCAAAGCAACGCCGGGAATTACCCGGCGCATTTTCTCGATCGAGCGCAGGAACAGGTCGGCGCCGCCGCCGCGCTTCATGCGCTTCAGAACCGTTGCCGATGCGTGCTGCAAGGGCACGTCAATGTATGAACAAATGTTGTCGTGGGCGGCGATCGTCTCCAGCAGCCGCCCCGTGATCTTGTTGGGATACGCATAAAGGAAGCGAATCCATCGCAGGCCTGCGACGCCCGACAGCTTTTCGAGCAGAGTGGCCAGACCGTCTTTCAGGCCAAGATCTTCGCCGTAGCAGGTGGTGTCTTGTCCGATGAGCGTGAGTCTCGCGCACACCGGATTGCGCCAGGCGCTCGGCTTCGGCGATGACGGATTCGAAACGCCTCGAGCGGAACTGTCCCCGCAGCTGAGGAATGATGCAAAAGCTGCAGGGATGATCGCAGCCCTCGGCGATCTTGATGTAGGCGGACGAGCGCGGCGTGGTCAGGACGCGCGGCGTGTGGTCGTCGTAGAGGTAGTTGGGCAGATCGGCGACTGCGCCGTCCCAAGAATCGCGCGCGAAGCGACCGTGTCCGCGGCGATGATCGCCCTCGGGCCTCGAGGTCGAGAAATTCGACGTCAGGATATTGAAAGGTGAGGGCGCGCGAGGCGTTTCTGTCACTCCGGCCGCGGCAAGAATCTTCTCCAATTCGCCGGTGCCGACAACCGCGTCCACTTCGGGAATGTTCTTGCGAATCTCATCGTGAAAACGCTCGACCAGGCAACCGGCAACCACCAACCGCTTCGCCTTGCCGCCGGTTTTGTGGCGGGCCATTTCGAGGATGGTATCGATCGATTCCTGTTGCGCGCTGCCGATGAAGGAGCAGGTATTCACCACGATGACGTCGGCGTCCGCTGCGTCCGGAGTAAGTTCGGCGCCAGCCTGGGTCAGCATGCCCATCATGACCTCGCTATCGACGAGGTTCTTGGGACAGCCGAGGCTCACAAAACCCACCTTGGCCGGGGCGATCGTCTCCGAAGTCGCGGGTTTGCTTTGCTTTACGGGCATTGAGAGATGATCGGCAGGAGACCGATCTAGGCGATTCTACCATTCGACACGGGTTCGGAATGGCGGACGCGCTCGGTTTGGGATATCACAGGTGCCAGTGAGCCCGGTCACGAAGCGAATGTGATGTGTGAAATCCCGGTGGAACCGGGCTAGAGTGGGTGATTTAGCCCAAACCGGCGGTCGGGGTCAGCGCCATAAATGCCGCTAAGTCCATCTATATCTATCGCTTATCCTCTAAGCCATGTCTGGCGTGGAACTTGCATTTCAAGCTCGAGACAGGGGGGGAGTGGATATGGCTGTAGACTTGGGCGCGCTCGCCCAAAAAACCTGGCGCACCATCGCTTCCATCCAGACCGGCGTCGTTCTCCTGATCCTGGTGGTGATTCTGTCGGCGGCCGGAACCATTGTGCTGCAGCGGCCGGCGACCGATCCCGACGAGATGCAGACCGCCTACTCCCCGCAGGTGCTCCGGATACTGGACGCGGTCGGGTTGACCGACGTATTTCACGCCTGGTGGTTCCTTGGACTGATGGTGCTGGTCAGTCTCTGCATCATAGCGGCTTCCATTGACCGTTTTCCGAACTCGTGGCGCTTCTTCTCGCGTCCTTACAAATATCCTGATGAGAGCTTCCGTCGCGCTTCCCATCCGCAAAAATTAGTGGCCATTGCCGACGAGGAAGCCGGGTTGGTGGCGGCTGAACGTGCTCTGCATGCTCTGAGATTCAAACCCGAGCGGGTAGTGCGCGCGGATCACTTCGGAATTTTTGCGGAGCGGCACCGGATTTCCGAGATGGCGGTGTACATCGTCCACGCCAGTCTTCTGCTCATTTTCTTCGGCACCATCGTGGACGGTATTTGGGGTTGGCGCGGCATGCTCAACCTGAATGAGGGCCAGACAACCAATATCGTCCAGTTACGCGACGGCGCCACGCGCACGCTGCCGTTTGCGCTGCGCTGCGACCAGGCAGGCCAGGAAAATTATAAGGACGGCACACCGAAGAAGTGGTGGTCCAAGCTGGCCGTGGTTGAAGGCGGACGAGATGTCGAGAAGAAAGAAATTGTCGTCAACGATCCGCTCCTCTACCACGGGGTTCGCTTCTACCAGGCGAGTTACGGGCAGAATGGCAAGGTCGATAAGCTCATGCTGACCGCAACTCCGAGCAGCGGTTCTGGCGAGAAAAAGGAATTCGGGCTGGCCGTGAACGACACGGTTTCACTTGACGCCGATACCACCGTCCGTTTCGCGGAATTCTTTCCCGACTTCGCGGTTCGCGACGGGCAGGTATATCGGAAATCGAACGAGTTGGAAAATCCGGCAGTTCACCTGATTGTGACTTCCAAGGCCGCTACGACAAAGGCTACCGCGAAGGACTTCGACGTCTGGTTCCCGCCGCTGGATGAGGTCGCCGACAACTCGAAGGCGCCTTGGCAGTTCCAGGCCACCGACTTGAAGATGCAGCACTTCACTGGACTGCAGGTGTCGCACGAACCCGGGCAGTGGGCGGTATGGTCAGGAGTAGTGCTGTTAGGCGTTGGACTGGCATTCGTGTTCTACGTGGTCCATATGCGGTTCTGGGCGGTACCGGTTTGCGACCGCAAGACAGGGAAGTGCCTGCTGTGGATTGGAGGAAGCGCGAATCGCAACCGCGACGCGTTTGAACAGCGCTTCAACGATCTGGTGGCGCTGGTGGGAGAAGAATTGAAGACGATTCCCAAGACCTCTCGGAACGAGCAGGTCGCGACCCTGACCGAAAAATAGACCGGCTCATTGGAGGATGTCGATGGCACGAGCAAAGACAGAACAGCAGCAACCCGCAACCGGCACGACCTTGATCGTGCTAGTCGGATTGGCAATTGCGTTTCTGCTGTTTATGGCATTTTTGAACGTGGTTAAGAGCGGCAATATTTTGAACGAGACGAATCTGCTCTTTGCCACCCTGATTTTCTACTCCGGCGCGGGAGCGCTGTATCTGGGCTTTGGAGTCACCGGCACCGAGTCGTACGTGAAGTTCGCGTCGCTCGCCACCTGGCTGGGATTGCTGGCGAACACGGCCGCCGTTGCCCACCGCTGGTATGAAGCCGGACACGCGCCGTTCTCCAGCGTTTACGAAATGCTGCTTAGCTTCGTCTGGACGCTGGCCGTACTCACGCTGGTGGCTGAAAAGAAATACGGCGTGAAGGTCATTGGCACGGTCACCATGCCGGTGGCGATCGTGGGCGTGGTGCTGATGCAATTGCTGCGGACCGAAGTGCACCCGCTGGTTCCCGCGCTGCAATCGACCTGGCTGCATGTGCATGTCACGCTCGCCATGCTGGCTTATGCTGCCTGCGCGCTGAGCTTTGCTCTGGCCATGATGTTCCTGCTCAAGGACAACCTGAAGACCGAGACCGTGCTCGCCGTAACCAGCGCCAGCACGCTGGCGATTTACGCAAGCGTCGTTTTGACCCGCTTCGAAAAGTGGGGCGGGTTGAGCCTGGTGGCGTGGGATCCGGAACAGAAATCGGAAGTTTTCCTGGCCCGGGGCGTACGGTTATTCGTCACGATTCCCGACCTCGGATGGCTGATGACGTTGACTCTTTTGGTGGTCGCTTCACCGCTGGTTTTCTACGGACTGGCGCGCTGGAAGAAGAACGACAGCTTCCTTACTCTCGCCAATCGCGCCGTATTCCTCAGTATTCTGCTGCAGGTGATGGCACTCGCCATGTTCCTGGTGCGCGCCGGTGATGGCCGGTATCCGTCGCTCGACGCAGAAGGATTATTCCCGACAAGCCTCGCCGCTTCCCCCTTTATACTGTCGGGTTTGGTAGGCGGCGTCTTTATCTCGCTGCTTTATTTGCTGCTGCTGTGGCGGCGTCCGGATCTGGAGTGTTTGCTGCCCAGCACCGACAATCTCGACCGCCTCACCTACAAAACCATCTGTCTGGCCTTCCCGCTACTGACGCTGATGATCGCTTCGGGAGCGTACTGGGCCAACCAGACCTGGGGCTCGTACTGGAGCTGGGATCCGAAAGAAACCTGGGCTGCGATCACCTGGCTGGTGTACGCGCTTTATCTGCACATGCGCATCACGCGAGGATGGCGTGGCCGCCGCGCGGCTTACTTTGCCATCGCCGGTTTTGCCGTGGTGATGTTCACTTTCTTTGGTGTGACCTACCTGCTGCCGGGATTGCATGCCTATGCCTGATCGACCTCAGTCTGCGTCGAGCCTGACTGCGCCGGGTGGCAGCAAGCCCGTGCTGTCCGCGGGCGTGCCGCAGGCTGAGGGCTCGCGGTTGCGTTTTAATTGGCAGCTCAAGGCAATTTTGCCGGTGGCGTTCGTATTGCTGGCGGGATTGCTGCTGTTTACGCTGGCGACCCTGTCTTTCCGCGACCCGGAACGCCATGCCGTGCTGATCGTGGCGGGGGCGGGAGCCGTCGTCATCTGTGCCGTGTCCATCGTCGCTCTGGCCTATCAGATCCAGCGGCCGATGGTTGAATTGCAGGAGAAAATCGATCAGGTGAGCGACGGCGATCTGGACGTCTCGGTCAGCTTTTCCCGGCGCAACGACGAAATCGGCGACCTGGGACGTAACTTCAATCACATGATGGAGCAGTTGCGGGAGAGCCGGGAGGAGATTGAACGGCTGCATCGCACGCAAATATCTCGCGCGGAGCACCTGGCGACACTGGGCGAGATGGCTACGGGCTTGGCCCACGAGATTCGCAACCCGCTGGCGGGCATCGCCGGAGTCATCGAGATCATCGGCCGGGATCTGCCTGTGACCAGTCCGGCACGGGCGGTGGTGAAAGATGTTCGGCAGGAAATTGCGCAGATCAACCGCATCCTGACCGATCTTCTGGAAACGGCGCGGCCTCATCCGCCGCAGGTCTGCCGGAGCAACCTCAACACAACCGTAGAACACACCGTCATGCTGGCGCGCCAGCAAGTGCTGTCGAAACCGATCAAGATCGAACTGCAGGGGGCACCCGATCTGCCTGAGGTGGAGCACGACAGCGATCAGATCCACCAGGTGCTTTTGAATCTCCTGCTGAATGCGGTGCAGGCCATCGAAGGTTCGGGCACGGTGCGGGTCGAGATCGGTTCGCGAGATGACTATGCCAGTGTGGTGGTCAGCGACACCGGGCGTGGTATTCCTCCGCAGAACCTCTCCAACATTTTCCGGCCATTCTTCACTACCAAGGGCAACGGCACCGGTCTTGGTCTTTCTCTAGCCCGCCGTATTGTTGAGGAACACCATGGCCGCATCGAAGTGAGCAGTGCGGTTGGAAAAGGCAGCAGGTTTGAGGTGTTGCTGCCGTTTCAAATGCCCGTTCCTGAGGTCGCTGCTTCCTAGAAGCTGAGAACCCTTCCGAATCAGTTCTTCTCCTTGCCAAAGCCAGCGACTTTCATTTCGTAGTAAATTAGATATCAATGCCCGCGGGGAAAATTATGATTGTGGACGACGAGCGCCTGGTGCGCTGGTCGTTGCGCCAGAAGTGTGAGGAGTGGGGTTACCACGTAGTGGAAGCTGATGCCGGGGAACCTGCGCTGAAACTCGCGCAGCGGGAATCGCCCGATCTGGTTCTGCTGGATGTACGGATGCCCGACCTGAGCGGCATCGAAGTGCTGGATCAGCTGAAGAAAAATGGCGACGCCCGTGCCGTCATCATGATCACCGCCGATCCGCAACTTGACGACGTGAAAGCCGCGCTCAAGCTGGGGGCCTACGACTTCATCGGCAAGCCGGTCGATTTCGACGAGCTTCACATCACCATCAAGAATGCGCTTGAGGCTAACAACCTGCGGACTGAGGTCCAGGCGCTGCGCGGAGAAGTGCGTGGCGGAGCGGGTTATGCCAGTGTGGTGAGCGTCTCGGCGAAGATGACCGAGCTGATGAATTTCGTCCGCAAGGTCGCATCCAGCGAGGCCACCACGGTTCTGATCCAAGGTGAAAGCGGCACTGGCAAGGACCTCATCGCCAAGGCCATTCACTACGAAAGTTCCCGCAAGGACCGACCCTTTGTGGCGATCAATTGCTCGGCGATCCCCGAGACGCTGATGGAGGCCGAACTTTTCGGCCACGAAAAAGGCGCTTTCACCGATGCCAAGCAGATGAAGAAGGGGCTGTTCGAGGCGGCCGATGGCGGTACGCTGTTTCTCGACGAAATCGGAGAACTTTCTCCCCTGCTGCAAGCGAAACTGCTGCGCGTGCTGGAAGACCAGGTCATCCGGCGGGTGGGAGGCGTCCGCGATATGCAGGTGGACGTGCGGGTGATCGCAGCCTCCAATCGCGATTTGGAAAAGGCGGTGCGCGATGGGCAGTTTCGTCAAGATCTCTATTACCGGCTGGCCATTATTGCGATCTTTATTCCGCCACTGCGGGAGCGAAAGGAAGACATTCTTCCTTTGGTGGAGTTTTTCATTGACCGCTACAACCGCAGGTTCAAGAAATCAATTCGCGGAGTCACCGAAGACACCCGCCGCCTTCTGTTCAGTCACAACTGGCCCGGCAATGTTCGTGAGCTGAAAAATACCATCGAGCGGGGCATGATCCTGGAAGACGAGCCGTTGCTGCGACCCGTATATCTGCCGTTTTCCGTCGGTGAATCGGGCGGACGCACTGTTTTCGAACGGAGTTCATCCGCCGATAGTGGACAGACGTTGCCTAACGGCCGCACTCTGCCGCGGCTTTATATTCCGGAAGGCGGAACGTCGCTTGAGGAAGTGGAACATGCCATGGTCGAGTTGGCCATGCGCCAAGCCAATGGCAACCAGACCCACGCCGCCAAGCTGCTGGACATCAGCCGCGATGCTTTGCGCTACAAGCTCAAGAAATTCGGATTGATTCGCGGAGATGAAGAAGGCGTCCAGACGGGCTCTGCTGACGAGCAGTGAGAAGCGGTATGAGTAGCTCTCCTCAATTTCGATTCTCCGCCATATCCGCGATATACTCTCAGGAACTTTAGCTGTTTCCGGTCGGGGACTTTTCTGCATGGCGGTTGGCGTTCGCACTCAGGACCTGCGCAAGGTCTATAGCTCATCTCCGCCCTTAGGAGGCGCTGCCGGTGGTTTTATTGCGCGCGCCGATGCAAAGGGAGGGAAGCAGCCGAAGAACCAAATTCCGGCCCTCGACGGACTTTCTCTCGAAATTCTTCCGGGAGAGATTTTCGGCCTGCTTGGTCCAAACGGAGCGGGCAAATCGACCACGGTCGGAGTCCTGACCACACGGGTGCGGCCAACGTCTGGCCAAGCCTGGGTCGGCCAGCACGACGTGTGGAAGGAACAGGCGCGGGTCAAACACCTGATCGGAGTTGTGCCGCAGCGTCCCAATCTGGATTTTTCTCTGACGGCGCGCGAGATTCTGATTTTTCACGCAGCCTACTTCGGAATTGGGCACAAGCTTAGAAACGACCGCGCCGACGCGCTGCTCGAGAAGTTCAAGCTCACGGAGCGGGCAGACCAGATGGTGCGCGGTTTTTCCGGAGGCATGATGCAACGGCTTTCCATTGCCCGCGCCATGATGCACGATCCGCAGGTACTGTTTCTCGACGAACCGAGCGCCGGTCTCGATCCTCAAACCAGGATTCTTCTATGGGAGATCATTCGCGAATACCATCAGGCGGGAAAAACCGTCCTTTTGACCACCCATAACATGGAAGAGGCGGACGCACTGTGCCAGCGGTTGGCCATCATTGACCACGGCCATGCGATTGCCCTGGGTACGCCGAGGGAATTGAAGGCATCGATCCCAGGTGGATTCCTGGTGCGCCTGCGTTTCGGGAATCAGACTCCGGACCTGCTACAGCGGCTGCAGTCACTGCCGGGAGTGCGAGAGGTGCGTGCTTTGGACGGCACGACCGACGGCACAGGCGTCGACGTCTATGCGGACCGGGGCGGTTCTCTCATTCCTGAGATCGCAAGTTTGGCTGCGAGCTCAGGCGCTGAGTTGTCGGACGTTCACATTTCTGAACCGAGTCTGGAAAACCTGTTCCTGCACCATACGGGAAGGAGCCTGCGCGAGTGAACTGGAAAACCTTTGGCGCGATGCTGGCGCGCGACGCTCACGTCGCGCGGCGTAATGGGATTCAACTGCTGCTGCAGACTTTTCTGCAGCCGCTGCTTTTCGTTTTCATTTTCGGCAAAGTGATGGTCGGCAGCGGCTACATGCCGGCAGCGTACAAAAGCCTCCTGCTGCCCGGCATTATTGCGATCAGCATGGTGTTCACCGGAATCTGGGCAGTGGCCATGCCGCTCATCTCCGAGTTTCAGTTTACCCGCGAAATCGAGGACCGGTTGCTTGCCCCGATCGGCGTTGGCTGGATCGCCGTCGAGAAAGTCATCGCCGGCATGCTGCAAGCGCTGGTTGCCGGGCTGATCGTAATCCCGCTAGCGTGGCTCGTGCTTCGACCCGGGGTTGACATCAGTATTCACGCGCCCTTGGCTTTCGCGGTGATCATCGGGCTGGTTGCGACCTTCTCCGCCTGCGGCGGATTGGCCCTGGGATGCAGCATCAATCAGCAGCATATTGGGCTGATGTTCGGCATGGTGATTACGCCGATGATATTCTTTGGTTGCGCTTACTATCCTTGGAGCGCTCTGAAAACTTTTCCCATCCTGCAGAAAGCTGTGCTGATCAACCCGCTGGTGTATGCCAGCGAAGGACTGCGCGCCACTTTGGTGCCGCAGTTCCCGCATTTACCAATCGCCGCCGTGCTCGCTGCGCTGCTTTTCTTTGACCTTCTGTTGCTGGTTGTCGGACTGCGGCAGTTCGAGCGGAAGGCTGTGAGTTAGCTGGTGTGGAGACGCGTTACGTCGATTTGGTGCCGACAGTGGCCGATTCGGCGGTTTGCAGATGGAAGAGCCGCCGCAACGCCGTGGTCATCTGCTCCTGCTCCAGCTTCTCTGGAAATTCCTTGAGTTCACGGGCCAGGGAGCCGGCGACCTTGTGTGTCATGCGGGACATGACGGCGTCTAACATTTCATCCTGGTCCTTGGAGAAGGGCCCGTTCTCTTGTCGAAACGCGTCGAGTTCTTGCCGGCAAATCTCATCGAGGCGCTGGCGAAGAGCGACGACGGTTGAAACGGCGCGTTCCGCCATCAGTTGGCAACGAAAGCCTTGCGCTTCGGCGCGCAGGATCTTCTCGGCTTCCGCCACGGCCGCTTCCCGCTCGTCCGCGTTTTGATCGGCCACGTTCTCCAGGTCATCAAGGTCATAGAGGAAAATGCCCTTGATGCCACGCACCTCGGCGTCAATGTCGCGGGGCATCGCGAGATCTACGATTACCAGGGGCTCGACTTTCTCACCCTCACTCATCCTGCGCCCACGAATCATGACTTCCGCTTCCTGGCGGCTGAGAATGGTGTGCGGGCAGGAAGTGGAGCTGATGATGATGTCGGCCTCGGCCATGTGTTGCCAGCGTTCCTCAAACGGAAACGCGACCCCACCGAGCTTCTCCGCCAGCTCAGTTGCGTGTTCCAGGGTGCGATTGATGACGGTCACGCCAACGGGGCCAGCCCCTTGGTTGAGCAACTCACGGGCGGAGAGCTCACACATCTGGCCGGCGCCAAGTAGAAGCACTCTCTTGTCTTTCAGCGTACCGAAAATCTGGCGCGTGAGTTCCACTGCGGCATAGGGAATTGAAACCGCCGCGTTGCCGATGGCCGTCTCGCTGCGCACGCGTTTGGAGACGGTGAGCGCCTTCTCCAACACGGCATCGAGGAACCGGCCGGTTGCCCCCCCCTTTTGCGCCTGCTTCCAAGCCTCTTGCACCTGGGCAACGACCTGGGGTTCGCCAACAACCATTGAGTCCAGGCTGGATGCGACGCGGAAGATATGCGCGAGCGCGGCTTCATCCAGCAAGCGGTAGAAGTGCTTGCACTCGCACAGCTTGAGTCCATATTCGGCGCCGAGCAACCGCATCACGGAGTTGGCGGCCAGGGTAACATCGGTGGCCCACAACCAGAACTCGGTGCGGTTACAGGTCGCCATTACAATGACTTCTTCGATGCCTTCTGCCCTTGAGAGCTGCACCAGGGCTTCATAGCGCCGGCTCTCGGAGATCCAAAAGCGTTCCCGCACTGCCACGGGGGCTGTACGATAGTTCAGCCCAACAACCATGAGAGTGGGTTCCAAGTCTTCAGCTCCTACGGGCTCACCCATAGGAAAAGCACCCAGCGGGCCAAAGGCGAATCCGGACTATAATAGATAACTGATTGTGTTTCAGTTAGTTAGCCAAGTTATGGTGGGCAGGGAAGAGGGATTGGCAGGGCTAGATTGCGGCATATCACGCTGGTCGCGTGTCTTTTGGCCTATGACATTTCGCCACACAGGCACGGAAAAACCGCTCTTAGCTCCAGCCTATGGCCGCTAGGTCGAACCCAAGAGCAGCTTTTCTCGGTGTCTCTGTGCTAACAAAAAGCTCGTCGCCGGGGGACGTGCCGGTTAGGGGACAACCTCCACCGGTGTAATATCCTTCTCCTTTTTCAAGCTTTTCGCCTGCGGCTCATAGACGCAGAACGGCTCCTCATCGAGATAGTTGCCAGTGGCGGCAAAAGCGCGGGCGCGACAACCCATGCAAATGTTGCGGAATTCGCAGCAGCCGCATTTTCCCTGCAGGTTGTTGGTATCGCGCAGCTCATTGAACACCACCGAGTTCTCCCAGATCTCGGCGAACGGCTGCTTTCTCAGATCGCCTGCCAGGGCGGGCAGGTAGCCGCAGGGATAGACCTCGCCCTGATGAGAGATGAAACAGACGGCGGTTCCGGCCAGGCATCCTTTGGTCATGGCGTTCATGTCGGAAGGATGAGATCCGGGATGCCCCACTGGCCGTCCCACGCCATGAGGTTTCAGCTCGATGCCGGTCGAGCCGGGCATCACCATTTCGGTAGGACCGATATTTGACGAGTCCGGCTGCGCTTGATGTACCGGAGGCGCAGCGTGAGCGGCCTCTGCCGCTGCTGCGGAACGACCCTCCGCGGCGCGCCGCTGGCGAACTACGCGGAAGTAATGTGGCGCACACGTCGCCTTCATCTCGATGCCACCTTCGAGCGAGCGATCGTAAAACCAGTTCAGCATCTTCTCGTACTCTTCCGGCGGAACCATTTGTTCGGCCGCGATATCGACGCCGCAGCCTACCGGGACCAACAGGAATGTGTGCAGCGCATCTGCACCCAGCGCCTTAGCCAGTTCGAGCACGTTTGGAAGCTGATGGGCATTATGGCGGGCGATGGTGGTGTTGATTTGCACCGACATGCCCAAATTTTTCAGATTTCGGAAACCGGCAATGGCGGCATCGAAGGCTCCGGGAATGCCGCGGAAAGTATCGTGAGTCAGCGCATCCGCGCCGTCGAGGCTGATGGCGACGCGCTGGACGCCGCTGTCGACGATCATGCGCGCAACGTGCTTGGTGACCAGCGTGCCGTTGGTGGCCAGCGCAACGCGAAGTCCCTTGTCCGTGCCATAACGCGCCAATTGGAAAATGTCCGAACGGAACAGCGGCTCGCCGCCGCTCAGCACCAGGATGGGAGTGGATACGGCGGCGATCTGATCGATGATATCGTGGGCTGCGTGAGTGGATAAGTCGGAAGGAGAACTCAGTTCCGTAGCCGTGGCCCGGCAGTGGATGCAGCGGAGATTGCAGCCTTTGGTCAGCTCCCAGAAAATCAAGCGCGGCTTGTTCTTGCTGATCGCATTGGAATGCTGCGCGTTGCCGTTTCCTGAAGCCATGTGCAATCCCTCCCTACTCGAACCTGTTCTCATCCACCCACCCTAAGCGCAACGATAGGAGAGATCGCCTGACCCAGCGGTGACTGACATCACCGGGAATTGTGATCTTGGTCACGAACCACAAACCTTTTTAAATGTTGGGCCTGGGGGACGGGATCGAGGTTCTCTCCCGTACCTGCTGAGGCTAGCGCCCTCGGGACAGCCGGCAAGGCTTGTCCTGAGGGAAGTCGAAGGATGCCGGCGCTACAGTCGTCATTAAAGGGTCGCGATACTAGTTGTTGTTGGCAAGGTCGCGCAGCGCTGCGGTGTTGCGAATCACCAGAGTTGAGCCTTTGGACTGCACGATCTGCCGTTTCTTCATTTCCGCGAACAGCCGGGTAACCGTCTCTCGCGAAGTTCCGATCATCTGCGCGATTTCCTCGTGCGTGAGTCTGAGCTTTAAGCGGGGCTCCCCTTTGCCGCCGTCACCGTTCTTGGAACTCCATTCCAAAAGCAACTTAGCCAGTTTCTCAGCGGCGGAGTGTGACAACCCCAGCGAACCCGCTTCCTTACAGGCGTTATGATATTTTTCGCTTAACTGCTCTGCCACTTTGAAGCAAGCTTCCACATCATCCTTGAGGAAACGAAGAAAGTCATCGCGCTTGACGAAATTGACCTGGCAGGGATCGATCGTCTCCGCTGTTACCTGGTAGGGTTTGCCGGAAATCGTGGCGCTCATTCCCAGGACCTCGCCGGGTTCAACCAGTTTCACAATAACGGTTCTGCCGCTGGGGGAATTGATGGAGAGCTTGACCCGGCCTTTGCAGAGCACAAAGATGCCGCGGGGCAACTGCCCTTCTACAAACAGCACAGCCTTCTGTGGATAGGCGGTCGCGTACTTGATGCTTTCAAACGCTTGCAGCGCGGTGGGAGGCAGATCACAGAAACTGAAATTTGCGCGCAACTTGCATGTAATGCAACTTTCTACAATCTCCATTCCGTAGGGCGAGATCATGAACCAGCCTCCTGTAGCAACCTCGGTGCCGGCTCGCTTGCGTGGGCCGCATGTTGCGAAGTCCACGAGCCCGTTGAGTCGGCCTCGTCAAGCTCAGTGTCCGTCGGGGGTGGAACGCTTGGCTGTGCTGCCCGGCACATGCCATTGTGATCTTCCTCACAATCGGCGCCCCGTCGGTTACGGGTGCGACTTTGGAGTCAAAACGAATGCAATAACATAAGGTTCTGGATCGATACTCCGTCGTGCCGTTAAGTTAGGAACGAGAAAACCAGGGTATAACTTGAACCATCCAGTCGGGTTAAGTAAACGGCGGGTATACTCTGCGACCGACAAACAAGGGGCACAAGCTGACGCTTGTACCCCGAACCGGCTGTGCGCCCGGCATCACAACTGCCGAACGGACCGACTACTTCGCTTGCAGAGTTTCAATGTAGTGAGTAAGGTTCGACACGCGCTGCTGGACCTCACCCTCATGCCCACTGCTTAGATTCCAAAACAAGGTTCCCCAGACCGGCATGTCCTTGGATCCGTGCGCCGGAGTAGCCGATTCGCCGCGGATGGAGGACGTGACTTTCAGGGCGGGATACTTTCCGCCGTTGTTCTTGCTCAGCAAGGAGAGATCGGTGGGAGGGACCTTTAACGCGCTGGCTGCGGGGCCTCCGCCTTTGCCGTCGGTTCCATGGCAGACGGCACAGTAGGAGTTGTACATATCCTTGCCAGATGCCGGTGACATGGCTTTAACCGGGACATGCTGGATGACTTTCTCGGGTTGGGCCTGCGGTTTCTCCTGCGCACCGACGGTGCAGGCGCATACGATCAGTGCAACAAACAACGAAATCAATTTTCTTATGGACATCGATCTGTTCTCCTTTCGAACCGAAAATCGCTTTGGTAACTAAACACCAGACGGACAGATACTCAGCAATCCACGCCGCTCCACGTGTCCGACTCGCCACCGGTTATCGTGTCGGGAGCTTCCATCCCTTATCCTGGCGCACCAGCGTCAGCGTCGATGTGGTCGGATCCCCATGATAGAAGTCGGCTTGATACTTATTGATCAAGGTTTGCCGCTCCCACATACCGAAGCTTTTCACCAACGACCCTCCGGCGTCAAACGTGTCTCCTACTGCATTGGGCAGCCATTTCCAGTTGTACGCCACGGTAGCCCGGTCCCCGTTCGTTTCCACACTGGCGACGCCCAGCAGTTGCCGTTGCGCCACTGGAGCTTGACAGATAAAGGCGCCATCTTTGGGCTCCGACTTCGTGAAGCCCGGAATACCCTTCAGCAGAGTCTCGCCTTCGGGTGAGAGCGAGACCATCACGTTGCCCTTTGCGGGCTTCGCCAATTTAACAATTCCCGCTTTTTGCAACAGCTTGTAATTCGGCTCGTTCGCATCTTCGGCGGGCACGAGACCCACACTGAAGTGGATGGTGGGAGGGCCCAACTTCTGGAGCGCCGCGGCGACGATCGGGGTGGCTTGCTCCGCCTTGAGAGGTGTTCTCGACCGGACCTGGAATATTACGTAGGCCACCGTGCCCACGATCAGAACCAGCAGACACACCATGAGTACGAGCGGCAGAAACGATGAGCGTCGTTCCATCTCAACTTCGGCTTCAAACATGACAGCCCCCTTTTTGAACAGCCGGAAATCAACCAACCCTATATTGTGGTCTACCGCCTCTCCCTTGGCTGTGATCAAAGGCATAAGCGGTTGTGTCGAGTATCACGATAGGCAACACCTCCCAACCTGGTGTCTGGCGAGGAAACCCGCTGCTCCGGGTGTGCGCTAATTCACCAACAGCTGTGACCTATGTCACACCAAGCTGCCAGCATGCACCGCATAATCAACTTAGGTTTCGGGGAGGTTCATACCACCTTGAACGTGGAGATGTCATGGCAAAAGGGCGTGTTTCCATCGTGGTTGAGCGCTGTAAAGCCTGCGGCTTCTGTGTGGAGTTTTGTCCGACCCACGTGCTCGCGCTTTCTTCCGCTTTCAATTCCAAAGGCTACCATCCACCGCATGTGGTGAATCCGGACAAGTGCAGTGGTTGTGACTTGTGCGGGATGTATTGCCCCGATTTCGCCATTTACGCTACCAAGGCTGCGGGCGGAGGTGACAAGAAATGAAGGCTAACGTGCAAAAGGCTGATCTTCAGAAAGCCGATCCGCGCGGTGTGCTCACCGGCGTGCATTTCATGGACGGCGACCATGCCTGCTGCGAAGGCGCGCTGGCGGCGGGCAGCCGCTTCGCCGCCGGATACCCCATTACCCCTTCCACCGAAGTGGTGGAGCGTTTTGCCCAGCGAGTGCCGACCGTGGGAGGAACCTTTATCCAGATGGAAGACGAACTGGCCGCTTCCATCACCCTGCAGGGCGCGGTCTGGGGCGGAGCCAAGGCGTTTACCGTAACCTCCGGCCCCGGCTTCTCGCTGATGATGGAACACATCGGCTACGCTGCCATGACCGAAACCCCATGCGTGTTCGTAGATGTGCAACGCGGAGGCCCGTCCACCGGGCTCCCCACGCTGCCCGCGCAAGCCGACATGATGCAGGCGAAATGGGGCTCGCATGGCGACTATGAGATCATCGCCCTCTGTCCCAATTCTCCGCAGGAATGTTTCGATCTCACGATCAAAGCCTTCAACCTGGCCGAGGAATACCGCGTGCCTGTCATGTTCATGATGGACGAATGCGTAGGCCACATGACCGAAAAGGTCGTCATTCCTCCCGCCGACCAGATCGAAGTCGTGCCGCGAAAACATACGCACAAATCGGTGGAAGACTATCTCCCCTATGGCACCAACGGCGACCAGGTTCCGGAAATGGCGCACGCCGGCGAAGGTTACAACTTCCATGTCACCGGCTTGACCCACGACGAACGCGGCTATCCCAACATGACTCCTCCGGTGCAGGACAAACTGGTTCGCCGCCTGCAAAGCAAGATTCGCGACGCGGCCGACCGCATTGCCATGTTCGAGGAAGAGCAGATCGAAGGCGCCGATGTTGTGGTCGTTTCCTACGGGATCACTTCGCGGGTCGCGCAACGCGCTATCGAGACGGCTCGCAAACAGGGTCTGCGCGTGGGCAAGTTGCGCCTGATCACTGCCTGGCCATTTCCCGAGAAAAAAATCAGGGAACTCGCGGTCAAAGTGAAAGCATTCGTTGTCCCCGAACTCAATCTGGGACAGATGGTGCGTGAAGTAGAGCGATCCGCCGCCGGCCAGGCAAAGACATTCGCCGTCTCGCACGCGGGTGGCGGAGTGCACAATCCCGAAGACATCCTCAAGGTAATCGTGGAGGCGAGCCGATGACGGACTGCTTGAACACCGATCTTCTCAACCAAGACATCCCCGATCCGGGCGTGAATCCGGTCGAGCAATTTCTGCGCAGCGATCGCATCCCGCACATCTGGTGTCCGGGGTGCGGCATCGGCACCACTGTGAACTCTTTCGCGCGCGCGCTCATCGAATCGAAGATTGATCTGGGATCCTTGG
Source organism: uncultured Acidobacteriaceae bacterium (assembly GCA_963838935.1). Taxonomy (GTDB): domain Bacteria; phylum Acidobacteriota; class Terriglobia; order Terriglobales; family Acidobacteriaceae; genus Acidiflorens. The sequence goes on from CAWITH010000001.1 coordinate 227,890, forward strand.
CGCTGGTCTCGGGCATCGGCTGCACCGGGCGCGTGGCAGGCTACGTCAAACTCGATTCTTTCCATACCACGCACGGACGCGCCATTCCGTTCGCGACCGGTCTCAAGCTGGCCAATCCAAAGCTGAACGTGGTTGTCTATTCGGGTGACGGCGATCTTTCGGCCATCGGAGGCAATCACTTGATTCACGCCGCGCGCCGCAACATCGATCTGAAGGTCATCTGCGTGAACAATCTGATTTACGCCATGACCGGCGGCCAGACCGCGCCCACTACGCCGGATCACTCGACGACTTCGACGAATCCTTACGGTGTGTTTGAGCCGTCGTTCAATCTGCCGCACCTGGTAGAAGCGGCGGGCGCGGTGTACGTAGCGCGCTGGACTACGTTTCACGTACGTCAAATCTCACGCTCCATCAGCGAGGCGTTTAAGAAGAAGGGCTTCTCCTTCATAGAAATCATCTCGCCCTGTCCCACGCTGTATCAGCGCCGCAACAAGATGGGCGATGGTCTAGACGCCATGAAGTATTACAAAGAGAAAAGCAAAGTCCGGAACGGCGCGCCGACCAGTGAAGTCGGCATGACCATGACGGGAGAAATCATCGTGGGCAAGTTCGTGGACCGCGAGCGCCCCGATTACCTGACCTTGATGAAATCGCAGTACACCGAATCGCTGGGTGAAAGATTCGTCGAACAACCGGAGATGGTATGCAGCTAACTGAAATTCGTATCGCGGGCTTTGGCGGCCAGGGAGTGATCCTCTCGGCCATCGTACTGGGCAAGGCCGCCTCGATTTATCAAGGCGCATTCGCCACCATGACGCAAAACTTCGGACCGGAAGCTCGCGGCGGCGCCTGCAGCGCTCAGCTCGTGCTTTCCGATTCGCCCGTGTTGTATCCCTACGTCACCAAACCCGACATCCTTCTCGTCATGTCGCAGGAAGCCTATGTGAAGTTCGGCTCCGAGTTGAAAGATGGCGGCATCATGATTGTCGAGCAGGACCTGGTGCGAGTGTCAGATCTCAGCAAGGAAATCAAGGTCTACAGCATCCCGGCCACCCGCATCGCCGAAGAACTTGGCAAACGCATGGTGCTGAATTCGGTGATGGTGGGATTCTTCACGGCGATCACGCAACTGCTGGAACGCGATGCCGTGCGCCAAGCCGTAGCATCTTCTGTCCCGTCCAATTTTAAGGAACTCAACCTGAAGGCGTTTGAACGAGGATGGGAGTACGGGAACAAGGCTCTAACCACCTCTCCGGACTCGGTTGACGCCGACTTGGAGACGCAGTACGCGCGGGAGTAGGTAGCGTTCCAGGAATCAGCCTTCTCCCAGCATTGCCATCCTGACCCTGAGCGGAGCCGCAGGGGAAGGACCTGCTTTCGCTGGACTGTCTCCACAGACCACAATCTTCGACTGTTGCATTCCTCAGCTTCGGCTGTTGCGGGATTCATCACTGCTTTGCTCAACCTGTAAACTGCTGATTTCAAGCCAAAATTCTCGCTCTCCACCGCCAAACCGCAGCAAACGTGCCATTCGGTCTGTTGCGATTTCCATCAAAACGCTGTTTACAATTTCATCGCACAATTCCGCGCCACGCAATTATTTCTCGTCTATCTCCTTGATTTCGCAGGAGATGGAAATCCGCAGCACAAATCGTCTCGTCTTGGCATGGCGATTGCCTTTAGAAAAGTGCTGAGTGGCTCGCTAGACGGCCCCCCAGCAAGACAAACGACGAGGTGACTTATGACAGTCCTACTGGTTCTCTTCTTCTTCGCAACGTTCCTACTGATTGACTATGTCCGCAACCATCGCGCTATCGTGCAACCGGTCTTGCAGGTCGCCCCAGCCAAGCACGACGCTGCTGTGCCGCGCCTACAGCCCGCCCTGGTCGGCGGCTTCGCCGTCCCAGAGAATTTGCGTTATCACCCGGGTCACACCTGGGCATTGAGCGAGAGCCCCAACTTGGTGCGGGTCGGCATGGATGATTTTGCTTCCAAGCTGGCTGGCAAGGTTGACAGCATCAATCTGCCGCAACGCGGGCAGTGGATTCGCCAGGGCCAGAAGATGTGCACCCTGTATCGCGACGACGTCTCCGTTGACATGGTTTCGCCGATCGAAGGCAGCGTGTCGGACATCAACCAGGCCGTCATTAAGGATCCGAAGCTGGCGCTCAGCGATCCCTACGGAGAAGGCTGGCTGGTAACCGTGCAGGCTCCCGATGCCAAGACAAGCTTCAAGAACCTGTTCGGTGGACCGCTTGCCCGCTGGTGGACCGAAGAGTCGGCAAGCCGCCTGCAACGCCGCATGCCGATGGCGATGGCAGGAGCCCTGGCCCAGGATGGTGGAGTCGCTATGAATGACCTCTCCGCCCACATCCCCGATCAGGAATGGCTGCCGCTGGCGAAAGAGTTCTTCCTGTCATAAGTCGAGCGAGGGGAACCACCTCGCCGAGAACACGGGCCGCCCGGACTTTCCGGGCGGCCGATTTTTTGTGTGGGGAGTGTGGAAAAGAAACGCGGGTGCCCCATCCTTGCGGGTTTTGTTGCGAGACGTGAGTGCCTTCCGCTGGCATTCCGATCCGAGTTGTGCTATCGTATATACATATTCGTCATTACAAAGGCTATTGTGGAATTTGCCTGGGACGAACGAAAGAACCGGATCAACAAACAAAAGCACGGCGTGAGCTTCAAAACAGCCGTCTTGGTCTTTGACGACCCTCACCAACTGTCCGTGCAGGACCGGGAGGTAGAGGGCGAGCCGCGCTGGCAGACGATTGGAATCGTGAACGGCATTCACATCCTACTCGTCGCTCACACCGTAAGCGAAGACGAGGAAGTGATCCGCATCCTGTCGGCACGAAAAGCAACGCGCCGCGAACGGAGTATGTATGCGCAAAGCAACTAACAATGGGAAAGGGAAACGAGTCTCTGGACAGGGGCTCACCACGAGGCAGAAGAGGGAACTGGCGTCTCTGGCCGCGTTGCCTGATGAAAGAATCGATACTTCCGATGTCCCGGAGCTTCCGCCCGGCGCATGGAAAAATGCGGTTCGAGGCAGGTTCTATCGTCCGATAAAGCAGGCGGTTTCCATGCGCCTTGACACCGACGTGATCGCATGGCTGAAGAAGCGGGGCAAAGGATATCAGACGCGGGTGAACAGCATTTTGAGGCAGACCATGCTGACCGACATCAAGCGGGGCTGAACAATTGCTTCCCGGAACAAGCCGGTAATGAAAAGAATCTGTTATCGCAGCGCTGAGGCGCTGCGCCACCCAAAATCAAGTCCACAGAAAATCCCATGCCAGATACTTTTGTGGAATCCCACCCTTGCGCAAAGAACGCGCAAGGATGGGGCACCCGACGGCGCTCAGGATGACATTTTTATAAAGGGCGATGTTTCAGAAGCCTCGGGCTGACGAGATCTGCGCCCCTGGCGTGGCCACGGCTCGGCAATTAATGCACAGTGTGTTTTCTTTGAGGTCGATCCACTCTACGGCGTGGGACGGAGCCATGGCGCATTGGTAGTCACTGCAGTGCGTCAGATTCACTGTGTGGCCTAGTTCATGAACCGCTTCCTTGAGCACGCGCTGGCGAAACAGTTCCTGGTCGCGCGGGAGGCCGTAGAACTCCTGGCGCAGACGGTGAGCTGAGACGACGGCGCAGGGACCTCCCATCTGCGCCTCGCCAAAAACAAAGGTAAGAATCGGGATGTAGAGATCCACGGCCGTAACGCCCAGCAGCCGCCAGGAGTCGTCGGTAAGAAAACTCTGCATACGCTGCAGGATTTCCGAGGAGTGGTACTGCTGCCGCTCGCCGTGGAAGGCGAACTCCGGATCGAACTTTGCGGGAAGCACTTTACACGGGACGCGGAAAGTTTCTTCGATGGCGGGACGAAGATCTTTCAGCAGCCCGTCATCCAGATTCCCGATCGGCAGCAGGTGTAGCAGCTTCATGGAGGCAGCTCTCAGGTGTCAGCTCTCAGCCTTCAAGGTCGGTATGCGAACTGAGAGCTGATAGCTGACAGCTGAGAGCCTACGATTCAGCTGGAATGCGTCTCCGCGTGAGCACGCGTCCAGCCGTACTTCTTCAGCTTGTGATAGAGAGTGACGCGGTCGATGTCGAGGATCTCAGCGGCATGGCTCTGATTGCCTCCACACTCCTCGACCACGCGGAGGATGTAGGCACGTTCCATGTCTTCGAGCTTCTTGCCCGCGCCGTTGGAGACGTTTTGTGGCT
>CAWITH010000002.1:0-35628 GCA_963838935.1 uncultured Acidobacteriaceae bacterium
CGAATACGTCGCTGGTAATCACCTCGAGCCGGGGCGATGTGACCGTTGCGGGCATGTCGAGCAATGTCGAGATCAACCACCGTCGCGGCGAAGTCAACATCAATGGCCACACCGGAAACATCTCGCTGAACCTGGATGGCAGTTCGGCGCGGCTGGGTCAGGTGAAGGGCGACGTGACCATTCAGGGCAAGGCGAACGAAGTAGCGGTGGAAGATGTGGACGGCGCGGTTCATCTGAATGGCGAGTTCATGGAAAGCGTGCGGCTGATTCGAATCAGCAAAACGGTGAGTTTCCGGTCGTCGCGCACGGACATGGAATTTTCGCGGCTGGATGGCCGGCTGGATCTGGATTCCGGCGACCTGCGCGCCGATTCGCTGACCGGACCGATGCATCTGACGACCCGGTCGAAGGACATTGCGCTGGAAGGTCTGTCGGGCGATCTGCGGCTGGAAGACTCCAACGGGACGGTTGAGGTTGGGCTGCACAAGCCGGGGAATATCCAGATTGATAACCGCAAGGGCGACGTGCAGGTTACGATTCCGCCGAATACGGCGATCAAGGTGGAGGCGCGCACGCACGAAGGAGAGATCCAGAGCGACTTCGACGAGATCAAAGTTGACAATCGCGACAAGGAAGCGAGCGCCAGCGGTTCCATTGGAACCAATGGTCCGCGGCTGGTGATGAACTGCGACAAGGGAACGATTGAGATCCGTAAAGGGACAGTTGCAGTAGTTTCTCCGGCTGCGCCGATTCCTCCCGCCACTCCGAAACCGGGCAAGCCCGCGAAAGCGCTGCCGGCTCCGAAGGCGAAGCCGGTGGAGAGTGAGAATTAGGAAGGGCGGATTTCAGCGCTGAGGTTGCTGACGGTCACTTCAAGGGTTCGAAGTGGGGGGATTTGACCCCGAGTTCCTTAAAGGCTTCGTCCATGGTGCGGACGACTTTAAAGCGGGGACGTTTCGACTCTCCCACGATCTGAAACATGCGGGAGATACCGAAGCCGGCCGCCGTCGGGGCAACGACCATGCGAGGACGTTTGCCCGGATCGGTTACGGCCGGTTCCTCCTTCGCAAGTTCGCGTATGAATTCGTGCGACACGGCCCACTCGGTAGCAGAGGTGTAGTCGGTAATGGCCGCGCTGGCATCAGTGGCGGCCCAATACCTTGTCCCCGTCCGGTAAAATTCTCCCAGCGATTCATCGGTGATGCGGCCCTCAAACCGGCCGAGCAAGATTTTGTTTACAGGGTCGAATTCGAAGCTGTAACTCATTGGCTATCGCTCAAACCTTCCAAGTTTTCAGGTTGGCCCATTCTATCTCATTCATAACTTGCGGTCATGGGGGTGGGGTGGGGCAGTTTGGAAGCACAGATTCCCCCGGCGGCCAAAGCCGCTATTGACTTGGCGGCAGTTACGGCACGGCTGGAGCGGTGCCCAGATGGAGCCGTGGAGAACCTTCGGGGAAGAAGCGGGCGCGGGAGCGTCGACCGTTGGCCCGCCGCATCTTTCGCGCGACGGGAATGCGTATGCTTACCTGTACGTGCGGGTGTTGTTGGAGGCGTATGTGGTTACGGGGCTGAAGTAGAAGAGCGGCAGTCAGCTCTCAGTTCATAGCTTCTCACCTTGACGGTCAGCAATATCGTTAGGAACGCATTCCGAGTTTTCACGCACCCGGGCGAGGGGAGATCACCCACCCTTGATCAGCTGAAACCCGCAGTTTTCAATTTGTGGGAAGAAGCTGCCACTCAAGGCCGTTCTTGTACTAAATACAAGTAAAGAAGGGCTCCCACGCACCCTGTCAGCGCGCATGGGCCTACATTTCGGGGCGGTGGTATAGCTCCTAATTCTGGCACGCACATTTGGCAAGTCAGTTGCTCAAGGGGTGGTTGGAACATCACAAAATGAAGTGAGAGTTTCTTATGGCCCGAGTCATTGCATTCTACATACCGAGCAACTTTCGCAGGAAGGCGACGCCGGTGCCGCAGGTGCAACCCGGGAAAGTGATCCAGTTTTACTCGCCGTCAAGGAAATCGGCGTAGCTTCACACTGGATGTTTCAGTGTGAACCTCGCTTCTCGCTTCGCTCGCACCACATCCTGCGCTTGCAACTCCGAAGCGGCTTGGACGACCGAGGGCGGCCGTCCCTACGCGAGTCGTTCTAATATCCAAAACCCTCCATGTTAAATTCGAACGATGCGCTCCATTCTGCAAAAACGGTCTCCATCCCTGCGATTTGTTTTTGCGGCGAACGTGATCTCCATGCTGGGCAGCGGGATGAACTCCGCTGCGGTGGCTTGGACGATCTTGCAGCGCACTCACTCGGAGATGGCTTTGGGAACGTTTGCGGCGCTGCAGACAATTCCGGCCATGCTGATGCTTCCTTTCACCGGCGTCATTATTGATCGAGAAGACCGGCGGCGGCTGGTGATGTGGCTGGATGCTTTGCGCGCCATCATCATTCTGGTGGTCATGGTGCTGGCGTTTCTTCACCGGGTGCAGGTGTGGGAACTCTACCTGATGAATACGCTGGTGGCGGCGGGCTTCTGGATGTTCTGGCCCACGATCACGGCGCTGATTCAGGAACTGACGCCCGAGGGCGGGTTCGTGCACTCGAATACATTTCTTCTGGCGGGGGTGCAGGGTGGCTGGCTGATGGCGGGCGCGGTGGTTGGATTTGTCTATGAACACATTGGGTTGGGTGGGGTGCTGCTGATCGACGTCAGCACCTACGTCGTTTCGTTTTTGTGCTACTTTGCGGTGCGGCAGGGGCGGGTTGTGCCGCGGGCAGTCGAACTTCGGCACGATATCGAGGCCGCGGAAACCGCAGTGGCGCGCTTTTTGCGCGAGATGCGCGACGGGCTGGATTTTCTGCGCGAACATCGCAGTGTTGTTTTCCTGGGAATGAGCTGGGCTTTATTTCTGGGCGCGATGATGACGGGGGTGGTGGTCACGGCTCCGCTTAGTGATCGCGTCTTCCATGCCGGCGCTATGGGATATGGATGGCTGAACGGGGGATGGGGAGTGGGCGCATTTTTGAGCGCTCTTTACGCTCCGGCGCTGATTGCGTGGGTGGGAGCGCGCAGCGCGATTGCGCTTTCGATGTTGCTGCTGACGTTCACGATGGCGCTCTCGCCGTTTTCGCCTTGGCTGGCGGTGGCTGTGCTCCTCTATGGGATGATGGGATCGGCTCGCGGCGTCAGCGGCGTGGCCATGAATACCAGTTTGATGGAGCAGGTGCCGCCGCATTTCATGGGACGCGTTCAGAATAGTTTCTATTTCTTTGGCACGTTTCTGCAGGTGGCACTGGGGCTGACGGTGGGCTGGATCGCATCGCGGATCAGCCTGGCGGCGGGTTTTGCCGTGATCGCGGCGGTGTATGCGGTCGCCTTTGGCAGCGCCTGCTGGCCGGTAAAAGCTGGGAAAGCTGTGGGTGCGGTGGCGGAGTAGTTGGCATTCCTGCGAGCCCACCCTAACGTCGCAAAAAACGCGACGTTAGGACGGGGCACCCATTGTTGCTCCTATTGCTGATATTCTTTTTCTTCTCCCTGGGGGAGCATCCATACATGGTTGAGGATTTGAAAGGCCGGACGGCGGTCGTTTTTGGAGTGGCTAACAAGCGCTCGATCGCCTGGGCCATTGCGCAAGGGTTGCACGCGGCGGGCGTGAACCTCGCCATTACCTATCAGAACGAGCGGCTGGAACAGGAAGCGAAAGACCTGATTTTGTCTTTGCCGGGCGCGGAAGCTTTCATGTGCGACGTTTCGAACGATGCGGCGATTGCGGGCCTGTTCGAGACGCTCAAGCAACGCTACGGCAGGCTGCATGTGCTGGTGCACAGCGTGGCTTTCGCTCCGGCCGAAGAACTGAAAGGCGACTTCGTGAACACGACGCGGGAAGGCTTTCGCATTGCGCATGACGTTAGCGTGTATTCGCTGATCGCGGTTTGCCGGGCGGCGGCGCCGCTGATGGAAGAAGGCGGCAGCGTCATGACCATGTCTTATTACGGAGCGGAAAAAGTTGTTCCCAATTACAACGTGATGGGCGTCGCCAAAGCCGCGCTGGAGTGCACGGTGCGCTATCTGGCTTACGATCTGGGCCGGAAGAAGATTCGGGTCAACGCCATATCCGCAGGGCCGATCAAGACTTTGGCGGCGCGCGGTATCTCGGGGATGGGAGAGATGCTAAGAGGGCACGCCGAGCGCGCGCCTCTGCAACGCAATGTGGAAGTCAGCGAGGTGGGCAGCGCCGGGGTGTTTCTGGCCTCGGACGCGAGTTCCGGGATTACCGGTGAGACCCTCTATGTGGATTGCGGCTACAACATCATGGGATTCTGAAATCTGCCGATTACTTTGACGGCATGCCTGAAGGCATACCCTGATACAAATCCTGCTGCACCAGGGGCTGGAGCCCTGCATCCATGTTGTGTTCGGGAGCGCCGCTATGACCGAGAGGGCTAACGTTGCGACAGAGAAGGCACCTGCGGCCGGGTTTTGGCGCTCGCTGTTATGGGGCTCCGTGTTCAAGCAGCGCGGCGCCACGCCACCTCTCACCGATCCGCTGCATTGCGATACGCCGATGCTCCGCCATGCCGAGATTGCCGCGGTGTACAGCGGGCAGCGGGTGGCTGGCGACTTCTATGAATTGCTGCGGGTTGGGCCGTCCCGCATGCTGTTTGTGCTGCTGGACATCGCCGGTCTGCGCGCGGACACGCGAAAAATTCTGATTGCCGTGCAAAAGACGTTCCGAACGCTTGGGCCCGAGTTGCTCTCCGGGGAAGACATCAACGAGACAACCGCCATGATCGAACTGTGCTACGCCATGAACCTCACGATTTTGCGAGGCGGGGTGCGCAGCTGTCCGGCGTTTCTCGGTTGCTATAACGAAGACCTGGGGACGGTGTGCTACGCCAATGCGGGCCACACTCCAGGGCTGCTGCGCGACCGCACGGGAATCACTCTGCTGGGGGCGACGGGGCTACCGTTGGGATTGTTCTCGCACACGACGCAGAGCGCGGGGGCGTGTCACCTGGTGGCTGGCTCGGCGCTGCTGGTGGTCTCACGCGGGATCGTGGAAGCGGAATACGACGGCGCGGATTTCGGACTCGACGGAGCAAAGCGCAGTCTTCAGGACGCGACCGCGCTCAGCGCACGCGACTTGTGCCTGACCATTCTGGAGTCGGCTCGGATGTCCAGTTCCGTGACTCCAACGCAAAACGATCTGACAGCGCTCGCGCTGGTGCGCAATGCGTCCTCTGTCTCGATCTGAAAAACCAAACTAAAGTTTCTTTTGCAGCCCGCTGGAAATGCGCGTGCAAGAGCGCACGTAATAGTTTTGTAATGTAACCACGATCACCGCGAAGTGCTCTCGCGAGTACTTATCCTGCAAGTAACGAATCTATGAAATCCACACAAGTAGAACCTCACCCCAAGGGGAGTCATGCGCGCATTTTGCTGAGTTCGGTATTCGGGCCTTATGCGCAAGACGACGAATTTGGCAGCCGGTCGATCAATCCGATGGAGCTGTATCACAACCAGGTGACGCGGGCGCAAGGGAGTTTCTCGCTGCGCATGTTCCACCGCTCCTGGGGCATCATGATGATTCAGGAAAATATTTCAGCGCCGTGCAGCGTGCTGGATTTTCCCACGCGCGAACGCTTCGCCGGTGAATTGACCGCGAACCATTACGACATCGTCGGGATCTCTGGAATCATTGTGAACGTGGGCAAGGTGCGGGAGATGTGCCGCATGGTGCGCGAACTGTCCCCGGATTCGACGATTGTGGTGGGCGGACACGTGGCTGCCATTCCCGGCATTGAGACCATGATCGACGCCGACCATATTGTGAAGGGCGAAGGAATTTCCTGGATGCGCCGGTATCTGGGAGAAGACGAGCACGCGCCGATTCGCCATCCCAACATCGTTTCCGGGCTGCGGACACGGATCATGGGAATGCTGCTTCCGGAGCGCAAGGGCGGGACGGCAGCCACCATCATTCCGTCGGTGGGCTGTCCCATGGGGTGCAACTTCTGCACTACATCGGCTTTTTTTGGCGGCAAAGGAAAGTTTGTCAACTTCTACGAGACTGGCGATGAACTGTTTGAGGTAATGTGCGGGATCGAAGCTGAACTCAAAGTGAAATCCTTCTTTGTGATGGACGAAAACTTTCTGTTGCACCGCACCCGCGCCATGCGCCTGCTGGAACTGATGAAACAGAACGGCAAAAGCTGGGAGCTTTCCGTGTTCGCTTCCGCCAATGCGATTCGAAAGTACACCATGCTGGAACTGGTGGAACTCGGCGTTTCGTGGGTGTGGATGGGCTTGGAATCGCCCAAGGCCGGCTATAGCAAGTTGCAAGGCAATAACGTCCGGCAACTGACGCAGGAACTTCGCGAACACGGAATACGAGTGCAGGGTTCAACCATCGTCGGACTCGAGCACCATACACCCGACAACATCATCGAGGAAATTGAAGCGGCGATTGCCCACCAGACCGACTTTCATCAGTTCATGCTGTACACGCCGGTTCCGGGCACACCGCTTTACCAGGAAATGTCGGAGCAGGGCCGTCTGCTGCCGGACGTTGACTACGCCGATGTTCATGGGCAGTTCAAATTCAACTTCCAGCACGCCGCCATCTCTCGCGAGGATTCCAAGAGGTATTTGGATTGGGCTTTCTGGCGGGATTTCGAGCGCAACGGGCCGAGTCTTTACCGCATGTGCCAGACCATCCTGCTCGGCTGGCGGCGCTACAAGGACTATCCCGATCCGCGGGTCCGCGAGCGCTTTGCGCGGGAAGTGAAGAAGCTCCGTAGCGCTTACAATGCGGCGCTATGGGTGATGGAAAAAGAGTTCAAGAAAGTCAATCGCAGCGTGAGTGAGAAGATTCGCAAGCTGCGCCGCGAAGTCGAGAACGAATCCCCGGTCATCGCCCGTCTCACAGCCGCAGCACTGGGCCCGATCCTGTTGTGGACAACACGCCGAGAGGAAAAGCGGCTGGCCAAGGGACGCACCTACGAACCCCCTACGTTTCTTGAGCGGCGTAATTGGGTCGCGGCTGCCGAGGCTCCTTAACGTCCACATCGTATCGAAGATCGACGAGATCACGGGTAACAGTTACTAGCTCCCACCCGAGTCCCCTATCATGGTATCGACTTAGCGCAGCCCTAACGCCTGTTGGCAGCCCATTTTGCGGCTGAGAATCATCGCAAGTAACCATCCAGGCGGCGCAGTTACTCTTACCAACAGGCCGCAATTCCACGAGTTGGGCCATACCCTCCAGCAGACCTTTAACTTAATCTCATCTTGCCAAACTACCTACCTGGCATCCGATGAAATACCTCCTCTTGATTTTGTGGCTGAGCGTTGGCATGCAGGCGCAGAGTTTCACGGCGAACGGCAGCTCCACGCTCCCCGATGCGCCGGATGCAGCCAGCCAACATCGTTTCTGGACGGTGGAAAACAAGGTGAACGTAAGTGTTTTAGCCGGGCTGATCGCAGTCGACGCGGTTACTACTCAGCGTGGACTGAACCAGGGCCTGCGCGAGGTCAATCCGATTATGCGTCCGTTCGTGACTCGGGGCGCAGCCGGAGAGGCGGCGGGATCGGCTTTGGGTTTTGGCGCGGGAGTTGGCGTTGTGTACGTTTTGCATCGCAGCCACCACTACAAAGCTGAGCGCATCACGATGCGGATGATCGTCGCCGGCGAAGGCGGCTTTGTGGCTAACAACCTCTTCGCCATTCGCTGAAGGGCGTCCCGTTTCTCAGTTCTCAGTTGTCAGTTCTCAGCAAAGTCGGGGGCTGGAAATTCGAGGGCTTGCTCGCTGCCACGGTATAATTCCTATCTGGAAGTCATTTCTTCAATGATTCGGGGGAGCCCGTCAGGGACTTCCGCGGATCTTTATACCGAAGGAGTCTGCATGCCGATTCAGAAGACGGACAAAATCTGGCACAATGGCGAGTTCATCGCCTGGGACGACGCTACCCTGCACGTGATGGCTCACGTCATGCACTACGGCTCTTCGGTGTTTGAGGGCATCCGGTGCTACGCGCTGCCCACCGGTCCCGCGATATTCCGGGCCACCGAGCACATGCAGCGCCTGGTTGACTCGGCTCGCATTTACCGCATTGACATCCCTTTCACCCGCGATGAAATCTTGCGCGCCATGCTCGAACTGGTGAAACACAATGGAGTGTGGCCTTGTTACATCCGCCCCATCGTTCTCCGCGGGTACGGTGAAGCTGGAGTGAGTCCGTTCAATTGCCCGGTCGAAATCTACATTGTGAATTATCCTTGGGGGAAATATCTGGGGGCCGATGCCAGTGAAGGAGTGGACGTTTGCATTTCTTCCTGGACGCGGATCGCGCCCAACACTTTGCCGGCGATGGCTAAGGCGGGCGCGAACTACATGAATTCGCAGCTGATCAAGATGGAAGCGATCGTGAACGGGTACGCGGAAGGCATCGCGCTGGATGTGAACGGCTACGTCAGCGAAGGCTCGGGCGAGAATCTGTTCGTTGTCCGCAACGGGGTGCTGCACACGGCTCCGCTGGGCAACTCGGTCTTACCGGGCATCACACGCGACTCGGTGTTGACGATCGCGCGCGACCTTGGGATCAAGATTGTGGAGCAGCAGATTCCGCGCGAATCTCTGTATATCGCCGACGAAGTTTTCTTCACCGGCACGGCGGCGGAAATCACGCCTATTCGGTCGGTCGACAAGATCCCGGTGGGCACGGGCAAGATCGGCGCCGTGACAAAATCTCTGCAATCGGAGTTTTACGGCATAGTGCGCGGCGAGAAGGCGGACCGTTATGCTTGGCTTACGCCGGTTCCGGTGGGAGCGAAGCAGCCGGTGAGCGTGTAAAGTCGCGCTGACAGCGCTGCTTTGCGGGGCAGAGGAGTCGTTAGGGTGTAGAGGTTCCTTCGGCTTCGCGCAGGATAACAGTTGACTCGGTAGGCGGTTTGCGCTTCCTTGTTTTCTTGAACTATAGTAAAGCCCGCCTGATCGCAGGCGACCTTGTTTTTTCGTCGATTCCAGCCCGAAGGAGGACTGTTATGTCTGCACCCACACCCGAGTTCATTCTGGGCTATCGCGCCATGATGCTGGATGGCCTTGCCCGAGAAGCTGAAATTACCAAGAAAGTTCTAGCGGCTATCCCCGAGGGAAAAAGGGACTACCGGCCCGACCCCCACGCGCGCACGGCATGGGAGTTGGCCTGGCACATCACCAACACCGACGTCCAGTTTCTGGACGGGATCGCGGATCTGAAGTTCAACATGGCCAATCCGGCGCCGGCAGACAAGCCTAAGACGGTTGCCGAAGTTGTGGATTGGTACAACAGGAATATGAAGCGCGGGATAGATCGAGTTCGCGCTCTGTCGGCGGAACAGTTGCTGACACCGGTCGAGTTTTTCGGCGTTTTCAACTTTCCGGCGGCATTCTACCTGGGATTCCTGAACAATCACAGCATCCATCATCGGGGCGAGTTAGCTACGTATCTGCGGCCGATGGGGTCGAAGGTACCTTCGATCTACGGAGGCAGTTACGACGAGCCGATGCAGGCCGCGGCTTGAAGTCTGATTCTTTGCGCCAGAAATTCAGCCGCCCTGTGGGGCGGCTTTTTGTCGTCCGAAAACAGCCTGTGGTTTAAGGTGATTTCGATGCTGCCCCTTAAAGGGGCGATTGATTTTGAAGATGTTACGGCATCGCTAAAGCGATGCCCTGATACGAATCCCACTTCCACCACAGGCCCCAGTCCGCAAGCCAAAGGTCCCGTTACTTCCGTCATCTCGTGCATGGGGGCGGTACGCGTCATGATAGGCACGGTACCTGGAGTCTTGCCTGCATGACTATCGATGACCTGCTCCGCATCGCCATGGAGCGCCGCGCCTCTGACTTGCATTTGAAGGTCGGGAACTATCCGCACCTACGCATTGATGGCGATCTGGTGCCGTTGACCGACCAAGCGCGTGTGTCGGCCGAGGACATGTTGAACATGGCGTTCAGCATGATGTCGGCGCGGCAAAAGCAAAAATTCAAAGAGACTACGGAAATCGACATGGCGTACGGCGTCGCAGGCCTGGGACGCTTCCGTGTGAACGTGTTTCAGCAGCGCGGCAATGTGGGGTTAGTGCTGCGCGTGATTCCGACGAAGATTCGAGCGCTCGACGAACTGTTTCTGCCGAAAGTGGTGGAACAGATCTGCGACATGCCGCGCGGACTGGTGCTGGTAACCGGCGTGACGGGTTCGGGCAAATCGACGACGCTGGCCGCCATGGTGGACCGCATCAACTCGACTCGCGCCGAGCACATCATCACCATTGAAGACCCCATCGAATTTCTGCACCGCGACAAGAAAGGTTACGTGAACCAGCGCGAGGTGGAAGTGGATACGCCGTCGTTCTCGGCGGCGTTGCGCGCTTCCTTGCGTCAGGATCCGGACGTGATTCTGGTGGGCGAAATGCGCGATCTGGAAACGATCGGGACGGCGCTGCATGCGGCCGAGACCGGCCACATGGTTTTCTCCACTCTGCACACGCTGGATGCGGTGGAAAGCATCAACCGCATCATCGCCATCTTTCCGCCGCCGGAGCAGAAACAGATCCGGTTGCAGTTGGCGGCCGTGTTGCGCGCCATCGTCAGCCAGCGCCTGGTGCGCCGGTCGGACGCTGAAGGCCGAGTGCCTGCAGTCGAAGTCATGGTGACGACGGCCTACATCCGGGAGTGCATTCTGGTGCCGGAGAAGACGCGCGCCATCCGTGACGCGATTTCGGCGGGCACGTCGCAGTACGGCATGCAGACCTTCGACCAGTCGCTCTGGGATTTGTTCCAGGCGGGGCTGGTGAGTTACGAGACGGCGCTGGAGAGCGCGTCGAACGCGGATGAGTTCAAGCTGCGGATGCAGGGGATTGCGTCAACGGCAGACATCTCGCGGAATGCCATGCAGACGACGGGCTTTGGACGCTGAGATTGGGGATGAGATTGAGATTGTCCTTTGGAGCCTATTGCTTCTGAGCTTTGTTCCTCCTGACTTGGGCGCGCTGCGGCGCGCCCGTTTTTGTTTGTCCCCGAATGCGCGAAAGAACGATGGCGCGCTGGGTGAAGGAGGTGCAGAGGTTTGCACAGTCCAGCAAGCAGGTGCGCAAGAGTTTGCATGACGCCGGAATATTTCCTGGGGAGATGCTGATTTCCCCTTGACTCGGGATAGTGGACAAGCTAACCTCGCCGCACTCCTCAGACGCTGGGAAAAGATATCCCGGCGCGATCGTTTTAGCGGGCAGGGAACTCTCGATGAAAATCTCTCAGATCTGTGCGCTTGCACTGCTGCTGGTTGTGGGGTCGGCGATGGCGTTCGCCGACGGGATCAATGATCCAAAGATCATCATTCACGGCACCAATGGCACCGGCCTTCCGGTGGTGGCGTGCCCGTCGCAGGGCTGCACGGATGTCGGAATGGATTTCAGCTTCACGATACCCAAGAGCGGAAAGGGTACGTTGTTCTTCACGAACACCAGCGGACAGAACTGGACTTCGCTGAAGCTGATCGAGACCGGCGTGCCTGCGGCCGACATCAGCTGCCATTCCTTCCTGTTTACGAGCTGTACAACGAAGACGCTACACAACGGTTCGGTGGAAATTCTACTGGCGGGTATCAAGCATGGGCTCAATCCCGCCACGGGAATCCGGAACGGGCAGAGCTTCGTGATCGGTTTTGCGTGCGTTGGCACGAGTTGCTGGACAAACGGCGGCAGCACGATGAGCGCGCAGGCAAACTCGGTTCCGGAGCCGGGAACGGTAGCATTGATGGTTACGGGATTGGGCGCAATGGTTTCGCGCCGCCGAATGTGGAAGAACCGCGGGAAGGCTTAGTGGTTTTTTTTCGAAAACTGATTCACTAATTGCGAAAACTGAGGCAGGGCCTGGAGCTTCTGTAGTTCAGGGTCGTTCCACGCCTCTTGCGCAGGATAACCCTTCTCCAGTGCCAGGCGCAGCGGTCTCAACGCTTCCTCAGGCTTACCGATCATGGTCCTTACCTGAGCTTCTGAGTACATCAACTGCACGTCGTCGGGACTGAGGGCGCGGGCTTGATTGGTGTACTGCAGCGCGTTTGCCGCGTCGCCCTTCTTGGCGTAGAGGAGCCCAAGATCGCCCATGATGGGGGCCGATCGCGGGTTCACTTGCAGTTCCTGAAAAGACAGCGAGATGGCTTTGCCGTAGGCGGCAGCGGCCTGGTCGGAGTGGCCCGACCAGCGGTAGGCGTCGCCGAGATTGCCCTGAAGCTGTTCGTCGTCCGGAGTCATCTGGACTGCCTTTTCATACATCGCCGTGGCCTGGTCGTAGTTCTTCAGGAAGAAGTAGGCAGTGCCCAGATTGGAGTAGGTAGGCGAGTCAGGAGCAATGGCGAGGGCCTTGGTGAATTGTGGAACGGACTCGCCCCACTTGCCTTCTCGCAGATAGATCATCCCGAGGCCTTCATAACCCATGGGGTTGTCGCTGCTAATTTCGACTACCTTCTGAAACTCGGGGAGCGCCTTAGCGGTGTCGCCGAGCCTTAGATAGGCATTGCCCAGGGCGGTGTGATTGGTCCAATAGTACGAGTTGGCCGTCACTGCTTTCTGGTAAGCGGCGATGGCTTCTTCAGTTTGACCGCTGGACAAATAGGCGTCACCGAGATTGCGATAGGCTTCATCCGAGTTGGGCGCCAATTCGAGCGCTCGTTTCAGTTCGGTAATGGCTTGCGTATTCTTCCCGGTGGTGGAATAGACGCTGCCGAGCGAAAGATGAACTTCGGGCAGGTTGCTGGAGAGGCGTTCGGCCTGCTGTGCGGCCAGGGTAGCTTTCTGGGCCCAAGTGCTTTCTTTGGTCTCGCTGTACATGCGGAGGCTGGAGTCGGCGAGTCCAGTGTAGGCAAGAGCGAAGTTGGGGTCCTTGTCGATGGCCTGCTCGAACAATCCGACGGCCTGGCGATAGACATCCGCGCTGTGGCCGTTACGCAGGGTGTTTCGTCCTTGCAGATAGAGATCGTAGGCCTTGATGTTCTCGGTGGGGTGAGCGCCGACGCGGGCCTGCTCTTCGCCGGTCGGTTTGAGCTCGAGGGCGGCGGCGACCGTGGTGTAGATCTGGTCTTCAATGGCGAGCACGTCGCCGGACGCTCCCGGAAACTCCTGGCTCCAGAGCCGGTTGCCGGTCGTGGCATCGTCGAGACTCAGGGTGACGCGGAGCTTGTCGCTATTGCCCTGTACCATGCCCTGCAACACCAGGTTGGCGCCCAATTCGCGGGCGAGCTTGGAGAGCGGCAGATTCTTGGCAACCGCTTTATCCACCGCATTAGAGGATGCGAGGTGGATTTCCTTCAACTGAAAGAGCTTGGCGGCGAGAGCTTCCTGAATGCCGTCGGCGACGTAGCCCAGGGTTTTCTCATCACCGATCTTCTTTAGGGGCAGAATGGCAACATACTTTCCCTGCTTGAGGGAGGGAATGCCGCGCGCCATTTCTTCGGATGATGTTCCCGAGCGGTTCATCAGCATGCGCCCGGCGAAAGTTGCCAATACGATGACGAGCACGGCTCCGGCTATCCACATCCAGCTTTTTCCCGGCAGATCGAGGCTGAAGCGCGAACGATGGACGATGGGATGCGCAATCATCTTCGACAACATTTCGGGGCTGATGGTGGGGTCAGCTTCCCAGATCGTCAATTGCTGCAACAGTTCGACGGCGGAGTGATAGCGGTTGGCGGGCTCGCGCTCCAGGCAGCGGCCGACGATGGCGCTCAGGGATTTGGGTACCGAGGCGTCGACGTCGGAAGCAGATTGCGCGTTCTCGCGCGTGCGCTTCATGAGGCTGGCAATGGCGGTATCGGCTTTGTAGGGAGCTTTTCCGGTGAGTAATTCGAAGAAGATCAGGCCGACGCTGAAAATGTCGGAGCGCTGATCGAGCGCCGTACCCAGGGCTTGCTCGGGCGACATATATTCGAGGGTGCCGACAATGGCGCCGGTCTGGGTCAAGCCGGTGTCGCCGAGGGAACGCGCCAGACCGAAGTCCATCACCACAATGCGGCCGTGTTTGTCGCGCATGATGTTCTGAGGCTTCAGGTCGCGGTGGATCACGCCCTCGGAATGGGCGGCGTCGAGGGCGCGACAGACCTGCTCTACGACTGCGATCGCTTCCTTGGGTGGGAGCTTGCCGGCGCGGCGCAGTAAAGTGCGCAGGTCCTCACCGTCTACGTATTCCATGCTGATGAAGCGGATGCCATCGGCTTCGCCCAGGTCGTAGATGCGGACCACATTCTTGTGGGTGATGTTGCGGGCGAGAATGAGCTCTTGCTTGAAGCGCTGCAGAATCGCTGGATCGGTAGCCAGTTCGGGACGGATGACTTTGAGCGCGATCAAGCGGTCGAGTTCGCGGTCGCGGGCCTTATAGACGGCGCCCATGCCGCCCTGGCCGAGTACGTTCAGAATTTCGTAGCGTCCACCGAAAAGCACGCCCGGTTGCAGACCTTGAAATGCGGAGATATTGCTGCTCGAGGGCGGCGCTGGCCAAGCGTAGGAAGGCGCTGGCGTCGAGCCCGGTATCGGCGCTCCCTGGGGCAGGGTGGGAGCGTCGGAGAGCGGTGCGTTGGAAAGAGGCGGCGGGGTCAGAGCTCCAGCGCCAACGGCGTCTCCGGGCAGACGGGCAGCCGGCATCGTCGGGCTATTGGAATCATCGTCCCTGTAATCGCGCTCATCCATTGGGTTGCCCTGGGCTCGGAGAGCCAGCGAGGGAGCGCGCCTCTGTCCCATGACAAGGAACCGCTTCGCCTGAGGTTGACGAGGGGAATTCGCGAACCCAGCACCCCGATATGCCAAGAGAGTATACCCCGGAAATGAGCTTTGGGGAATGCGAGGGAAGGCATCCGAGACATAGCGTTTCTGAGGTCCGGAAGCGTTTCCAAAGAACGGACCAGTAGCTATCCTCTCACCAAGCCAACCGGTCGGTACACGCATTTCGCTGATTTCCCCTCCGCATGGTTAAATCAGAAGTTGGGCAGCAAGTTTGCGCCATCCCCGCGCGCGGCATCCCAATCGCAACTGAAGAACGAGACTGCAGATCCCTCGCTCCGCTCGGGATGACAATCTGCAAGAGTAACTGTAGTGAGATGGAGGACTTTTGGACTTCCAGTTAAACGACGAACAACTGCACCTGAAGAAGACCGTGCGCCAGTTTGCGGAACGCGAGATTGCACCGAACGTCATGAAGTGGGACGAAGCGGGAGAGTTCCCGCTGGCGACGATCAAGGAACTGGGCAAGCTTGGGTTGCTGGGCATGATCTTTCCACCTGAATTCGGTGGGGCGGGAATGGGGTATGTGGAGTACGTCACGGCGATCGCCGAGCTGTCTCGGGTGGATGGATCGGTCGGAATCATTGTGGCGGCACACACATCGTTATGCTCAAACCATATTTTCCTTGCCGGCAATGAAACGCAGAAGAAAAAGTATGTGTCGAAGCTGGCGACGGGCGAGTTCATCGGCGCTTGGGGGCTGACCGAGCCTTCGGCGGGGTCGGATGCGGGGAGCGCGCGCATGACGGCGGCGCGGCGGAAGGGCGGATGGGTGCTCAACGGCACCAAGACTTTCATCACCAACGGGCACTATGCAGACGTGGTAGTTGTGCTGGCCGTGACCGATCGCGCGGCACATACGCATGGGCTTTCGGCCTTTGTGGTGGAAAAGAACAGCAAGGGATTTCGTCCGGGGAAGAAAGAAAACAAACTTGGGCTGCGCGCCAGCGACACGGCGGAACTGATCTTTGAAGATTGTTTCGTGGCGGAAGAAAACCTGCTGGGCAAGGAAGGCGACGGCTTCATCGACGCTATGCGGGTCCTCGACGGCGGGCGGATTTCGATCGCCGCGCTCTCGCTGGGCATGGCCGAGGGCGCCTACGGGGCGGCTCTGAAGTATTCGAAGGAACGGCAGCAGTTTGGGAAGCCGATCTCGGAGTTTCAGGCCATTCAGTGGAAGCTGGCCGACATGGCAACGGAAATCGAGGCGGCAAAACTTCTGACTTTTCGCGCCGCTGCCATGAAGGATGCCGGGAAAAAGACCACGCTCGAATCTTCGATGGCCAAGCTTTACGCCAGCGAGGTCGCGGTGAAGTGCGCCAACGAGGGAGTGCAGATCCACGGCGGGTATGGGTTCATCAAGGACTATCCGGCGGAGAAGTTTTATCGCGACGTGAAGCTGTGCACGATTGGCGAAGGAACGAGCGAGGTACAACGGCTGGTGATTGCGCGGCAGTTACTGAAAGATTAGACTGCTCGCCATCCCGCTGGGCGAGAAGGGAGCTGCGATGATCAACGGAGCTCACGTCATCGTTTACAGCAAAGACGCGGAAAGCGATCGCGTTTTCTTTCGCGATGTTCTCAAATTTCCCGCGGTGGACGCCGGTCACGGCTGGCTCATTTTTGCGCTGCCGCCTGCGGAAGCGGCGTTTCATCCTTCCGAAAAGAACGACCTGCACGAACTGTACTTCATGTGCGACGACCTGAAGGCGACGATGGAGTCGTTGAAAGGGAAGAGGGTGAAGTGTGGTCCGGTGCAAGAAGTGCGCTGGGGCAGCCTGACCACGATCTCTCTCCCCGGAGGCGGGAAGATCGGGCTGTACCAGGCCAAGC
Source organism: uncultured Acidobacteriaceae bacterium (assembly GCA_963838935.1). GTDB lineage: Bacteria > Acidobacteriota > Terriglobia > Terriglobales > Acidobacteriaceae > Acidiflorens. The sequence goes on from CAWITH010000002.1 coordinate 16,644, forward strand.
ACCCGACTACGATCGGGCGCTGAGGTTAGATGAACGCGGATCGGCCCAGATTGTTAGACTGTTACACTATCCTGCTTGACTTCCGCGAGTACAACTCTTATCGATCGTCTCCGCTCGGGCGATGCCCGCGCGCTGGCTCGCGCCATCTCCACGGTCGAGAACCGCGCTGCCGGCTGGTCCGAACTGCTCAAGGCGCTCTTTCCGCATACGGGCAAGGCACGGGTCATCGGTCTGACGGGCGCTCCGGGATCGGGCAAGAGCACGCTGGTCGATCAACTGGCCAAGCACTATCGCAAGAAGAAAGAGAATCAGACCGTCGGCATTATCGCGGTCGACCCGACCAGCCCATACACCGGCGGAGCGATCCTGGGCGACCGCATACGCATGCAGGATCACTATGGCGATCCGGGAATCTATATTCGCAGCATGGCAACACGCGGATCGCTGGGAGGGCTGGCGCGCGCTACGGCCGATGCTGCTACCGTGCTCGATGCTTCGGGACGCGACTTGATCATGATCGAAACGGTCGGCGTAGGGCAGGACGAAGTCGACATTGTGCGGCTGGCGGACGTCACCATCGTGATCCTTGTGCCCGGCATGGGCGACGATGTGCAGACGATCAAAGCTGGGATTATGGAAATCGCCGACATCTTCGTGATCAACAAAAGCGACCGCGAGGGCGCGGAGCGCGTGGAGCGCGAGATTCGCGCCATGCAATCGCTGGCCACGCGCCGGCCGTCTACGATCAACGACCGCTGGACGCCTCCGATCGTGAAGACGGTGGCCAGCGACGGCGTGGGAACCGCGGAATTGGCGGACGCGATTGCCGACTACGAGGCGTACTTGAAGAAAGAGAACCTGGCGTTCAAGAAGAACGTCGAGAACTGGCAGCAGCGGCTGGTGGAGATGCTGCGCGATGCCATGCTGGAAAAAGCGCGCGCGCAAATGGATAGCGGCAGCCTGGAGCGTTATGCGGCCGAGATCGCCGAGCACAAGCGCGACCCGTATTCGCTGGTGGAGGAGATTGTGCGCGGCGCAGAAATCAAGTAGAGATGGGGCTTGCCCCGTCTTCTTACGATACGGGGGAGACGCGGCAAGCCGCGTCTCTAGGGGAAATCGGGCAGGACTATGGAATTGGAATTCAGCATTGATCATCTCGGCATCGCGGTGAAGTCGCTGGCGGCGGCGAAGTCCATCTACGAGAAACTGGGACTCAGCGTTTCTCCGGAAGAAACCGTCGAGCAGGAGAAGGTTCGGCTGGTGATGGTGCCCGTGGGCGAGAGCCGACTGGAACTGCTGGAAGCGACTTCGGACGATTCGGCCATTGCCCGGTTCATCGCCAAGCGTGGCGAGGGCCTGCACCATATTTGTATGCGCGTTCCGGATCTGGCGGCAGCGGTTGCAAGATTGAAGAGTGATGGGGTGCGGCTAGTATCGAATGAGATCAAGACGGGCGCAGGCGGCCACCGGTATGTGTTCGTGCATCCGCAGAGCACGGCGGGCGTGCTGCTGGAATTGGTCGAAAATAGCCACTGAGAATAGCCACTGAATGACCCTTCTGCTGGTGGTTGACACTTCCGGGAAGAACGGCGGTCTGGCGCTGGCCCGCGTGGGGCCGCACCAGGCCGAAATCGACGTACTTGAAACTGTGCCTCTCACTGGCGGTGCATTTTCGGCGCAACTTGTTCCGCAGATTGCCGCGCTGCTCGGAAAGCACGGATATAGCAAGAACGATCTGGGCGCGTTTGCGGTTGCGTCCGGGCCGGGGTCGTTCACTGGATTGCGCGTCGGCTTAGCGGCGATTAAGGCTCTGGCGGAGGCTTTGCAGAAGCCCATCGCCGCGATTTCATTGCTGGAAGCGGTGGCGTGCGGCGACGCCGCGCGTGGCCGGGTTCTAGCGGTGCTGGATGCGGGCCGGGGTGATGTTTATGCAGGCGATTACGAACGTGGGCCTAAGGTGCACATGCACGGTGAACGTCTGCTCAGCCGGGAAGAGTTCGTTGCCGAAGCTGCGGGGAAGGCGGTGGCTACACCGGATGGCGCCTTGGCTGAGATCGCTCGAGCTGCCGGGGTCAAGGTTGAGCTGATTGAGTATCCGAACAGCGGAGTGATTGCACGGTTGGGCTGGGAGCACCTGCAGCGGGGCGAGACAGTTCGTCCGGAAGAACTGGAAGCCAACTACATCCGCCATTCCGACGCAGAAATTTTCTCGAAGCAGGCGCGGTAAGAGGCTGGATGCGCAGCCCCTGAAGGGGCATCTGATTTGGGGGAATTTGTGGTATCGCTAAAGCGATACCCTGATACGAAGCCGGGATACGGAGCCGGGAACGAAACCGGAGTTTCCCACCCAACCGATGGAGACCCTCGATGCCGGTAACCATACGCTCCGCTCGGTTGAACGATGTGCCGGCGCTTCTTGCCATCGAACGGCAGTCGCCGGGCGCAGCCCACTGGACCTCCGAGCAGTACCACAAGCTGGTGAGTAGCGGAGTTGTTCTGGTGGCCGAGGAAACAGGCAGGTTCTGCGGATTCGTGTGCGCGCAGGCGGCCGCGGGCGTGTGGGAAATTGAGAACGTGGTGGTGGATGCCGGGGTCCTCCGCCGTGGCATTGCCAGTGAGTTGGTGCACGAGTTAATCCAGCGTGCGCAGAATGAGGCTGCGCCGGCGATTCTGCTCGAAGTCCGCGAATCGAATTTGCCCGCCCGCGGACTGTACGAAAAACACGGGTTCCTCGTGGTGGGCCGCCGGCGGGCTTATTACAGAGATCCGGTGGAGGACGCGATTCTGTATGCGCTTCGGTTTGAGCGCTGACCTTGTCGGAAAAGCGACTGGAAGCCACAATTTTCTGCACCACTTTGGGTTCAACTTTGGTACTCCGTACCCCCTGACTACGGTGAAAAGCTCTCTATGAAATCTCATTGAACGTCTATCAATTCCTGTGCTATTTTGTAACCTTGCAGTAATAAAAAAGCAGGAGGTCTAGCAAGGATGCTGACTCCGAGAGAGCAACTCCTGACCAGCCATGACGAGTTCCAGCGGCTGGCTCAGGAGCACTCGCAATACTCCCAAAGGCTGGAATCCCTCACCCAAAAGCGATACCTCACCGACGACGAAAAACTGGAAGAAGTACGGCTGAAGAAGCTGAAGCTGCGCCTCAAAGACCAGATGCTGATGCTGGAACAGCGGTATCAGCGGCAGTCCGCCTAGTTGAGCAGGCCTGAGCAATCGGGCCGGAATCGCGAGGAAAACGCAAAACGCAGGGTCCCACTCATTCCATGCCATCGTACCGGGCGCTTCTAAGCGCCTTTTTTTATTGCAGTTATGTTGAATGTCACGACCTCGCTCTATAATCATTCTGAATTCCTATGGTTCGTGACGGCTACTTTTATGGGGCGGGATGCGCTACTGGCTGCGGTCATCGTGGTCTGGCTGACGGCTTGGCCTTACGCCGTCCCGCTGCTGTTGCTGGCAGCTTTTTTTCTGTGGTTTTTCCGTGATCCCGAGCGCCAGATTCCGACAGTGCCTGGAGCCGTGGTTTCTCCTGGGGACGGCAAGGTGACGGATGTTTCGGTCGTGACCTCGGACGGAATTTCGCGGAACCGGATCAGCATTTTTCTTAGCGTCTTCGATGTGCATGTGAACCGCTCGCCGATTGCGGGCGTGATCCGCGAGGTGCGCTATCAGCGCGGCAAGTTTCTCAACGCCATGGGGGCAGATTCGGCGCAGGAGAACGAGCAGAACATCGTCACTGTAGAAGGCGACGGCCGAACCGTAATCTTCAAGCAGATCGCCGGCCTGATCGCGCGGCGCATCGTTTTTAATTTCAAAGTGGGGGACGAGGTGGCCTGCGGCGAGCGGGTTGGGCTCATCAAGTTTGGTTCGCGTGTGGATGTTCTGTTTGACCGCGATGGGGCGATCCAGGTGAAACCGGGCGATCGGGTTAAGGGAGGAGCAACGATCCTGGCGCTTCTGCCAGTTGCACAGCCGGTTTCTGCGGGCACGACCGTGGAGCGGGAGGCTCACTGAAATGGAAGAACTGACGGAGCGTCGCCGCGAATCGGATCGTGCGCGGGGAAAATTGCGCAAGGGCATGTATATCCTGCCCTCGCTCTTCACCACGGCGAATATCGCGGCTGGGTTCTACGCGATTCTGCAAACCGTCCATGGCGTCACGGGTGAACCCTGGCACTTGGACTTCGCCGCGATGGCTATCGGCTTTGCCGTATTTTTCGACGGCTTGGACGGCCGCATCGCGCGCATGACCAATACCGCTAGCGACTTCGGCAGAGAACTCGATTCACTGGCCGACGTGATCACCTTCGGCGTTGCCCCGGCGCTGCTCGCCTGGATGTGGGGCTTCCATTTGTTGCCGGCGACCATTGCCCCCGACCTTCGCCTGAAAATTACGGAACTGGGCTCGGTGGCCTGCTTTGCTTTCCTGATGGCGGGTGCGAGCCGCCTGGCGCGCTTCAACATTGCGAAGAATCCGGAGCCTTCGAATCCGGGACGTCCGGGGAAGAAATATTTCGTGGGCATGCCGATTCCGGCGGGTGCGGGAGTGATTGCGGCCATCGTCCACTACTCCGCCGGAGTGCACGTGGCGTCGTGGTGGACGGCGATGAGCTGGTTGATGATGGTCGTCGTGGTCGGCTATCTGATGGTCAGTACCTGGCGTTTCTACAGCTTCAAGGACATTGACTTTCGTTCTCGCCGTCCCTTCCGGCTGATCGTGGTGATTGCGGTGGTGGTCGCATTGATCGCGCGATTTTCCCGGCCGACGCTTTTTGCCATCGCGATTCTGTACATGGCTTCAGGCGTCTTGTGGCGATTGCAGTGGATTTTCCGCCGCAAGACTCCGCCTGCGCCTCCGGTGTACCGGGAGGCAACGCCCGCTCCATGACCCCTATTTCCAAATCCGCGAATGCGCAGGCCGATCTCCGTGGCACGAACCTTTATCGCGTGGCGATTGTGGGTGCGGCGTCGCTGAAGGGAAAAGAGATTGCCGACGTCTTGCACGAGCGGAATTTTCCCGCTGTCGATATCCGGTTGCTCGATGACGATGAGTCTCTGGGCCAGTTGGAAGCGGCCGGCGACGAGATGAGCTTTATTCAAAGCATTCGTTCGGAACAGTTCGAGCGCGTGGACTTCGCTTTCTTCGCCTCCGATCCGCACTCCACGCGCAGTAACTGGAAGGTGGCGCGGGACCTGGGCGATACCATCGTGGATCTCTCGTTTGCGCTGGAAGAGGAAGCGGGAGCATCGGTGCGCTCGCCCTGGATCGAGCGGCAGACCGGTCAGCCGATTGCCCCGGAGTTGCAACCGGGCCCGGTGGTGATGGCGCATCCGGCGGCAACGGTTCTCGCGCTGCTCGCCCTGCGCAGCGCGAAGGCTGGCAAAATCGAGCGCATGGTGGCAACCGTGTTTCAGCCCGCGTCGGAGAATGGCCAGAAAGCGATGGACGAACTGCATGAGCAGACGGTGAATCTGCTCTCCTTCCAGGAATTGCCAAAAACTGTGTTCGACATTCAGGTGGCCTTCAACCTGGCGGCGCGCTACGGGCCGCACTGCGAACAAAGATCGGATTTGTCGCTGGAGGCGGTGTCGCAGAGGATACGGAAGCACTACCGGCAGATCGCCCGAGGGGCAGTTGAGCCTGCGCTGCAGGTGTTGCACGCGCCAGTCTTCCACGGGCACGCTTTTTCGGTGTACCTGGAAATGGAGAAGCCGGTCGCGATCGCGGATTTCTCCACGACCCTGGCGGGAGAGCACGTGGTAGTGAGCAATAATCCGGAAGATGCGCCGACCAGCGTCAGCGCCGCCGGGCAGGGGGACATTCTGGTCGAAATCACCCTCGACGCCACGCAGAAGAACGGGGTGTGGCTGTGGGCAACTTCCGACAACCTGCGCATTGCCGCATTGACGGCGGTGGAATGCGCCGAGAGCATGACCGCATCCCGGCCCCGGGGTCAGATTCAATGAGGACAGAGGCAATGATTCGGCGGGCGGCGACCGTGGCGCTGGGAGTGGGCCTGGCCCTGACCTCGACCGGTTGCGGTTATCACACGACGGGAAACAAGGTCGAACTGCCACAGAACATCCGCACCATAGCGATCCCCGGTTTCGTGAGCCACAGCCAGACGTTTCGCATCGAGCAACTGCTGACCGACGCCGTGGTGCGCGAATTCAATTCCCGCACCCAGTATCGCGTGGTCCATGACACGAAGGGCGACGCGGATGCGGTGCTGAGGGCGACAGTTTTGTCAGCGTCGGCAACCCCTCTGGCTTACGACTCCCAAACCGGGCGCGCGGCCAGTGCTCTGGTCACGGTGAGCGTGCAGGTGACGCTGACCGACCGCCAGGGCAAGGTGCTGTTCGAGAATCCTTCGTATTTGTTTCACGACCAGTACGAATTATCGCGCGACCTCCCTAGTTTTTTTCAGGAAGATTCTCCGGCCGTCGATCGATTGTCACGGGATTTCGCACGGACGCTGGTGGCCAACATCCTGGAGGCCTACTGATGCTGGAGGAATACTGATGCGCGCCTTCAGCCAAGCCGACCGCTTTTTCTCCGAACTGGAATCGCGCAAGCTGAAGCCGGCTTACGTGCTGGTGGGCGATGAAGCGTTTTTTCGCAAGCGCTGCCGCGACGCCATTCTTGAGCACCTGGTCGCGCCTGACTCGCGGGACTTCGGATTGTTTGAGTTCGACCTCGCCGAGACTTCTCTGAATGAAGTTCTGGATCGCGCCCGCACGCCCTCGCTGATGGCGCCGTTTCAGGTGTTCTTCGTGCGCGGCGTGAAGATGTTGTTTGGCCGTGGATCCAGCTCCAATGCTGAAAAGATCGGAGCCATCGAAGCGTACTGCAAGAATCCGAATCCCGATGCGCTCGTCATTTTTGTCGCCGATCACATCAGCATTCCGGCCGACGCCCGCCGCATGGAGATGACGGACAAGGATCGCTACCAGAAGATCCGCGAGGAGTTCGGTCCGTTCTGCGGCATTGTGGAACTTTCTCGCGTCGAAGAGGGTGAAGCCGTTCGTTGGATCGGCGAGTATTGCGCCACACGTGCGGTCAAGATGGACGCCGACGGCGCCCGCGAACTAGTCGACGCTCTGGGCGGCGACATGATGATGGTGTCGAACGAACTGGAGAAGCTGATTCTCTACGTCGGCGAAAAGAAAAAAATCACGCTCGGCGATGTCGAGACCATGGTGCTGGCCGCGAAACAACGATCGCTGTATGAGTTGACCGACGCCATTTCTTCCAAAGACCGGCTGCGGGCTCTCGAAATCCTGGATGCGTTGCTTTCGACCGGCGACGGTGAAGAAGCGGCCATCGGCCATCTCTACATGCTGGCCAAGACTTTTCGCCAGATGCTGGTCATTTTAGAGCGCAACGTGCGCGACCAGCGCATGCTGTGGGCGGCCTTGTGGCAGGGATTTCGAGTGCCTCCATTTGCGGCCGACGATATCATCCGGCAGGCGCGGCGTTACAAGTCGAAGCGGGACCTGACGCGCTCGATTCGCCTGGTGGCAAAGGCCGATCTGGCGCTGCGCTCGAATCCTCCCGGCAAGCGGTTGATCCTCGAAAAGCTGATTCTGGATCTCTCCGCCGAGCCCAAGCCTGAGACTGCGGGCGGATGGGCGCAGGAAGAACTGCCGGTATGATGTAAACCTTAGATTCCGATGCAAAGCCCAGGCGACGTTATTTCCTATCTAGAGATGTGTGCCCCGTTTGGAGTGAATCTCCAACGCGGGATGAACTATCGGATTAGGGATGGCGAGAGCCTCATTCTGATGAGCCAAAGACCAGGAGCGCCATATCAGGATAGGGTCGAGCAGGACGGACGCATCATAATCTACGAGGGGCACGACCTGCCTCGGACGAGAGGCATTATTGATCCCAAGATAGTCGACCAACCCGAGTTTCAGCCGAACGGTAGGCCAACCCAGAATGGATTGTTTGCGGAAGCAGCAAGAAGGTTCAAGGACGGAACCACCCCGCCCGAACGAGTACGAGTCTTTGAGAAGATCCGCAGTGGAATATGGGCTTACAACGGAGTCTTTGAACTGATCGATTCGTGGCGGGAGAAGTCCGGATCTCGAAAGGTGTTCAAATTCAAGTTGCAGCAGGTAGGCGACGTGCCGTTGTCGGGAAGGTCTGCCAGTGCCTATCTTGAGGATGACCGCGTTATCCCTACTCACGTTAAGTTGGAAGTATGGAAGCGGGATAAGGGGTGCTGTGTGAAGTGTGGCAGTTCCAAGAATTTGCATTTCGACCACATAATCCCTTACTCCCTCGGAGGATCGTCGAAAGAGGCCGAAAACGTCCAACTGTTGTGCGCTAAACATAACCTCGCGAAGCACGACGCTATTCAGTGACGGTGTATGAGCTCTCAACATGAATTGAAAGTAGGTGTCGATGCCTATCTTCAGCGAATTAAGTTCGTCGGAGAAGTTCGATCGACCGAATCAACGCTTCGCGCGCTCCATCGCGCCCACCTGTTCACTGTCCCCTTCGAAAATCTCGATATCGGCCTGGGACGGAGAAATCGTCTGTGACGAAACGCGCATTCTCCACAAGATCGTGAATGAACACCGCGGCGGCTTCTGCTACGAACTGAATGGAGCGTTTGCCGCTCTTGCTGCGAGCAGTGGGGTTTCGAGTGACGCTGCTCTCAGCTCGCGTCGCTCGCGAAGACGGCAGCTACGGCCCCGAATTTGACCACCTCACCCTGCGCGTCGATCTCAAGGAACCTTGGCTGGCCGACGTCGGCTTTGGCGAATGCTTTCTGGAACCTTTGCGCCTCGAATCCCGCACGGAGCAGGCGCAAAGCGGCCGTATCTATCGTTTGACATCCATGGATAGCGGCTTTGGTATGGAGGTCATGGCCGATGGCAAATGGAAAAGAGAATATGCGTTTACCCTCCAACCGCGCGAACTTTCGGAGTTTGCAGGAATGTGCCACTATCATCAGACCTCGCCCGAGTCACATTTCACGCGCCAGCGAATATGCTCGATGGCCACTCCGGAAGGTCGAGTCACGTTGTCGGACGAGAAGTTGATTGAGACACGCGGCGACTCCCGAGAAGAGCGATTGCTCTCGGGAGATAAGGAATGGCGCGCCCAACTCCGCGAACGGTTCGGAGTGGTTCTGCCGGAATAAGACTGCAAGAGCATTCCCTGAATGCAGGTTAGTTCGGCAGCAGCGGATTTCCCGCCAGGACATAGGCAGTGTCCTTATCCAGCTTGATATTCACACGCTTCGAAATAAGGGTAATTGTTCCGTCCTTATTGCGCGCTGACTCTACATTCTTCATGAGGACGCGATGTTGTGAAAGGCCTTGCTGCGGCACAGGCGGCAAGGACACTGGATTCGAGACAGTGCCGCGTCCCGGGAATGGCGCGGAGGCAGCGGAGTCCGGGTAGGTGGGGTTGTCGGCTCCCCGCCGTCTCGGTCCGGTTGCGGCATCATCCGATAAGTCTGTCGATGAACCCTGAAGTGGCGTTAATGGATAAAACCAGCCGGTCAGGTAAACCTTAATTTTCACAGAGCCATTTTTCCACTGTGCGAAGTCCATGCAAATGCCCAGGCGGGACGCATCAGTTGTGGACTTGGGCACCGACTCGGTGACTTCTCCGGACAAGATGGCGCCTTCCGGCACTACCACGCGTCCGACCAGGGTCGCGAGTGCAAGTTTGGCCTGGACCTTGGTTCCGACTGGTGTGGTGCCGGCAGCAACCTTTTGCCGCATAACCACGGGGAATTCGAGTCCGGCCGAGGAACCAGGTCCAGCGGGAGTCGATTGGCTGAGTAACGCAACCGAACTGAGCACCACAGTTAACCCAGCGCGTCGGACGGCGATCGTTTTGCTGAACATCTGCGTCCCCGCTACACGTTAGGGAACGGACCCATTTATGTACTTCTTTATGTACTTCCGCTAGCACCCGCGCGACGATTCGCCTACCCTTTCGCCTCGGCCACTGCCCGCCGCAGTTCCTCAACATCGGGAGAATTCGGCTTGATCTTCAGCAAGCGGTCGAGTTGTTGCCGGGCGAGCGCGGCCTGACCAGCCTTGGCGTATGCCAGTCCCAAGTGGTAGTTGAAGGTCGCGTTGTTGGGATCTTTCTTTAGTGCTTCCTTGAACAGGTTAATGGCGGAGGTGTAAACCTGCTTGTTGTAGAAAGCCCAGCCTAGCGTGTCGGCGGCGTTAGGATTATCCGGAAGCTTTTGGCGCGCGGTCTGCGCCATGGCGAAAGCAACATCCACATTGCCGCCCTGCTGCAGCATTACGTAGGCTAAATTATTGGAGGCCAGTCCATTCTCGGGATCAATCTCAAGCACTTTCTGGAACTGCTGTTTGGCGTGGTCCCAATCCTGGCGAGTCTGATAGATACCACCGGCGCGGAGATAGAAAGCGGTCTCCTTGGGATTGATCTTGGACGCGTCAAGCCAGGTTTGCAGGGCCTGATCCGAGGCGCCGCGTTCGTTCTGCACCAGACCGAGCCTATCCCACGCCTCGCTGTTCTTGTTATCGAGGTCCAAGGCCTGCTTGAATTCCGTTTCCGCCCCCGCTAGATCTTTCTTTTCTCCCATCAGGAGTGCGCCCAGCATGATGTGAAACCCGACGTTCCTGGGATATTTCGCCAACTGTGTCTTGACCGCGGCGATAGCCCGGTCCGGCTGCTTCTGCGCCAGATCCACGTTGAGCACGCCGCCGAGTGCGTCGGTGGAATTCGGATCCTGATCGAGCGCCTGCTGGTATGCCTTCTGCGCCTCGGCCGGCTGGTTCTGCGCCATCCGCAGGTTGCCCAACTGCACGTAGGCCCCGGGATTGTTAGGCTCCTTTTCCAGAGACCGCTTAAGATTTTCATCCGCAGTTGCGAACTGCTTACGATTGATGTCGGCGATTCCTCGCAGGAGGTATCCGTCGGGAGCGGCGGGCTGCAAGGCGATGATCTGGTCGGCTTCCTGCGCGAGCGCCCCGAAATCATTGCGGCGGATGGCCACACGCGCCAACAGCCGGTGCCCTTCCACCATGTCTGGACGCAGCCGCACGGCATTGCGCCACTCGCCTTCTGCCCGGTTTGTGCTGCCCAGCTGGTCGAAGGCCAGGCCGAGCTGGAAGTGCGCGACTGCGTTGTCGGGATCGTTCTTTAACACGCCTTGCAGCGTATTGGCAGCATCGTTCGCCTTGCCATCGTGAAGCTCAATCTCTCCCTTATAAGTCAGGACGTCGGAGTCATCCGGCGTCGCCTTGACGATTTCGTCATTCAATTTGCGGGCATCGTCGAACCGGTCCTTCAGGATGAGCAGCTGAATGTAATTCTTCTTGACCACCATGTCCTTGGGGTGGTCCCGATACAACGCGGCATACTCGGCGGTGGCCTTGTCGAACTGGTTGTTGGCGAAATAGAAATCGCCGAGCATACGGTAGCCTACGGAATCGTTGGGAAAGTCCCGTTTGGACTGGCGCAGGAAATCCTCGGCTTGGCCGGGCTTGTTCTCGGCCATGTAGAGGGTGGCCAGAGAAACCCTGGGGTTGGGATCGTCGGCGGCGGCCGAAATCGCCTGCCGGAACGACTGCTCCGCCTCGGGGTAGCGTCCGCGGGTCTGGTAGAAATTTCCCAGCGCAAGCAGAGCATTGGTGGACTTGGGACTGAGTGTGGCGGCTTTCTTGAAATTTGCCTCCGCTGCATCCCACTGTTCCCCATGCATCTGCAACATGGCCAAATTGAGATAGGTGTCGGAGCGGCTGGGATCCTTTAGCCGCGCTTGTTCCAGGTCCGCCAGCGCCGCGGAGGTGTCCTTCATACCCACGTCATAGTTGGCCCAGGCGATATAGACGTCGGGGTTGTCAGGCTGTTGTTTCTTGAGCAGGTCGAGATGTTCCTTGGCGTCATTGAACTGACGAGCCAGAACTAGCAGGTTGGCCAAATCAATATGCGCCGCATAGTAATCCGGCTGGATTTGGACCGTCGTCGTCAGTTCCTGCACGGCGGTGCGCCCGTCCCTCAACTTCAGCGCGGTCAGCGCGAGTTTGTAATGGGCCTCGGCAAAACGCGCATCCACCTGAATGGCGTTCTGGAACTGAATGGCTGCTTCCGGGTACTGACCTTTGTCGAAATAGCGCTGGCCGCTCTCCAGGTACTTCTGCTTGCGGACGTTCGGATCCCGCGAGCAGCCCGTCAGCAACACTCCCAGCAAACAAACCACCGCTATGGCACAACGAAATCCTACCCCTTTGGCAATATGCATATCTCTGAGCCCCTCACATCGCGCAAACTTTGTCTTATCAATGGCCTACTGCACTAAGGTACTCTCCGGGCACAGGCCAGAAAAGTTACCAGCCTTATTATCGCAAACCCTAGGCAACTGGCAGGACCAGATTGGCCCGATCACTAAGCATACGCCCGTGTACAGCTGCTTTCGTAATCTCGTTAAATGGGCCGGAGCATGGCATAGTTCAATCGGCTATGACCCATTTCCCCCAATCCAACGTCAATCAGCGTTCACCCCGGGTACAACTCCACGGATCGGTAGCAGCGGCAGTGATGGCCGAAGGTGGCCTGCGGGAGCGCGCAAAACTACAATCCATTTCGATCAACGGCGGATTGCTGCAGTTGCAGCACGAACTCTCCACGGGAGACTTCGTCGAAATCGCGTTCCACACGCGATCGGGCGCCATCCACGGCATGGCCGAAATGCTGGGCCCAACGCGCAAGTTCCAGAGCGCGTGTTATCAGCCTTTCCGCTTCATTGCCCTGGGAGACGATGACCACCGCAAGTTGCGCATGGCGCTGGATTCCGCTCTCGACCGCACTTTTCTGGACCCGATTTCCGAGAACGTGCGGACGCCTGGATTCTGAATAGCAGGTGTCAGGTCTCAGGTTTTAGGAAAAGCAAAATCACCCGTGGTTTCCTAAGACCTGAGATCTGACGCCTGAGACCTGTTTTCCTTCGCTATACTGAACCCTCCAGGATGAAGAACCACACCATCACTCACTCCGCCGAGGAGACGATCGCCTGGGGCAGGAGTCTGGCCGCGGAACTGTCTCCCCCGCTGATCGTATTGCTGCGCGGCGACCTGGGGGCGGGAAAGACGACGTTGGTAAAGGGAATTGTCGAAGGGTTCGAAGCGGCCTTGGCGGAGGACGTGACCAGCCCTACTTTCACGCTTATCCACGAATACCGCGGACCCCGCGCCACGCTCTACCACATTGATCTTTACCGCATCGACAGCGAGCGGGACCTGGAAACTCTGGGCCTTGATGACCTGCTCGCACCCAATTGCATCTTACTGATAGAGTGGGGAGAGAAGTTCCCTCGCTTCGTACGCGACCGGGACGTGGAAATCACCCTGGAGCGACTCGAGGACGACCGAGCGGGGGGAACTGAGCGCAGAATCCAATTACATACCCGTTGAATCTGCGGACCGGGGTGAATCTTCGTGGACTAGGAGTTAGAGTTATCTTGAAGCGCACTCGTGCGGCGTTGTTTTGCCTACTGTTCGCCGCCGCTCTCTGCGCCGGACAGGGCCTATCGCAACAGCAAACGCCCAATCCGGGGGATGACCCTGCCCCTAAAGAACGCAGTTCGTCTTGGATGGCGGTCGTATCCTCGGGATCCGATCAAGCGACATTGCCCGATGCCGCAAGTCAGCGGCAGAGCTCGCCGCCGGAAGCGGGTGGAACCTCGAGCACGGCCGGCGACACAAAGCAATCCGACGCGAAGAATTCCGCGCAGAGTGCGTCGCCTGCGAAGGAAGGCCCATCGCCCGAGCAGCAGCAGCCGAAGCGAATCCTGGGGATCATGCCTAATTTCCGTGCGGTCAGCGCCGGTGCCATCCCGCCGCCGCCCACGCCGAAACAAGCCTTCATTATCGCGACCCGAAACAGCTTCGACTACTCCTCATTTATCTTTGTGGGCATCACTTCTCTCATGGCTGAGGGAACCAATGCCCACTCGCAACTCGGGAAAGGCGCCTCCGGGTTTGGGAGATACTACTGGCGAGGTCTTATCGACAAGACGGACGGTAACTATCTTGTTATCTTTGCCCTGCCTACCGTGTTCCATCAGGACGAACGTTACTACGCGATGGGCAAGGGCGGTTTCTGGAAACGCGGCTTCTATGCAGCCTCTCGCGTCTTGATCACGCCGGATTATCACGGCCACAACAGCTTTAATGCCTCCGAACTGCTGGGCAGGGGCATGGCGCAAGGCATCTCCGCGGCGTATTACCCAAGCGGGAGTCGGACTGCCGGAGCGCTCGCCCAGAAGTATGGATGGGCGATTGGGCGGGACATGCTCACTAACGTATTCCGCGAATTCTGGCCGGACATCGCCACGCACGTACTGCATCGTCACCCCTAATGTGGAAGGCAGACGCTGGTCCGGCGACCCCGTTGAATTCGCCGCTCGTTGCACGTTCTAAATTCAATCGAAACAAGGGGAACAGAAGTAACTTGAAACAGCTTTGGTTCGAGCCGCATCCTAGTTAAGTGAACTTGTAGTCCAAAATCGAAGTCAAACGCATCCATTCGCACCTGCACACCGATCCTGCGGGTGATTGCGCATGACAGGGACTCATCCCATGGAGCTTTTGTTTGAGAATTTTACTAGTACGGCTTCTGATGCTGGCGGTGATTGCAATCGCCGTGCCATTAGCGGCACAAGAGGCCGACGCGCCCGAGCCTGCGACAGGACGCATTACCGGCACGGTAACCGATGATGTGGACGGTGAGGCCATCTCTGGCGCAACCGCCGTCCTCGAAGGCCCAGCCCCCGTAAAATCCCGCACGGTCGTGTCGGATGAAAGCGGTTTTTTTGAATTCGACGATGTCGAGTCGGGAACCACGTACCACGTCGCGATCAGCGCCCAGGGATTTGCAAACTGGACCTCACCCGCCATCGTGCTGACTCCGGGTCAATACTTAATCCTGATGGGCAGCAAGCTTCATATCGCCCAGGCGCTAACCACGGTCACGGTGCTTTACACGCCCGAGGAAGTTGCCACCCAGGAGGTCAAGATCGAGGAGCAGCGGGTTTTGGGCATCATCCCCAATTTCTACGTTGTCTATGATCACAATGCCGAGCCGCTCACGACGAAGCTGAAGTTCAAACTCGCCTTCAAGACCTCTACCGATCCTGCCACCATTGTCGGGGTAGGTGTGCTTGCCGCCCTCAACCAGGCAGCAACCGACGCCCCTAACTACGTCCAGAGTTGGAAAGGTTATGGCCAGCGTTATGGCGCTGCCGCCGCCGACGGCGTGAGCGACATCATGATCGGCGGGGCCATCCTGCCGTCGCTCTTGCATCAGGACCCGCGCTACTTCTACCAGGGCACGGGCACAAATAAGTCTCGTGCTCTCCACGCAATCTCCAGCCCATTCATCTGCAGGGGAGACGACGGACACCGGCAGCCGAACTTTTCGACCATGGGTGGCGATCTGGCCTCGGCTGGCCTCGCGAATCTCTATTATCCGGCATCGAATCGCGGCGTTGGGCTGGTGTTCCAGACTTTCGTTATCAACACCGGCGAACGCATATTCACCAGCCTGGTGCAGGAGTTCATCCTGGGTAAGCTGACGTCCAAGGCCAAGAATAAGTACTAGTGGCGGAGAAAGATCTTGTACGGCTGTATGCAACTCTCTAGTGGCGCCAAACCTTTTGGGCGCGGTGGTTGGCGTCGCTCGAAGATGGGACAAGCCCAGTCTCCCCATTGGTGTTGGACGCGGCAGCGGGCGTTGCTGCCGAGGCAACCGGCGTAGCTGGGGCTGATTCTGGTTTGGATCCCACTTCGTCGCCACGGAAGTAACGGTCTTTGTTCTTGGCGGCGCGCATTTCAGGCATGGCGGCGTAGGGCTTCGAGTAATCGTTGTTGGCGTTCCAGAAGAGAAAGCCGATGCCGCCTTTTTGTTTCGCCACCTCGGCTTGAATTTCAACATATTGCGGCGAGTAGGTCTTGGTGCGCCAGGCAAAGGCTTGCAGCCAGGGGCGAATTACGACGCCACTGTCTTTGGTGATCAGTTTGAAGCGGTCCATGGACTCGCCGATGAAGTGCTCGGGCGCGTCGCCGGGGCGCGCGATACCGTCCATGCCGAAGAAGTGCGAGGGATAGATCATGGGCGAGAGCACGTCACAATGCTTGGCCATCGCCACGATGTCCTGCCCCGTGTGCGAAAGGTCGACGGGTCGCTGCCAGGCCATGACTCCAAAGACATCGAGCGAGAACAGGGCGCCGGTGGGATGGATCTGGGCATAGGCGCGTCGCAGGAAATCAGCGATTACGTCCGAGCGCTGCACGGTTCTTGTTTTCGGCTGATCGGTTGGAGATCCGGGCGCCACGGAGACGGGGCGAAGCCCTGTCACCACATGATTTGTTGGATTGTCGGCCTGGTATGCGAAAGCGGCGTCTTTCTGGTCGCCTTCGGCGGGAAAGCGTACATAGTCGAACTGCACTTCATCGACGCCGGACTGGGCTACGAACTTGGCCAGGGCGATGTCGTAGTCTTGCACCTTGGGGTTGGAGGGATCGGTCCAGACCAGTTTGCCGTTCTCGCGCCAGGGCTGGCCGGTGCGATGGGACTTCACGGCCAGTTCGGGATGGCTGGTGACCAGGTGCTCATCGCGGAAGATAGCAATGCGAGCGATGGCGTGCATGTTTTCGGAATGCAGGAAGTGAACGAACTTGGGCAGGTCGGGAATGTAGTGGCGCTGTCCGCTGGCTAGCGGGTGGTCGAAAGCGATATTGACGATGCCGTCGCTATCCTTGATATCGAAGACGACCGCGTTGCCGCCGACTTCACGCCAATGCTTGATGATGCGCACACCGTGGTCGCTGCCAGCCATCACCCCTGTCAGGTAAATGGCGCGGGCCTCGAAATCTCTTGCAACTGGGACCGTTTTCTCTACAATTGGCGATTCCAGAATTCCGGGGATGATGATCTGCTCTCCGGATTTAAGGAAAACTCCCTGCCGGTTATGGTTGGCTTCGCGGATGGCGTCGGCCAGTTCCGCCGAGGTGAGGTATTTGGTGCGCTTCAGATTCTTGCGGGCGACCGACGGGAGGCTGTCTCCGCGCTGGGCGACGTAAACCTCGGAGCCGGGGGGCGCAATCAGGGGAACAGGCGCTGGGGGTTCGGGCTTTTTGTTGGCAACTGCGTTTACGAGCACGATCTGTGCCCCATGCGGATTCTGTACTCCGGCGGCGGGCAGAGAAAGGCCTAAGCCGACCAGGGCGAGACGGAAGAAGAAGGCCTGAGGGGTCGATTTCGAGAGGCTGGCTGGCGAACGTCTAGCCGTCGAGAATTGGGACAAAGGGGTAGTCTCCAGAAGAATGAGTCGTACTACGTTTCCTTTCAATTGTGGGCCAGCGTCAAAAGGGGTGCCAGTTACGTCAGGCCAAGCGACTTACGGCTTACCGGGCATGGGGATACGGCGGTTGGGACGCAGGGGAAAGTTCCCGCAGTCTGCAAAGAATTTCTCATGGGGAAACTGTGGGTAAGCTGACCGGCCTGACCAAAGGTCGGCTAGCCGCATCTAAAACGATGAGAAACCGGGGATTATGGGGTGTCCCGGGGATGGCTAACCGCTTGCACAAGGTAGGCAAGCGGGTAAGGAGGTAGCCTTTCCCGCGAGTAGTTGCCGAGTGACAGATAATGAGCGGATTTCCAGAAAAAATGCAGTTTCCGGAAAGGAAACCAGGGCCTGAAGCGATGAGAACGAACCTTGCAACCGTGCTTGACCCTAGCCGCCGCAGCAACGACGCCCGTGACTTTGAGTCAGCCCTACGCCGGAAGATTGTGGGGCAGGACCAGGCGATCGAGAAGGTGGCGGAAATCTATCAGATGTTTCTGGCCGGGCTGAACGCCCCGGGCCGCCCTGTAGGCAATCTGCTGTTTCTGGGACCGACGGGATCGGGCAAGACGCGGGTAGTGGAAGCCGTGGCCGAGTCGCTTTTCGGTGATGCCCGGGCCTGCATCAAGATCGATTGCGCCGAATTCCAGCATTCGCACGAGATTGCCAAGTTGATCGGATCGCCTCCGGGATACCTCGGACACCGCGAGACGCATCCGCTGCTGACCCAGGAAGCGCTCAACCAGTGGCACACGGAAAAACTGAAACTGTCGATCCTCCTGTTCGACGAAATCGAGAAGGCTTCCGACTCGCTCTGGCAGCTGCTGCTCGGAATCCTCGACAAAGCGACGCTGACGCTGGGCGATAACCGGCGCGTGGATCTTTCGAGTTGCATCATCATCATGACCTCAAACCTGGGCGCGGTCGAGATGAATGGCCTGGTGGATGGCGGCTTGGGTTTTGCGCCCAAGGCGGTGCAGGTAGATAACTCGCTCGACGACAAGATGAGCCGCTCAGCCGTGGATGCGGCCCGGCGCAAGTTTGCGCCCGAGTTCATGAACCGCATCGACAAAGTAGTAGTGTTCAAAACGCTGCGTCCCGAGCACCTGCAGCAGATCCTGGAAATCGAATTGGGGATGGTACAGCAGCGGGTGCTGATGGCAGCGGGAGCGCACCAGTTCGTATTCAACTGCACCCCGCAGGTGAAGACTTTCCTGCTCGCGGAAGGCACCGACCCGAAGTACGGTGCGCGGCACCTGAAGCGGGCCATCGAACGCCATCTGGTGTTTCCGCTGGCCAACCTGGTAGCCACGGGACAGGTAAAGCTGGGAGATTTCATCCGCGTCGATCTGCTGGGCGAGAGCAAGCTCACCTTTGTGAAAGAAGCAGAAGGCGCGATGGTTCCGGTGCTGCTCGAACGCTACGGAGCGGCGGCAGCCATGCCCGCGGCAGCGTCCGCCAGAGCGGCGCGTACGGTAATACAACGCAAGGAGTTTGGAGCCGGATCGCTTAACGAGAATAAGTAAATCGAGTTGCTGGTAGGTAGGGACACCGCGTGGGCGGTGTCCTTTTTTGTTTTGGCATACACCTCGGAATCGGCTTCATGATTCCCAGATTGGAAGGAA
>CAWITH010000003.1:0-11529 GCA_963838935.1 uncultured Acidobacteriaceae bacterium
CGTCTCTACACGAGCCTTACTGGCCGTATTCTTTGGCGTTTACTGGGGTGGAAAGCAGGACCTTGCGGTCGGCCAGGTGCGCTTTCAGCAGTTCGATTTCGTCGGCCGCATCCGTGAGAGGCAGGGCCACCTGCCCTCCGTTAACTACCGAGCGGCAGAATGCCATCATGATTTCGAAACCTGCATAGGCACTTTCGAAATTGCAGGAGTGCACTTTGCGGTCGTCATCCAGCCAGTCGGCCATTTCCTGAACGTAGGGAGGCATGTCTAGGTCGTAGTTCATGCAGCCGCCGCCGGATGACGCGCCGGCCTTGGTCACCGCGCGCCAGCCGCCGCCGGTGAGGACCTCGGCGAATCCCTCTGTGCCTTGGGCGCCGATACGGCACTTCCGCCACCAGTAGTCGACCTCGGGGACATCGGGAGCGCCGGCACCACACTCCACGATTCCGCGCACTCCGTTGGCAAACTGGATGAAGCCAGCAATGTAGTCGGGCGAAGGATGCAGATCGGCCAGCTTGCCGCGCCCTGCGGCTTGTGCCATCACCCACTGCGCGGGGTTCTCGGTCATACGATTCTCGATTGTTATACCAGCACATGTAGTCGATCAGGTGCGAAATCATGTG
The DNA here is from genome assembly GCA_963838935.1 of uncultured Acidobacteriaceae bacterium. Classification (GTDB taxonomy): domain Bacteria; phylum Acidobacteriota; class Terriglobia; order Terriglobales; family Acidobacteriaceae; genus Acidiflorens. Next base: position 624 of record CAWITH010000003.1, read on the forward strand.
CACCATCCAACCGGAGGCTGTGCCGTACACGGCGTGGACACGTCCGAGCGCGCCGCTGGCAACGATCTCCTTCACCTTGCGGTAATGCTCGCCGTAGCGATGCTGATGGCTGACGACGGCTTTGACGCCACTCTCCGCCAGAAGCTTTCTGACCTGGAAGCCCTCGCGTGTGTTCAACGCCACCGGCTTTTCGAAAGCGATCAGACGCGCGCCGCTCTTGATGCCGACGCGAATCATCTCGCTGCGCAGGTTGGGAAGAGTGCAGAAGCAGAAGACGTCGGGCTTCACCGCGGACGCGACCCGGAGCGCGTCCGTGCCTTTGACCGCGCCGAATTTGGCTGCGGCCGCATCGAGGCGGGCAGGATCGATGTCGCAGACGCCGACCACTTCGAAGCGGCCGTTCGCCTGAAAAGCCTGGGCATGGTGCATTCCGCGCTTGCCCATGCCCACGACCACGACCCGGTACTTGCTGGTCGTCGTTATTGTCGTTGTCGTTGTTATTGCGCGCTCCTGTCCCACTCCAGGACCCTGTCGATGGTGTAATCCACTTGCTCTGCGGTCAGCTCTGGGAACATGGGCAGGGAAACGCAGCAGGCCGCATTGCGCTCCGAATTCGGGATTGGACCGGCGATGCGCGCCTCATGACCCCACGGATAGCCTTCCTGCTGGTGAATCGCAATCGGATAATGGCACTTGGCGTCGATCCCTGCGTCGTTCAGGAACTGGAGCAGGGGATCGCGATGCTTTGCCTGTTTGGTCTCGATCACGTACAGGTGGTACACGTGATAGTAGCCGGGAGTTTCATAAGGCAGCGTGATGTTCCTGGCGCGTGCCAGACCATGGCTATAGCGTGCCGCCCATTGTCGGCGCAGCTCGCTCCATTCCGCGATGTGCTTCAGCTTGGCGCTGAGAATTCCTGCGTGCAGATCGTCGAGCCGGCTGTTGTATCCCATGCTGTGGCAGGAACGTTTCTCCGAGCCGTGGTTGCGCAGCTTGCGCGCGATGCGGTCGATCTCGGCGTTGTTGGTAACGATGGCGCCGCCGTCGCCGAACGTTCCCAGGTTCTTCTGAATGATGAAGCTGACGGTGGCAGCGTCGCTGAGTTCTCCGATTCTGAAGCCGTTGCCGCGCCCGCAGATGGCCTGCGCGTTATCTTCGACCACCTTGAGATGGTGCTTGTCGGCGATCTTGCGGATGGCCTTCATATCGGCACACTGGCCGTAGAGGTGGACCGGCACCAGCAGTTTGGTGCGCGGCGTGATCGCGGCTTCGATCTTGGTGGGATCAATGCAGTGCGTGCGGGGATCGGAATCGACAAACACCACCGTCGCTCCCGTGAACCAGATGGCTTCCGCAGTCGCGAAGAAGGTGTTGGTCGTTGTGATGCACTCGTCGCCGGGGCCGATTCCCAACGCTTTGAAGGTCAGCCACAAGGCATCGGTTCCATTGCCCACGCCAACCGCAAACTTCGTCCCATGGAACTCGGCCAGCTCGCCCTCAAACTTCTTCAGCATCGGGCCCAGAACGTACTGGCCACTTTCCAGAACTTCCTTGATGTTGGCGTCGATTTCCGCCTTGATGTTGTGATACTGGCGAACATGACCGTAAAAGGGCACTGTTAGTTTGGTGGCAAGCATGTGATTTCCTTATCCTCATCCTACGCGCCGGACCGAATCCTCTTGGAGTTTGTGGTCAGGCGGATAAGTGATATATAGCACATTTGGGGTGGGAGGTCACTTAATTAAATCGATTTAACGTATCGACGAATTGATCAAGGTTGCTGGAGCGCGTTGTCAATCGCAACTAACACGAGAGTGTGAATTTGAAAAACACATTCCCCAGCGGCTAAAGCCGCATTGATTTTGCGGTAGTTACGGCACGGCTGAAGCCGTGCCCTTTCAAGGCCAATTCAAACGGCTGGAGTCGTGCCCTTTCAAAGCCAATTCAAACTGATCCACTAAGCAAGACGAAATGCGGGCCTAGGTGAGAAAGAGTTTGTCCTGGCTGATGCGGTGTTGCAGGGTGGAGGCCAACTGGTCCACGTCCACGGCCGAAAGGGTCATCATGTCAGGTTCCAGCATGGGAACGCGGTTGCTTCCGACAGCATCGCGCCGCACTTGGATCAGTAAAGCTTGCAGCGCCTGGGGATCGTATTTCTGCGGAGTCATGCGGATCAAGTCCTGCAGCGCGGCTCCGACTGACATGCGTTCGCGGTAAGGACGCTCGCTGATCATGGCGTCAAAAGTTTCGGCTAGGGCCACGATGCGCACGGCTTGCGGTATCTCGTTTCCATGCAAGCCGTCCGGATATCCCGACCCGTCAACGCGCTCATGGTGCCAGCGCACGATTTCGGGAATCTGCGGCCAGGGGAACTGCACCTGGCTGACGATCTGATGCCCAACGACGGTGTGGTCGCGCATCTCGCGGTATTCTTCCGCATCGAGCGCCGCAGGTTTTCCGAACAGCCGCTTATCGACGGCAACCATGCCGATGTCGTGGAGATAGGCCGCAGAACGCAAGGATGCGACCGCCGTCGGGTCCATCCCCATGGCTTCGCCGATGGCCTGGGAGTAGCGGCCCACGCGCAGCGAGTGGCCATGAATGTTGACGTGTTTGACGTCGATGGCGGTGGCAAAAGCCTCGAGAGCGTTGTCGTAGAACCCGTGCAGCGAGGCCAGCAGCCGCAGGTTTTCAGAAACTCGCTGCGCCAGCGTCTGGCCGAGATTGTAGTTCTGAATGGCCAGCGCCACGTAGTGACTGAGCATTTCGAAGGCGTCGAGCGCGTCTTCTTCGTACAGCGCTTCACCTTGCCGGCGTCCCAGGGCGATTACGCCGACGAGTTTCCCCCGGACTTTCAGCGGGCAGACGCACTTGAACAGTTCGGGCGCGACGTTGCCGTTCGCACTCAGAAAGACGTCATACGTGGAACCGTTGAGCAGCACCGGGCCGGCGGCAGCGGTCAGAGTGTGCACGTGGCGGGGAAGCAGGGGAATGAGCGACGGCTCGGGCAGGAGCGCGAAGCCTTGCGCATCGACCGAGGTCAGCAAGGAAGGCCGTTCGCCGAAGGAAAAAAGCACAGCCTCGCGCGTGCCAGCCGCCTCCATCACGGCGGCCAACATGGCGTGAGCGGTTTGGTGGAAGTCGCGGTCCGCGGTAAGTTCGGGCCCCAATTCCGCCAGCGCTTCAACGGTTCTTAACAGCTTCTTGAGATTGGTTCCCTGCAATCCTCTTGCGGAGGTGCCTGCGAGAAACCAGAGCGGTACCAGCGTAGCATCGCCCCACGACTCGCTTGTTAGCCAGTTTGGTGCGAGCAAAAGCATCGGGCGATCTGACGATCGGGTGATCGGGTGATCGGAAACTTCAGACTAGGGAAGATGAGCTAGGCCGATGAATCCGATCCACCAATGACAAAGCACTTGTCAGTATTGACAGGCTGGCGGCGTTGGCTCATACTTCGGCCAAATCGCCCGCGCCGCTTGCGTTCTGCCGGTTTTGTCCGGCAATCTTTTGTCCGGCAGTCTTTTGTCCGGCAATCTACCGACCGGGAGATGTGTGTGGTTGTGCCGCAATCGAAGCTGTTTCGCTCCGGGGAAATAGACAGCGCTGTGGATGGCAATTCTTTGCCGGGGACTTCCTCCAACCGGTCCGGCAACCTCTCTGGCCAGCTTGACGAGAGCACTGCGCTTTCGTTTCTGAAGGTACTGATCGCAGCCGGAGACCACCGGCTCGACCCGTTGCTCGGGACCATCGCCGACGCCGCGCGGCGACTGACGGGGGCTTCTGGAGCTGCGCTGGCGATGTGGAAGGACGGCGCCATGGTGTGCCGGGCGCGCAGCGGCAACACGGCTCCGGCTCTGGGCGTGCGGTTGAGTGCCGAGACTGGAATCTCGGGAGAGTGTTTGCGCAGCGGTAAGGTTCAGCATTGCACGGACACCGAGAACGACCCAGTGGTTGATGTGGAAGTCTGCCGCAGCCTCGGTTTGCGCTCGATTGCCGTTTTGCCGATTCAAGGCTGGAGCGGCGTCAACGGAATTCTGGAAGTTTTTTCCGCCAGTCCCACGGCCTTCAGCCAAGCGGATATTGCTCTTCTTCAGCAACTGGCGGCACTCGCGGAACGGGCACGCGCATCGCAACCGCATGGCGCATCGCCGGCTCCGCCGAAGCTTACGTCTGCTTTGGAGAAGCCACCACGCTCGGGCCTGCTGCCGGCTTCGGATCGTGTCGGCGATGTGATGCTGGCTTCCTTGAATCCTCGATCGCGACCGTTGGTTTTGGGAGCCATCGGTCTGGGGGCAACCTCGCTGCTCGCCTTGGCGATCTGGCTTGGGTGGCGCGGTGCGGATGAGACGGATAGCAAGGCGCACGCGGCGACCGCCGCTTCTGTCTCCGTCAGTGCTGCAGCCCTGAACAGCACAACCGCAAAACCTCCCGGCAATGACCCGGTCTGGAAGGCGAATCCTGGCGGCGAACTCCTGATGCCGTTGAGCGCAAAACCTTCCGCCGGAACGCAGGTAAGATTTGCTTCCAAGGTGGACGTGCTTGCGAGAAAGAAGATTCAGGCGGACCGGTCTTCATTGCTGTCGCTGTCGCGGTCGCGGTCGCTCACCGACGTTGCCGCCGATGTGACCGTTCGCCATGAAGTTCCAAGTTCGCCGACGGGAACTTACTACGGAGAAACCGCCGGGGCCCAGCCGTCGTTGGCCGCACCCGCTGCACCGGTGTCACGAAAGGTTTCAGGTGGTCAGCTGCTGCATCGGGTTGAGCCGGTTTATCCTGCGGAGGCTCTTCTTTCGCGGTTGGAAGGCAAGGTCATTCTGGCCGCAACCGTGATGGAGGATGGAACGGTGAGCGATGTGAGGGTTGTCGAAGGTCTCGCCTATCCTCGCCCCGACTGCCGTGGATGCGGTGGGGCACTGGCAGTACAAGCCATTTAAACTGGACGGAAAACCGGTCAAGAACGAGATCGCGATCAAGATTGACTTCAAGCTTCCTGCCGACGCTGGCCCGCGCTGACTGGGCTTTCCACGCTAGAGCTGGTCCCGTGAATGGTTCTGAGAGCGAATAGTCCGGCCCTCAGGGGCTGAAGCCCTCGTTTTTGTTGGCCGGTAACGGCACGGCTGAAAGCCGTGCCCTTCCCAAAACCATTTATGGGATGAGTTCTACACGCCGACCGGGAAGGGCTTGGTGTGGGTTTCCGAGCCCACCGAGAGTCCGGCGAATCGCCCCTGCAGCAGTGACATCAGCCCGGTGACCCAGTAACCGACTACGAACAACAGCAGGAAGGGAACGGTGACGTAATTCTCGTTGTCGATGGCGTAATAAATCGTGAATGCGAAATAGGTTCCGATCAGCAATTCAATCCACGGAACCCATCCCAGACGCTTGCGGTATTTTTTCGCGCCGACCTTGTCCTTCTTCGATTCGACGCGATACTTGGGAGTGCGCGCGAAAGCAGTCTGCTTGCCGACGAGCGCTTCCAGTACGGCAATCGTGTTGGTGATGGTCAGTCCGATTCCCAGAGCCATCAGGAGTGGCAGGTAGAGCAGCGATCGCAGCCAGCTTTTGGGAAACAGTTCCTTCTGCGAAACCAGATAGAAGCTGGAGATCGAAAAAGTCGAAGCCATGAACAGGGGCAGGTCGATATAGAGCATCTGGAACCAACCCTGGTAGAAGCGAATAATCATGGCCGGCATCAAGAGCACCGAAAGCACGATCATCAGCGGATAGCTGAGGTTGGCCGTCAGGTGATACCAGGCTTCGACTTTCTGGTGCCTTGAGGAGTCGCTGGCAAAAACTTTGGGCAGTATTTTCTTGGAGACCTGGATCAATCCCTTGGCCCAGCGCGCCTGCTGCGTCTTGAAGGCGGTCATTTCCACCGGCAATTCGGCGGGACATTCGACGTCCTGCAGATAAACGAACTTCCATCCTTTGAGCTGGGCGCGATAGGAGAGATCGGTGTCTTCGGTGAGGGTGTCGTGCTCCCAGCCGCCGGCTTCGTCAATGGCCGCACGCCTCCACATTCCGGCGGTGCCGTTGAAGTTGAAGAAAACGCCGCTGCGCGAACGGCCGGAGTGTTCGAGCACGAAATGGCCGTCGAGCAGAATGGCTTCGACCTGGGTGAGGACAGAGTAGTTGCGGTTGATGTGCGTCCAGCGGGTTTGCACCATGCCCACCTTGGGATCGGTGAAGTGATCGATGCACTTCCGCAGAAAGTCGGGCGGGGGGACAAAATCGGCGTCAAAGATGGCAACGAATTCGCCCTTTGCCGTTTTCAATCCTTCCGCCAGCGCACCCGCCTTGTAGCCCTCACGATTGTCGCGATGCAGGTAGGCGACTGGATTTCCCAGGGCGGCGTAACGCTCCACCAGAATGCGAGCCACCTCGACGGTTTCGTCGGTCGAGTCGTCTAACAGTTGGATGTCGAGTTTTTCTCTCGGATAATCGAGGCGGCAGACGGCGTCGAGCAGCCGCTCTACCACGTATTGCTCGTTAAAGATGGGCAACTGCACGGTGACACGGGGCAGATCATTCATCGGGAAATGAGCCGCGGGTTCGGTTGTTTTGTTCGCTTTGTGCTTGTAATAAAGATAGACCAGCCAGTAGCGGTGACCGCCGTAGGCCGCCAGGATGATGAGGACGATGAAATAGGGAATCAACAGTGCCAGATCAAACGCATTGACTTGGTAAAGCCCTTGAAAAGTCTTGTCCAGAAAATGCTGGCGAAGGTACGGCATGAAGCCCTTGGAGGCAAGCAGCAGGACCATAGCCAGCGGGAACGAAGTGAGGGTGGTCAAAGACATGTACGGCAACAGCATCCTGAATCAAAAGGAAAGATCGCAGCCCAAGCATTGTAACTGATGGAGCTACTACAGTTACTGCCATTCCTCGCCGGTTGGACTCAGCTTCAGCTCGACCCCTTGATGAGAACCTTCCTCCACTTTGACGGCCGTGCCATTCGCTTCCTGGGACTTCAGAAAGTCGGGATCGTGCCAGACGCCGTCTTCCAGATCCTGCCAGGCATAGAGCGTGTAGCTGCCGGGAGCGACGCCGCGAATGGTGAAGCGTCCCTGCTGATCGGTCGATCCGACCGCGAAGCGATCAGGAAGCTTGCGATATTTCTCCTCGGGCACGGCGACCACAATGGCGTTGGCTACCGGATACTCGTTCTCCACATCTTTCTCTTTTTCAACAACTACTCCCTCGACGGTGCCTCCCTTGGTGCTGACGACCACATCAAGCGTCGCGGGTCCGCTGGCCGTGAATCCGGTGGCGATATCTCGTCCGCCGAGGGTCACCGATTTCAGGAAGAAACCTTGCCCGTTGCCTCCGTACACTTGGACGATGTAGTTGCCGGGGTTGACATTTTTCCACTCAAAGTTTCCGAAGCGGTCGACCGGGGCGTTCGTGCCAAAGAAATCCTGCGACATGAAGAAGCCTTGATCCTCCGGCAACTCGGCCTGGCGCAGGTTGGCGGAGTATTGCGTGAGCGATTCGGGCGCTCTGCCGTCGATTTGCAGATGGCCGGAAAGCCTGAAAGAGGGCAGTGGAGCCAGCTTGACGCCCTCGACGTCCGCGGCCACGACGCTGATATCCTGGCGCACTGAGAGCGATTGCGCCTCGGTGCCGACTGCCGCACCTACCACGTACGATCCCGGACCGACCCCGCGCACTTCGAATTGGCCGTCGGGCCCCACTTCATTTGCCCGGATAGAATCGCCCGCCTTCGGGACCAATTCCACGGTGGCTTTCTGGCCGGCTGTGAGGCCAGTTACGATTCCGCGAACCCGGTACGTTCTGGCCGGCACCAGCATGAGATTGACCGGCATTTCGTCGCCTGCCTTCAGGGTCACCGCCGAGGCCTCCCGTCCGTCGTAAGTACCCGGATAGTAGGTGGTGACGTAACGGGTGTCGTTCCGGGCGACGTTCTGAGCCTCGGTCTGGTTGTCACCCGGCGGAGGTTTCTCTGGTTGCTTTTCGTAATCGCGCATGTCCGGAGGCGGTATGGCCACAACCCAATACTGGCCGGGAAACAAACCGGAGACACGGTATTCGCCAAGATCGTTGGTGGACTCGCTTCCGACGCTTTCGCGCGTTGACTTCCCCGGTTTTTTCTTTTGTACGATGATCCTGACTCCGGGCATGGGGTCGCCATCTTCGTCGGTGACATGGCCGCTGACGATGGCCGAGGGCAACATGCGAAAGAGAAGGTCTTCAATCGTCTGCCCGGCTTGAACCGTGAAGACGTTGACGTCAGCTTTGAGGCCGCGCCCGTTCACCTCGAGCAACCCGGCTTTTTCCATGAAGAGCCGGTAACGCCCGGGCACGACGTTTTCCATGCGGAAATGGCCGTCGGGGTCGGTTGTCGCGCTGTAGTTTCCACCCTGCTTCTGGTCTTCTGCGACGACCTGCACCAGCACTTTCTTGAGCGGCTGACTGCCCGGTTCCTTGACTACCGTGCCGGCGATGGTCGCGTTCGCCGCCCGCGCCGCGTCTTGCGCGCTCGCCGGTAGGGCGCTGAGGAGCAAGAAGGCGATGGCGAGTGAGCGCGTCATAGGAAAATCAGCAACGTGACGGGGCTTCGCCCCGCCGGACGGCCGAGGGCGGCCGTCCCTACGTGATTCAGTTCAGAAAGTATTGCCGGTACAACGTATCGCGCTGGGCCGGACGGAAGCCCGCATCGCGTATGATGCGCCGCAATTCTTCTTCGGTTGTGCAATTGGTCACTCCGGCGGCGCGGACTACGTTTTCCTCCAGCATCACCGAGCCTACATCGTTGCCGCCGAAGCGCAAGCCCATCTGGCAGACTTTTAATCCCTGCGTCACCCAACTGGACTGTACGTTCACGAAATTCGAAAGATAGAGGCGGGAAATCGCCAGCACTTTCAAGTACTCGACCGCCGTTGCCTCATCCCAGTGGCGTCCGCCGAGGGCGGTGTTTGCGGGTTGAAAAGTCCAGGGGATGAACGCCGTAAAGCCGCCCGTCTCCTGCTGCAAATCGTAAAGAACCTGCAAGTGATTGATGCGGTGTTCGATGGACTCGCCAACGCCAAACATCATGGTCGCGGTGGTGCGCATTCCGAGTTGGTGCGCGGTGCGATGCACCAGCAGCCAATCGGCGGTCAGGCATTTCAGGCGCGCGATCTTGTAGCGGACTTCGTCGTCGAGAATCTCGGCGCCGCCTCCGGGAATCGAATCGAGGCCGGCGTCGCGCAGGCGCGCAATCGTATCGCGCACGCTGAGGTTGCTGTACTCGGCAATCGCGAGAATTTCCGAAGCGGAGTAGCAGTGCAGGTGGATCTTCGGGAAGCGCTGCTTGATGCCGCTCAACATGCGCTCGTGCCAGTCGATCTTGAGATCGGGATGCAGGCCTCCCTGCATGAGCACGCCGGTGCCGCCGAGTTGGACGGTCTCGCGGATTTTTTCGTAGATGGTGTCGAAATCGAGAATGTATCCTTCCGCCGCCGCTTGGCCCTTCAACGGACGATAGAACGCGCAGAAGGTGCAATATTCGGTGCAGAAGTTTGTGTAATTAATGTTGCGGTCGATGATGTAAGTCACGGTGCCTTCGGGATGCAGCTTGCGGCGAAGCGCGTCCGCCTCCATGCCAATCCCGATCAGATCGTCGGACCGAAACATCTCCAAAGCCTGCTGCTTGGTCAGGGACATCCTCTTTACCCCACGCTAATGGCTATTTTAGCTGGTGGGAGGGGGTGGAGGCGAGGGTGTGTACTCGTCCAGTGGATGGACGGTTCCACGCCCTAGGAGGCTGCGGGAAAAGTCGTTTCTGAGCAAGAGGCGTGCCCTCAGCGGCTAAAGCCGCATTCAAGAGAATGCACTTACCGCAGCGGTGAACCGCTGCGCCACCCAAAAGCAAGTGCAAAACCGAGTTTTTCCACAGCCTGCTAGAGATAGGAAGTAAGGAAGACGAGTCAGACCAGGGGCTTGATGTGTTGACGGATCCAGTCGAGGATTTGGGGAAAACGGAATTCCTGGCGCTCTATGGAACCCACGATGAAGGCGTGTCCGGACTCGGCTTCGATGGCAAGATAATATCCGTTACGCTGCAGAAAAACGCCGGCAGCCGCGAGGGCAATGCGCTTATTGCCGTCGAGGAAGCCATTGTTATTACCGAGCGATTCCATCAACGCGGCTGCTTCTTCTTCGATGGAGTTATAGTATCCAGTTTGCGGACGAAAAACAGCGGCCTCGATGGCGCCCTTATCTCGAACGCCGTGGAGACCGCCGAACATTTCGATCAGCCGGTGCTGTATGCGATAGACTTCCGCGACGGTCAGGTAGTCCGTCATTTACCGGGCAAGACGCTGCAGAAGATCATGATTCCTGGCCGCGAACTTTTCGAACTCCTCCATCACTTCGGGCCGGACCAGGTGCTGGGACGGAACGACATTACGGAGGTAGAACCGGAGCGCCTCTTCCAGAACGTGCCGCTTCGTTTGCCCATTCCGCTCGGCAACCGCAACGAACTCATCGTAGAGCCGGGCGTCGATCTCGGGAGTAAACTTTTTGGTTGTCGTGGCTGGCATGGTCCCCATCTTTCTCTCTTCCTCTTACTTACTATCTATCTTACCAGTCAAGCCTGATTAATCAAGATAAATAATGATTTATCCATGTCATTGCAAATAAACACGTTAGTAGTTTAGGTCTAGACAAACCGTAGTCCCGGTGCCTGCGGCAGCGCTCCGGTCTCCGCGGCCAGGCGGTAGTAAAGGTCAAGCCCCTCCAGGCATGGAGGGTCGAGATAATAATGGATGTTATGGGTCAGGTAGACGCGCACGGCGTCGGCGGTAAGGCCGAGGCGCGGCGCCCACTCCTCGGCGATGGCTTCCAGACTTTTCGGCGACAGGCCATGATCGCGCGACTTCTGGAAGGTCTCCGCAATCGCCCT
>CAWITH010000004.1:0-171642 GCA_963838935.1 uncultured Acidobacteriaceae bacterium
TACGGTACAGGAGTTGCCTGAGCTAGTTGATATTCGCATTCTGGTGGACGATCACAGTTCCGATCGCACCGTCGAAGTTGCGCACCGCCTCGGCTTGCAGTTTTTCGTTCACGACCGCAACTACGGCTATGGCCGCAACCAGCAAACCTGCTATCGCGAAGCACTGGCCGCCGGGGCCGACGTGGTCATCATGGTGCATCCGGATTACCAGTACACGCCGCTGCTCGTAACCGCGATGGCGAGCATGATCGCTTACGGCGTCTATGACGTTGTTCTCGGTTCGCGCATCATTGGCGGTACGGCGCTGCGCGGTGGCATGCCGCGTTACAAATACGTCGCCAACCGCCTGCTCACCGCTTTTGAGAACCTGTTTCTGCGCGTCAAGCTGTCCGAGTATCACACCGGCTACCGCGCTTTCAGCCGCGAAGTGCTCACCCGGCTGCCGCTGCGTGAAAATAGCGACGATTTCGTCTTCGACAACCAGATGCTCGCGCAATGCGTTTACTTCGGCTTCCGCATCGGTGAGGTTTCCTGTCCGACGAAATATTTCAAGGAGGCCTCGTCCATCAATTTCCGCCGCAGCGTGCAATACGGGCTCGGCGTGCTCGGTACCACACTTCAGTTCGCTCTTCAGCGTGCTGGCATCATCCACAACGCCATCTTCAACGAAAAGGGAAAGACTCTTGAGTCTGGTCCTGACGCTTACTATGAAGAAGGATTGCCGACCGCTTCACAGCGGCGCTGAGAACGCTGCCCTGGCCCTCAGCGGCTAAAGCCTTCGGAATTGGGCCCAAGATCGCAGCGGTAAACCGCTCCACCCCATCACGCCAAAACCGCGCGTGTTGGGGACCCCGGCGCTGCGCCACCCAAGATCAAGTGCGAGAAAAGAGCTGCTTAGCGCTTGCGCGAGAGGAAGCCCAGAATCTTGCTGGCAAACTCATCCGAGAAACCGAAGCGCGCCTTGGCTCGCGAGTAGAGATCTACGGCCTGCTTATCCAACCAGATCATGCTGGATTTCAGCGGGCCGTCTTCCGGCCGCGAACGATAGTTTGTGGAACGCGTTTTGACCTCGGCGCCGGACTCGACGGTGTAGTAATACAAGGCCAGGCTCTTGCGAGATTCGCCCTCAGGACAGCGCAGGGGGTCGGGGAATCCGTGGTAGGAAATCTCATCGGTGCGGAAGATCAGCGCCTGGTTGAACAGCGGCGGTATTTTCACCACGCACCGGCGCACCTCGCGGTCCCACAGCTCGATGGCGCCGCCCCACTCCTCCTGCCAGGTGCGGTTGAGATAGAGAATCAGGTTGACCTGCCGCCGCCAATGCTTATGGTAGTGATGATTGCTGAAGTCAGTGTGCACGTTCAGGAATCCACCCGCGCCCGACTGGTGCAGCCCGCCACCTTCCAGCATGTCGTCCGACAGAAGGTCCGGAATTCCTGTCAGTTGCGAGAGCCAATCGACGAACGCCGCCGAATTCAGTTCATCGACCACCTCGCCCAGCAGCGGCGGAAAGAGGGATCGTTTGGCGAGTCCCACTTTGTTTTCGTTTGGGTGTTTGTAGCGCGTCCAGGCGTCGGTCGCCAAGCCTGGGAACTCGCTGGCGATTTCAGCGGCCACGTAGGGGTCCAGAAATTCCTTGAGATGCACGTGCGGATAGGGCTGGTTCTCCCGGAACTGCCGCCGCAAGCCGGGTAGCTGGGAGGACCATTTCACGTAGGGAAACAGTGGCCGGGTTGCGGGGGCTACAATCGGGTCCGCCATGCGCTTAAGTCAGTAAGGCTAACACATCGTTGGATGCGCGTCGGCGTCTCAGTTCACTCTACAGACACGCACAGCCGAATTCTCATACGGGCATTCCATCGCGGCCGGACCCGGCTGCTCCACCACTACCCAACTGACCCCGTACTTCTGTCGCAAACGTTCGAAGTCCTCTTTCCCGAACTTCTCAAAATTCTTCTGGTCCGCGATCTGTTCCGCCCACTTCACCGACATTGGCGGAAACATCGAACAGGCACCTTTGTCCTTGACCAGATCGGCCAGCATGCTGCGTTCGGCGCGGGCGCGAAATCCATTTTCGTCTTCACCCGGCAGCTCCATGTGCCGGGGATCGAGCGCGAACAGCACATCCACCGGCGTATTGCCGCGAATCCACTCAAATGCTTGCGCCCACTGGTTGCGCGGCTGCGCCCATGGCCACTCGATATGCTGGCTTGCCGGAAACACCTGGCGTTGGGCAAAATACATTCCCAGGCTGAGCGGGACGAACAGAGCCAGCCAGCGCCATATCTGGCGTTGCAGCAGGTATCGCCCCAGCAATCCTCCGCCCACCACCACCAGCACCATGTAGCACAATGCCAGGCAGCGCAAGGGCTGGAGCCGCGTTAGAGCCTCGAAGCGAACCGGGATTCCGAGCACAATCGCCGCGGCCAACGCCACCAGTACGAAGGGGACCATCGCCCTCGATACCAATTCCAGATTCTTCATGCCGCGCCGGCGCGCCCAACCTGCGAACCACCAGAACAGCAGTACCGGGCCGATCACGCCCAGCCACTCGTACCACTCCCAGCGCAGGACGAAGTGCGAACGCTGGCGCAGTGCGACCTGGTGATAGGCGGCCGGCGGCGGATCGAAGGTGATGCCGAAGGGAAGCGCAACGGCGAAGCCCAACATCCGCGGACGAAACCAATCAAGCAAGACGATCCACGCACAAAATAAAATCGCGAAGGCTGCCATGAACGGATGCATGACGGCGGCAAACGCCAGCCACAACACGGCGCGGCCGTATTTTCGGTGCAGCACTTCCGCCACCGCAAAGAGCGCCGCGAAGGCCGCGAGATTCCGCGGATTCAAAAATTGATCGAGTATGTACAGCCATGTGCCTGCGATGGGCAAGGTCAGCAAGGCGGCCATCGAGGCCACTGCCGCCCAGCGCGCGCGGTCGTCCTCGGGCGATTCTGATTCATATAATGCAGACGCCAGTCGCCAGCTCGCCGCCAGGAGTAAGAAGATCGAGATCAGGTGCCACAGAAACGCGACCCACGGCAACGGCAGATGCGTGGCTCGAACCGAAAAGGCAATCAGGTTCGGATACAACGTGTGACCGGCATGCTCGCCAAAGAACTCCGCGTTCACCGGGAACAAGCTGGGATTCAGAATTTTGAGAACACCGGGAAGGTAGATCTCCGAATCTTCGGCATAGGGATGATAGCCATGAATCAGAAGTGCAGCGGCGGTCAGCAGAAGAAGATAGAGGGCCGTCTTTCGTCTGGTTGAGTGGGTTCCGTTCATACTGGCACCGATCCCCCGCTCTTTATCTTTATCTTTAGCACCGCGACCACGGCTAAGATCACGAAAAAGGGATCGATGGGCCGCCGATAGTAAACCTCCGGACTCGTGATGTAGTAAATGAGCGGGAACGAGAAGAGCACGAGCGCATAGGGCAGGGTGCCAGAGCAATCCGCCTGCAGCGCGCGCCGCAGGCCGAGAAGCGCGAGGACGGTGAGTGTGGTGCAGAACAAAATGTTGGGCGGATCGAGCGGCTCCTGGGAGAGATAGGCGCGATCGAGGCTCCAGTAGCCTGTCCACATGTAAATGGCGCGGCGCACCGTGGCCCAGGCGTACCAGCCGGGATGGGCGCGAATGAACTCTAACGCCTGCTGTTTTTTCCTGTCAAAGTATGCGAGTTCGCCGAGCTGTTTGAATTCATTCCATTCCTGGTCGTTGTGCCAGGGCCCAAGCTCGTAGGGTCCCCAGTACGAGGTGCTGCCTTTAGTGCCTAGCCGCAGGACGATTCCCATATTGTCGCGAAAGGGAATGACGCGATGGAAGACTTCATAGTTACGGATGAACCAGGGTGAGATCACGGCAACAAATACGATGGCGGCCACGGCATTGACGGCAAACCAGCGTTGGCCGCGGCGATGACGGCGATAGATGACCCATCCGGCGAGGAAAGGCAGCACGGAGAGCAGAGCCGGGCTGGTCAGTGCGGCCAGTCCCCAGAGCAGGCCGAAAAGAGCCCATTTTCGAAACTTGTTTTCATTCTCGAGATCGAGCGTAATCAGGAAATATCAGGCAAAGGAGCAAAGTCGCCAGCCAGGTTTCCCAGATGCGTTCGACGGGAAAATAAATGGCATAAGGACAAAAGGCCCACGCCCATCCGGACCATTTAGCGACGCGATCTCCAAAGCTGATGCGAGCGATCAGGAAGACGAGAACGCAGGCAAGCGCTGACATGAAAGCATTCAGCGAAAACAGCACGATTGCGGAGAGCTTGGTGTAGGTGCCGAACAGCTTGAAGACGCCGGCCACCAGATAGGGATAGACCGGGGTCATCCAGGCGGTGGGGCCGGTGTCTTCGAAGAGTGGACTGCCGAATCCGCGGCCCTGCACGATGGAGCGGGCGATTCTGCCAGCTTCGTATCCGAAGTGCCAGTGGTCGCGCTGCGGATCGAGTTGCTCCGGCAGCAGGAAAGATCATCACGACCAGACGGATGGCCAGCGCCACCAGGACCATGGAAATCAGGAAGGATGGCAAACGTCGTTGGTTCGCAGTTGGTCCAGATGTTTCGAGGCCTGCGCACGGGTTGGAGAAGAGTGATGACGGCGACATTTCTTGGCTTGCGTTTGATAATAAGGCCTGGCGGTGGTGCTGACAATCTACAACCCTTGGCGTGCGATACTTGTCGTGCTCGTGCTGGCCTGATGGTGTAGCATCTTCCCGAGAACGCGACGGCAGCAAAACTCATCGGCAACGATGTCGAATCCCGGTTCTGAGTTCTAATCTCAAACATGCAAAACCCGACGCCGCCTGCGGTTGGTCCCCTTGCCAAGTTTGCGGCTTGCCTCAACAGCAAATGGTGTATGGTCCTGGTGGCTCTGGCCATCCGGCTGGCCGTGGCCGGATTTCTTTACCCTGATCAGATGGACCCGAGTCGAAACCACTGGCACTTTGCCTTTGAAAACGGCAAGATCGCCTACTCCATTGTGCAAGGCCACGGATTTGGCAGTCCACTCTTTGAAGACACGGGGCCGACCGCCTGGATGACTCCGATTTATCCCTACCTGATCGCGGGCGTCTTCGAGATCTTCGGTATTTACAGCAGAATGTCGGCGTTGGTATTGCTCTCTCTGCAGGCGTTGATATCCGCCTTGACCTGCCTGCCGGTTTTCTTCGTGGCACGCAAGACTTTCGGTGAGCGCGTCGCGTTGTTCTCGGGATGGGCGTGGGCGCTTTTTCCCCTGGGAATTTATTGGCCGGCGGAGCGCATCTGGCCGACCTGGCTGGCGGCGCTGCTGCTCACCATATTGTTTTGGATGACATTGCATTTTGAGCGCCCGGTCGGCTTGGGTGCGTGGATCGGATATGGATTGCTTTGGGGATTCACTGCGCTTACCGAGCCTATCTGCCTTACCGTCCTGCCGATCATGTTGGGTTGGGTCGGCTTGCGCCTATACCAGCAGAAAGAACGCTGGTTCCTGCCTCTCGCGGTAGTCTCACTTGCGTTCTTCCTATCTGTAAGTCCGTGGTTCGTTCGCAACTATGAGGTATTCCACCGCTTCATTCCTTTTCGCGACGGGATGGGGCTAGAGCTACTCATCGGCAACAACGGCGATACTTCCTACTGGGCCGGGGCCTCCCTGGGTTCGGCCCGGACAGAGAAAATTGGTCCCTGGCACAACGACGCCGAGTGGCAGAAGTATAAGCGAATTGGCGAGATCGCTTATATGGAGGAGAACAAGGAAAAAGCTGTTGCCTTCATCCGAGCAAACCCACGCTGGTTCGCCATCGTCAGCGTGCGCCGTTTCGTCTTTATCTGGACCCACTTCTGGAGCTTCAGCCACTACTACCTGCAACAGGAGCCGGACGACCCCATCAATGTTGTCTTCAACACAATCTTTACGCTGTTGACGTTGGTTGGCCTCCGCCTCGTGTTTCGGGTAAATAAACCGGTTGCGACTCTCTATGCTCTCGTGTTCCTGTTTTTTCCTGTCGTGTTTTATTTCACACACGTCGAAGTGTACTTCCGCCGCCAAATCGATCCCTTGATGGTGGTGTTGGCGGTCTATGGGGTAGCAGGCAGCGGCTCGAATCTGCAATGTGAGTCCGGCAACGACTTGCGGCCCGCTCCGACTGCTCGTAGCATCTAGCCAGAAGCATGGCTACAGCCGGTCCCACAAGCGGACGAAGTCACCTGGCGCTCGGCGAGATTTTCACGTTTGCCTTTGACACCTTCCTCAGCAATAAAGTGCGCTTCGCCCTTACTGCGCTCGGCATGGTCATAGGGACCGCTTCGCTCATCCTGGTCACCACCATCGGCTTGACCGGCAAGCAGTACCTCCTGAATCAGATTCAAGCCATCGGGTCAAACTGGATCTACGCAGAATACGAAAGCGGCGGAGGACGCATCACCAATACCGGCAACGACGCCCTGACCATTGAAGACATGGAGGCCGTGCAGCACCAGGTTGACGGCATCGTCGCCGCCACGCCCGTACTTCCTCTCAACGAGCGCGTGGCTATTGGCGGCGGCAAAGAGCGCGATCTGCAGATCATGGGGGTTTACCCGGCCTACGTACAGATTCGCAACCTGCTCGTCCTCTCGGGACGTTTCTTCGACCAGCAGGATTCTCAGGCGCACAACAAAGTCGGCGTCATCACTCCGAAACTGGCCATCGAACTCTACGGTTCCGAGGAAGCCTCGCTCGGAAAGACGGTCAAGCTGAGCGGCTTGCCCTTCACCATCATCGGCACCTTCCGCGAACGGGTGGACACCTTCGGACAATCGGAGGTGACCGACAACACCATGCTGATCCCCTACACCGTGATGCGCTATTTCCAGGAAGCGCCCGTGGTGAAGCAGATTTTCTTTTCCGCCGCCGACGCTTCTTTGGTGGTGCCGATCACGGCCCAGGTGCAGCATGTGATCCAGTCCCGCCATCGGGCAGAATCGGTTTACAGCGTCAGGAATCTGACCCAACTGGTGGCGGTGGCCGACAAGACAGCGACCGCCATGACCATGGTTCTGCTGGCGGTGTCGCTGGTCGTTCTTCTGGTCAGCGGCATTGGCATCATGAACATCATGTTGGCTACGGTCAGCGCCCGGATTCGCGAAATTGGCATCCGCAAAGCGATGGGCGCCACCAACCGCGAAATCCGCTTTCAGTTCCTCTCCGAGGCCATCCTGATCTCCCTCATCGGCGGCGTTCTCGGCATTGTGGTCGGCCTTGCCATTCCTTTCTCGGTACGGTTTTTCACCGAGTATCGGATCCCGATTTCGGGGCTTTCGGCGATCATCGCCATCGTAGTTTCGTCATTGGTTGGCATCCTGTTCGGCACCGTTCCCGCCGTCCGCGCCGCCCGACTCGATCCTGTCGAAAGCCTGCGCTACGAATAGAATCACGTAGGGATGGACGAATGCGTCCGTCCCCACGCAAGTCCATGAAAAGTCTTCAACTGTCATAAGATTAGAAGGAAGCAGTTGCAAGGCTTAACTAGCAGTCATGGCATCGAACGCAACCAGCAACCGGAGCCGCGCCGTGGTCCTGCTGAGCGGCGGCATGGACTCCTGCGTGTGTGCGGCGCTGGCGGCCCGCGACCACCAGGCTGCCGCGGTTCACGTGAGCTACGGGCAGCGCACCGAAGAGCGCGAACGGCGTTCCTTCGAAAGCATCTGCGACCGCCTCGGAATTCACGACCGGCTGCTGGTGCGCAATGAGGCCCTGCGTTCGATCGGCGGCTCCGCCCTCACCGATGCGAGCATTGCCGTTCCCGAAGCCCACCGGATCGGCGTCGGCGTTCCGGTCGGCGTTCCTGTGACTTATGTCCCTTTCCGCAACGCCCATTTTCTGGCGGTTGCGGTCAGCTGGGCGGAAGTGCTGGGGGCCGAAAACGTCTACATCGGGGCGGTCGAGCCCGATAGTTCCGGCTATCCCGATTGCCGGCCGGAGTATTATCGAGCTTTCAATGAGGTGGTGAAGGCGGGCACGAAGGAAGGGTCAATCCGGGTAGTGACGCCACTGATTGCGATGCGTAAACATGAGATTGTGACGCTGGGCCTTGAATTGAGGGCCCCCTTCGATTTAACGTGGTCATGCTATCAGCGTGAAGATCGCGCGTGCGGTGTCTGCGATAGTTGTGTGCTTCGCTTGCGCGCATTTCACGAAGCGGGCGCGGACGACCCCATTCCGTATGCGGAGACCGCGGCCCGATTGAGCTAGAACTGGTTTCATAACGGTCTTAAAATTCAGATTCATTTGCCGGGAGGCTAAATCATGAGGAAATATTTCATCCTTCCCTTGCTGCTCTTGCTCGCCGTGGGGATCGCTGCTCCGCTGGCGTTCGCACAAACCACGGGCACCGTGAAGGGAACTTGCAAAGACATCGAAGGGAAACCGATCGCACAGGGCGAAGTGGATTGGACCGGAACCGAATCCGGCCACGTTTATAAGCTCAAGACCAACAACAAGGGCGAGTACTTTTCGCTCGGCATCGTTCCCGGCAAGTACAACGTCAAGCTCAGCAAAGACGGCAAGGAACTCTGGCACGTCAACAACGTCTCGGTAGGCGTGGACGAAGAAGTGCTGGACCTCGACCTGAAGAAAGAGCAGACGGCCGCAATTCAGGGCCAGGGATTAAGCGCTGAACAAGCCGCGAAGGCGAAGGAAGCTCTGGCTAAGGCAGAGAGCGAAAGGAAGACCGTTGGCACGCTCAACGAAAAACTGGCCGCCGCCAAAGCGGCATCCGATGCCGGCGACTTCGAAACCGCAATCACCACCCTGACCGAAGCCAACCAGATCGACGCCACCCGCGATCTGATCTGGTTCAAACTCGGCGACGCCTACCGCATGTCGGCGCCTAAGCAGACCGATCCCGACGAGAAAAAGAAGCGTTACGAGATGGCGGCAACCGATTACCAGAAGGCGATTGACCTGCGCAGCGCCTCGGAGACGGCACAAAAAGACCCCGACAACAATGTGAAAATGGCCGCCTACTATAACAACCTAGCCGAGGCGTATTCGAAGTCCAACAAGGTCGATGATTCCGTGGCCAACTACAACAAGGCGGCCCAACTGGATCCGACGCACGCCGGCACCTACCTGTTCAACGAAGGCGCGGTTCTTACCAATGCAGGCAAGGTGGATGATGCGATTGCGGCCTTCGACAAAGTCATTGCCGCCGATCCGACCAAAGCCGAAGCCTATTACTGGAAGGGTGTGAACCTGATCGGCAAAGCCACGCTCCAGGGGGACAAGATGGTTGCTCCCCCAGGCACAGCCGAGGCCTTTCAGAAGTATCTCGAGCTTCAGCCCGAGGGCAAGCTCGCGCAGCCAGCCAAGGACATGCTGGCCAGCATCGGTGCGACTATCGAAACCGGCTTTGGAAACAAGAAGAAGCCAGTGAAGAAATAGCGAAACGCACCACGCTGGATTCGGTGGAGGGACGGGCGTCTCGCCCGGCTCTCCACTGTCACCCGTCTTCGGTTACCTAGGTCTATGACCTACTTGTCCTTCGCCGTATTGCCCATCCGCGTTACATTCAAGGTATAGGTTTCTCCAGGTTTACGACGTTCTCCCCTCTGTGGCGTTAAGGCTGATAACTGGGAGTGTGTGGAATGGCGGCTCCGGGGAATTCCCCGATTTCGATTGCCTTCGAGGGCATCAGCGGAGCGGGTTCGATCCCGACGCCGGTGTTGCTGGCCGGCATGTTGCGCGCATCGGACAAGGTCAGCGATCTCATCTTCTCGCCCGGGCGACGGCCCCAGGTGGAAATTCACGGACAGCTCACGGCGGTCGAAATCTCCGGCAGCAGCACTCTTTCGGCGGATGACACGCGCCGCATCGCGGCCGATCTGATCGGCAACAATAAGCAGGCTGTCAATACGCTTCGCGAACAAGGGTCGTGTGACGTTTCCTATGGCTTGCCGGGAATGGCCCGGTTCCGGGTTAACGTCTTCATCCAGCGCGGCAGTTGCGCGATTGTGATGCGCGTCATCCCGACCGTGATTCCGACATTCAGTTCGCTTCACCTGCCGGCGCAATTGGAAGACGCAGCGAAGGTTCGCAACGGGATCATCCTGGTGGCGGGGGGAAGCGGATCGGGCAAGTCTTCGACGCTGGCCGCTTTGATTGACCGCATCAACAGCCAATTCTGCTATCACGTTCTGACGGTGGAAGATCCGATTGAGTTCTTGCACAATCACAAGAAATCGACGGTGCACCAGCGCGAGTTGCACAGCGATGCGCCGAATTTCACGCTGGCGCTGCGAGCGGCGCTGCGCCAGGCGCCGCGCGTCATTATGATCGGCGAGATGCGCGACCGGGAGACGCTGGAGATTCTGCTCGAGGCCGCCGAAAATGGCCACATCGTTCTTTCCAGCATGAACACCGTCGATACCTCGAAGACGGTGGAGCGCATCGTCGGCACATTCTCTATAGCTGAACAGCAGTCGGTACGAGAACGCCTCGCCAAAACTTTCCGCTACATCATTGCCCAGAGGCTGATAGCGCGCAGCGATGGCGGTGACCGCATCCCCGTGGTAGAAATCCTGAAATCCAATTCGCGTACTCGCGATTGCGTCGAACAAGGCGAACGGCCGGGCCGCACCCTTCTGGATGCGATCAAGGGTAGCGAAAACGAGGGCATGCAGCATTTCGACGGGGAGATCGCGAAACTGGTGCGCTCCGGCCTGGTCGATCTGGAAACCGGCCTGTGCTTCGCCAGCAATGCGACGATGCTGGGGCAGGAATTGGCGCGGTAGGGCGGCTGTGAGTTCTCAGTTCCCAGTTCTCAGAAAAAACCATTCGTACTCTCTTCTTTCGCCTTGATTCAACGGGGTATGATTCCTGCATGTCCTCCTCCAAGCCTTCATCTGCAGCGCCTTTGACTCGGGTGGTGAGCTTCGAAGAGGCTCGCCACTTGGTTGAGCAGCATGCAGCCCGCGTCCAGCTGCGAGACGTAGAGACAGTCGAGCTGCTGGCGTCGCCGGGACGGGTGCTGGCAGAGGCAATTGTGGCAGACCGCGATTTTCCTCCTTTTGCGCGGGCTACTCGCGATGGATATGCGGTGCGGGCGGCGGACTTAGCGCAGGTTCCGGCTCGGCTGGAAGTGTTGGGCGAAGTGAAGGCGGGCGATTGGCCAGAGCCGGATAAGTGCTCGGTCGGGCGTGGGCAGGCGGTGGGGATCATGACAGGTGCTCCGCTGCCGTCGGGCGCTGACGCGGTGGTGATGGTGGAATATACGGCTGCGACGGGCGGTATCGTCGAGATCCAACGGGGCGTGAAATCCGGCGAGAACTTTGTTCCGCGTGGGGCGGAAGCGCGCGCGGGACAACTCTTGCTGGATCGCGGACGGCGTCTGGACCACGCGGGCATCGCGATCGCGGCCTCTGTAGGCAAGGGCCATGTGCAGGTCTTCCGGAGGCCGCGCGTGGCGGTGCTTTCGACCGGCGACGAGGTGGTGGAGATTGACGCAACGCCGGGGCCGGCGCAGATTCGTAATTCAAATTCTTACTCGCTGGCGGCGCAGGTGCAGGATGCAGGGGGCGAGGCGGTGCGGCTGGCCATCGCTCCCGATGAGCGCGGGCGGTTGCGGGAGTTGATTGAGGAGGGATTGGGGTGCGATCTGCTGTTGCTGACGGGTGGCGTCTCCATGGGGAAGTACGACCTGGTGGAGCAGGTTCTCGGGGAGTTGAAGGCGGAGTTTTACTTTACGGGAGCGGAAATTCAGCCGGGGCGGCCGGTAGTGTTCGGTTCGTGTAGCAAGAAATATTTCTTTGGGCTGCCGGGAAATCCGGTCTCGACTATGGTGACTTTTGAACTGTTTGCCCGGCCGATGATCGAAGCTTTGGCGGGGATGACACCGCAGTCGCTGATCTTTCTTCGCGCGCAACTGAAGTCGGAGATCCGAACCAAGACCGGTTTGAAGCGCTTTCTTCCAGCGGTACTTTCGGGAGAATTTGAGAATGCGGAGGTGGAACTGGCGCGGTGGCAAGGGTCGGGCGACATCGCGGCGCTGGCTCGGGCGAACTGCTATGTGGTGATTCCTCCGGATCGTGAGCGGATTGAGGCGGGAGAGTGGGTGCCGTTACTGATGAGATGAAAGGTGGCTTGAACGGGCGAGACGCCCGTCCCCACACGAGCCCAGGCTAGTACGATAACCTGTTGAGGATGCCGAAAAAGCTTTCCCACTACGACGCTCGAGAGCAGGCCCGCATGGTGGACGTGTCCGCAAAGGCGCGAACGGCGCGAGAAGCGGAGGCGAGCGCCTTCGTTCTGATGTCGCCGGAAGTGCTGCGGGCGCTGCCGGCAAATCCCAAGGGCGACCCGCTGGAGGTGGCGCGGACGGCGGGAATCATGGCGGCGAAGCGGACGGCGGAGTTGATTCCGATGTGCCATCCCGTGGCGCTGTCGCACATTGCTGTGACCTTGCGCGTGTGCGAGAATGGCGTTTCCATCGCCACAAAAGTAAAGACTATGGCGGAGACGGGCGTGGAGATGGAAGCGCTGGTCGCGGCCAGCGTGGCAGCTCTGACCGTGTACGACATGTGCAAGGCGCTCGACAAGGGTATCGAAATCCGGGAAGTGGTACTGGAGCGGAAGTCGGGCGGCAAGAGCGGAGATTATTGCAGAAGCGGCAAGCGGAAATAGCATTCTAGCAACCTGTTTATGGCGAGCGACGTCAAAATCCTGCTGGTGGACGACAACCCGATGGTGCTGGGGATGCTGCAGCAGGCGCTTTCAACCATGGGAAAGGTGACGGTCGCGACCGACGGCGCCGATGCGTTGTTGAAAGCGGTCGACGACCTGCCGGATGTAATGATCAGCGACTACCGCATGCCGGGCATGGATGGCCGTCAGTTGTTGGAAAAACTGAAAGCCCGGCCGGCAACGGCGGGAATCGCGGTGATCATGATGGCCACGAAGGCCGACATCAGCGAGCGATTGTCGATGCAGGATCCGATCGAAGATTACCTGGAAAAACCTTTCTTCCTGAAAGATGCGACGCACAAAATCAAGCGGGTGGTGGACCGGATCGCGCTGGAGAAACTGAGCAAGGCGGCGTCGACCGATGGCATATTGCGCGGCAGCCTGGCGCAGATGAATGTGATTGACCTGGTGCAATCGCTGGAGATGGGGCGCAAGAGTTGTCTGCTGACGATGACCAGTGGCAACAATAACGACAAATGCGAGATCTATTTCGCCCAGGGGCAGGCCAAGCACGCCGCGTATGGCCCGATTACGGGCGACGAAGCGGTTTTCAAAGTGCTGCGCTGGACCGAGGGAAACTTCCAGGTTGATTTCAACGGAAAGTCGACGCAGGAAACGACGACGCTGAATACACAGGGCCTGCTGATGGAAGGACTGCGTCTGTTGGACGAGGCGCAGAGGGACGCGGCGGCTGAGGGTGAAGATGTCCTCCTCGACACCTGAGGCCTCGTTGGATAGGACGGCGGATAGGACGACGACGACGGCGGCGGTCCTGACGGTTAGCGATTCGTGTTCGCGCGGCGAAAAACGGGGAAGAAAAAAAGACCTCTCCGGCCCGGCCGTGGCGGAAGCGCTGGAACGGCACAATTTTCGAGTGGTGATACGCGGCGTAGTGGCCGACGAGCGCGCCGCGATCCAGGAAAAACTGATTGAGATGTGCCGGTCGGCTCGTCTGGTGGTAACCACGGGCGGGACGGGAATCGCTCCGCGCGACGTGACCCCGGAAGCTACCGGCGCGGTGTGCGAACGGCTGGTGGAAGGGATCGCGGAACAGATGCGTATGCAGGGGACGCGCAAGACGCGCTTTGCGGCGCTAAGCCGCGCGGTGTGCGGGGTTCGAGCTACGAGTTTGATCCTGAACCTGCCGGGCAGTCCGGCGGGGGCGGTCGAGTCGCTGGAAGCGGTGATTGATTTGCTGCCCCATGCTCTGGAGTTGATTGCGGGAAAGACGGAGCATGAGTAGCGAGGACGCTGTTTGTCGTTCGCTAAGGCATATTCTGCGAGCTGTCGGAACGAGCTAGTGACGCGAACTGGGACGCTTGGCGAACAGCGAATAGCGGACAGTGAACGACGCTCTTCCCTTCTCGCGTAAACTAGTCTCACCTACTTGAACAAGATCAAACATTTTGTCCACGCTTACGGCGAGTGGATCAAACACGTTCTTGCGCCTCTGGGGCCGTGGGGCATGCTTGCGTTTGCGGCAGTGGACGGATCGTTCATGGGCCTGCCGCTGGATCCGATTTTCGTGGCCTACGTTTACCACGATCGGTCGCGTTTCCTGATGTATGTGCTGCTGGGTTCGGCCGGGTCGGCGCTCGGGAGCATCGTTCTCTACGTCACCGGCTATACGGGTGGCGAGATGCTGTTGCGCAAGCGGCTTTCGGTGGAGCGCTTCGCGAAGATTCACGCTTCCTTCGAGCAGCATGAATTCTGGGCGCTGATGTTTCCGGCAATGTTGCCTCCGCCAGCGCCTTTCAAGATTGTGGTGCTGGCAGCGGCGGCGTTCGAGATGAGCTTCGCGCGTTTTCTGCTGGCGATTTTTGCCGGACGTTTCGTGCGTTTTCTGATCGAGGCGCTGCTGACGCTCTGGTTCGGCCCGGAGATTGCGACGCTGGCCGGCAAACTTTTCGCCCACCACTTCGTATGGGTTCTGGTGGGAGTGGGAGTGCTGGCGGCGGGATGGTTGATCTGGCGGCGGGCGAAGCGAAGCCGAGCTGCGCTCGGCCTGGACGGGGCATAGCCCCGTCCCCACACGAACTTATTCGACTAAGCGGCTGCGGTCCCGTGCGGCTTGTGCATGGAGCGGGCCACCACACCAGCGATGGCTGGCAATCCAAACATGACGGCGGTGAAAAGCATGTCACCGGCGATTCCACGGCGGAAGAACGGCAGTCCGGCGGCGTAGCAGGTCATCAGGCCGGCCAGGGTCTTGGGATACATGGCCCAGCATGCCCAGACGGCGAAATTACTGACCACGAAGAAAGAGACGGAACTGGCCAGCGCGGCTCCGCCAACCCGCAGCCAGCGGGTGTTCTCGCGTAATCGGGTGCCAAGCAACAGAATCGCCGCATACCACGCCCAAGTCACGAAGTGATCCCAGGAAAATTGATAGGTGTACACGAACCGCGTGAGTATGACGTCCGAGGCGGCCAGCAGTGCCAAGGGCACCCACAGTTGGCGCCGCGAACCGCGCGCGCCAAAATAAAGCAGCGCTGCCGCTACCGGAGTAAACGCCAGAGGATGCGGCATGAACCGCACCGCGACCGCGAAGAGGACAAATACGTATGCCAGCATGATCACCTCGTTAAGGAGCCAACTAGGATTGTTGCGCGAGCGGATGCCGCCGGTCAAGCGAGCCATGACAAATTCAGTTTCGACGACGCAGGTTGCGGGTTCGCGGTCCTCATTCCAAACCGTTCTTCACTACTTGCAAATCTCGATTCAGGAACACCTTGGCCCCGAGGGTGGTGCGGCCGCTGCGTCCAGGATAGTCATAGCGCAGATCGCGGAAGCGCACCACGTAGGCTGCGCGTGTGTGGTCCACCGCATCGTTCTCTAGCTGCTCGGTTTCGATTAGGGGATACTGAGCCCAGCTTAGATACACGCGTCCAAGGTAGGTTTTCTTGGCGGCCAAGGTGACGGGCGTCTCTTCGGGCTTGTAGTGAATCTGCATCTGGGCGTCGCGATCGACTTCGGGCGTAAGCGAATCAACATCCATGGTGGCGAAGAAAGCGGACGTTTCCACTACCCCATGCCAGCGGAACGGATTCGTCATGTAGGAATACGCGGATACGCGAATCGCATCGGCCCCCTGGTAATTACGCGACTGGAGCGCGGCTAGGGCGCGGCTGTGCTCGTAGTCACATAGTCCCCAGTACGCGAAGACAGCGAGCAAGGCCAGAGTCGCGGCCAGTCTTCCGGCTGGCTTGGCGTGCGGGCCTTTGTTGTGGGCACCGATCTCCTCGTTGATGAGCGCAGACAATGCGGGGAGGATCAGGCCCAGAATCAGTGCGACCAGAAGCACCGGCTCGACGATGAAGACGATGTCCCAGGAAATCCAGCGCTCGGAAAACGGCCAGAAAGGGCGAACTCCGTAGCTGGTGGTGAAGTCGAGGAGTATATGGCTGAGGCCGGCAAGGCAGGCATAGGCGAAGAGCAGTCCCCAGCGCGGAGGCAGGTTAGGATTGCGGGTCTTGCGGCCGCGCAAGCGCCAGAGAAGATAGACAAATCCCACAACCACGGCAGCCACCAGCGGCACGCCCAGGAACGAATGTGTGAAGCCGCGGTGATGGTTCAAGGCGAAGGCGGAGCCGCCGAAACGGCTGAAGACGTCGAGGTCAGCGGCTTCGGCGGCCAGGGTTAACGTGGCCGTGGCGAGCGCGGTCTTGCGGTTAAGTCCGGCGCGGCCCATGGCGGCGCCGAATAGGAAATGGGTTACGGGTTCCAGGGAGGTTAGAGGTCAGAGGTTAGATTGCAGAGGTAAGAATCCAGTCCGGAGGTTTTCACCTCTGCAATCTAACCTCTCACCTCTGACCTTCCCAACTTGCGCTGATTACGGGCGTGGCCCACTCGTTTAGCGGATGCACTGCGCCGCAATCCAGGCACTTCGTCGCCGCAAACTGCGCCCCACAGTGGGGGCAGACGCCTTGAGTCTGGAAAATGTCGAAGGGCTGGCCACAGCGCCCGCACCTCCACAAGTCGCTGATCGGCGGCGCGCTTTTGCACGCCGGGCAAGCAAATCCTTCCCGGCGCGGCAACTTTGCGAAACGCAGCAGCGCCTGTGCGTGCCGCAATCCGCCCCAGCAATTCAATAGCAAGAAGACGGCGATTGCCCCAAGCCAAATGTCCCGCGTCCAGAAGGCGATACCGATGAAGCCGACGACTCCCACGAAGCCGAGGACGGTGGCTACCATCAGGCTCCGACCGCGTCCCATCACAAACCAGAGCAGCGACCTGAGGATCTGGCCGCCATCCAGGGGGTAGATAGGCAAAATGTTGAAAACGAGCAGGCCGACATCGATATAGAAGATAGTGTGAATCAACGGCCGCAAGTCGGGGACGGCCGCATACCAACCCAACAAAAGGCTCATGCGCCCGACGCCCATGATGATTGGAATCAGGACGACGTTTACCAGCGGGCCAGCTGCGATGCTCCAGAGCGTAGCGCCGGGACGCGGCGGCGGATCCACATAGGCCACACCACCGAGGGGCCAGAGCACGATCTGGTTCGCCTGCCCTCCAACCTGGCGGCAGGCTAACGAGTGACCGAACTCATGAAGGGTCACGATCAGAAACAGCGCCAGATATTCCAGCACGTTCCAGCCGATCGAGGAATAGGATCCCTTCCGACTCTGGATTTCATACGCTGCCACCAGAAACCAGGACCAATGCAGAAACACATTGATCCCTTTGAACTGAAACAGGCGAATCGATCCTTGGCGAGAGCTCGGCATGTGGGAGATTTATAACACAGGCTGGACAGCAAGAAGACGAACGAGAGTGTCGTTGTTACACGTCATGCGGGTACCACCAGCGACAGCGCATCGGGAACCATGGTCATGCGTGCGGGCAGGCGGCCGAGGAGCTCACCGTCGGCTTCGACATAGACGCGGTCGTCGCTGTGAACGTCGCTATGGTCACCGTTGCCGCTTTTCTCCGGCAGGCGGCAGACGACCTCCGAGCAACTGACTAGATCGATGCCATCGATCTTCCACTGACGGCCGAGCAGCGCGCCGGCCACATATTGCAGATAGGCATTGCGGCTGGCGGTGCGGCACATGACCGCTCGCAGATCGCTGCAGTCGAGCGAAGCTCCGGGAACAAGTTCGCGCAGGATGTTCCCGAAAAAGCGGATTCTCACCGCCAAGAGTTCCGTTAGTGAGGCACGCTGGCGATGGCCGTTTCCGTTGGCATATTCGACCTCGAAGCGGCGCATGTTATAAGTCGCCCACAACTGCCAGGCTTTGAGGTAGTAGGCGGTCATGCCGGTCCGGTTCTTGAGTTGAGAGGTGAGTTTATAGAACAAGTGCGCGTCCACACCGATTCCAGCAGCGACGGTGAAATAGCGGGCGGAGGACTTGCCGGTGAAATCCTCATACTCAACTCGGCCCAGCGGGATGCGGCGGACTCGGCCTGCAACCGCAACTTGCGCCGCGGCGCTGGGGCGGAAGGGAATTCCAAGGTCGTGGGCAAGAGCGTTGGCCGTGCCGAAGGGGAGAATGGCGAGAGCGACCGGTGTGCCGGCCAATCCCTGAATCACATCGTGGATCGTGCCATCGCCCCCGCAGGCAAAGACCGTGTCACTGCCGTCAGCCACAGCACAGCGGGCGTTGTCGGTTGCTTCCTGGCTGGAGAGGCAAACTGTAAGTTCGGTGTGGATGCCGGCCGATTGGATAATGCCAATGGCGTGGTTCAACTCCCGGTCGCGCTTTATTCCACGGCGGCCAGAGTTGGGATTGAACAGAATTGTGGCCTTGTGCATGCGTCGGCTAGTCTCCTTTGAGTTTAGCGCAGGCCCCCACTCCCACGTGCCCAGGTTAGAACGACGAGGTTAACAGGCAGTTGCTTTCGGGACCAAATCTGCACTATGCTTGCGCGCAAAGTTTTTGGGTGTTCCTTCAATCACAATTGACGTCCGGTAGGCGCATCTTCAGGAGGTCTGTATGAAACTGCCGACTTGTGGTGTCAGAGACGCGACAAGCTCTACTTTGCGCGGCTTGCTCGCTGTCGCGATCGTTCTGGGCCTAACCACCATGGCTGCCGCTCAGGAGCACGCCATGGGAGCGGCGAAGCCGGTCACTATGATGACGGGCCTGGGCGACTTGCATCATCCGGTTTCGACCAAAAACGCTAGCGCGCAGGAGTTCTTCGATCAGGGACTGCGCCTGATTTACGCATTCAACCACGACGAGGCGGCGCGCTCATTTCAGAAAGCGGCGGAACTCGACCCGAAGCTGGCGATGGCTTACTGGGGAATTGCGGAGGCAGTAGGACCGAACTACAACGATCCGGCAAGCGCGGACCGCTTCAAGCGGGCGCACGACGCGATCCAGAAGGCGGTGGATTTGAGTGGCAACGCCTCTGACGCCGAACGCGGCTACATTTTCGCGATGGCAAAACGTTTTCCGGCGGACCCCAAGTCTGATCTGCGGAAGGCGGCGGAAGATTATCGCGACGCGATGCGGGAAGTAGTCAAGAACAATCCCGACGATCTGGACGCGGCGACATTATTTGCGGAGTCGGGGATGAACCTGCATCCGTGGGGCCTGTGGCATCAGGATGGAACGCCCCACGAGGGCACGGAGGAGATTGTCGCCACGCTGGAGTCGGTGATCAAGCGCGATCCCGACCACCTCGGTGCGCTCCATTACTACATTCACACCGTCGAAGCCTCGAATTCTCCGGAACGGGCATTGGCGGCGGCGAATCGGTTGGCTGCGCAGGCGCCGGCTGCGGGACACATCGTGCACATGCCGGCGCACATTTACATTCGCACTGGAGATTATGCGGCGGCGGTGAAGACCAACCAGGAAGCCGCGGCGGCCGATCGAGCCTACCTCAAGAGCAGCGGCGCGCAGGGCATTTACCCGATGATGTACTACAGCCACAACCTGCACTTCATCGCCATGTGCTCGGCCATGATCGGAGACTACGCGGAAGCGCACAAAGCGGCGGAAATGCTGGCCGAGCACGTCGGACCGTCAGTAAAAGACATGCCACCGCTCGAGGGATTCATGACCATCCCCATGGCGGTGAATGTGCGCTTTCACAAGTGGGACGAGATTCTGGCGATGAAGGCTCCCGACGCCGAGATGAAGACCACGACTGGCTTCTGGCATTTTGCGCGCGGCATGGCACTGGCGGGAAAGGGCAAGATCAGCGAGGCGGAGGCGGAATACAAGATCGTGGCCGAAGCCGAGAAAGCGACATCGCCGGATGTGGTGTTCCAAATGCCTATTAACAACAAGACCAAAGACATTCTGAAGATTGCAGAAAACGTTCTGGGGGCGCAGGTGGCGCTGGCAAAAAAGGACAACGCGGCTGCCGCGGGTATGCTGCGCGACGCCGTCGCGGTGCAGGACACGCTGAAGTATGACGAGCCTCAGGATTGGTTTTTCCCGGTGCGCGAGTCGCTCGGAGGAGTGTTGCTGATGAGCGGCGACGCCAAAGGAGCGGAGCAGGTCTTCCGCGAGGACCTGGCGAAGACTCTTCGAAATCCACGGTCGTTGTTTGGATTGCATCAGGCGCTGCAGGCGCAAGACCGAGATTCCGATGCCTGGTTCGTGGAGCAGGAATTTCGCAAGTCCTGGAAAGGCGGCGAGGGAGAGTTGAAGGTGGAGGATCTGGTATAGCTGGCCGATAGCCGGTGCCTCAGCACTCTGTTCTTAAGTAATCCGGATCGGGCCAAGAAAACCCTGTCCCGGAGGGACAACTGACCTTAGCCCAGCGCTTCAGCGCTGGGAAACCTGGCGAGAAAATCTAAGTCCCGTAGGGACGACACTGTTCTATCTACCGGAGACGAGTGTTTTCTCCAACAAATAGACATAGTGAGCGAGCCCGCGCCAGTTCACTTCTTTCCAGACGGTCATCCCCATACGCTCAGCAACGCGGCGTGAAGCGAGATTCTCCGACCGAATCAATGAAATCAAGCGCTCGGTTTTCAGCTGCGCGAAGCCCCAGTCACGGCAGGCGATAGCGGCTTCGGTGGCCAGGCCCTGTCCCCAGAAGTCGCGCCGCAGGTGGTATCCGATTTCGTAAAAGCTCTCGCCTTCGACCGGCTGGCGAGTGATGCCGCAGTCTCCGATTAATTCCTGTGGCGCGGGCGCCCCGCCCGCGTGCTGGCAGCAGAACCGCTGTCTGTAAGATCGGGAAGCTTCGCGTTTCCAGAGTTCGATTCAGGGGTGTCTTCTTCAACTCCATGGCCCAAAGGCCAACGCCGTCGTCCCGGTAGCGTTGGCGGTTGCGTTCAATCCATTGTTCGACTCCGGCGCGGTCGTAGGGGGCGGGGTAATAGCGCATGGTTTCGGGATCGGAAAGGACTTGGGCTAGAGCGTCGACGTCTTCGGGAGTGAACTCGCGCAGTTGGAGGCGGGGGGTTTGGAGAATCGTCATCGTTGGGAATTATTGGCCGTCAATTTGTTCGACGGAGTTTTAAGTTTAGCAACCAGCGGGGTTAAACTCGAACCATGACAGACATGGGACGAATGCTCATAATCCTTGGCGTGGCCCTGCTGGGGATTGGGGGCATCGTCATGCTGCTGGGGCGGGCGGGCTTGCCGCTTGGACGGCTGCCGGGAGACATCGTTTATCGGGGCAAGAGCACTACTTTCTATTTTCCGCTGGCGAGTTGCATCCTCATCAGTGTCGTGCTTTCTATCATTCTTTCCCTCATTGGGCGGCTGAAGCGGTAGCGTGGCCTCCCGCACGTTTTCGGGGATCACAACAACTCTCCCATTTTGTGAGCCAATTCCCAAAAGACAACTATTTAGTTGACATATGTCAACTGTTCAATTTACACTAAAGCAATGATCGGTGGCTTCCGGCATAAAGGGCTTGAAGAGATCCGCCGCACCGGCAAAACGCGCCGGATCGGCGCCGATCATATCCGGAAGTGCGTGCGTATTCTGCAGTTGCTGGAAGTGGCGGGGCAGCCGGAGGACCTGAACATCGCAGGCTTCCGCTTCCACGGTCTGCAAGGCAATCCGAAACGCTGGTCGGTGCGCGTGAGCGGGAATTACCGCATCACTTTCGGCTGGTCGGGCGAGAACGCTGTGGATGTCGATTTTGAAGACTACCACTAGGAGGGATGTTATGGAGAGGAAGAACGGATTGCCGCCCGTCCATCCGGGCGAAATTATCAAGGAAGATATCCTGCCGGCGGTCGGGCTGTCGGTGACGGCCGCGGCCAAGGCTCTGGGGGTTTCGCGCCAGATGCTGCACGGCATTCTGGCGGGGCGCAAGCCACTGTCGGCCGTGATGTGCCTGAAGGTGGCGCGGCTGTTCGGCGGCTCGCCTGACGTATGGATGCGATTGCAGGCCGCTTACGATCTGAAGAAGTCTGCACAAAACAAGAAGGTCATGGCGCGCGTCTCGCGGATCGTGCCAGTCAAGGTAGTCGAAGAAATTCGCGCCTGAACTTCCAAGCTGAAAGCTTATGGAAATGTCCGACCAACTCGGGTTTCAGTTTCGTCCTCCGGAGCGGCGCGTCTGGACCGTGCGGGCTCTGGTCTCGGCAGTGCGCTCGCACATCGAGCGCGAGTATTCCGACTGTTGGGTGGAAGGCGAGATTTCGAATCTTCGCATTCCCGATTCCGGCCATTTGTATTTCACGCTGAAGGAAGAAGGCGCTCAAATTCGCGTAGTGATGTTTCGGTCTTCTGCCAAGTTGCTGCGATTTCGACCGGAGAACGGATTGCACGTCACGGTGCGCGGGCGCATCACCGTCTATGAAGACCGCGGCGAGCTCCAAATCTCCGCCGAATTCATGGAGCCGAAGGGCGCGGGTGCTCTGCAGTTGGCCTTCGAGCAACTGAAGGCGCGATTGCAGGCGGAAGGATTGTTTGATGCGTCGCGAAAAAAGGCGATCCCGCCTTTGCCACATCGAATCGGCGTTATCACTTCTCCGCAGGGAGCGGCGCTGCGGGACATCCTGAACATTCTGGCTCGGCGACATCACTCGGCGAATGTGCTGATCTATCCGGCGCAAGTGCAGGGAGACGCGGCCCCGGGCGAGGTGATGGCCGGGCTGAAGCACTTTCATCAGGCGCGCAAAGGCGCGGTTGAAGTCATCATCATTGCGCGCGGCGGCGGTTCGGCCGAAGACTTGGCCTGCTTCAATCATGAAGGTCTGGCGCGCGCGGTTTCGGAGTCGAAGATTCCGGTAATTTCGGCGATTGGGCACGAGACGGACTTCACGATCGTGGATTTCGTCGCCGATCTGCGAGCGCCTACGCCTTCAGCGGCGGCCGAACTAGTGATCCGGTCGCGGCAGGAGATTGAAGCGCAGACGGGAGATTTGTACCGTCGATTGGAGCGCGCCGTGCGATACCGGCTGCTGATGGCGCGTCAGGAGCTGACAGAACACGCGCAGCACGGGGCATTTGCGCGCATGGTGGATGGTATCCACCGGCGGCAACAGAAGCTGGACGAACAGCGCTTCCGGCTGGAAAAAGCGGAGCGGCAACTTCTGGAGCGATGTCACCGCCGCTGCGAAAGTACTGCCTCGGCCGTCCGGCACTATGACGCGCGACGACGTCTGGCTGCCGTTGGGCAACAGCTGGGCGCTGAAGTCGCGAACCTTGTCGCCGCCATGCACAAGCGGCTGCTGGAAAGCCGCGGAGCGCTCGAGCGCCGGACTGCCAGTCTGGAGGCGCTTTCGCCGGTGGCGATTCTGAATCGCGGATACGCGCTGGTGTTCGATGCGCAAGGCCGCCTGGTGAAAGATGCGGCGCGGCTCGAAGCTGGGGATGAACTGTCGGCGCGCCTGGCTCGGGGACGAGTTCGCGCCCGTGTGACCTCGACCGAGCGCGGCGAAACATAATCCCAACGGAATCCGACGACTTCCATCAGGTGCGGTGCATTAGAATGAAGGCCAATGCAACTTCTGACGTGAGGTTGTCGTGACGCTGTCGCAGGTCTGGTCGCACATCTCGATCATTTCGATTCTGGATATCGTGCTGGTCGCGATCCTGATCTACCAGTTTCTGTCGCTGGTGCGGGGAACGCGCGCGGCGCCGATGCTGGTGGGAGTGGCAACGTTGGGGCTGGCCTTTTACCTGGCGCGGTTGGGAGAATTGCGGACTCTGAACTGGCTGCTGAGCACGCTGCTGCCGTATGTTGTCTTTGCGCTGATCGTCGTCTTTCAGTCGGAAATCCGGCATGCGCTGGCAAACCTTGGAAGCCGCATTTCGCTGATGCGGTCTTCGAGTTCGGTGGCTGACGTTTACGACGATATCGTGTTGGCGGCCAATCTTTTTTCGCAGAACCAGACGGGCGCGCTGATCGTGATCGAGCGCGAAATTGGCCTGCGCACCTACATCGAAAGCGGCGTGGCGCTTGACGCCCGGCTGTCGTATGACTTGCTGGCCACGGTGTTTCGTCCCAGCGCTCCCTTGCATGACGGCGCCGTGATCGTGCAACGGGATCGCATCGCAGCCGCCGCTTGTTTCCTGCCGTTGTCAATGAATCCCGTGCTTTCGACCCAGCTGGGCACGCGGCATCGCGCGGGGATCGGAATCACCGAAGAAACCGACGCGGTCGCCGTCATCATTTCGGAAGAGACGGGCACGATCAGTCTGGCGGTAGCGGGGAGGATCGAGCGCGAGTTGACGGTGGAGCGTCTGCGGGAGCGGCTGAGCTATCTGCTGCGCCGTTACGCTCCCGCGCCATCGCTGCCCAGTGCCAGGGAGGAAAGTTTTGTTGAAGAAGAGCCGCCCAGTTCGCATCTCTCCAGCCGGCAGGATGCAGGAAGGGACGACTGACCAATGCCGGGATCTGTGAAGCGGGTGTTTGTGCAGAATATCGGACTGAAGGTCGTCTCCCTTCTACTCGCCGTCGGTCTGTGGTTCGCAGTTGCGCGCAGTCCGGTTGCCGAAGTCGAAATGAGAGTTCCAATCGAGTTTCATAATCTTCCCGAAAGTCTTGAAATCGATTCCGCCAGCTATACCGAAGCGCAGATCCGAGTCCGGGGACCGCAGCGCGTGATTCACCAACTGCAGCCCACGGATGTACGCGCCGAAATTGATCTGGCAAGCGTTCAGCCCGGGGAACAGACTTTCGATCTAACCGGGCGGCACGTGCA
This sequence comes from uncultured Acidobacteriaceae bacterium, assembly GCA_963838935.1. Taxonomy (GTDB): domain Bacteria; phylum Acidobacteriota; class Terriglobia; order Terriglobales; family Acidobacteriaceae; genus Acidiflorens. The sequence goes on from CAWITH010000004.1 coordinate 24,788, forward strand.
TGTGCCGCAGGATCTGGAAGTGGTGCAGATCATACCCGGCCAGTTTCATCTTTCGTTCGATAAACGATTCACCAGCGTGGTCAAGGTTCAACCGCGCGTGACCGGGAACTTTGCGAGCGGCATGCGAGTGGCCAAGGTGATTGCCGATCCGCCGAATGTGACGATTACTGGCCCGCGTCGCCGCGTCGATGCCGTGGAGGCTGCCACCACGGATCCGGTGGACGCCAGCGGAACCATGACGCAGGCTACTTTTGTGACGCAGGCCTATGTTCCCGACCCTCTGATCCAAGTTGTGCATCCCACTCCGATTCATGTGACGGTTATCATGGAACCCGCGGGAGACGAGAAGAAATAGGGCAGTCGCCAGTCGCTGGTCGATAGTCGTTAGCCGTTCGCCAATTTCAAATGGATGGCGCACCGCGACCGACTAACGACCGACGACTATCGACCGATTCATGACGCAAACCAGACAACTCTTTGGTACGGATGGAATTCGCGGCGTGGCGGGGGAATTTCCGCTGACGCGCGACAGTGTTTATTGGATTGGGCGGGCGCTGGGACATGATCTGGTGCGCGTGAAGTCCAAGCCGCGAGTGGTGATTGGGCAGGACACGCGCCTCTCCAGCCGCTGGATTGCCGACCGTTTTCTGCAGGGGCTGGCGTCGGTGGGTGTGGAAACTCGCAGCGCGGGTGTGATCACCACGCCGGGCGTGGCGTTCCTGGCGCGCTCGCAAGGGTTCGACGCCGGAATCGTGATTTCGGCTTCGCACAATCCCTGGACCGATAACGGGATCAAGATTTTTTCTGGCGATGGCTACAAGTTGCCGGACGCACGCGAACTGGCGATTGAGAAAGAGATTTTTGCGCTGCTGGACTCGGATGCGGCTCCGGCGCCGGATTCCACTCCAGAACTTGCTAGCCTGCCCGGGGAGGAAGGCTTGCGGCAAGCTTATGTTCGCTGGCTCGCGGGTAGTGTTTCCGCCGATTTGACCCAGCTTCGTGTGGTGGTCGATTGCGCCAATGGCGCAGCGACAGCGGAAGGTCCGGAACTATTTGGGGCTCTCAAGATCGGCACGACTTTCTTGCACTCGGCGCCGAATGGACAGAACATCAACGAGAATTGTGGCGCGCTGCATCCGGAAGTGGTGGCGCGCTTTGTCGCCAGCAACGTCGCCAGGGAAAACCAAGCGCGTTTCGATGTGGGTGTTACTTTCGATGGCGACGCGGACCGCGCGCTCTTTTGCGATGCGCATGGGCGAGTAATCGACGGGGACGCGGTTCTGCTGTTGGCAGCGCGTGAAATGCAGTCCCGCGGCGCGCTGGCCAATGCCACCGTGGTGGCGACGACTATGTCGAATATGGGATTGGAGTTGGCGCTCAAGCAATCGGGGATTCAGATGCTGCGCGCCAATGTCGGCGATAAGTATGTGCTCGAGGAAATGCAGCGCGTGGGCGCCGTGCTGGGCGGCGAACAGTCGGGGCACATCCTGTTTCGCGATGCGGATGCGACCACGGGTGACGGATTGTTGACCGCGCTCCGGGTGTTGGAAATCATGGTACGGACGGGCAAGCCGCTGGCCGATCTGGTGAGCGAACTGAAAGTATTTCCGCAGACCATCCGCAATGTGCGGGTGCGGAACAAAATTCCTTTTGCGCAGGTTCCCGCGGTGCAAGCGGCGATTGCGGCGGCGGAACGGGAACTGGACGGCAATGGCCGTGTGCTCGTGCAGGGTGCGGTACTGACAATCGGCACGCGCAAGGCGTTGTGGGACATCGCTCATGCTCTGAGCGGCCAGAGTAGACGAACTCGTACCTTCTGCAGTTTAGTCTCCGCATCGGCAAAACGGTTCCGAACAGGATTTAGTTGACGAAAAATCGCGATAGCACTCATCACTGCAATTCTGTTCTTCCCTTCCTCCAAGTACGTCCTTTTGTACGACCCGGTTATCTTGTGCGCTGGTGGTACTGAGTCGAGAATGAGAATCGGTTCAGAATCAGCCGACTTAGAAAAAGCTCATGAGAATTCTTATCGTGGAAGACGATGCGGCACTTTCCAGCTTTCTCCGAAAGGGACTGGAAGCGGAACATCATGCGGTGGATGTCGCCAACGAGGGGAACGAGGGTCGTGCCATGGCGATGGAGGTTGACTACGATCTGGTGGTGCTTGACCTGAACCTGCCGGGGATTGATGGGTTGGCGGTGCTGAAAAGCTTGCGGCAGCGCAAGGCCAACTTGCCGGTCATGATTCTCACCGCGCGCAGCCGGGTCGAGGACCGCGTGCAGTGCCTCGATTCAGGCGCGGACGACTATCTGGTCAAGCCTTTTTCCTTTCTCGAATTGTCGGCGCGGGCGCGGGCATTGTTGCGGCGCAGCCACCTGCCATCGGAATCGGTTCTCACCGTCCGCGACCTCTGTTTGGACCGTGTGGAACGAAAAGTGGAGCGCGCTGGGCGGCACATTGAATTGACGACAAAGGAATTCGCCCTGCTCGAATACCTGATGCGCAACGCCGGCCGGCGGCTGACCCGGGCGATGATCATCGAACACGTCTGGAACCTGACCTTTGACACGACCACGAATGTTGTGGATGTCTACATCAACTACTCTGCGACGCAAGGTGGACGACGGCTTTTCGCCATCTTTGATTCACACGGTTCGCGGGGTGGGCTATCAGATGAGTTGCGAAGGGGCATCGGCATGAGCACGAGCCCGCACTCCTTCCGGAATTTGCCGTCAAGTCCGAACGTGCTCGACGAATTGCTGCACTCGTTAAGCCAGCCGCTCACGGGCCTGCGCTGTTCGTTGGAGCTTTCGCTCGATCTTCCGCTCGAACTGTCGCCCGAGGAAGTTGCGGAGCAGCAGCAAGAGAGCGTTGCAGTAGCTCTGCAACAGACGGAAAAAGTCATAGGCATGATCCAGTTGATGCGGGAATATCTGGACGCCGAGCAACCCGCGCCGGAAGCCTGTTCGGCGGCGCTGGCACAGGTCCTGCGGAGTGTGATCGAAGAGCTATCCTCGATTGCGGCGGTTGGCGGCATTCAGTTGCGCTTAGTGGGCACCTGCACAGCTGCGCTGCCGGTGCCGGAGTCGCGGCTACGGCTGGCTTTACAGTATTTGATTGCGACGATGATCGAAGCGCAACCGGTGGGCGGTAAAGTCACGCTTCTACTGGGTGAGGGTTCGGCAGGAGCGGTGCTGCGCGTAGAAGGCGACCGTCGTTTTCGCGAGGCGGTAACAGCAGCGCCGGTATCGACCTTACGCAGGGTGAGGCTTGCGGTCGCCATGCGCGTGCTCGAAACCGCCGGAGCATCGCTCGAATTCGCTGACGGCGACTCTGGTCCTGCTGGATTCGTTCTTCGCATTCCGCGCCCCGTTGGGGCGCCTGCTGGATGCCTTGATCCTGAAATTTTGCCGGATGGCGCTTACCGCAAGTAGTACAATCCAGCTTTCCTGGAGGTTGCGGTGAAGCGCTTGATTGTCCTGCTGATTGGTCTGCTGAGTGTTCTTTGGCTGATTCCCGCTAGTTGGGCCCAGCAAAACGCGCCGGTGACAGTGATCCGGGCGGGCGTGCTGATTGACGGCGTGTCGGCTTCGGCTCGTCGCGACCAACTAATCACCATTCGCGGAAATATGATTACCGACGTCGCCGACGCGGGACCGGCGGGCACCCCATCGAACCTCCCGACCGGGGCTGTCTTCATCGATCTTTCACGGGCTACGGTACTTCCGGGGCTGATTGACGCCCACACCCACATCTTTCTGCAAGGTGAAGTTCCCGCCGAGGGCGGGTACGACATTCAGTTGCTCAAGTATCCGCTGGCGTTCCGCGCGGCCCGGGCGACGGTCTCGGTGCGGCGGGCGCTCGAACAGGGATTTACCACCTTGCGGGACATGGAAACCGAAGGCGCGGGGTACGGCGACGTGGGCATCAAGATGGCGATTGAAGGCGGATATATTCCCGGGCCGCGGCTGTTTGTTTCAACTCGCGCGATTTCGACGACGGGCGGATATGCGCTGGAGGGTTACGCGCCGGAGATCGAAGTGCCGAAGGGAGTGCAGATCATTGACGGTCCGGTTGAGGCGCGCAAGGCTGCACGCGAGCAGCTCGACCACGGCGCGGACTGGATCAAGGTGTACATGACCCATCGCTCATGGGTGGGAAAGAACGGCGAACTGGTATCGCAGCCAACTCTAACCGTGGAGGAGTTGCGCGCGATTGTGGATGAGACGCACGGCTGGGGAAAAAAGGTGGCCTGCCACGCTTACGGCGGAGAAGGCTTGCAGCGCGCGCTCGACGGCGGCTGCGACTCGATCGAGCACGGACTGGTGCTGACTGACGCGCAGATCGCGCAGATGGTCCGGCAGGGCACCTGGCTCTGCGCGACGCTGAATATTTATTACGAAGACTGGGCGGCGGCCGATACTCCGGCAGGCCAGCGCGACCGCAAGCGCGCCTCTGCGCACGAAGAGTCGTTTCGCAAAGCGTTGAAGGCGGGCGTCAAGATCGCGTTCGGAACCGACATCGGAGGAATGCCGTGGACCGAACCGATCGCGCAAGAATTTCCGCGAATGGTCGAACTTGGCATGACGCCGATGCAGGCCATCCAGAGCGCGACTTCGCGGGCCGCAGAGTTGCTGGAAATGAAAGGACGACTCGGTGTGATCGCGCCGGGCGCCTACGCGGATGTGGTTGCCGTCTCGGACGATCCTCTGGCGAATGTCAAAATTCTGGAGAATGTAGGTTTTGTAATGAAGGACGGCAAGGTATTCAAGAACGATCTTGTCTTAAAGTAATGAAGCCTTGAAATACCAGACGGGACCGAAAAGGTGAGCGAATGAACATCCTGGAAATGTGCGATTGGGAGGCGGCTACGGTTCCGTTGGATGCGACTGCGGAGCGGGCGATCCGGACGATGCTGGACCGGCGGGTGGGAGCGGTTGCCGTCATTGACGACAACCGTCGCGTCGCTGGAATTTTTACGGAACGCGATGTGCTGCGCCGCTTGTCGCTGGGCGAACACGACCCGCGAAAGATTGCCGTTCGCGAGGTGATGACGGCGCCCGTCGAGATGGCGACCCGGGCTACCACTCCGGGCGAAGCGCTTGCCACCATGGTGGAGCGCCACTACCGGCACTTGCCCATCGTCGATGATAACGGGCAGTTGCTGGGCATGCTTTCCATTCGCAATCTGCTCCAGGCGCGGATCGACACGCTGACCCATAAACTGGATCAAGTGCGCTCGGTTGTGCTTTAAGAACGTCGTTAATCGGAAAGCCGGAGTCAGTTGTGGGCGTGCGGGCTCTGGGCGGGGTTCTTCCTCGGCGCGGGCGGAGCCTTGGCAATCTTCACATCAAAGCTGATCGGCAACTGTTTTGGCGGATAGCAGGCCGCGTTATCGCAGGCCTGGTATTTCAGACTTCCGCGGACGACATACTTACCGGTTTGTGCGGAATGCAAGGGACGCACCAGCACATCCACTTTGAAATCTCCGGTGTAGACATTGAGTTTTTCGTCAGGCGCGAAGGCAAAACTCATATCCTGGCCCTCGGGGTAGGTGGTTTTGCCGATGACGATGTCGGTGGCAGGTTCCACCTTGAGCACGGTCGGGATCAGAAACTCCGACTTGGGCTTGTTGGAATTAATGTGGTAACCGGTCGAAACGCGGAACGAGAGCGGGACAGTAATCGATTTGCCTTGTATGACGGTGACGACCGGAGCGGGCGCCATCTTCACGGCGGGGCCTTGCGGACCTTGCGGGCCGAGGTCGTCCTGTGCCGAGGCCCATGCCGAGAGCAGAAGAAGCGTGCTCGCCAGAAGTGTTTTCATTGGCTACCCTCAGCGGCTAAAGCCGCTAATATGGCAGGTTCTCACGGCATGGCTGAAGCCATGCCCCTTCAAAGCCACCCGGAACCAACCCAATCAAAGTTCCTAAGGACTCTAGGGTACTCCAGCTTCAAGTGCGGTTTGTAGTTACTTCTGAGCCTGTACCGCCTGGCCTTGGCCCAGAGCCTTTTTGATGTGGTCGACGAAGACGCTGCGGCTCTGCAAGCCGAATTCGCGGGCGATGAGTTTGCCGTCGCGGTCCACAAAGAACGTGGTCGGCAGCACGCCGACGCCGCCGTAGCTCTCGCCAACCGATTCTTTGCCGAGCAAGATGGGGTAGTTGACGCCCATTTCCTTGACGAATTTGGCGATGTCTTCGGTGCTGGCGTCGTCCATGGCTACGCCGACAATCTGAAAGCCTTGCGGGCCGTACTCCTTTTGGAGTTCGACAAACCACGGCATCTCGATCTTGCAGGGGCCGCAATAGGTCGCCCAGAAATTAAGCAGAACGGCTTTGCCGCGAAGGTCGGAGAGCTTGAGGTTCTTGCCATCGAGTTCAGGCAGTACGAAGTCAGGCGCCAAATTGCCGATGAGTTGACCCTTGCCCGGACCGTTGGCGCGGTTGTTGCGCGCCATGCGAACGCCGGCGAATAACATGGCCGCGACAAGGGCGGCGATGAAGAACAAAATCAGAGGATTTCTTTTCACTGATAACCTCAGCGGCTAAAGCCGCAATCAAAAACAATGCAGTTACCGCAGCGCTGAAGCGCTGCGCCACCCAAAACCTCATGCGTGCCGCTATAGCGCAAAGCGGTTCAAGAACGAGAAATAGCCGGAGATGAGCGCGAAGCGGCCCATCACCAGCAGAATGCCCAATGCGATCAACAAGCCTCCGCTCGCCACTTCCACGGCGTGCATGTGGAATTTGAAGCGGTTGTAAAACTTGAGAAAACGCTCGATGCCGAGCGAAGTCAGCAAGAAGGGTACAGCCAGTCCAGCCGAGTAGATGGCCAGAAGAAAGATGCCTTTCCAGACGGTATCCTGAGCAGCGGCGAATCCGAGCACGACCGCCAAGATGGGACCAACGCACGGCGTCCAGCCAAAGGCGAAAGCGAAGCCGATTACAAACGCTCCCCAGGCGGAAGAACTGCCCTTGAGGCCGTGCAGGCGCGTGTCGGCCAGCAGAGCCTTGATCTGAAAGATGCCGGTCAGGTGCAGACCGAAGAGAATGATAATCACTCCGGCGACGCGAGCCAGCAGCGATTTGTACTGCGCGAGGACCTGGCCGACTTCGGTCGAGATCGCGCCCAGCGTAATGAAAACTATGCTGAAGCCGATAATGAACGCGACGGAGTTGAGCATCACCTTGCGGAAAAGCTGTCCTTCTTGCAGCTTCAACTGCTCGACGCCTACGCCGGAGATCAGGGAAACGTATCCGGGCACGAGCGGAAGCACGCAGGGCGATAGGAACGAGATCAGGCCTGCGACGAAGACGGCGAACGGTAGTGGCAAACTCGTCATAGATCTATTGTAGCGGCCCGATGGTCGCGACCGAGGGAGGCGTTTGCGCTCCTTCTACAGGATGCTGCGGAGGGCGGAATTGTTACAGCATTTTCGCCGTCATCGCGACTTGGGCTTTTGTGGCTGATTCGGAGCGGCCTGCTCCTTGGGAGCCGCAGCGGGTATGGCTGGCGGCACGGTTTCGGGCGGGGCTTCGGTCAAGACTTTCTTGATAAATCCCGGAGGCACAGTTGCGGTAAGAATCGCTTGGTCTCCGGATTGCTCGACTTTGAGGCTGTCGAAGAACGCCTTCACATCCGCATCCGTACCGTGTGGGCCGACGCTGCCTTCAGCGGCGTGAAAGAGGCTGAGAAAGGCGGAGGTCTTCCCGGTGATGGCCTGTGCGTCAGCGGCATTGTCAGTAAACGCCTCTGCCCGAAGGTGGAGAGCGCGGAGATAGCGAGCGGAAATCACGGCGACCGCGGGCTTTGGAAACAGGAGGCTCCAGCCGCCCAGTCCGCCGAGGAAATTCATTTCCGCGGGCTGCACCCGGAGAATGGCAAACGACAGACTGGCGAGAGGTACTTTTCCGTAGAACCTTCGCAGCAACCTGGGCCCACCAAAAGGCGAAGCCAATTTGCGGGAGCGGTCGAGCATGCCGCGAATCACGTTGGGGTCGGGATGGTTCGAAACCGCGACGCTGTCATAGGAAAGAATGACGGCGCGAATCGTCCGGCCTTCCACGGGGATGTTGTAGATGTCGAAACCGCGATAGTCGTCAATGGACGACGAAATCTTCTTGAGGTATGCGGTCAGGCGACCGGAGTCGATTTTTCCGACAAAGACCTCTGAGAAGCGCGGCTCTGAAGCCGATCCGCCCGTTCCGTCCCCCCAACTCTGTGGATAGTGGATGGCGAAGGCGGCTTGGTCCAGGTCGCGCTCGAACTGAAAACCCGTCTCCTCGACAAACTTCTGGTATTCGGGGTCGCGGGAAACCGGGGGCAGTGGACCGGTAGCGTTGAAGGTGCGAATCCACTTCAGATTGATGTAGAAGAAGCCGTCAGCGCCCGGGAGCAGGCGGGCCGCTTCCGGCGGAGCGTGCTTGCGCAGGGTTACGATCAACGCTACTGCGGCTACAATCAGCAGCACGGCCAAGAAGATGGGGAGTCGGCGTCGAATGCGCATCGATTTCGGCGGGCACATGGCTCATCCGCTGCGAACAGAAGGTGAGCCCCGATAATGATAGCACCCGGAGGCGGTGCGAGTTTCTTGCCGCCATTTCATTCGCGGGCCGAGTCGGCTTCCGGTTGCACCTGAATTACCCTTGTGATAACTTAAATAATTGTCCCGGACTTCAGGAAGGGATCAGGGAAGTATTGTGCCTGGTTGGACTTGCTTCCACCTGCTGGCGTAGCTCAGTCGGTAGAGCATCTGATTTGTAATCAGAGGGTCGGGGGTTCGATTCCCTTCGCCAGCTCCAGAAAAACAAGATTCCGGAAACAGAAGAGGTTTACTCGGCAAGGCGCTAGCGGCGCAGCTTTTAAAGCACTCCTTCAGGTTATTTTCCGGCGAGTGTAATGGTCAGGCGGGAGTTCTCGCATTTTGTTTCCCGAGCTGAGAAATGCTGTGGGCTGTCGGTGTTGTTTTTCGCGCGGCCGGGCGGTGTTTTCGGATTTGCACAGGTGGGTGAGTGGTTAAAGCCAACAGACTGTAAATCTGTCCCTCTCAGGAGGTACGGAGGTTCGAATCCTCCCCTGTGCACCAGAGTGACGAGGAAGCTTCAGTTGCTGACGAGCCTGAGGCGGTTACGCGAAGTTGACGATTAAAAAGAAGTTCGTGCTGGCTCTTATCGCGTATGCGGTGCTGGGCGTTTTAGCCTGGACCACGCTATCAGATGAGCCGATTCGAGTCTTCAACGCGAATGTGAAACTGCGAACCGGGACGCTGCTGATCCTGGGACTGTTCGCGCTTCGAGCGGCGCTGTATTTTTGGCGAACCCGAATCGAAGAAGAGCGGGAGAACGCGAACCGACAGATTGAAGATTGATTCGTCGGATTTGATTTTGCGGTACCGTGAGCCGATGTAGCTCAGTTGGTAGAGCACTCCCTTGGTAAGGGAGAGGTCATCAGTTCAATCCTGATCATCGGCTCCATATAGATTGCTGAGAGCTGACAGCTGAGAGCTGACGGCTGGTTTGGGCGGGAGTAACTCAGTGGTAGAGTCACAGCCTTCCAAGCTGTTGGTCGCGGGTTCGATCCCCGTCTCCCGCTCCAGAGTTTGAACGTGGCGTTTGGGATTGACGTTTTGGTGGAATGGTGAAGTTCGAGCAAGGGACGATCAAGGTCGAGAAAGAGCGCGAGTTCGGCAACTTGAAGGCTGCGATACAGAAGGCGTTCGCCGCGGACCGGGTCACGAAATATTTGAAGGAGCTCGACAGCCGCAAGATCCGAGTCCGTAACCTGGATGCGGTTTTCGCTGCGGATGCGATCGACCGGGCGGCGGGCGAGAAGGCTGGAACGGCACGGTCTTTGTACAATTTGCTTTCGGTTTCGGATCAGGCCCAGGTACGGGAGTTTTATCTCTCGAAGGTCGAAGAAGTCGATCCGGCGCTGCGAGCGAAGTTTCACAAGTTGTATCAGTATTACTGAGTGGATCTCAGGACGACGATTGATTCGCGAACCAGCCGGCGAGACGCCGGCGCTACAGAGGATAAGAGCAAATGGCGAAAGAAAAATTTGAACGGAATAAGCCGCACTGCAACGTAGGGACGATTGGTCACATTGACCATGGCAAGACAACGTTGACGGCGGCCATCACCAAGGTGTTGCAGAAGCACAACCCGAAGATTGTGTTCCGGTCGTTCGATTCGATCGACAACGCTCCGGAAGAGAAGGCGCGCGGCATCACGATTGCCACGGCGCACGTCGAGTATGAGACGCCGAACCGGCACTACGCGCACGTCGACTGTCCGGGCCACGCCGATTACATCAAGAACATGATCACGGGCGCGGCGCAGATGGATGGCGCGATTCTGGTGGTGGCGGCGACCGATGGTCCGATGCCGCAGACGCGCGAGCACGTGCTGCTGGCGCGGCAAGTGGGTGTTCCGTACATTGTCGTGGCGCTGAACAAGTGCGATGCGGTGGACGATCCCGAGTTGCTGGACCTGGTCGAACTCGAAGTTCGAGAGCTGCTGAAGAGCTATCAGTTTCCGGGCGACGATGTGCCGGTGGTACGGCTGTCGGCGCTGCTGGCGTTGAACGGGGACGAGAAGTGGGAAAAGCAGATTGACGCGTTGATGGAGGCGGTGGACAAGAGCGTGCCGCAGCCGGCGCGGGAATTGGACAAGCCGTTTCTGATGCCGATCGAAGACATATTTTCGATTCAAGGACGGGGCACGGTGGTGACGGGCCGGATTGAGCGCGGGAAGATCAAGGTCGGCGAGGAAGTGGAGATTGTCGGCTTCCGGGAGACGCGCAAGACGGTGGTGACGGGCGTGGAGATGTTCAAGAAGCAGCTGGACGAAGGCATGGCGGGCGACAATGCCGGATTGCTGCTGCGCGGCACGGCGAAAGAAGACGTGGAGCGCGGGATGGTGCTGGCGAAGCCGGGGTCGATTACGCCGCACACGAAGTTCAAGGCTGAGGTGTACATCCTGACGAAAGAAGAAGGCGGGCGGCACACGCCATTCTTCAAGGGCTATCGTCCACAGTTTTACTTGCGGACGACGGACGTGACCGGGATTGCGGAGTTGCCGGCGGGTACGGAGATGGTGATGCCGGGGGACAACGTGAGCCTGGTGATCGAGCTGATCACGCCGGTGGCGATGGAAAAAGGATTACGATTCGCAATTCGCGAAGGCGGCCACACGGTGGGCGCAGGAACGATCGCGGAGATTATTCAGTAGCGGTCAGAGGTAAGAGGTAAGAGGTCAGATTGCAGAGGTAAAAAACTTTAAAACGTTGGAGTTGGTTGCTAGAGGCTAGCAGCCGAAAGCTAGGAGCGGTTGAAATGCCCCGAGAGATCATTACGTTACAGTGCGGTGATTGCAAAGAGCGAAATTATTCGAAGACCAAGAACCGCAAAACGACACCGGACCGCCTGGAGCTGAAGAAGTTCTGCAGCCGATGCCGCAAGCACACGCTGCACAAAGAGGTGAAATAGTGAACGCGGGCGAGGGCGCCCGCGCTACACGAGCACAGGGGCGTAAGCTCAACGGTTAAACTGTCGGTCTCCAAAACCGAACTTGGGGGTTCGAATCCCTCCGCCCCTGCCAGAGTTGAGGGTAAAGTCGAGGCCCGAGAGGGAGCAGTCGAGGAAAGCGGGAAGGTATGGCGACAGCAGTTGAACAGAACGCGATTACGAGCACGCTGAGATCCTGGCCGGAGCGGATCAAAAGTTTTTACAGCGACGTACGCACGGAGATGAAGAAAGTCACATCTCCGACGCTCAAGGAAGTCCAGGGAACGACGACGGTCGTCATCATCACCGTGTTTCTGTTTGGGTTATTTTTCTTCCTGACAGATCTGGCGATCAGCAACACCTTGGAGCGGGGTTTGCATTACTTCTCGCGCCGTTAGGCAGCGAGCGAAAGAAGCGATTGAATGCCGGATACGGATAAGGTAACGGACAAAGATAAGATCGAAAGCGCTGCGGCGGGCGAGGTCACAGCAGGCACCGCCTTCACCGCCCGCGGAAGCGGTTGCCGGCGGCGAGCCCGCACGCAATCCGAGAATGAAGTGGTACATCATCCACGCCTATTCGGGATTCGAGCGCAAGGTGAGGGAGTCGCTGGAATCGCGGGTGCAGGCTTTCGGGTTGCAGGACAAGATCGGCAAGGTGCTGATTCCGACCGAGTCGGTCACCGAAGTTCGTGGCGGCAAGAAATACACCTCGGAGCGTATGTTCTATCCCGGCTACGTGCTGGTGGAAATGGACATGGACGATCACGTCTGGCACGTGGTGAAGTCGACGCCGCGGGTTACCGGATTTGTGGGCACCGGGCAGCAGCCGACTCCGTTGTCGGAAGAAGAAGTCAATCACATCGTTTACAAAGTGGCCGACAGCCGGGAGAAGCCGAAGCTCAAGGTCAAATTCGAAAAGGGCGAGACGGTGCGCATCGGCGAGGGTCCGTTCGCAACTTTTACGGGCGTGGTCGACGACGTGAACGAAGATCGCGAGACTTTGAAAGTGATGGTCACTATCTTCGGACGGTCGACTCCGGTGGAATTGGAATTTGGGCAAGTGGAGAAAGTGGCGTAGGTTGGACGGGCGAGTCTCGCCCGTCCCCACACGAGCAGCTTTAAAGCGCTGAGCCGAAAATCCTAGACTCGGAGCTGAATTGAAAGTAGGTACGGGAAAGGCATCATGGCAAAGAAAGTTACAGGTTCGGTAAAGTTGCAGATTGCGGCGGGCAAGGCAACGCCGGCGCCTCCGGTGGGACCGGCGCTAGGTCAGGCGCAAGTCAACATCATGGAGTTCTGCAAGCAGTTCAATGCCCGCACCGGGCAAAAAGAACTCGAGGGGTTGATTGTTCCGGTCGTGATCACGGTCTACAGCGACCGCACGTTCACGTTTATTACCAAGACGCCACCCGCGTCGGTTTTGCTGAAGCGCGCTGCCGGCATTGCCAAGGGATCGGGTGCACCCAATAAAGATAAGGTCGGCAAGGTGACACTGAAACAGGTCGAGGATATTGCGAAACAGAAGATGCCGGATCTGAATGCGGCGTCGGTCGATGCCGCCATCAAGAGCGTGCGCGGCACAGCGCGGTCGATGGGCATCGATGTGGTCGGGTGAACGCCCGTTTCAAGAACGTCCTGCGGTGGCTCGTATTGATTTTGGGCCTTGTGGCAGGGGTGGTTGCTTGGGCAAGCAGCAAGACCGTAAAGCTGAGCGCGGTATTGATAGTTGTAGCTTACTCGGCGATTTTGATTCACGCGTTCTTTTCTAAGCCGAAAGAAGAATTGCGCAAGGACAAGTTGATATACATTGGCTTCGCCACGATCCTTGTGTTTTGGTTGTTTTTAACCTTTGCGGTTTTTGCGAAGTGAGTTTGTCATTTGCACTACGGCTCATCATTCGAACGATGAGCGGTGGGAGACGAGGGAAAAATGAAGAAATCGGGAAAGAATATCGAAAAGTCGCGGAAGGCAGTTGAGCCGCGTCCTTACACGCTGCAGGAAGCGGTTCCACTTCTGCAGAAAGTGAAATACGCGAAATTCGACGAGACCGTGGAAGTGACGTTGCGGTTGGGCGTCGATCCGAAGCATGCCGACCAGATGGTGCGGGGCACGGTTGTGCTTCCCCACGGACTGGGCAAGTCGAAAAAGGTTCTGGTGATCGCGAGCGGTGAAAAGGTTCGCGAGGCGGAGGCGGCGGGCGCGGATTTTGTCGGCGGCGAAGATATGGTCGAGAAGATCACGAAAGAAAACTGGACCGACTTCGACGCCTTGATTGCTACGCCCGACATGATGAAATCGGTCGGCCGTCTGGGTAAGGTCCTCGGACCGAAGGGTCTGATGCCGAATCCAAAGACGGGCACGGTCACCATGGACGTTGCGCGCGCCGTGCAGGAAGTGAAAGCCGGCAAGGTTGAGTTCCGCACCGACAAGACGGCGCTGGTGCACGTGCCGGTGGGCAAGATTTCGTTCACGCCCGACAAGCTGATCGACAATGCCACCACGCTGATTTCGAGCGTGATCAAGGCGAAGCCTTCGGTGGCTAAGGGCAAGTACATCAAGGCTTGCTACCTGAGTTCGAGCATGGGGCCGGGAATCGCGCTGGACACGACTCCGATTGAGGTTGCTGCTAAGGCATAATTGCCGGGCTTGGCCCGGCGGACGGGCGAGTCGCCCGTCCCCACACTAGACATTTGAAAGTTCTGAAAGGGTTCGAACATGGCGGTTACTAGAGCTAAGAAAGTAGCGCAAGTTGAGAAGCTTGGCGGCGAACTGAAGAATGCCTCGAGCATGATCGTGGCCACATACTCCAAGCTGACGGTGACGCAGGATTTCGAATTGCGCAAGGCATTGCGTCCGACCGGCGCGAAGTATCGCGTGGTCAAGAACACGTTGGCGGAGCGCGCCGGCAAGGGCACCAAAGTTGAGCAAGCGCTGAAGAACCTGCAAGGTGTGACCTCGATCGCTTATACCGAAGGCGATCCCGTGGCGCTGGCGAAGGCGCTGGCGAAGTACGCTAAGGATAATCCGGAATTCAGCTTCAAGGCTGGGGTGGTCGAAGGCCGCGCGATTTCGGTCAAAGAGATCGAGTCGCTGGCATCGATGCCATCGAAGCAAGAGCTGTATTCGAAGCTGCTGTTCCTGTTGAATGCTCCGTCGCAGCGTCTGGTTACGGCGATGAATGCCGTCGGACGGAACCTGGCAGTGGTGGTCGGCCAAGGCGTGGAGCAGAAGAAATTCAAGGAAGCGTAAGCTTCCATGTGGTAACTGGGTAATTTTTAAATTTTGTAATTTGAACCCCTACCGGGAAGTTTTCAAATTACAAAATTACCCGACTACAAAATTACAAGATTTTCTGGGCAGCAATGCTGCTCGAAAAAAGATTTAGTTACCGCGAAGCGAGGGGTGGCGCGGTCTTAAACTTTGGTGTTGTCTGGCGCCGGAGTTGACGACCTGGTCGCACTGGAAACCTGGCCAAGCGATAGCGAAATCGCAAATCTTACACAAAGCGGAGAGATTCACATGGCGGATCTACAGCAGCTGGAAGAGTCAATTGTTGGGCTGTCGTTGCTGGAAGCGGCAGACCTGGTCAAGAAACTGGAAGCGCGTCTGGGCGTCTCGGCGGCGGCAGCGGCCCCGGTAATGGTTGCCGGTGGCGGGGCGGCTGCGGGCGGAGCAGCTCCGGCCGAGGAAAAGACCGAGTTCACGGTCGTTCTGAAGGAAGTTGGAGCCAATAAGATCAATGTAATCAAGGCGGTACGCGAGGTCACCAGCCTCGGCCTGAAAGAGGCAAAGGACCTGGTGGATGGCGCTCCCAAGAGCATAAAGGAAGGCGTTTCGAAGGACGAAGCCGAAACCATCAAGAAGAAGTTCACGGAAGCGGGCGCAACTGTCGAGGTCAAATAGCGGCAGCGCGGCGAGGTGTGTGGAAGCTGGGCTCGGCCCCGCTTGGGCGGGGCAAAGCCCCATCACCGCACGAGCCCTAAGCCACGTAGCAATTATTTGACCGAACAGTAGCTGAATCCAGGGGAGTGGTGTTAATATCTAATAAATAACCCGCTTACCCTGGCTTCACTGCGAGGCGACGGCGACCCGCATCCTCCAAATAAACCCAGGAAGCGGAACGGAAAAGGGTCGCTGGATTGAAAGTATGGCAGCCGGTCCCGCGGGCGGCGGGACGGAACAGGCCTTTGAACTGGCGCGGAATTTTAAAAGTTATCCAGGATTAAGCGTCGCACGCGGCGCCTGCGGACAGACATGTCCTTGCGGGGGCCGGTGTCTTTTGTAGCGTACACCGCTCACTAGCAGTATTTTGGCGCGCGTTTTTGCGCCCTCATTCCGCTTGTACCAGCAGCCCCGGGCTGCCTGAAAGCAGGAGTTTCTAAGAATGCCTAAGCACAATATCCACCGCAAGCGTTTCGATTTTTCCAAGATTCCAGCAACCATCCAGATCCCGAACCTGATCGAGGTTCAGAAGCGCTCCTATGACCGCTTCCTGCAGATGGACAAACTGCCCAGCGAACGCGAAGACGGCGGGCTGCAGGCGGTGTTTCAGTCGGTGTTCCCGATCACCGACTTCCGCAATGTTTCCCAGCTTGAGTTTGTGGATTTTGCGATTGGCAACTGGGAGTGCAAATGCGGCCACCTGAAGGGGCTGCATCACTTGCGCACGACGTGCAGGAATTGCGGATCGACGGTGATTACCGACCCGTTTCATCCTGGCGAAGTTCTCTGCCACAAGTGCGGCACCTACAACGCGAATACTCCCGACTTCTGCAACAAGTGCGGCGACCCGGTCGGTCTGCAGCTGAAGTACGACGTGGCCGAGTGCGAAGAGCGCGGCATGACTTACTCGGCTCCGCTCAAAGTGACGATGCGCCTCACCATCTGGGACAAGGATGAGGCGGGCAACCGTTCCATTCGCGACATCAAGGAGCAGGAAGTTTTCTTCGGCGACGTCCCGCTGATGACGCAGAACGGGACTTTCATTATTAACGGCACAGAACGAGTAATCGTCAGCCAGCTGCACCGCTCGCCGGGCGTGTTCTTCGAGACGGCGGCCAACCGCACCTACTTCCTGGGAAAGATTATTCCCTACCGCGGTTCGTGGGTTGAATTCGAATACGACCAGAAGAACGTTCTCTACGTGCGCATCGACCGCAAGCGCAAGTTCCTGGGCACGATTTTCCTGCGCGCGCTGGGCCTGCGTTCCGGCGAAGATATTCTTAAGACCTTCTACACCACGGACCGGCTGGTTGTCCGTGACAAGAAGCTGTTCTGGACGCTGGATCCGGCGAGCGACAAGCCGACGAATCTGATCGGCATGAAGCTGGCACACAGCATCAAGTCGAAGTCGGGCGACGAAGTTGCGCACTCCGGCCGCAAGATCACGGCCGCCACCCTGAAGGAAATTCAGAAGGCAAAGATCGGCGAAATCGAAGTGGACACGACCGATCTCGAAGGCGCGTGGGCGGCCAGCGACATCGTCGACACGACGAGCGGCGAAGTGCTGCTGGAGGCCAACACCGAAATCACACCCGACAAGGTGGCCAAGATCCTGGAGTCGGGCGTGATCGAGATGACCGTCTTCTTCCCCGAGCGCGACGACGTGGGCACGGTGATCAGCCAGACGCTGCGCCGCGATTCGGTAGTCAGTCCCTCGGAAGCTCTGATCGAGATTTACCGCAAGCTGCGGCCGGGCGATCCGCCGACCTTGGACACGGCGACGGCGTTGTTCCAGGGCATGTTCTTCGATCCGCGCAAGTATGACTTCTCGCGCGTGGGCCGGTTGAAGTTCAACATCAAGCTGTTCGAAAACCAGGAAGCGACGAGCCTGGAACAGCGTACGCTTGATCCCAACGATTTTTACGCGACCATCAAATATCTGCTCAAGCTGCGCAAGAACATTGGCGCGGTGGACGACATCGATCACCTGGGCAATCGCCGCGTGCGAGCGGTTGGCGAGTTGCTCGAAAACCAGTTCCGCATCGGCCTGGTTCGCATGGAACGCGCCATCAAGGAAAAGATGAGCGTGTACCAGGAAATGTCGACGGCCATGCCGCACGATCTGGTCAACGCCAAGCCGGTAATGGCCGCGATTCGAGAATTCTTTGGATCGTCGCAGCTCTCGCAGTTCATGGATCAGACGAATCCACTGTCGGAAATTACGCACAAGCGGCGTCTGTCGGCCCTGGGGCCGGGCGGTTTGTCGCGCGAACGCGCCGGATTTGAAGTCCGCGACGTCCACCCGACGCACTACGGACGCATCTGCCCGATTGAAACGCCGGAAGGTCCGAACATTGGGCTGATTTCGTCGTTGAGCTGCTTTGCCCGCATCAACGACTACGGCTTCATCGAGTCGCCCTACCGCAAGGTGAAGGGCGCGCGCGTGGTGGACTACGTCATCGTCGTCAACGCCGGTGACAGCAGCTACAAAGTCGGCGACTATGCCGAGAAGAGCGAAATGGAAAAGGTCAACGCTGATTTGAAAGACCGGCGCAAGAAGCCAGTCGAGGTTGAGCCATTTTCCTTCTATCTCTCGGCGTGGGAAGAAGACCGGCACACCATCGCTCAGGCCAACATCGAACTGGACGAAAAGGGTCGCATCGCCGGCGAACTGGTCAACGCTCGCAAGGCCGGCAACTTCGTACTGGTGCACCGCGATGAAGTCGACTACGTGGACGTCAGCCCGAAGCAACTGGTCTCCGTCGCCGCATCGCTGGTGCCGTTCCTGGAGCATGACGACGCCAACCGCGCGCTGATGGGCGCAAACATGCAACGCCAGTCGGTGCCCCTGCTCCGCGCTCAGGCTCCAATTGTGGGCACTGGGATGGAAGGCGTTACCGCGCGAGATTCGGGTGCGGTAGTGCTGGCGCGGCGTAACGGAATCATCGATTCGGTCGATTCCGAACGCATTATTGTTCGCGTCGAGGGCGAGCATCATCCGATGCAGCTTTCGCGCGAAGTGGGCAGCGACATTTATCAGCTCACCAAGTTCAAGCGCTCGAACCAGAACACCTGCATCAACCAGAAGCCGATCGTGAAGAAGGGCCAGCGGGTGGTGAAGGGGCAAGTGATTGCCGACGGTCCGTGTACCGACTTTGGCGAGTTGGCGCTGGGACGCAACGTGCTGGTCGCGTTCATGCCATGGCGCGGCTACAACTTCGAAGACGCAATCCTGGTTTCGGAAAAGATGGTGAAAGAGGATTACTACACCTCGGTTCACATCGAAGAGTTCGAACTCGAAGCGCGCGACACGAAGCTCGGCCCCGAGGAAGTGACGCGCGACATTCCGAACGTGAGTGAATCCACGCTGCGCAATCTGGACGAGGCAGGCGTAATCCGCATCGGCGCCGGCATCAAGCAGGGGGACATCATCGTTGGCAAAGTTACGCCGAAGGGTGAGACTCAGCTCACGCCGGAAGAAAAACTGCTGCGTGCGATCTTCGGCGAAAAAGCCGGCGACGTGCGTGACGCTTCGCTCTACTGCCCGCCCGGAATCGAAGGCATCGTGGTGGACGTGAAAATCTTCTCGCGCAAAGGCCAGGAAAAGGACGAGCGTGCCAAGACCATCGAAGGCAACCAAATCGCGAAGCTCGAAAAGAACCTTTCGGATGAAATCCGAATTTTGACCGACGAGCGCTTGAAGCGTTTGGAAGGCCTGCTGGGCGGCAAAGAAGTGCAAGCCGACCTGCACGACGAGCGCACCAACAAGCGCTTGCTGACCAAGGACACGATTCTGGATCGCGACACGATCGAGCGCATCTCGACCCGCAACCTGAAGCGCATCAAGTACGCGGACAAAGATCCGCGGGTGAACGAGCAGATCGACGAGATCGAGGAAATGACCTCGCGCCAGATCGATGTGCTCAAGAAGATCGTCAACGAGAAGAAAGACAAGCTAACCAAGGGCGATGAACTGCCGCCGGGCGTGATCAAGCTGGTGAAGGTGTACATCGCCATGAAGCGCAAGTTGAGCGTCGGCGACAAAATGGCCGGACGCCACGGCAACAAGGGCGTGATCGCGCGCATTCTGCCGGAAGAGGATATGCCGTACCTCGAAGATGGAACGCCGGTCGAGATCGTCCTGAACCCGCTCGGCGTGCCCAGTCGTATGAACGTGGGACAGATTCTTGAAACCCACCTCGGATGGGCGGGCTATGAACTCGGTCTGAAGATTGCGGAGTTGCTGAAGCAGAACACTCGTGCCGAAGCCGTCCGCCGCGATCTCAAGGCGTTGTTCAAGGACACCGTGCTCGCGGAAACCATTGCTGACATGAGTGAAGATGAGCTCGAGGCGCTGGCCCCTACCTTGAAGAAAGGCGTGTTCATGGGATCGGCTGTATTTGACGGCGCCCGCGAGTCCGAAATCAAGGCGCTGCTGACGAGCGCAGGTTTGCCCACATCGGGCAAAACCTATCTGCGCGACGGCATGACGGGCGAGAAGTTCGAACAGCCGGTCACGGTGGGTTACATCTACATGTTGAAGCTGTCGCACTTGGTGGACGACAAGATTCACGCGCGTTCCATCGGGCCGTACTCGCTCATCACGCAGCAACCACTGGGTGGCAAGGCGCAGTTCGGAGGCCAGCGTTTCGGAGAAATGGAAGTCTGGGCCCTGGAAGCGTACGGCGCGGCGTTCATCCTGCAAGAGTTGCTGACCGCGAAGTCGGACGATGTATACGGACGCACCAAAATCTACGAGGCCATCGTCAAAGGCGAGGCCGCGATGGAGCCGGGCGTCCCGGAGTCGTTCAACGTGCTGATTCGCGAATTGCAGGCGCTTTGCCTGGATGTCGAGTTGATCAAGGCCACGGAGAAGAAGCCGGTGGCGGTGGCAGCGGATTAGTCGTTGGCCGCTAGTCGCTGGTCGTTCGCGCCTGGCAGGCCGTTTCAGATTCGAAGAATGGACCCGAAGTCTTCGCTCTTGAGCTTCCGGGTCAAAGATTTGGCTAGCGACTAACGACCATCGGCTAGCGACCGTTCTTGAGAGCCGCGTACGGCGGCGTACAGCCGTAGGAAAGCGGAGGAACATGTTTCGTTCGAGCCCGTTCGATATGGCAAATCCGGTAGCTGACTTCGATGCCATTCGCATCAGCCTGGCGTCCCCGGAAAAAATCCGGAGCTGGTCGCATGGGGAAGTGACCAAGCCGGAAACCATCAACTACCGCACCTTCAAGCCGGAGCGCGATGGCTTGTTCTGCGCCCGCATTTTTGGCCCGGTCACTGACTGGGAATGTCTCTGCGGCAAGTACAAACGCATGAAGCATCGCGGCGTGATCTGCGACAAGTGCGGTGTGGAAGTCACGCTGTCCAAAGTCCGCCGCGAACGCCTCGGACACATCGAGCTGGCTTCGCCCTGTTCGCATGTGTGGTTCTTCAAGGGCCTGCCCAGCCGCATCGGACATTTGCTCGATATTTCTCTGCGCGATCTGGAAGCGATTCTGTACTTCGAGGCCTATGTGGTCGTCGATCCCGGCGACTCTCCGGTAAAGAACGCGAAGTCATCAAGGACGAAGCGAAGTACCGCGAACTTGACCAGCAATATCGCCCTGCCGGCTTCAAAGCCATGATGGGCGCGGAAGCGATCAAAGAACTTCTGAAGCGCATCGAAGTCGATTCGCTGGCTGCCGAACTGCGCGAGAAGATGAAAAACGAAACCTCGCTGCAGAAGCGGCTGAAGTATGCCAAGCGGTTGAAGGTTGTCGAGGCCTTCCGCAAGAGCGGCAACAAGCCGCAGTGGATGATTCTGGACGTGCTGCCGGTGATTCCACCCGAACTGCGTCCGCTGGTTCCACTTGATGGCGGACGCTTTGCTACTTCCGATCTAAACGATCTTTACCGGCGCGTCATCAACCGCAACAACCGGTTGAAGAAGCTGATGGACCTGCACGCTCCCGAAGTCATCGTGCGCAATGAGAAGCGCATGCTGCAGGAAGCGGTGGACGCGTTGTTCGACAACGGACGCCGCGGACGCGTTCTGCGCGGCGCCAACAACCGGCCGCTGAAGTCGCTTTCGGATACGCTGAAAGGCAAGCAGGGCCGCTTCCGCCAGAACCTGCTCGGCAAGCGCGTGGACTACTCTGGACGTTCGGTGATCGTGGTTGGGCCCGAGCTTAAGCTGCACCAGTGCGGATTGCCGAAGAAAATGGCGCTCGAGTTGTTCAAGCCGTTCATCTATCACCGCCTGGAACAAACGGGGAACTGCACCACCATCAAGCAAGCGAAAGAAATGGTGGAGCAGCAGGAACCGATTGTCTGGGACATTCTGGAAGAGGTCATCAAGGACCATCCCGTTATGCTGAACCGCGCGCCTACGCTCCATCGCCTGGGCATTCAGGCGTTTGAGCCGGTGCTGGTGGAAGGCAAGGCGATCAAGATTCACCCGCTGGTGTGCACGGCTTTCAACGCTGACTTCGACGGCGACCAGATGGCGGTGCACATTCCGCTCTCGCCCGAGGCACAGGTGGAAGCCAGCGTGCTGATGTTGTCTTCGCATAACATCCTGTCGCCGGCATCCGGCCATCCCATCACGGTGCCCACGCAGGACATGGTGCTCGGCCTCTATTACTTGACGAAAGCCAAGCCAGGCGCGAAGGGCGAAGGCCGTTCGTTTGCCAATATTGACGAAGTCGTGATCGCGCTCGAAATGGGCGAGGTGGAAACGCTCTACGCCGATTCGTCTGCGCTACACCGGCGAGCTCATTGACCTGACGCAGGCCTACGACGATCAGGACGTGAACCATACGGAGCCCGTGCACGTTGAAGCGCGAGTTCCTGAATACCACCGTCGGCCGTGCCATTCTCAACGACCATCTGCCCAAGGCAGTGCCCGGCGTCAACTTGAGCATGCCGTACATCAACGGATTGCTCAAAAAGAAGGGCATCGGCCAGTTGGTTAACTACTGCTATCTGCGGTTCGGCTTGGAAGTTACCGTCAAGATGCTCGATGAGATCAAGTCGCTCGGGTTCAAGTACGCCACGCGTGCCGGCCTCTCTATCGGCATCGATGACATGGTGATCCCGGACAACAAGAAGACCCTGGTAAAAGATGCCGACAAGCAGGTGATCAACGTGCAACAGCAGTACCTGGACGGCGCGATCACCAACGGCGAACGCTACAACAAGGTCATCGAAATCTGGTCGGCCATCACGGAAAAAGTTGCCGATGAAATGTTCAACCAGATGCAGAGACGGGACAAAGAGGGCGAGCTCAACCCAATCTACGTCATGGCCGATTCCGGCGCTCGCGGATCGAAACAGCAGATTCGCCAGCTCTCCGGAATGCGCGGACTGATGGCGAAACCGACGGGTGAAATTATCGAGACGCCGATCACAGCCAATTTCCGTGAAGGCCTGACGGTGCTCGAATACTTCATCTCGACGCACGGCGCCCGCAAGGGCTTGGCCGATACGGCGTTGAAGACCGCCGACTCGGGTTACCTGACGCGCCGTCTGGTGGACGTCGCACAGGACGTGATTATCAGCGAGTACGACTGCGGCACCGTGGACGGAATTTTCGTCTCCGGCATCGTCGAAGCCGGCGAAATCATCGAGCCGCTGCGCGACCGCATCGTGGGCCGCGTGTCGCTCGAGAAGATCAAGGACTATGAAGGCCAGGTCGTTGTCGACGTGAATCACGAGATCACCGAAGATCTCGCCGGGGCAATTCAGGCTGCCGGTATCGAGCGAGTGAAGATTCGCTCGGTGCTCACCTGTGAGTCACGGCGCGGCGTTTGCGTCATGTGCTACGGCCGTAATCTCGCCTCCGGGCGACTGGTTGAACTGGGCGAGGCTACTGGCGTAATCGCGGCTCAGTCTATCGGAGAACCTGGAACGCAGCTCACCATGCGCACCTTCCACATCGGAGGTACGGCGTCACGAGTTTCGGAACAGTCACGTCTCGATGCCAAGAGCAACGGCCTGGTTCGCTTCATCAACCTGCAGACGGTGAAGTCGAAGACTGGCGACCTGGTGGTCATGAACCGCCAGGGCTCGATTGCGGTGGTGGACGAGAAAGGCCGCGAACGCGAGCGCTATGCGGTTGTGTATGGCGCCAAGGTCAAGGTCGTGGAAGGCGGGCCGGTACAACTTGGTCAGGTTCTGGTCGAGTGGGATCCGTACACCTTTGCCATCCTGACCGAAATCGGCGGCACGGTCCAGTTCAAGGACCTGCAGGAAGGCATCACGCTGCACGAGGAAGTGGATGAGGTTACCGGTCTGTCGCGTCACGTGGTGGCGGATTCGCCCGACGAGAAGCGCCAGCCGGCCATCGTCATCAAAGGCAAGGCGAGCAAGCGCTACCTGATGCCTTCGCGCGCCCATCTCATGGTGCAGGACGGAGACACGGTCTTCCCCGGCGACGTGCTAGCCAAGATCCCGCGCGAGACGACGAAGACCAAGGACATCACGGGCGGTCTGCCGCGTGTGGTGGAATTGTTCGAGGCCCGCAAGCCGCGCGAGACCGCCGTCATCAGCGAAATCGACGGCGTAGTGCGCTTCGGCGAGGTCGCCAAGGGACAACGCAAACTCTATGTGGCAGCCGATAACGGCACGGAGAAGGAATATTCCGTTCCGCGCGGCGTCCACATCAACGTGCAGGAAGGCGAGCGTGTCCGGGCGGGTGAACCGCTGATGGACGGTCCGCTCAACCCGCACGACATTCTGGCCGTGCTCGGTGAAAAGGAACTACAGTCTTACCTGGTAAATGAAATCCAGGAAGTATACCGGCTCCAGGGCGTGAATATCTCGGACAAGCACATCGAGGTGATCGTCCGCCAGATGATGCGCTGGGTGAAGGTGGAAGATGTGGGCGACACCCAGTTCTTGCTCGAACAGCAAGTGGATAAGTTCCGCTTCCATGAGGAGAACGAGCGTGCGATTGCGCAGGGTGGCAAACCGGCCACCGGGCGTCCGTTGCTGCTCGGAATCACTAAGGCGTCGCTCTCCACCGATTCGTTCATCTCCGCTGCCTCCTTCCAGGAGACCACGCGCGTGCTCACCGAAGCTTCCATTCAGGGGGCGGTCGATCATCTGCGCGGCCTGAAGGAGAACGTGATTGTGGGCCGATTGATTCCTGCCGGCACCGGCATGGAATATTACCGGAATGTACGTCTCTCGCCGGAAATGGAAGAGGCCGCCAGCAAGGTGCAAGAGGAAGTCTCGCAGGCCTACGAAGATGCCGAGCGAGCACTCGAACTCATGCGGCACGAAGGTGAAACCGAAGAACTCGCCGCGGAGTAGTACGGGACAAATCCAGACAGGGGCGACGCGAGTCGCCCCTCGCTTTTGGCTCGTGTGGTGACGGGGCTCCGCGAGCCCGCCCTGAGCGAAGCCGAAGGGTCCAGGCCGAGCAGGCACAGCGACTCCGGGTTCGGTATAGAATGACGCTGAACTAAGCGACGATTTCTAAATCCAATGTCCTTAGCACTGGAACCACAGCGCCTGCCTGAGCAACCTCAGGCCGCAATCCCGCGCCGGAGCCGCTTCCTGGCGGACTGGTGCTGGCTCCGGCATTGGCGCGCTTCTGGCGTCTGTTCCGCTTGTCAGTCTGGCGCGCCTTCGAGCACGATGCATTCGCGATCGCCAAGGCCTCGGCTTACTCGTCCATCTTCACTTTTTTCCCGGCCTTACTGGTGCTCGGCGCGATGACTCGCCACCTTGAAGCGCGGTGAAGTCTACCTGCGCGAGATCTCCTACGCTCTGGGGACCATTTTGCCCGCCGGAAGCGCTACGGCGATTTCCTACCTGAGAAGCAAGGCGGACCGGCCGGTAGGTCTGCTGGTCCCCACTTCGTTGTTGACGATGTGGACCGCTTCCGGCGTCATCATTTCCTGGATGGATGGCTTCCGCCGTGCCTATCAGCTTCCCAAGACCTGGGGGTTAGTTCAGGAGCGCCTGATTGCGATTTCACTGGTTTTGATGGCGGGTCTGCCGCTGACCTTCGCCACCATTCTGGTTGCATTCGGAAGCCGTATTGAAACGCGGATTTTGTTTCACAGCGGACATGAATTCGGGCCTCTAATTCTGTTGGCGTGGGGAGCGATCCGCTGGGCCATTGCCATCCTGACCAGCATCGCCGTGATCCAGTTGATTTATCACAACGCGGTGCCCCGCACCCAACCCTGGCACAGCGTTTTGCCGGGGGCGGTTCTTGCGACCGCCCTGTGGCTGCATCTCCACTGCGTTATTTGGATGTTATTTGCAGCACTATGTTGATTACAGCGTGATCTACGGTTCGCTTGGTGTGGGCATTGCGCTAATGGCCTGGATGTACATCATCTCGCTGGTGGTGCTGATTGGCGCCGAATTTAACGCCATGCTTTTTCCTCGCGGCCTGACGAAGGTTCCACCGCCGCGTGCGAGCGAAGATCGCTGACGATGACGCAACCAGCGATCGCGTTTTTCGACGATTCACTGGCTCCCGCTGTCCGCGGCTTCCTGCACTCGCCCGCGAATCCCAACGGCGACGCCCTGATCCTGACGCATGGCGCCGGTTCGGATTGCACGGCTCCTGTGCTGGTGGCGCTTGGCGACACCTTTGCCGCAAATGGATACGGCGTTCTGCGCTGCGCTTTGCCCTTCCGCCAGGAACGGCGAACCGGTCCACCATTCCCGGGCAACGCCGAACGCGATCGCGCCGGCCTTCACAACGCGGTTGCGGTCGTGCGTAAGAATGTCACGGGCGGATTTTTCTCGGCGGGCACTCCTACGGTGGACGCCAGGCGACGATACTCTGCGCCGCCGAACCTGAGCTTGTCTCCGGACTCCTCTTGCTTTCGTACCCTTTGCACCCGCCACGCAAATCGGAACAACTCCGCATTCAACATCTGCCCACCCTGAGAGTTCCGAGCCTGTTCGTACACGGAACGCGAGATCCCTTCGGAAGCGTGGAAGAGATGACGAACGCTTTGCGGCTAATCCCGGCCAAAACCGAATTAATGACCGTGGCAGGCGCAGGTCATGACTTGGGATTCAAAGGGAAGATGAAGGCGACGGCACTTCCAGCAAGCATCGTAGCTGGATTCAAAGAAATGTTCAGATAACCGCACTCCTGAGAAGAAAAAGCTCTTCTCGCCGCCCTCTGCGTCTCGGCGGTGAATCGTTCTAATTCACCCAACCTGATTTCGATCCGCCATTGGTTTTGTCGTCCTCGTCGGGGGGCACGTAGTTTCCGTGCTCGTCGAAGGTGACTTTGCGGTCGTGATCTCTCATATAGACTTCGAATTTTCTCGCCGCGCGACGCCGTTTCCAGCGGTAATAAGAGTTCCGCACGCCGAAATAACGCTCGGATGCCGCATAGCTGACTCCGCGCGAGGGCATAAATTTCACCCACAGGAAGCCGAAGAGCAGTCCGCCTAAATGAGCAAAAACTGCGATCCCGCCTGATGGCTCAAAGATCGCAATGATCGCGACCACGACCCAAATGCCAACCAGGTACTTAGCCTTAATCCTGAATGGCAGCGGAAAGAGATACATCTCCTGGTCGGCGTAAAGAATCCCAAAGGCCATCAGCAGCCCGAATATGCCGCCCGAAGCGCCAACCGTTCCTGTCGCCGGATCCATCCCCAGAAAATGGGTGTAAGACACGGCAATCGTTACCAAAGCGGCGCCCACGACGCAGAACGTGTAGCACTCGATGAATCGTCGCGGTCCCCAATCGCGCTCCAAGTACGCGCCAATAAACCAGAGCGTGAGCATGTTGAAAAACACGTGACTGAAGTTGGCGTGTAGCAATGAATATGTGACTACCTGCCACACTTTGCCGTGCATCACGTCGATCGGAATCAGCGCCAGCCACTCCCGCATCACGACAAAAACAGCCGGGGCGAAGATGCGCGTCATCGCCTGAAACAGGTAAATCCCCGTGCAAGTCACGATGATGCGCTTCACCCATCCTGCAAATGGAGGGAAACTGAACGAGATGGTTTGTCCGCGACTCATGAAAATCAGTGGATAGTTGCTAGTGGATAGTAGTTCGGTTCTGTCTATCCACTATTCACCAGCCACTATCCACTACCTTTCTGGTTCCGGCACAACCGGCAAACTTCGATGTCCCGCTTGATCGATGGCCCGCACACCGAATATCACATTATCCTTCGAAAACTTCAGGGTTGCACGCGCACCGCTGCTGACCTCGTGGACGTACTCCCAATCGGACGCGTTGGTCGCGCGCCAGACCACCTCGTAGACGGCCGCTCCGGCCGAAGGTTCCCAGGTTAAAGTCGTGTCGTTATCGAGGTTCTTGGTCTGCATTTTTACACTGGTTGGCGGCGCTGGAGCCGATGCCAGCGAAGCCAGAGTCGCCGCGTTCAGCCGCGCGACGTGAGCCACGTAGTCGAAGTCAACGAACTTCGGCAGGTCTCCATATTCGATGCCGTTTTCGGTTCGAACGTTCTGATGCTGATGGTTGAAATCCTCGCGGAATTCGGTGAAGCGCACGGCAGCGTAGCCCTGCTGATTGAAAGCGTAGTGGTCTCCCCCGCGCAGGAAGCGGTCCAGCCGGAAGATCAGAAGCGGCTTCACCCCGGCATCGTAGGAGCGCCCGACGTCGGCGATGTAGCGGGCGAGTTCGCGCGAGACGGAGTCGCTTTCTCCGCCGAGCATCCGAATTCGCTTGATGTCAGCTTCACTCGCCGCCGCCGGCAATCCTTCGGAAAACACGCGCACCAGGCTCGCATCCTGCTGTGGACTGCGGTCGCCGCCCACAATGTCGTTGTTCAAGACGGCTTCGATTTTCCACCCCTGCTGCTTGGCCATCTGGGCGAAGTGCTTGCTTCCGTTCAGACCCTGCTCTTCCCCTGCGACCGTCAAGAACACGATCGTTGCCGGGAATTTCAGCTTGCTGGCAGACTGGCTCAGAACGCGGGCGCACTCCAGACTTACCGCCGTGCCGCTACCATCGTCATTCGCCCCCGGTGCGGGATCGGTGCCGTTCAGAGTATCGCTGTTGCGCGAGTCGTAATGGCCGGTCACGAGCACAATGCGATTCACCTGTTGCGGATCGCTTCCGCGCAGCACGGCATAGACATTGGTGATTTCTGTCGGCTTCGGTATGCGCTCGGCAGGCTGCTCGGTGAAAGTGTCGGTTTTAACCTCCAGGCAGCCGCCACAGTCTTTGGAATAGCGTTCAAACTCGCCTTTGATCCACTCCCGCGCCGCACCAATTCCCCTGCCTGCTTTGATGGATTCCTCGTTCTGCGCGGAAATCGTGGACCGGTTTCCGAAGCTGACCAGCTTGTCGATCGTCTGCCGGATGTGGTCCGCTGAAACCAGCCGGATCGCCTCGGCGATGTGCGCGTCCGTGTGCCGATCGGATGCCAAACGCGGCGCCGGTCCCTGGGCCATTTCCTGTCCTCGGCAGAGAGCGCCGACAGACGCCAGCAAGAGGATAACCACGGCGGCTGCCACAAGGCTTGTGGAGAAACAGCGAAAACTGACAAATTCTGTCATTGAAGAATTTTTCTGGTAAGCCACTTGACCTTTTCCTCACGAAGAAACTAAATATAACAGGTACCCCGAACGTGGAGGAAAACATGGTGTACTGTCCTGAATGCGAGACGGATCTCGACATCGACGAGGATGAGGTCGATGAAGGGGCGGTCGTCTCCTGCCCGGAGTGCGGCACCGACTTCGAGGTGGTTACCGTGAATCCGGTGGAGCTGAAAGTAGTCGGCGAAGACGAGATCGACGAGGATGAGGACGAAGAAGATGCCGACGACGAAGAAGAGGATGAGGACGAGGATTCCTGAAGAACTCCACACATTTCCGGGTGTTTCGCCGCTGGCTCGTAACGGCTTTGCCTCTCATGTTCCTGATGACTCTGCTGGCCGCAGCGAGCACGCAGGGTAGCGTCCGCGAGAAGCCGAAGCCTTACGCCTTAATTTACGGAACCGTCTGGGACCCCGAGGGTCACCCGCTCTACGGGGTCAAAGTGAAGATCCGGCGGGCTGACGAGAAGAAAGTTCGCTGGGAGCTCTATTCCAATCACATCGGCGAGTTCGCCCAGCGTTTGCCAGCCGGCAAAGCGGATTACATCGTCTGGGCGGACGTGAAAGGCTACAAACTGCCCTCGGGCAAGAAGTTGAAGCCTGGTTCCGAAGTAACCGTGCATA
Source organism: uncultured Acidobacteriaceae bacterium (assembly GCA_963838935.1). Classification (GTDB taxonomy): domain Bacteria; phylum Acidobacteriota; class Terriglobia; order Terriglobales; family Acidobacteriaceae; genus Acidiflorens. The sequence goes on from CAWITH010000004.1 coordinate 54,406, forward strand.
TCGACGATGACGAGCGTTCTGACATCGGTCTTCATTTAGACTGGGAATAGCCGCTGTGGTGGGGAATCGGCGGCCAACGGGAAACTCATGAAGAATGCAGTCATTGCGGTTGCGGCTTCGCTGCTGGTCATGTCGTCGGTGGTCGTATTGCCGCCGCCGATCTTCTCTACATCTGTCCTGGCCGCTCCAGCGCAGTTATTCGGCCGCGACACGAAGAAAGACAAGACCCGCCTGCTCACGGGCAAGGTGCTGGACGGCGCTGACAATCCGTTGCCGAACGCGGTGGTGTATCTGACCAACACTCAAAGCCGCTCCGTGAAAACCTATATCGTGGGTTCGGACGGCACCTACCGGTTTCCGGCGCTCCAGCCCACCATCGATTACGAAGTGTATGCGCAGTACAACAACCACAAGAGCGGCACCAAGACCGTCAGCCAATTTGACGATCGCCAACAGGTTTACATCAGTTTGAAAGTCGAGACCAAATAAGCCCTTCGCTTTCACAGGCGCATTCAGAGAGTCGAGCGATCCCCAATAAAGAAAAGGCCACCGCTGCCGGTGGCCTTAAATTCCATGATGTACGTGCGCGGAGCTAGTTGCTGTCCCCGCCAGCGCGTTTCCACGAGATCAGGTCGCCGATGGTTGTGCTGGTTGAGGACGAGGAAGACGACGGGTGCTTATAGGATTCGACTTCCTGGCGCGACGCTTCTTCGCCGACCGCCTTGATGCTCAGGCCGACTTTTTTCTCTTCCTGATTCATCTTGATGATCTTGAACTCGAACTCGCCTCCGGGTTCCAAGTGCATCGGGTGTCCGTTCGCGTCGACGGCTTCCGAGTTGTGACACAGACCTTCGATACCTTCGGCAATCTCAACAAACGCGCCGAAGTTCGCAACCCGCAGCACCTTACCATGCACGATGTCGCCGATACGGTGCTGCGCGAAGAACGAATCCCAAACGTCGGGCTGCATCTGCTTCACGCCTAGCGACAGGCGCCGCTTGTCCGGTTCAATGGCCAGGATGACGGCCTTGACCTTGTCGCCCTTCTTCAACACCTCGGAAGGATGCTTGACGCGCGTGGTCCAACTCAGGTTGCTGACATGCACCAGGCCGTCGATACCGTCCTCGATTTCAATAAAAGCGCCAAACTCGGTCAGATTACGCACCCGGCCCTCAACGGTCGCTCCTACGGGATACTTGTCGTGCAGCGTATCCCAGGGGTTGGACGCGAGTTGCCGCATGCCGAGGGAAATCCGGCGTTCGGTCGGATTCACGCTCAGGACCACACAGTCCACTTCGTCGTGCACGTTGACCAGCTTCGAGGGATGCTTCATCCGTTTCGACCAGGTCATTTCGCTCACGTGGACCAAGCCTTCAATGCCCTGCTCGAGTTCTACAAATGCGCCGTAATCGGTGACGCTGATCACGCGTCCGTGGACGTGCGCACCCACCGGATAGCGATGCTCCGCATCGAGCCACGGATCAGGCGTGAGTTGTTTGAAGCCGAGCGAGACGCGCTGCTTCTCCTTGTCGTACTTCAGTACCTTCACCTGAATCTGATCGCCGACGTTGACCAGATCGCGCGGATGAGTCAGGCGTCCCCACGACATGTCGGTGATGTGCAGTAGGCCGTCGATTCCGCCCATATCCACAAAGGCACCGTACTCGGTCAGGTTCTTGACGATGCCAGTCAGGACACTGCCTTCTTGCAGGTGTTCCAGGGTCTTGCCGCGCTTCTCGTTCTGCTCTTCTTCCAGAAGCTGCTTGCGCGAGACCACGATATTGCCGCGCTTCTTGTTGAGCTTGATGATGGCGACTTCCATCGTCTGGCCCTTCATGCCATCCAGATTCCGGATCGGACGCAGGTCCACCTGGGAGCCTGGCAGAAAGGCATGCGCTCCGTGAATGTCGATGGTCAGGCCGCCCTTGATGCGTTCCACGACGACGCCTTTAATCGGCTTCTTTTCGTTGTAAGCGCGCTCAATCTCATCCCACGACCGCAGCCGTTGCGCCTTCAGGTGCGAGAGGTTAATGTAGCCCTCTTCGGTTTCACCCTTGTCCCGCATCACGTCGATCTCGGCGCCAGGCTGGAACTTTGGCTTGCCCTCGTGGTCGAGAATCTCCGTGATCGGCACCATGCCTTCGGATTTCGCCCCGATATCGACGACGACGTGGGTCGCCGTCAGTTTTACGACGGTGCCTTTGATTACGTGGTCGTCGCCAACCGATTCCTCGGTTTCGGTCTCGAAGCTCTGGAGCGCGGCGGCGAAGTCGTCGCTGCCGGCTACCGCATTTTCGTGAACGGGCGTTGGAGAAGTGTCGTTTTGAGGAGCATCCTTTTCAGGAGCGGCAGGGGCGGAAGCCAGTGGCTCCGCGGGAGAGGGTTGTGCCTGCTCGGGAGCGTCTACTACGGCCGAGCCGCCAGTGTGAGTGTCGTGGGCAGATGTCATGGTTTCAAGACTGGATTCAAGATTACGTGCGGTGCTGTCGTCGAACAAGTTCATAGCCTCTTATGTCGACGCGCGTTCATGCGCGACATGCGGGACGTGGCGTAGCGGACTGCTGGCGTGGTCTTCAGGTTGCGTTGAGGCCGCCCTGGCGGACGACCTAGGACAATTCCAGCTGGTTCGAAATCACGTCCAACAAGGACCCTTTGACTATAGCAACCGCTTTGGAACAGTGTCAAACGCGAAAGAGGCCGATTCGGGCGGGCGCCCAAGAATTCATACATCCGTCACACAGGGCTGTATTTCCCGAAATACCCTCGATGACTTCAGTAACACGTCCCCGCGCGTCTCGGCGGTGAGAATCTACCGGCTGTACTGGTTCCGCTTCTTGTCTTCGTGCCGCTCGATCCCCAACTGGATCAGCCGGTCAATCAACTCGGGATACGGCACTCCCGTTGCCGCCCACAGCTTCGGATACATGCTGATCGCGGTGAAGCCGGGCATGGTATTGATTTCGTTGACGAAAATCCTGCGGGATTTGGGGTCCATGAGAAAATCGACGCGCGCCAGGCCGGTGCAATCGACCGCTTGAAACGCCGCGACCGCTAACGTTTGCACGGTTTTCATTTCTGCTTTCGTGATCTTTGCCGGGATCACCAGTTCGGAGCCTTCCGCCAAGTACTTCGCGTCGTAGTCGTAGAACTCCTTGCAGGGAACGATCTCTCCGGCAACCGACGCTTTCGGATCGTCGTTGCCGAGCACCGCGCATTCCAGCTCTCGTGCCTTGTGCTTCTTTCCGCCAACACCTTCCTCAATCACGATCTTGCGATCGAACTTGGCCGCTTCTGCGATGGCCGGTCCGAGCTCCGTCGCATCGTGCGCCTTCGAGATTCCCACCGATGACCCGAGGTTCGCCGGCTTCACGAACACCGGATACTTAAGCTCGCTCTCAACCAGCTTCTGCACTCTCTTTGGCTGGCCCTCGAATTGGCTGCGCAACACAGTCACATGTTTTACGATGGGCAAACCCGCCGCGCGGAACAAAGACTTCATGATGTCTTTGTCCATACCCGCCGAGGAGCCGAGCACACCAGCGCCGACGTAGGCGATGTCGGCCAGTTCCAGCAGACCTTGAATCGTTCCATCTTCTCCGAAGGTGCCGTGGAGCACGGGGAAGATAACATCGACGTTGATGGCGCGGTCGGCGGCGCGCCGCAGATTCGCGTCGGTCTGAAAAGGCGACAGTCCGCCATCGCGATGCGCGGGTTCCGGAGGAACAACCACAGATTCGCCTCGAGCCAGCACCGCCGCCCCCGGAGTTGCTTCTGGATCGCCCGCCCGCAAATGTGTCTGTGTGGCGCGGGCGCCCCCGCCCGCGTCGCCCCTCAGCAGCCGTTCGGCGTGTTCTGCCATCAGCCAGCGGCCCTCTTTTGTGATTCCGATGGGAACCACTTCGTATTTTGTTTTATCGATTGCATCCAGAACGGACGCCGCCGAGAGCAACGAGACTTCGTGCTCACCGCTGCGTCCGCCAAAGAGGATGCCAACCCGAAGTTTGGCCATACCCTTTCAGTCTGGCTCTCGGCGTGTCTCTCGTCAATCCCAGCTTTGGTTCCGACAGTGTCTAACCACAGAGGATGCAGAGTAACACAGGGATTAGTCAGCGTGGGCAGAGGTGGTTTAGAGATCGCCTTCCGGAAGTCTTGGATCTCTTACAGAATCTTCTTCCCAAACGCCGAGAGTGCCAGCTCGACGGCCAACTCGGCCGTCTGATTGCGCTCGTCGATGACGGGGTTTACTTCCACCATTTCGAAGCTCAGCATGCGTCCATGGTCCGCGATGATTTCCATGGCGAGGTGCGCCTCCCGATACGTGGCGCCGCCCCAGACCGGAGTACCGACGCCGGGCGCGTCTTCCGGATCGATCCAGTCCATGTCGAGCGAGACGTGATAGCCGGCGGTGCCGCGTCCGGCCATGCGCAGCGCTTCTTCCATCACGGCACGCATGCCCCGTTCGTCAATGTCGCGCATGGTGAAGACTTCGACTCCGGATTGGCGGATATGCTCCTTTTCAAAGTTGTCCACGTCGCGAATGCCAACAAGTACACAATTTTCCGGCTGTACCTTGGGGGAAAAGTCGTAGATCTTGCCAAGTTCGAAGGGTGGAAGGCCCATGAGTGCGGCGAGCGGCATGCCGTGCACGTTGCCGCTGGGGGAAGAGTCGGGCGTATTCATGTCGGTGTGGGCGTCAATCCAGAGCAGTCCGATTTTCTGGTTCTTGCGGCGGTAGAACTCAGCCACACCCGACACTGCACCTACCGCGACGGAGTGATCTCCGCCAAGGACCAGAGGAATTTTGCCGGCTTCGAGCGTCTTCAACACCAGGTCGGCGCTCTTGGTACAGGTGGCGGTGATTTCCTTGAGGTATTTGGCATGGGCGGCGCCTTCTTTTTTCTGCTCGGGGATGGCGACAGCGATGTTGCCGGCGTCTTCTACGATGTGCCCGATGGCCTCAAGGCGGGCGTCGAGTCCGGCGACGCGGACGGCAGAAGGCCCCATGTCCACGCCTCGGCGGGATTGCCCAAGGTCAAGAGGAACGCCGATCACGCGGATCTGGCGCGGAGTGATGGTGGAAAACGTTGCGCTGCGATGAGCCATAGTGAGTTCTCAGTCGTCAGTTGTCAGTTAGACCAGTTCGCAGTATGGATCGTTTACTGAGAACTGAGAACTGACAACTGAACTACGGGTATAGCCGATGCAGCATGCGCGGGAAAGGGATGGTTTCGCGCACGTGCTCCAAGCCGCAGATCCAGGCTACGGCGCGCTCGATGCCCATGCCAAAGCCGGAGTGCGGGACGCTGCCGTACTTGCGGAGATCAAGATACCACTTGAATGCTTCTTCGGGGAGGTTGTGTTCCTTGATGCGCCGCACGAGGAGATCGTGCGAAGCCGTGCGCTGCGATCCGCCGATGATTTCGCCGTAGCCTTCGGGCGCGAGGACGTCGACGCAGAGAGCAAGTTCGGGACGCTGGGGATCGGGCTCCATGTAAAACGCCTTCACGCTCGCCGGATAACGATGGACCATGACCGGCCGGTCGTAGAGCGATGAAAGATAGGTTTCGTCGGGCGACCCGAGGTCCCCTCCCCACTCGAACTTATTTTCGAGCGCGCCCTGCGAGTGCCCTTCCTGCAGCTTGCTGACGGCTTCGTCGTAGGTGATACGCGGGAAGGGCGTTTCGATTTTCTCGAGCTTCGCGAGATCGCGGCCGATGGTTGCCAAGTCGGGACGGCGGCGGTCGAGACATCGTTTAACCAAGAAGGTGAGCAAGCCTTCGGCGAGTTCCATCAGGTCGTCGAGCGTGGCGTAGGCTACCTCTGGTTCGACCATCCAAAATTCAGTGAGGTGGCGTCGGGTCTTCGATTTTTCAGCGCGGAACGTTGGGCCAAATGAATAGACCTTGCCAAGGGCCATGGCGGTGGCTTCGATGTAGAGCTGGCCGGATTGCGTGAGGTATGCCTGTTCCTCGAAGTAGTCCACAGGGAAGAGCGTGGAGGTTCCTTCGCAAGCGGCGGGCGTGAGGATGGGAGGATCGGTGAGCGTGAATCCGTTGCTGTCGAAAAAATCACGGGCGGCGCGAATGATTTCGGCGCGCACGCGCAGGATGGCGGCCTGCCGCTGCGAGCGCAGCCAGAGATGGCGGTGCTCCATCAAGAAGTCGACGCCATGCTCTTTGGGAGTAATCGGGTAAGGAGTCGACTCGGGCACGCGTTGCACGACCTGGACGTTCGAGACGTCGAGTTCATAGCCCCCGGGAGCGCGCTTATCGGCGCGGACCTTGCCTTCCACAATGACGCTGGATTCCTGAGTAAGGCCTTTGATGACGTCGAAGACTTCGGGCGGAACGGCGTTCTTAGGAACGACTCCCTGAATGATGCCCGAACCGTCGCGAAACTGGGGAAAAAGGAGCTTGCCGCTCTCGCGAAGATTGTAGAGCCATCCGCGAATGGTGACGGACTGGCCTTCGTGTTTGCCGATTTCAGCGATGGTGCTGATGGGTGTGGACATAAGATCAGGATTTGCGTTTCGGTTGCTAGTTCCGAAAGGTCAGAGGTCAGAGGTCAGATTGCGGAGGTAAAACCTGGCGGTTAACTTCTGCAATCTGACCTCTAACTTCTGACCTCGCTCTTACGAATCTTCCAGTTTTTGGAAGGTTACGGCCAACTCTTCGCTGGGGTTCTTCTTTTCATCTCCGTCGATTTCCAGCAACAGGGGCGGCTTTTGCGGTGCGGTGCGCAGCAATTCCATGGTCTGCTTCCAGTCAATCGATCCGTTGCCGGGCCAGAGGTGCGAGTCTTTGTCCTTGTTATTGTCGTGCACGTGGGTCGAGCAGATATGGTTTTTCAGGATGGCAAAGCCTTCGGGAATTCCTTCCATCATGTGCGCATGACCGCAATCGAAGCAAACGCCAATGTCGTCGAAATGCATGGTCTTGATGAATTCGACCAGGCGTTCAGGCGTGGACATTTCGTTGGGAATATTTTCCACGAGCACCCTGACGCCAAGCGGCTTGGCAAAGGCTCGCAGGTGCTCAACCGAGGTCATGGCGGCTTCGAACTTCTTTTCGTCGAAGGTGTCGTTAGGATTGCCGATGTGCTGCACCAGAAAGCGGAACGGGATGTGCTCCGCGGTTTCCAGGGCGCGTTTGATCTCGTCCATGGCGTCGATGCGGTGGGCCCGGTCGGTGGAGGCGATGTCGACGGGCGGCGCCCCGGTACGTCCCCATTCGTAGTCGGAGTACAACGGCGCGTGCACAGAGTTGAGTGGAATTCCGGTGGACCGGAACCAATCGGCAATTTCGCGGACATGCTGCTTGCGATTGGCGTAGTCAAAGTGCTGGCGGGCGGCGAAGATTTCGATCGACTGGGCTCCTGCCTTTACGAGCTCGTCGAGCAAGCCCGGATGGAGCCGTTCTTTCACATAGACGTACGTCGATACCGCCCTTTGCATCAGTAACCTACCGCCTTCCCGTTGTTGCGTCCATCGCTGGCGCCCAGGCGCTCGTCGGTTTTGGGGTCAATCATGATGCACTCGCCGTCTCCCCAAAAATGCCCAATCTTCAGCTTGTGTCCCTTGGAGCGCAGTACGTTCATTGTATCGGGAGATAGCCGGTCCTCGACGAGAATTCCATCAGGGAGCCACTGATTATGAAACCTGGGTGCGTTGACCGCCTCCTGAATATCGAGCGAGAAATCGACGACCCCGATGAGGATATTGGCGACGGTGGTGATGATGGTGGGGCCGCCGGGCGAGCCGAGAACAAGAAATAACTTGCCGTCTTTGAGCACGATGGTAGGCGTCATGGCGGAAAGCGGACGCTTGCCGGGACCGATGGCGTTAGCTGGACCCTGGATCAGACCGTAAGTATTTGGGACGCCTTGTTTGGCGGCGAAGTCGTCCATTTCGTCGTTGAGCAGGAATCCCAGGCCCTCGACGGTAACGCGCGAACCGAAGAGGCGGTTGAGCGTCGTGGTGACCGAAACCGCGTTGCCTTCGGCATCAACAACGGAGTAATGAGTGGTGTTTTCAGGTTCGCGAATGGCTGCGAGCCGCGACTGGGCAACGCGCTCCAGTTCACCGAAGGTGGGGCGCTTCAGGTCTTTGCTCACACTGGCGTGGTTCGGGTCGATGGATTCGCGCCATGCGGCGGCGTATTTCTTGTCGATGAGCTGCGCGACGGGCAATCTTGGCGAAGTCGGGATCGCCCATGAAGTCGGTGCGATCGTAGAAGGCGCGCCGGAATGCCTCGGCTTCAAGGTGGATAGCATCACCGGAGCGGTTGCCGAGTTTCGCAAGATCGAAGCCTTCCAGGATGTTGAGAATCTCGACCAGCGCCACTCCGCCGGAAGATGGCGGCGGAGCGCTGATGATGTCGTACCCGCGATAAGAGCCGCGAATGGGCTCGCGCTCCTTGACCTCGTAGGCGGCAAGGTCGGCGGCGGTAACCAGGCCTCCACCGTTGTGGATGGCTGCCGCCAGTTCACGAGCCATGGCACCGTGGTAGAAATCGTCGGGATTCTTCGCGATGCGTTCGAGCGTACGCGCAAGTTCGGGCTGCTTCAGTAGCTCGCCGGGCTGATAGTAGTTTCCGTCGCGCTGGAAAATGCGCTTGGATTCGGGAAACTGGGTAAGGTATTCATCTTTCAGTTCCTGTGTATCTTCATAGGCCAGAGGGAAGCCCTCGCGGGCAAGCTTGATGGCGGGAGCGATTACCTTTTCCAACGACAGCTTGCCGTATTTCTTTTCCGCGTAGGCCAGTCCGGCCACCGAGCCGGGTACACCCACGGACCTGTATCCGACAACGCTGGAGTCTTTGCTCGATTCTGGGAGCACGTTGCCCTGGGAGTCGAGATACATATTTTCTGTGGCAGCGACGGGCGCTTTCTCGCGGAAGTCGATGAAGTGAGTTTCGCCGCTGGCGTTGCGGAGAAGGAGGAACCCACCTCCGCCAAGGTTTCCGGCCTGGGGATGGACCACGGCAAGCGCGAAGCCGGTGGCGACGGCAGCATCGACGGCGTTGCCTCCAGAGTGCAGCATCTCGATCCCAGCGCGCGAGGCGAGTTCGTGGACGCTGGTGACAATGGCGTGCGGAGCATGCGTCGGCCGCAGAGGCGCAGCCCCGACGGTCGAGGCGAGTACCACGCAGAGGCTGCGGAAGACCAGAAATCTAGGTCGTATGCGCATGGATTGGGAGTGCGAACCTTCGAGGCTAGCTGAGCGGGTTGCAGGGAGTCAAACAGAGAAATCTTCCACCGCTGGGACGCTGAGGATGCCGAGAAGAGCTTAACCACAGGGGACACAGAAAAGCACAGGGGAGCCCGTTCACGCTTTGCGGCGCTTGCGCGGCGCTTTCTCTTGCCCGGTTCGCTTCTTTGGCGCCTTTGCCACTACTAAGCCGTACGACTGGCGAATAAGGACTTCGAGTTCGTCGGAGGGCAGAACGTTCGAGTGTTCCAGAAGAATCCATTTATAGCGCCCGACGTAGGGGGCTTGGGAGATGCCTTCGATTTCCAGCAGTTCGTGGAATCTTTCGGGCGCAGATTTGAGGGTGATAGGGGCTAGTTTGCCTTGGGAGAGATCCACGATGGCGAATATCTTGCCACGCACTTTGAAGCAGAGGTTTTCGCCCCACTGCAGCTTCTCGGTGGTGTCGGGGAAGGAGAGGCAGAGTTTACGAAGCCAGTCGGCGTCAGGCATGGGGGATGATAGCGCTCGATGCGCTCTCTCGGAAGCCAACAAGTGCACGCGGGCAAGAATGCCCGCGCCACACGAGCTACACCTGGTCCCGAGCCTCGCCCAGCACCACTGAAACTTCCATCTGCTTCTTGCCGCGGAAGATGGTTACCTTGACCGTGTCCCCGGCGCGGTGCTTGTTCATGATTTGGGCGAGGGTCTGCTGGCTTTCGATTTTCTCTCCGTCGATAGCGACGATTAGGTCTCCGCCGATCATGATGGGAATGTTTCCGAGGTAGGCGCGTTCGCTTCCGCCGCGCAATCCGGCGCGGTCCGCGGAGCCTCCAGGAACCGCCTGTACGATGAGCAGTCCGTAGTCGGCGGCCAGGCTTAATTCCTCAGCGATTTCGGGATCGATCGGAATGGTGCGCACGCCGAGCGCGGGACGGCGCACGCGTCCAAGGGTAACCAAATCGTTGAGCACAGCTTTGGCGGTGTTGATTGGGATGGCAAAGCCGATGCCGGCGCTTTGTCCTACGCTGGAGGCGATCATGGTGTTGATGCCGATGACTTCGCCGTGCCAGTTGAGCAGCGGACCTCCGGAGTTGCCGGGGTTGATGGCGGCGTCGGTCTGGATGGCTTCTTCGATGACCATGCCATCGGGCTCCTGCACCTGGCGGATCGAACTGACGATGCCGCGGGTGAGCGTGCCCGCCAGGCCGAAGGGATTGCCGATCGCGTAAACCTTCTGGCCGACTTGCAGATTGGTCGAGTCACCCAGCGTCATGGGTTGGAGATCGGGGGCCTTGATCTGAATCACGGCCAAGTCATGCGCGCGGTCGGTGCCGACGATGGTGGCTTTATATTTCTTGCGGTTGTGAAGTGTGACCCAGACCTCGCGTGCATCCGCGATGACGTGATGGTTGGTGAGGATGTGACCTTCTTTGTCAATGACGAAGCCCGAGCCCTGGCCCTCCTGCGGCACCAGGCCGTAGAAAAAGTCGAAGGTCATGACGCGCGACGTGATGTTGACGACCGCTCCAATGTTCTTGCGATAGACGTTGATATTGTTCTGCTCTTCAGCGTCGAGCGTTTCGCCGCCGGCCGCTTCGGTGATTTCAACGTGCTGCGGATTGCTGATCCAGTTGGCAGGGTGGAGATGTCCGTTGCGATAGGTGGTGAAGTAGAAGAAGGCCGACGCCAGAACAATCGCGAAAACCAGGGAACGCAAGAATCTCATCGGGGTGACTCCGTTAAAGTCTACAGCTTGAATTTTAGCGAAAAAGTGGCATTTACCGCATAGGACGCTGAGAACGCGGAGAAAACATTGCACCGCAGGGCACACAGAAAAACACAGGGCAAACCAATTACAAGAAAATCTCCGCGTACTCTGCGTTCTCTGCGGTTCAGGGTTTTGGCCTGCCCCAGCCGCCACCGCCAGGCGATTCTATGCGCACTCTTTCTCCGGAACGCAGGCGAACGCTGGTCTTGCCGGGGATTTCTTCCGCCGAACCATCGCGCCGGATGATCAAGGTGCGTCCCGGAGCGCCGTCAGTTCCTCCTGCCAAGCCGTAGGGTCCACGGGAACGGCGGTCGGCGAGCAGAGTGACCTGAGCTTCAGTTAAGACTTCGATTTCGCGAGCGATTCCGTCACCCCCGGTGTGAAGGCCCACGCCTCCGCTGTTGGGGCGAAAAGAATACTGCCGCAACCGGACTGGGTAGGCGTATTCGAGGGCCTCGGCGGGTGTGTTGAGAGAGTTGGTCATATGAGTGTGGATGCCGGAGACCCCGTCCTTATTGCAGCGTGCGCCCATGCCACCGGCGATGGTTTCGTAATAAGCAAAGGGTTCGCCGGAGCGGGGGTCGATGCCGCCGATGGTGAGGTTGTTCATGGTACCGGCTGCGGCGGCTGGGATGCGGTCGGGAATCGCCTGCGCCAGTGCTTTCAGAAGGACGTCGACAATGCGCTGCGAAGTTTCCACGTTGCCACCGGCGACGGCGGCGGGAGGCTTGGCATTGACCACGGTTCCCGAGGGAGCGATGACCTGGACGGGCCGCATCAGGGCCGACGTGGCGGGCACCTCTTCGCGGAGCAGGCAACGGAAAACGTAGAAACACGCGGAGTAGGTGATGGCCTCGACTGCGTTGATGGCGCCATGAACCTGCGGGTCGCTGCCGCTGAAGTCGACGGTGACCTGGGCAGGCGACTTTCGACTCGATGAAGCCTTAATGTGGATGGTCAAAGCGATGCGCACCGGTTTGTCTTCGACACCATCGTTATCCAGAAAGTCCTCGGCCTGGTAGTGGCCGGGCGGGATGGTGCGCAGGAAGGCTCGCATCATTTCTTCGGAATAAACGAGTAGGTTGGCGGCGGCTCGCTTGGCGCGCGCGATTCCGTAGCGGTCGCAGATTTCGCGAAGGCGTTGCGCTCCGGTCTGGCAGGCGGCAATTTGAGCGCCGAGGTCGCCTTCGCGTTCTTCAGGCGTGCGGACGTTGTTGAGCAGAAGCGCCAACACGTCGGCGACAAGCTTCCCGCCACACATGATTTTGACGGGAGGGATGCGGAAACCTTCCTGGTAGATTTCGGTGCACGGGCCCATCGAGCCCGGGAAAGTTCCGCCGACATCGGCGTGGTGCGCGCGGGACGCGACGTAAAAGTCGGGCGTTGTGTGGGGCAGACGCCCTTCCCCGCCGCTCTTGCCTTTGCTGATGTACACCGGCATCACCAGCGTGATATCGGGAAGGTGCGTGCCTCCGCGGAACGGATCGTTGAGCATAACGACGTCGCCCGGTTCCATCTCACATTGCTCCACAGCCGCCGCCACCGACATGGGCATGGAGCCCAGATGCACCGGCATGTGATCGCCCATGGCGACGACTTGTCCTTCGGAATCGAAGACCGCGCAGGAATAGTCGCGGCGCTCTTTGATATTGGGGGAGAACGAAGTGCGGCGCAGTGCGGCTCCCATTTCCTCGGCGATGGAGTGGTAGAGGTTCTTGAATACCTCGAGTTCGACGGGATCACGCATGTCGGTGACGAGTGTACGTTAAGTCGAGACAATTGTGGCGCTATACTGACCAAGTTCCCCAGGAAAGGGAGTGCCCGCCGGAGGTCTGTCCATGAGATCTACGAAGCAGCATGGCTGAGGCAGGGTTCTCTGAAATTCAGAGAGTAAAGGGCAATTATGAGCGTGCATAAGAAGAATGTCATCCTCGCAGGGCTGGTTATTCTCTGCTCAGCCTTTGTGTTGGTTGGCAAAGCGCGGGCTGCTAATCCGCCTGCCAATGCTGACGAACTCGTAACTCGACATCTGGATTCAATCGCCAGCCCAACAGTTAGGGCTGGGTTTAAAACTCGTGTGGCTCAGGGTCCGGTGCATTTCGCGATATTGGTCGGCGGTGCAGGAACTCTGGACGGGAAGGCAGTTCTGGTTTCCGAAGGCAAGAAACTTCAATTCATGATGAAACTGCCGAACAACCTGTACCGCGGGGAGCAATTTATATTTGATGGCGAGAAGGATCAGGTTGCCTTCTCTAGCGCTCAACAAACACGTTCTGCTTTTGGAAATTTTGTGTTTGTGCAAAATGCAGTTCTCCGTGAGGGCCTAATAGGTGGTGTCCTCTCGACGGCGTGGCCTCTGTTAAACGTGGACGAGCGCAAAGCCAAGCTGAGTTTTGAGGGGCTCAAGAAAATAGATGGCCAGGACCTGTACGACCTCCGTTACCACCCCCATAAGAATACCGACTTGGAGATCCATCTCTATTTCGACCCACAAACCCATCGCCACGTAGAAACGGTTTGCAGTTACAGCGTTCCTCTGTCCCTGACGCTGGGAGGAGAAACGGCGACGGCCGGGAGGTACGCAAACCGCTTTGAGTTGAAAGAGAGGTTCAGCGACTTCAAGACCGTTGATGGTGTTACCCTGCCGACGCGCGACGATATTCAATTTTCGCAGGAACTCCAAAATGGGCGCACTACGCTGTGGGACTGGGATATCAAGGGGCTCGACATATCAAACAACATCGGGGTGGATGCGAAGAACTTTGAAGTGAAATGAATCCTTAGCTGGTATGGCCTGAGGGGCCTGGGTGCTAAACTCATTTGATTATGGCTGAAGGGCGTTCGCGGATCTGGATATGGTTGCTGGTGGGCGGCGGGTTGTTTGCGCTGTTCGTGGCGGCGGTGTTTACGCTGGTGTACCTGAGTTTTGGCGGCCAGGATGAAGAATCGTCGTTTACGGGCTTCGGCTCCAAGATTGCCGTGGTTGAACTGGACGGCGTAATTTTCTCTCCCAAACAGATCGTCCCCCAGCTCAAGAAGTTTGCCGATGACGATTCCGTCAAGGCCATCATCATCCATGTGAATTCGCCTGGAGGCGGCGTGGCCGCGTCGGAAGAGATCTACCGTGAGGTGAAGCGCATCCGCGACGAAAAGAAGAAGCGCATTGTAGCTTCGATAGAGACGGTGGGCGCGAGTGGCGCATATTACGTGGCCTCTGCCACCAACAAGATTTATGCCGACAAGGGCAGCGTGGTGGGATCGATTGGAGTGATTGCCGAGTGGGTGAACTACGGCGAATTGCTGAAGTGGGCGAAACTGAATGCGATTACGATGAAGGCGGGAGAATTTAAGGACACAGGCAGCCCGACACGCGAAATGACGCCCGCGGAACGCGAGTACATGCAGAGCTTGATCGACAATATGCATACCCAGTTCATCCAGGCAGTGGCCGACGGCAGACATGCCAAAGAAGCTGACATCCGCGCCATCGCGAACGGAAAGGTCTGGACCGGCGAGCAGGCGGCGGACCTCAAACTGGTGGATGAGATCGCAGATTTCGAGGGGGCGGTGAAAGATACGGCGAGGGCGGTCAACATCTCTGGCGAACCAACGCTGGTCTGGCCGCCAAAAGAAAGGCGCTCGGGGCTGGATCTGCTGTTTGGCGATGTTTCCGATTACTTGCCCACCCGGGAGAAGCTCCTGGAGCAGCAGGTCGGCTTTTACTATCTGTGGAAATAGCTGGTTCCAGGGTGCATACTTCCCTACTTGCGCAGAACCCATTGAATTTGAGAAGGTTATAGGCACGGCGAACGTGGCAAGTGGGGGCGGCAACGTCCTCGGCGCCCAGATCCACATGGGAACTGGCCCCAAAGGGAGCAAAGAGGCATATGACGAAGGCTGACCTGATCGAGGAAGTTTCCCGGCTGGCGGAACTCACCCGCAAAGACAGCGAAGTGATTGTGGACACGATCTTTGACAGCGTGGTGCGCTCGCTGCGAGTGGGCGACAAAATCGAAATACGCGGGTTTGGCAGCTTCCGCACACGCCAACGCAAGCCGCGCGTGGGCCGAAACCCGAAAACCGGTGATCGCGTGGAAGTTCCGGCAAAGAAGATCCCATTTTTCAAGCCCAGCAAGGAATTAAAGGATCTGGTAAACAACAGTGCGGCAGCAGAAGGAGTTCCTGCTGCGCCGCCCACGCCACCGAGCGCGCACTAGAGGTAGCCGTTTCTAGATTTTAGCGGGATGCGGCCCGCGCCCGCGCCGCCTGCGCCAGCACTTCGAAGGTAGGAAACGATTTCGCGACCGTGAATGTGCGCTCCGGCGGTTGCGTGCCGCTGGCAATCGATTTCACCATCATCTCGATGGCCTGACCCGCATTCGGTGGAATGAGAATCGTGGCGGTTAGCAACTTGCTGCGCACCCACTCTTGCCCGGTCTTAGGAAGACCATCGCAACCGAGAAACGCCATCTTCTGCCACTCTTTCTGCAGTTCGCTGCATTCCTCGAAGGCTTTGCGGGCTCCTATGGCCATGGAATCGTCCTGCGCGCAAACCGCCTCAATCTGCGCCTGGCGGGAAGTGGAAAGAAGGAGAAAGGAGCTAACCGCTTTGTGGGCGCTGGCTTCGGTCCAATGGGCCTTCAGGACGCGAAGCAGCACCTTTTCGGACTTGGTTTCGAGCATCCCGGTGTAGCGCTGCCTCGCGGCCGAACTGTCCGGGGGACCTTGAATGTAGAGAACGATACCGCCGGCGGGTAGCAGGGCACCCAGTTGCTGTCCCTGGATGCGGCCGATCTCTTCGTGGTTGGAAGTAATGCTGAACGCCGGTACATGGGAACGACGGCGGAGTTCGGAGATGTAATCCGCGCTCGCATTCAAAAGCACCACTCCAATGCCAGCGGCGGAAGCGGCACGCGCAACCTGGGGATGCGCGGTCGACCCGGCCGGTTCGAACATGACGGCGTCGGGCCGTGGAGCGCTCGTAGAGTGGATGCTGGAGAGAAGTTGTTGGCTCTGCACGATGCCATCGTTGCCGGCATAGACGATTTGGAGCTCAACCCCCAGTTTGCTGGCAGCTTGGCGCGCCGCGGAGGTCTGCTCAATCTGATAATCGTTATCGTCGTTGGTCAGCGAAAGCAGAAAGCGCAGCTTCTTCATAGCAAGAGAGGCTTCTGGCGCAATCATACGCCCGCGCAACTTGTGGGTGCGCATGACGGTGGTAACCCGCACTCGCCGTGAATGTGTAAGATATGGAAGCAGGGCCCGTAGCTCAACGGTTAGAGCAGCAGACTCATAATCACACACACATCAGCCAGTTCCGTTAGTTTTCAGCAGCTTATATGCTGTGGCGTGCTGTGAAATGATGCTGTTTTTGTCCACATCAGTGACAGATAAGTGATAGTTCTTCGAGCGAATTTTAGACGCGAGAACAACGGCGCAAAAGTCAGTTGCTCTTGCTAGTATGAGCTTCACCGTTCTTGGAATCCTGCCGCAAGGAGCGCCGACACAGAAGCGACGCCAGCGTTTTCGTCATCTTCAAACTGCTTTATGTCCACTTTTAAGACCGCAGAGCCTGCGGGAATGGTGAAGCGGACGACGCTTTCTTTTATCACCCCGTTGTGCTCTCTGACTATTCGCACAGCCTCGCCTTGCTCTTTTGTCATTGTCATCACTGACCTGCTTTCGCGGCCTTTGCCGGATGTTTTGCGAATAGGAAATAGTTGTTGTCCCGAATGCGCTCGACCGTGAAGCGTAACCTCTTCTTTCTTGAGAGAATCTCGAAAACCAATCCCCTCGCTTCCGAATGCTTTGTGCGGAATGTACGCAGGGCTTCGACGACGACATCAGCAAGGATTTGTGCATAAACTGGCTCCTTGCGGTGCAGGTTATCCTCGTCGGCACGCTGATTTTCATCTACAGGTCGCAGTTTGAACGTCAATATCACCGTACCATTGGCAACCTCAACCTCAAAATGTTCAGCCCTGATGGAACCGCCGGAATTTGCATATTGAAGATAGACAGAGGAAAGACCTTTTCTAAGGCTAAACTTCATTGTCTAGCTCTCCTGGCTTCCGTTCTACCAGAGCGGAAAGGTGCTGGGAAAGTTACCGTGGTGCCTGTCATCGGGCAGCATTACTGCTTACAAACTATACTCGGATTGTCTACTGCTGCTTTGAGGCAGTTGGCATATTGCTGCGCCTTCTTCGCAGCATCTTCCGGCGAAGACGGCGGCGCTACAGGCGCCGGCGGATTAAGAGCAGCTTTCACTTCTGCTGTAATGTCCGTGAGTTTTTTCGCTTTACACGGAGCATCACCCCAGCCATTGTTATCATAGCCGAGGAATGTGCCATTATCTTCTGGCGGACCTGAGAAAAGTTCCAGTTTATTTGCCATCAGATACGCTCTGCCTTCACTGTAGCCGCCCATATGATTATGCGATCTATAAGCGAAGCATAGGATTTCGACTTCTTGCCTGTGAAACCCTTGGCCCTTAATCACCGTCTTGTACTTGGACGTATAAACGCCATCCAGTCTGAAAGACTCGGGATCGAGCATCCCACTTTGAATCTTAGTGACCGTGGCGGCAGCTCGTGCTGCTGTTGCCACATCGGTCTGCGCGAATGCCGAGCCAACCATTGCAAGCCCCAGAACTGTGATGCTGATTAACCTCTTCATAAAGCCTCCTTGTCTTCCGTTCTACATGAGCGGGCGGGGCCGGAATAGTTACCGTGGTGTGGAGCGCGGCTATCAATAAACCTCACTCGCCAACTTCGTCGGTCTTCCGCAACACACAGGGCGCGCGCCGTTTTCTGAATCACCGGTCCGATCTTGCTCACTGCTTTTCCTCTTGCGCGGTGCGATAGATGTGGTAAACATGCCAGCACTCTCTACGAGCGTTTCCACCGCAGCAGACATCGCACTTTTTCACCTGCTCGTGATAACCCTTTGCCTCAAAGTGTTCCGTCTCTGCTGCTATCGCATCCGCTTCTGAAAAGAACTTTGCCGGGGGTTTGTTCTTGTAGCGAGTCTGCTTTGCGCCGTCTTCAGAATCCACAAACTCATCCGGTTTGCACTCAGTCCATGCGATCCTTAGCTTTTTCTGTTTTTTCTGTTTTTTCATAATCGGTTTTGCTCCATCGGCAATCTGCTGTTTTCGGCGCGCAGCATATGTCGGGCGCTTCACAGGCTCTGCAATGACTGGCTTCGGAACTTCTGGATGAAGCTTGATCCACGTCTCTAAAATGTTTGCAATGTGTGTGTGGATGTGCGCTTTGTCGCTGTACTGACGTAATCGTGCGAAGAGTTCTGCTGGAATTCTTACAGACGTATTTTTTGGCTTCTCTGCTTTGCTGACTGGATTCCCGCCCCATTCGGATTCTGCAAGAGCCCGTAAGCTGTTCGATGAGATATTCTTGCTGGCATTGCGTTCAAGAAATCCGTACACCCACTCTCTTGGAAAGCACATCACTGAGCGGTAGTGATTGAATGAATAGTTACCACACCGGCGCTCTGGAGGGAAAGCAATTGCAACAAGACTAGCTCTATAGAGATAAGCTTTCGTAAAGCCTGACGCTTCACGCGCCAGTTTCAAACCTTTTTCTTTACCGAAGTGTTGGATTCCGAAAAGTGAAAAATCTGCGACCCAAAGTTTTTCTGCCTTATCAAGCGCAGTGACAGCAGCAACAATTCTGCTGAATTCCGACTCGCTACAGTTAGCCGCAATCGTCAGCTCACACGGGCTGAACAAAGCGCATTGCGGAATTGATAAGTGTCTTTCTTGAACGGCAAGAGCTTCAGACATTAGGATCCTCTGAAATAGCAGTGCGGTGTTAAGACCTCTGCCGCCCTACCGAGCAGGTTCTCTACGGTAGAGCAGAAGAGTTAGGCTCTGCTGTCAGTTCCCTTGGAGGCTTCACTTTCCCAGAGAACTGAGCAGCAGAGTGTTTGCGAGTAACCCGATCAGGAAGAAAGTTCACCCGCGTGCCGCTCTTTTATGACACGTGGCGGAAACGTGTCTGCTCTATCTTCGTTGCGTCATTACTGACTGCACTCAAAGCGCCAGCAGCAGGCGTGAACCGGATCGCTCCGGAAAAATCAATTACAGAACTTGTGCTGGCTTCAGGCGCTGCATGTCTTGGCGCATGCGAAGCAATCTGTTTTTCTTCTCCGCGAATGAAAGTCCATCACGCTCACAAGCTTCAAGCAACTTCTCCTCGCTGCGATTCTGAGGATTGATGCCGTAACCTGCGTTCGTCATGTTGACCGGAGTCATGTCAATCGGTCGTCTCTTGGGTCGCAATGCTTCGGTGTGTGCCGCTAACTGCTGTTCTACTGTGCTCATGATTTCCCTTTCACTGCTGGTGCGCTTTTATTCTCTCTGCAACTTGGACCTGCAACCACGCTAAGTATTCTTGATTGTGCTTAGATACATCCGTGAATGCATGTGAGAGAAGGTCCTGATCAGCTCGCAGCATTTCAAACTCTTGCCTCAAATCCTTAACCAGTTTGCGGACTTCATTTAGGAAAGCGGTAAACTCTTCGCGCTGCGGACTGTCTTGACCATCAACTCCAGACTTACCGCACGGCCCGGCAGGTCCTGGCACAACGGAATCTGCACCATTCCGACCATCACGACCGTTTGTGCCATCTCTTCCGGCTGGTCCAGCAGGTCCTGTAATGGACAGCCCAGCGGGACCAGTTTCGCCACACGGCGGGATTCGCTCAAAGCGTGCTGTCAGTTCGCGGATCTCCGCGTAGAGTGGGAGCTGGCTTGCACGACATGTGGGCTCGGCAAGAGAACCAAGATGGATCCCAAAGACGAGAGCGGCTTCGTGTGGTACAAATATCGAGGGCTGCACATTCACGATCTGAGACGGAGCGCAGTACGCAACTTGAGGAAAGTTGGCGTCAATGAGTCTGTCATCATGAAGATCAGCGGGCACAGGACGGCTGAAGTGTTCCGGCGCTACAACATCGTCTCAACGGACGACGTGAGCAATGCTATGCGGACGCTAGAGCTGGCCGGACTCTCAAGTGACAGATCAGTGACAGTTTCACAGAAGTCTCAGCGCAGACTTCGTGCAAGTCATTCAAAATAAAAGCTTGGGCCCGTAGCTCAACGGTTAGAGCAGCAGACTCATAATCTGTTGGTTCCTGGTTCGAATCCAGGCGGGCCCACCAGAGACCCACCCTCTCACCCTACCGGCAAACTGAAGTAAAACACCGACCCATGTCCCAACTGGCTAGTCAGGCCAAGCCGCCCGCCGTGGGCTTCCACGATGGCTTTGCAGATGGCCAGTCCCATGCCGGTTCCGTGGACTTGCACGCGCTGGTTTCGCCCGCGGTAAAACTTTTCGAAGACGAGTGATTGCTCGAAATCGTCGATGCCCGGCCCGCGATCGGCAATGTTGACGATGAGGGTCTGGTCCTTGGCTTCGGCGGTGATGCGGATGGGAGCGTCGGCGGGTGAGTACTTGGCGGCGTTTTCGATCAGGTGCACCAGGACTTCCTTGATGTGAGCCGAGTCCATGCGCGCGTTAGGAAGGCCTGCGGGAATTCTTACGTCCACGGGATGCTGGACCAGAAGCTGCTTCAGTTCGTCGAGCGCTTCCGCGACCGCGTTGCCGATGGGAGCGGATTGGAAGCGGAATTCCACTTTGTTGGCATCCAACTGGGCCATCTCGGCGGCTTCCCCAATCAGCCGGTTCAGCCGGTCGCTCTCCTCGTTGATGATGGTCAACAGTTCCTGTGTCTCTTCCGGAGAATGACTCGGGCTGCTGAGCAGTGAAGTTACTGACGCTTTGATGGCGGTGAGCGGCGTGCGAAACTCATGCGTGACCGAATCGAGCAGCACGGAGCGGAGTTGCTCGCTTTCGCGGGCAGCCTCGGCGCGGCTGAGTTTTTCGACGGCGCCCGCGCGTTCGACGGCGATGGCCACCAGGCTGCCGATGGCCTCCAGGGTTTGCCGCGACGGCGCGGAACCGGAAACGCCCATGCAACCCACCACACGCATGCCCATACGCAGCGGCATAAAGGCCAGTTCATGGGCAGCATCGAATCGGGGTTCACCGCGCAAACAAATCAATTGGAGATCGCGCGATTCCAACCCGTCAATGGTGGGTCCGGAACGATAAACATCGTTGCGGCTCGATAACGAAATCGCCGCTGACCGGGTGCCGAAGGATTCGACTATGTAGCGGGGGATCAGGTTCAGCAGCTCGGCCGGGTTGTCGCTCGAAAGCAGCAACTGGCTGAAGGCGTAAAGGCGTTCCAGCTCCTGCTGGCGCTCGACGGCAGAGCGCGTCCCGCGCCGGGCGCGCTCCGACAGTTCGCTGGCCGTGACGGCGGTAGCCAGGAAGGCGAAGAGTGCAATCCAGTTCTGGGGGTCGGCGATGGTAAAAGTGCCGATCGGAGGCAGGAAATAGTAATTGAAAGCGAGGGTGGCAATCACCGACATGAAAACGGCTTGCCGCAGGCCCCAGGAAGCGGAGATCCCGAGGACGCCGAGTAGGAAGGCGAGTGCGATCGTGGTCGGATTCAGATGGAGCCAGCGGTAGCCGACGAGAGTAATTCCCGCCACCGACAGCACCGCGATCACGTATCCCGATACGGATCTGGCCGCGGCGTTCACGAGGCGATTGTATGACAAAGAAAGGTTTCAGGGTTATCAGAGTTTCAAGGTGATTCAAGGACGGGGCAAGGTGAAGACGCCTCGTAGGCGGGTTGACCTTGAAACTTTGAAACTCTGAAACGTTGAAACTTTTTTCTGAGACAATACTCCCGATGCCCAAGACCCCCGACCAGTGGCTGGAGGATGTTTCGCCGGCGAAGAAGGGAGGCGTGTTCAAGCTCTTTCTTGGGTATGCTCCCGGCGTCGGCAAGACCCACACCATGCTGACGGAGGCGATCCGGAGGCACAGCCGCGGCGAGGATGTGGTGATCGGAGTGGTGGAAACCCACGGCCGGAAAACCGTGGCGGAACTGGTCACGAGCCTTGAAGTGGTGCCGCGCAAGTCCATCGAGTACAAGGGTGCGGTCTTCGAGGAGATGGACGTGGACGCCATTCTCGCGCGCCATCCTCGGGTCACGCTGGTGGACGAACTGGCGCACACCAATATCGAGGGCAGCAAACATCGCAAACGCTATGAAGATGTGCTGGAACTGCTAGATGCGGGGATCGATGTTCTCTCCACCATGAACATCCAGCACCTGGAAAGTGTGACCCCGACGGTGCAGGGAGTCACTGGAATCCAAGTGCGGGAGACGGTTCCTGACTGGGTCCTGCAACGAGTCAACGAAGTCGTGATGATCGACCTGACTCCGGAGGCGCTGCAGAACCGGATGCGGCGTGGCGACGTTTATCCCCAGGAACGCGTGGGCCGGGCGCTGGAAAACTTTTTCCGCGAGACCAATCTGATCGCTTTGCGTGAGTTGGCGTTGCGCCAGGTCGCTCAACAGGTCGATCTGAGCCTGGAACAACACCGCGGAGAGGAAGAGAAAGATCGAGGAGCGGTTGCGATTCGCGAACGCATTGCGGTCTGCGTCAGTTCGAACCCGGCGGCGCAGTATCTGATCGCCCGCGGGGCGCGGATGGCCCAGGCCATGAATGCCGATCTCTTTGTGGTCTATACCGATCTGGGGCAGGACGCGAGCGAAGCCAATCAGCGAACCTTGAACGCGAATGTGCGTTTCGCGGAAAACGTTGGGGCAGCGGTGGTGCGGCTCACGGGAAAGAGCGTGGCTCAGGCGGTCGCGGAATTTGTCAACCAGAACCACATCACGCAAGTTGTCTTTGGACGGTCCGCCACGCGGGGCTGGAAACGATATTTCTATCTTTCGGCGATCCACCAGTTTTTGCGCGACGCCCCGGCGGTGGACGTGCACATCGTCACGCAGGAACCTGGCTAATGAGATATGCCAGACCATAAGCACATTCTGGTGGTCGACGACGAATCCCAGATTACGCGGGTGCTGCGGACATCTCTTTCCAGTCACGGCTATGACATTCGCGTGGCCAACGACGGCGAGACGGCGCTGGAGATCATGAAAGACTGGTCGCCGGATCTGGTCATCACCGACCTGGCGATGCCCAACATGGACGGCCTCGAATTGTGCCGGCGGTTGCGGCTTGCAACGCGGATTCCCATCATCGTGCTTTCCGTTAGGGGCGAGGAAAAGACCAAAGTTCAGGCGCTGGATGCGGGCGCGGACGATTACGTCACTAAGCCGTTCGGAATCGAGGAATTGCTGGCGCGGGTGCGAGCCAATCTGCGCCGTGCCCCAGCGGCCGAAAACGAGGAATCGCGGCTGATCGAGATTGGCGATTTTCGCATCGATCTGGCGGCTCATAAAGTCACGGTCCGCCGCCGGGAGGTTCACCTGACTCCCAAGGAATTTGATCTGCTGACCTATCTGGCGCGCCATCCCGGCAAAGTGACCACACACCGGACCCTGCTCGGAGCCATCTGGGGCGGGCAGAGTACCGAACAAGTGGAGTACTTGCGGGTGTTTGTCGGCCAGCTTCGCAAGAAGCTGGAACCGGAAACATCCTCGCCGCGCTACATCGTCACCGAGCCGTGGGTGGGCTATCGCTTCGAGCCGGCGGGATAGATTCTTCGCTCCAAACTCGCTGGTGGAGAGCCGGGCGCCCCGCCCGGCTGCACCCCGCTCCCCTAGACCTTCCCCGACATCTTACGAACATTCTACGGAACCTTTATTCAATCCTTATGACGTTCATTATCCAATCGAATTGGGGTTGGATCAGATCGTAAGGAGAGCGCCTACGAAGCATCGCGCCATAATTCATGCGGAAAGCACGAAGTCCGGTCGGAAGCAGGAGCTGGGACTGAGGCTCATGAAGATATCGGCCATTGCTCTCATGCTGGTTGTGTTCAGCGGGGCAGTGCCACGTGCGCAGGGCAGCGCGAATGTACAGACCCTCACCGGCGTGGTTGGCTGCGAATGGCAGGTCACTGGCCGTTACGAGTGCCGCAGGCGCACCCGCCAGGATTGCATACGGGAGTGCGTCAGCGTGGGGTCTCCATATGTCCTGGTAGTGGACAAGAGCATCTATCGGCTTTCCGGCAACGCGTCTGAGCTCGGTCAGGTAGCCGGCGCTACGGTGGTGGTGACCGGGACAATCGATGGAAAGGAAGTAAGCGTTCGCTCGATCGCCGACGAGGGAAAGCGTCACGGCGTTCGTTCTTCGAAATGAGAACTAAGGGTCCGCGGCTGCGTTGCGGAAATCGATAGTTTTTCAGGAAGGTAAAGACGTATGTCGATTCAGGAAGTATCTGCAGAAGAACTTGCAAAGTTGTTCCACCATTACCAGGGAGCTCTATCAGAGGACTTCCAGGCCCTGCCCGATGAAGCTGCGTCGCAGTCCTGGGAGCAGGCGCCCCAGAATCAGCGCAAACTGATGGTCGCGGCAGCGCGCCTGACGCTGCTGGAGCTGGGAGCAGCCGCCAACCCGACGCCAGTCGATCGCCGGTATTTCGCCAAACCTGGCGAGGCGGAGTGGGGATGCTAGGTTTCCCGGCTGTCTTCAGGCCGGTCTTCTTTACGAAATCTTTACGTACCGTTTAGCCAACCCTTACGCCCGCGGTCGTCCAATGAATGGTTGCGGCCTCTTTCTGACAATTGTGCCCGGACGGTCAAAGTGAAACTAGTCTTCGGATTGTGCGCAGGCGCCGTGATTTTTATGCTGTGGTCTCTTGTCGCCCTTCTGAAAGAAGGAAAGAGTTTCCGCCGCAACGGGTAAGAGTCGTTTCGCAAAATCCAATTCAGCTCAACAACGTGGGGAGCGAGTAATTATGAATGCCAAGAACTGTGTGCGCAACCGCGCTGTAACAACTGGTAAGTGGGCGGCCCATATCGCGATCGTCGCGGCGGTTCTATCGCTGCCGCTCCAAAGTCAACAAAATGGTCAACCAGCAGGTAACGATATCTCGGCAGGCGCAGCAAGCCAGCCGACACAGCAAGAGATCATGCAAGAGCTCGATGCCATGAAGAAGCGCATCGCCCAGCTCGAAGCTCAACTGCAAAAGCAAAACGTGCCGCAGGGGACGGTATCCGCGGCGGAAGGAAGTGAAGCCGTATCCAAAGGGCCGAATGTTCCTGAAACCCGTCTGGCTTCGCTGGTACAGCCCTCTCTCACTCAATCGCAGAGCGGCGGCGAGACTACGCCGGCGGCCAACGCGTCCACAAGAAAGCCAAAGATCGATCCTTTCTCGGATTGGGATTGGACCTGGCTCAACGGCAACCCGCGCAACAAGGATGTCGCCTTTGATTCGAAGTTCTTTACGCCTGAAATCCGCGCCGATATCACTTACAACTACGATTTCAACAAACCTGTCGACAACTCAATCGGTGGGTCGAGCGAAATTTTTCGCTCCAACGAAATCCAGTTGGAGCAACTCGGGCTCGGGGGCGATTTTCACTACGACAACGTTCGCGCTCGATTCATGACTCAATTTGGCATGTATTCCACGACCACGGTGCGCAATGATCCCAGCTACGCCAAGGGACAATGGCTTGTCAACGAGGCGGACCGCTACCTGGCAGAAGCCTACGGCGGTTATCACATCAATGCGTTAAATGGGATCAACGTCGACGCCGGCATTTTCTTGTCCTACATTGGCCTGTTCAGCTACTACAACGCTGATAATTGGGCGTATCAACCTTCGTACGTTTCCTCCAACACCCCATGGTTTTTCGAGGGCCTCCGGATACAGATTTTCCCTACGCCCCACTTGAAGATTGAGCCCTGGATCATCAATGGATGGCAATCGTACGCCTCTGCCAATTCGAGGAAAGGTCTGGGCGGACAGATCAAGTACACGCCGTATCCTTGGATGAACATCATCTCCAACAATTACGGCCTCGGCCATGACGACCTGTACATACCGAACCGCGGCCGCATCCACACCGACGACAGTATCGAGATCAAGTATTTCGACAAGCCAGGACAAACCCTGGACAAGATGGCGTTCTCCTTCACCGGCGACATGGGTTGTGAATTTGGCGGCGGGGTAAGCTGCCACGGCAATACCGCAGGCGGTCCCAAGCAAAGCTTTATTGGCTTCATGCTATACGACCGCACATGGTTCAAGAAGGATACGCACGGGCTGACTATCGGCGGCGGCATGATCAACAATCCCGG
This sequence comes from uncultured Acidobacteriaceae bacterium, assembly GCA_963838935.1. Classification (GTDB taxonomy): domain Bacteria; phylum Acidobacteriota; class Terriglobia; order Terriglobales; family Acidobacteriaceae; genus Acidiflorens. Next base: position 80,524 of record CAWITH010000004.1, read on the forward strand.
ACGCTACCTCGTTCTGCTCCCGCCCATTAATGGTGAAACCGCCCCCTCCGCCGCGATCAGCGCACCCTACTTTACCGGGAATCCCGGGGATCCATTCAAGGCCTGGGATATGTCGATCACCTACGATTACATGCCCAAACAGTGGCTCACTTTCCGCTGGGAGTACGACTATCGCCACGCCAATGTGCCGTATTGGACTGGTCATGGCGGAATTACGCCACCCGGTCCGACCGGAGTGCCTTATACCAACAACGGATTTCCTGAGTACTATGCTTGCATGAACGGAAACACGTCCGGGCTGCCGTGGGCGGCAAACGGAGCCAACCTGCCCGCCGCGGAATTAGCCTGTGGCGGCCCCTCCGGCAGCACCAGCGCCATATGGTTTCCCGATCTGCGCCGGGACGAGTCGTTGATTGACATGGACATCATGGTCAAATTCTGACCGCGACAGAGGTTAGTCGGCGTCTGGAGGGGGTTGGGTGCAAGGCCTGATTTTTGTCATGCCGGTTCGAATCAGGCAGCCGTATCACGCCCCCACCACTTCTACTTTCTGATCTACGGCTGCGAGATCGCGGCGAACCTTTCCAGCACGGCCTGGCGAGCGCGCAACTCTCCCATTTCCTCATCGCCGAGTTTTTCGGCGCAGCCTGCTACGGTCCGCATTCCTTGCTCGATGAGGACGCGGCGGAACCCCGGGTCGGGCGTGGAGGCGGCGATGTCTCCTAGGGCGCGCAGCAAGCGCAAGGTGACGGCCACGTCCGCCTTCGAATACATGCGGATCTGCTCAAAGGCTGCCTCCAGCAAGCGCTCGAAGTGGATCGATCCAATGCTGGCGCGAACGATGCCCGGCGGATCATAGAGCAGATCCTCCGGCGGCTCTCGCGAAGCGAAGCGGATCATAATACGGCTCAACTGATCGACGCAGTTGATGGCTGTGGTCGGGTCGTTGACGGCAGGCGAGATCGCCTTCAACGCCACATCGACAATCTGCAGGACGCCAAACTCGACGTCCTGCTGTAGCGTTCGGGTCGGGCCGAGGTCGAACGCGGCCAGCAACTCGGTGGTTCCTTCGGGGGGCAGGCGCTTTCCCTTAGAGACCATCATCAGCGGGATTCCCGCCGGAACGAAATGACCTACCCGGCGCAGAACGCGGATGGTGACGTGATAGTGCTTCGCCAGGGCGACCAGGCGCCCGGTATCGACGAACCGGATGTAGCCGGAATCGTGGCTCAAGACGGCCACCTCGCTCGGATTGGGTCGGAGCGGTTCAGCATCCTCCAGATAGTTCACCCGGTGCGGCCAGGGCATAACTTCATCGATCATGGCTTCCGTCTCTGCCGCGATTCTGTCGACAATGTGATTGACGCTGATGGCCTGCGAAATGTGATGAATGAAAAAGAGCAGCAACCCGACGCAGACCAGCGCCAGCACCATCGCGCCAAGGACGGTGGCTACGGGCTCGAAGGGGTGAGGGAGCAAACGAGCCGCCGGAAGCGCCGCCAGGCAGTACAAGAAAGTGCCGAGGAAGATACCGAGCGTCCATTGCGTCACGCGGTCCCTGGAAAAGCTGACGATAATGCGCGGGGAGAACTGCATCGATGCCAGGGTGAGCGTCATCAACAGGATGGCGAACACGATCGACACCACCGTCATGATGGAGGCGGCAATGCCCGCCAGAATGACTTGGGCGACTTGCGGGTCGGCGTGCGAGGGGAACAGGACGGCAGGTACCCAGGCGCTGGCTAGCCGGAAACACTTCTTCCAACCACGACAGGAATGCGCCGGCGCAACCCAGCGTCAGCGCGATGGTGAGCGGGCGAATCAGAAAAGCCGCCACGCAAGTTATACATAGCGTGGCGCAGCATCAACCTCAGGCTCTTCCTCATGGCTCTATCGGGTTCAAGTGTAGTGGTCCGGACCCGCGCATACAACGAAAACCGGGAAGACCACAGGCCCCACAAGATGCCCGGCAGCCCGCATTATCTTTATGACTTCTTTACGAACCGCTTAGCGCACTTTTATGGAGAGACCTGTTTAATTTGGATGAGCACAAGCCACCAGCTTGCCTTCGGTAAGACGCCCGGGACTCTGCCCCGGATAGGGACCGGTTGAATTCAGCCGGGCGGGTCGAGTTTTGATCGTGACGACAAGTCAGCGAGTACTTGTCGTCATTTGTAGGGAGGTTCCATGCAAGACCTGATCTTTGTCGTAGTCGCGATAGCGTTCTTCGCGCTGTCGCTCGCTTATGTGCAATTCTGCGATCGAATTCGCTGAGAACAAAATCTCCTGAGGCAAATTGACTGAGGCAAACAAATATGAATGCTGAATCGATCATCATGCTGATTGTAAGTGCAGGGTTGATGGTCTACCTGCTGTATGCGTTGCTGAAACCGGAGAAATTCTGAAATGACAACCAATGGCTGGATGCAGATTGGTTTATTTCTGGCTCTGATTCTGGCGATCACGAAGCCGCTTGGCGTGTACATGGCAAAAGTGTTCAGCCGGGAGCGCACTTTTCTCGATCCCGTGGTTCGGCCGATTCGAGCGATTGCTCTATCGGGTGACCGGCGTCGATGAAAAGCACGAAATGCGCTGGACGGAATACGCTTTCACCATGCTGCTGTTCAGCGGCGCCACCATGCTGCTGCTTTATTTGATTGAGAGAGTGCAGCAGTGGCTGCCATTGAATCCGCAGAAGTTCGGGGCCGTCGCTCAGGCGCTGGCCTTTAACACGGCCGCGTCGTTTACCACCAACACTAATTGGCAGAACTATTCGGGCGAGTCCACCATGAGCTATCTCACGCAAATGGCTGGCCTGGCCTACCATAATTTCGCGTCGGCAGCGGTGGGCATTGCGCTGGCGATCGCATTCGTTCGCGGCATTGCGCGGAAGGAAAAAGACACCATCGGGAATTTCTGGGTCGACATGACCCGCTCTACCTTGTGGGTGCTGCTACCGATCTGCATCGTCTATGCCCTGCTCCTGGTTTCGCAGGGAGTCGTGCAAAACCTCAAGCCGTATGACACCGCGAAGCTGGTCGAGCCGCAGCAGGTCCAGAAGACGGGAACAGACGGCAAGCCGATGGTTGGGCCGGATGGCAAAGCGGTGATGGACACCGTGACCGGCCAGACCATTGCGCAGGGGCCGGTTGCTTCGCAAGAGGCGATCAAGATGCTGGGCACGAACGGAGGCGGATTCTTCAATGCCAACAGCTCGCATCCTTTTGAAAATCCGACGCCCCTGAGCAACTTTCTGCAGATGCTTTCCATCTTCGCGATCCCCGCAGGCCTTACTTACACGCTGGGCCGGATGACCGGGTCGCCGCGTCACGGATGGGCGGTTTGGGCGGCGATGGCGATTCTGTTTCTGTGCGGGGTTACAACGGCTTACTGGGCTGAGGCCAAGGGCAATCCTCTGCTCCACGGAGTTGACCAACACGCCACCGCGCAGCAACCGGGCGGCAACATGGAAGGCAAGGAAGTGCGCTTTGGCATCGCCAATTCTGCATTGTTTGCCACCGTCACCACCGACGCAAGTTGTGGCGCCATCAATGGCGTACATGATTCCTACACTCCGCTGGGTGGAATGGTACCGCTGGTCAACATCATGCTCAGCGAGACTGTTTTTGGAGGAGTGGGTGCGGGTCTGTACGGCATCCTGATTTACGTGGTGTTGTCGGTGTTCATCGCCGGGCTCATGGTCGGGCGCACGCCAGAGTACCTGGGTAAGAAGATTGAAGCCTACGACGTGAAGATGGCGATGCTGGTCACGCTTGTTTTCCCGCTGATCATTCTGGCACTTACGGGTATTTCATCGGTCGAGGGATTTGGCACCTCGAGCATCAGCAATGCGGGTCCACACGGTCTGACCCAAATTCTCTATCTGTTCACGTCGTCGGCCGGAAACAACGGCTCGGCATTCGCGGGCATAAACGGCAACACGCTCTGGTACAACACCTCGGGCGCGATGACGATGCTGGTGGGACGATTCTTCATGATCATTCCCATGCTGGCGATTGCCGGCAACCTGGCAAAAAAGAAGACGGTGCCGGCTTCGGCAGGTACGTTTCCGGTGACTACTCCCCTGTTCACAGTTCTGCTGGTGTCGGTGATTTTGATCGTGGGAGCGCTCACATTTTTCCCGGCGCTTAGTCTGGGGCCCGTACTTGAACACCTGCTGATGATGGCAGGGAAAACTTTCTGAGGCTGAGTTTCTGAGGTAAGACATGGCAGAAAAGAAAAGCAAGAGTTTGTGGGACGTAAAAATCATCCGGCGGGCGCTGTTCGATGCCCTGGTCAAGCTCGATCCCCGCACCATGATGAAGAATCCGGTCATGTTCGTGGTCGAGGTTGGCAGCGTGGTCACGACCATCCTTTTATTCGGCGGTAAACAGAGCTTCGCCTTCAATCTGCAGATCACACTGTGGCTGTGGTTCACGGTGCTATTTGCGAATTTTGCGGAGGCCATGGCCGAAGGACGCGGCAAAGCGCAAGCCGACACACTGCGCAAAGCCCGGTCTGAAACCGTAGCCAAGCGCTTACTGCCGAACGGGACGACAGAGACGGTGCCAAGCGCCAAACTGCGTTCCGGCGACGTCGTGATGGTGGTCGCGGGCGAACTCGTCCCCGGCGATGGCGAAGTCATCGAAGGTGTTGCCTCGGTGGACGAGTCGGCGATTACGGGTGAATCCGCGCCCGTGATCCGCGAAGCCGGAGGCGACCGTTCGGCAGTCACCGGGGGCACGCGGGTGCTGTCCGATGTGATCAAGGTCCGGATTACTTCGAATCCCGGCGAAACCTTCCTCGACAGAATGATCGCTTTGGTCGAGGGCGCGGAGCGACAGAAGACTCCGAACGAGATCGCGCTCAATATTCTGCTGGCGGGCTTGACCATCATTTTTCTGCTGGCGGTCGTTACGCTGCAGCCTTTCGCGATTTACTCGGGATCGCCGCAGACGGTATTCGTGCTCGTTTCTCTTCTGGTCTGTCTGATTCCGACCACCATCGGCGGTCTGCTTTCCGCAATCGGCATTGCTGGCATGGATCGCCTGGTGCAGCACAACGTCCTGGCCATGTCGGGGCGCGCTGTAGAAGCCGCCGGAGACGTGAACACCTTGCTGCTCGATAAGACGGGAACCATCACGCTCGGCAACCGCCAGGCAGCGGAGTTTATCCCCGCGCCGGGAATCACCACCGCCGAGATGGCCGACGCCGCTCAACTCTCTTCGCTAGCCGACGAGACACCCGAAGGGAGATCGATTGTCGTGCTGGCAAAAGAGAAATACGCTCTGCGAGGCCGCGAACTGGCTTCGCACGAAGCCGTGTTCGTTCCCTTCACCGCGCAGACCCGCATGTCGGGCGTGAACCTGGACGGCCGCGAGATTCGCAAAGGAGCGGTTGACGCCATCACCAAATACCTGCAGCCGTTCGGCACCTCGTTGCCGCGCGAGATCCAGGCCAGCGTGGAGCAGATCGCGCGCTCGGGAGGAACTCCGCTGGTGGTCGCGGAGAATCGGCGGGCGCTGGGCGTGATCTACCTGAAAGACATCGTCAAAGGCGGGATGCGCGAGCGCTTCAATCAACTGCGCGCCATGGGGATCAAGACGGTCATGATCACCGGCGACAATCCTCTGACCGCGGCGGCGATCGCGCGCGAGGCGGGCGTGGACGATTTTCTGGCAGAGGCGACTCCGAAAGACAAGATGGATTTGATTCGCCGCGAGCAGGGCGACGGAAAACTGGTTGCCATGACCGGCGACGGCACCAACGATGCCCCCGCGCTGGCTCAGGCCGATGTGGGCGTGGCCATGAATACGGGCACGCAAGCAGCAAAAGAGGCCGGGAACATGGTGGACCTGGATTCCAATCCCACCAAGCTCATCGAGGTGGTGGCAATCGGCAAACAATTGCTGATGACGCGCGGAGCGCTCACCACGTTTTCGATTGCGAATGACGTGGCCAAATATTTTGCGATCATTCCTGCGATGTTTGCCGGAACATTCCCGGTGCTGAATGCGCTGAACATCATGCGGCTGCAAACGCCGCAGTCCGCAATTCTTTCCGCCGTTATTTTTAACGCGCTCATCATCGTTGCCCTGATTCCGCTGGCCCTGCGAGGGGTCGCGTACAAGCCGATGAGCGCCGAATCTCTGCTGCGGCAAAATCTGCTGGTGTATGGATTCGGCGGCTTGGTGGTCCCGTTCATAGGCATCAAGCTGATTGACATGCTTATCACCGGCATCAAACTGGCTTAGGGACAGTGGATAATGGTCAGTGAATAGTTTTTCGTGGCTTGGTTTTGGCTACTCACCAACCACTACTCACCATCCACTTATAGAGAAGATCTTATGAAGAAAAATCTGATTACAGCGGTACTTATGACGATTGCGACCACGGTCCTGTTAGGAATTCTTTATCCCCTGCTGGTAACCGGACTGGCGCAGCTGATCTTTCCAAAACAAGCCAACGGTGGGCTGATCCAGGGGAAAGACGGGGTGGTGATTGGCTCGCGCCTGATCGGGCAGCCCTTTTCGGGGCCGGGCTACTTTCATTCGCGGCCATCCGCGGCGGGCGCCGCTGGCTACGATGCCACCGCCTCCAGCGGTTCAAATCTCGGCCCGACCAACGCGCAGTTGATTACTCGCGTCAATGGAGACGTCGCCAAGCTGCAAGCCGAAAATCCCGGCGTTCCCATCCCCGTCGATCTGGTGACGACATCGGGCTCAGGACTGGATCCGGATATCTCACCGGCAGCGGCCGAGTTCCAGATTCGACGCGTCGCTGCGGAACGCAAGATTCCGGAAGCTGAAGTCGTACGCCTCGTGCTGGAGCACTCCGAGAACCGGCAATTCGGATTTCTGGGTGAGCCGCGCGTGAATGTGCTTGAACTGAATCTTGCGCTCGATGCACGCTACGGGCGAGTGCACTAGATCGTGTGGTGGCGGGGCTTCGCCCCGCTTGGACGGGGCAAAGCCCCGTCCCCATGGTCTACCGTTACCGTCGCTGAATAAATCACCCGCAGTGCCCCCGCAGCCACTGAGATGTCGGCGGGCGTCTCGCACACAAATTCTCCGTCAGCATAGATCTCGATCGGAGTTTCAGTCTGTACATGCACTCGCTCGGCCCGCGAGTACTCAACTTCAGGCATCAAGAGATGCCGCCCGAAGTACACTGTCGGAAACATGCAAAACAGTTTGAAGGGATTCAGCTTGCTGATGCGGCAGATGTCGAGCTTGCCATCCGCAAAATCCGCTTGCGGCGCGATGCGCATGCCGTCGCCATAGAACTGCGTATTGGCGAAGGCCGCGAGCAAAGTAAGCTTTTCGGATTCAGTATGATCCTCGCCATTCGCCTGTGCCAGCCGCATGGAATAAGCGGGAAGTTTGAGCAGCAGCGGCAATAACGCCAGGGCATAGCCGCCGTGTCCGCGCAGCCAGCGCGGCATCTGATTGGCTCGCCGGGCGGCGGCAGAGTCCAGGCCGCACCCGGCCACGCCGCAGAAGTAGTGGGTGCGCTCTGGCGCAGCCGATGGAACGATGACTCCGAGATCCACGGCCTGTGCTTGAATCTTCCCCGATTCGAAATCACGCCAGACGCGCAGGGAGTCTTGCACGGAGCGCAGTTTCAGCGCCCGGGCAAAGTCATTTCCGCTGCCGGCCGGGACGATCAGCACAGGAAGGCGCAGCCGCACCAGCGCCGGGAGATGACGGTGAATGGTGCCGTCCCCGCCAAAAATCAGGATGGCGTCAGCGTCCCCGGAGGACGCCGGCAGTCCCTGCAACCACTCGGCCGAAGAACTAGCTTGAAACGGCTTTAAGTCCGCCAGCGAAGTTCCCAAACCGAAGATGACGGCGGCGCGCATGCGTTCAGCGTTAGGAAATCTCCCGCATTACCGCGAATTCCAGAGTTGCCGTGGCTACACGCAGTTGCCGAGCTTGCGCTCGGCTTGGACGGGCGAGGGCGCCCGTCCCCACACGAGCCTTCGCTATTTCGACAGGCATTTCTCCATGAAGCCGACCAGATCCTTTTTCATCTTGTCATGTTCGGCTCGATCGATGTACACCATATGCCCTGCGTTGTACGTGGCGTACGAAACATTCTGCCGATACTGTGTGTCCAGGTTCAGGTGATCCATGGTCCAGTTGGCGGCGGCGAAAGGTGTAGCCAGATCGTAATAGCCCTCCATCACCAGAATTTTCATATATGGATTCTTGATCATGGCCGACCGCAACCCGCCCGCCGTGCTGGGAAAGCCTTCCACGGCGTTGCCCCACTCCCAATCGCGGAAGCCGGGTTGATCGTAGGCGAAAACCCGGTAGGGCATGTCGGATTTGTAATTGAGTTCGGTGCGCAGGTAGTTGTTGAACGCCGAATTGTAAGGCGGCAGGATGGCGGCGCTCGTCGGATCATAAAACAAACGGTCCTCGTCTGGATTTGGGCTGCTGAAGCGCCCATCGAGCCGACCAGCGACCAGTTTCTGATCGAGCAGCAGTTCGTGCGTAAAAGTGGGAACGTCAATGCGCAGATTGTGGGCTTCGATCACTTCCGGCCGCAATCCGATGTATCGTGACAGTTGCTCCACAATCTTGCGGCGCTCTTCCGGCGTCATGGCGTCGCCTTTGCCCAAAGCCAGCGCGTAGTCATTCATTGACCAGCGCACGACTTCCTCGCGCGTCTTTGCCACATCCTGGGTTAAATCGGCAGAAAGCTTGTGATGGTACCCAGCGATCATGTTGAAAGTGGGAACCAGCAGAAAATAAGGCAGGTCGTTCGACTTAGTCCAGTCGAGCGTTTGGAAATCCACAGCCATCGAAAGCAGGGTAACGCCGTTGAAAGCGATGCCGTGATCGGCCAGGTATCCGGCAATGCCTGCCGCACGCGTCGTGCCGTAACTTTCCCCGAGCAAGAAGAGCGGAGAACTCCAACGATCGTAGCGGGAAATGTAGAGGCGGATGAATTCTCCGAAGGCTTCCACATCGCCTTTTACGCCGAGAAATTTCTTGGTGAGTTCCGCGGTCGCGGCCCGCGAGTAACCGGTCAACATGGCATCCACCATCACGATGTCGCTGCGATCGAGCAGCGTGTCGGGATTGTCTTCCAGACGATAAGGCGCCGCCGGCATGAAGCCGTTCGGTTGCAAGACAACGCGCTTCGGTCCGAGCGCGCCCATATGCAGCCACACCGAGGCCGATCCGGGGCCGCCGTTGAACGCGAACGTCAGCGGGCGTTTTGCGGCATCCTGTCCGTCGAGGGTGTAGGCGACGAAAAACATTTCGGCTTCCGTCTTGCCATCTCCGCGCTTGATGGGAAGCCTCCCGGCCGTCGCCGTATAACTAAGAGTCTTGCCGTTGAGCGTGATCTGGTGATGCGTGATTACGGGCGGGACTTCGGCCACATCGTAATGTTCTTCCTTGTCTTTATCCGTAGCTTCGCTGGAGTCGGGCTTGGGTGGCTCCGCGGGCTTGCCGCTTTCCGCCGTCTTATCCGGAGTCGCGGCGCTTGCCGGCGCTGGTTCCTTCTTGCCTTTATCCTTCTTCGTCGCGGCCTGCTTCGTGGCCTCGGGCGTCGTGTCCTGGTCTTGTTGCGTCGCCGCAAACGGAATCGTGAGCACGGCGAAAAGGAAGACGACTCAGAATTCTCATGCTTGTCTCCGGGAGAAACGATTTGGACCAGCATTATAGCGCCTTCGCGGGTCGCCATTGGAAAAGCCGGAGGCAACTCCAGACGTGCTAAAATTTGTTGCGCCTGAAATGCTTCCTCCGGCTGGGTGGCGCACCCGATCTCTCCACCCTGGCAGTGAAGGTCTAAAGACGACGGACTAATAACGTGGCCCAGAACCCTAACGTTCAACACGACTCGATCACCTACGCCGATGCCGGTGTCAGCATTGATCGTGGCAACCGCACCAAGCAGCGCATCAAGTATCTGGCCCACAAAACCTTTACCAAGGGAGTGCTGAGCGAGATTGGCGGATTCGGCGGGCTGTTCTCGGTCGACAAAAAGTATTTGGATCCGGTGCTGGTTTCGAGCGTGGATGGCGTGGGCACGAAGTTAAAAGTGGCCTTCGACATGAAAATGCACCACACCGTCGGTGGCGACTTGGTCAATCACTGTGTGAACGATATCGCGGTGCAGGGTGCAGCGCCGTTGTTTTTCATGGACTACCTGGCCACGGGAACACTCGACCCGGAGGTCGCCGAAAAAATTGTTGGCGGAGTGGCCGAAGCCTGCAAACATAACGGCTGCGCCCTGATTGGCGGCGAGACCGCCGAAATGCCTGGATTCTATCCCGAGGGCGAATACGATCTTGCCGGATTCATCGTCGGTGTGGTCGAACGCGACCGCATCATCAGCGGCAAAGATGTGCAGGTGGGGGATTGCGTCCTCGGCTTGCCCTCCAACGGCCTGCACACCAACGGATACTCGCTGGCGCGCAAACTGCTCTTTGAGGTCGCCGGCTATTCTCTCGAAACTTTTGTCAGCGAGATCAAGAACAAGGTTGGCAACGAACTCATGCGCACCCATCGCAGCTACTGGTCGATCATTCGCAAGATGATCGCGGGCGAATGTGTGGCGGCGCTGGCGCATATCACCGGTGGCGGCATCACCGAAAACCTGCCCCGAGTCTTGCCCAAAGGCACGTCGGCCGTAATCGAGCTCGGCACCTGGCCGGTTCTGCCTGTCTTTGAACATCTCCAGAAACTCGGCAACGTCACCGAGGAAGAAATGCTTCGCACCTTCAATATGGGCCTCGGCATGCTGATCGTGGTTCCCGCCAAGAAGTTCAAGAAAGCACAGACTCTGCTGGAGCGTGCCGGAGAAAAATTCTATAGCGTCGGCCGCATCGTCAAAGGCGATCGCAAGGTCATGTTCAGCTAAAAAGCGTTAGTCCCGCAAGTTCGTCTCTTAACGTAAATTTGTCACGGTATATTGTTGTCGTATGAACAATCTCGGCATCCTCCTCTCCGGACGCGGCTCCAACTTCGTAGCCATCGCCGACAGCGTTGCAGTCGGCCGGATACCCGATGCCCGCATCGCGGTCGTGATTTCAAACCGTGCCGATGCTCCCGGTCTTGAAGTCGCCCGCCACCGAGGCCTCTCACGCGCTCGTCATTCCATCGAAAGGGAAGCCGCGTGAAGAACACGATCGCGAAGTTGTGGCCGCTCTCAAGGAGCGCCAAGTCGATCTCATCTGCCTCGCCGGGTACATGCGCCTGCTCTCGTCCTGGTTCGTGCGCCAATTCCCCGGGAAAATTCTCAACATCCATCCGTCCTTGCTGCCGTCCTTCCCGGGACTCGAAGCGCAACAGCAAGCCTTCGCCTATGGTGTGAAAGTGTCAGGCTGCACGGTGCATTTCGTGGACGAGGAACTCGATCACGGCGCCATCATTGTCCAGAAGACCGTGCCAGTGCTCGATTCCGACGATGAGCACACGCTGGCGGAACGCATCCTAGAGCAGGAACACATCGCTTACTCGGAAGCGATAGGGATCGTGCTGGAAGGGAAGCACGAAATCGTCGGCCGACGATTCGTGAGAGGTCAGAGGTCAGAGGTCAGATTGCAGAGGTGAAATCCAAGAATCACGACGCGCGGGTTTTTACCTCTGCAATCTGACCTCTTGCAATTTCTACATAATAAGTTCGTTGCTCATCCGCGCGATCGGATGCTGCATTACCTCAAGCTCGTTCTTCACCAGGTTCAGCCCATAGACGCACTGCTCGAATCTCTGCGAGAGTTGCGCGAATAGTGGCGCCACCTTGGCGTATTCGAAGTGCTCGAACTTGGAAACGATATAGTAGCTTTCTTTTCCGGCTTTCACCCAATCCACAAAGCTCTCGACTCGCTGGCGGCGCAGGCGGTAATGGTTGATGCTCTCCGGAAACATGCCAGCGTAGAACAGCGTGAAGTCGCCAATATGCTTGCGCACCTGGCGCTCGCGGTCGAACGAAGGCGCCGGACCGTAGATCGGGTCCGACTCGATCAGCATCTCGCCGACATCGTTCAACGGTTTCCCTGCCGCATTGCGGATCTTTAGCAACTGCTCGGCGTCGCAAAACTCCGATAGCAGATGCGCGACGTAACTCACGACTTGCGGATCGCGAATTCCGATCTCTTGGGCGTAATGACGGCCGACCAATTCAACAAACAACTGCTGCAGCGGATGCGTTTCCGGAATCTCCATGGCCCCTACTTCCTTCCCCAATTTTGGCCCTCTTGTTCCGATTCGGAACAAGAACTCGTGCGCATTAGATACCGTGAAATCGATGATCAAATGCAAGTGACCATTGAACCACTGCATTGTTAGACGTTAGTGCGGGGCGCGGTGTTTCGGCGGGTATCTGTTGGCAGCTGAACGCAGGCGGCTGCTAATTCCCGCATTGCCTGGATCAAAAGTTGGTCCCGCGAATCTATTTACCAGGAAGCACGCGAGAAACGGAGGCAGAGTGGAGCGAATCAACATTGCAAGCGGAGCGCCATGGGAGCCGATCGTCGGTTACTCTCGTGCGGTTCGCGTCGGCGCACACATCCATGTTGCGGGCACAACGGCAACCGGAGCCGACGGCAAGATCGTCGGCGTCGGCGATGCCTACGCGCAGGCCGTGCAGACCCTCAAGAACATCGAACGGGCGTTGCAGAGGGCCGGAGCCTCTTTGCAAGATGTGGTTCGCACGCGGGTGTTCCTTACCAACATTGCGGATTGGGAAAAAGTGGGAAAGGCCCACGGGGAGTTTTTCCGCGACATTCGTCCTGCCAGCACCATGATGGCGATCACGGCCCTGGTTTCTCCAGAAATGCTGCTGGAAATCGAGGCGGACGCCATCGTGTCAGAAGAAAAAGAGTGAGATGGCGGGGGCCGCAAAGAGCCGGGCTCCCGCCATCATCTTGGTGGCTGGCGTGAACCGCTAGTGACGTTTCTTCTTGCGGGCGACTTTCTTCTTTCCCGCTTTTCGGGCTGGCTTCTTCGCCGCTTTCTTCTTTTTTGCTGCTTTCTTTTTCTTCGCCGGTTTTGCCTTTTTCTTGGCAGCCGGCTTCTTCGCCGCCTTCTTGGCTGCCTTTTTCTTGGCAGGTGCCTTCTTCTTGGGAGGCGCACTCGATCCGCCGCCCGACGGAGTTACGGGTGCGGGTTCTGCCACAGGCGCGGGAGGCATGGGAAGTTCGTCGTCCTCCTCCACCAGCGCGGGTTCTTCTTCTTCCTCTTCTTCTTCATCTAAATCTTCTTCCAGCGATTCGCCATAGGCGCCGCTGTCGCTGAACTCATCGGTTTCATCGTCCCGACCATAGAGAGTCGGATCATTGAAGCGCATATCTCCTCCTGCGTATTTGTGGTCACCAGCACGCATTCGCGAGCAGGGCCAGGGAATTAGGACAACGTGCTGCGGAACTGCACTACTCTTGCGCAACGGCGCGTGATTATAGCACGGCGCAGTTTCACGGGCAGTATCGTGCATTCTCCGCCGATTTGCGAGGAAAATTATTGGTGAAAAAAGGCCGACCGCGAAGGGGCGAACCAAAAGCGAATCTGAGGAGTCGCGTCCCTACTCGTATGCCAGCGCGTCGATGGGATCTTTCTGCGCCGCCTTGAATGCCGGATACAGCGCGCCGCCAACGGCGCTCGCCAGGGCGATCACGGCTGCACGCCCAATCCATCCCAGGGCCAGTACCATGGGCGTGAGAGGTAACCGGCTGTGAATCAGGGTCCGGGCTGCCACGCTCGCCACGATGCCCAGCAGGATGCCCCCCAAGGCCAGCAGCGCCGTTTCCCTGAGCACCACGTTCACGATATAGGCCTTCGACGCTCCCATCGACTTCAGAATGCCGATTTCACGCGTCCGCTCCATCACCGCCGTATACATCGCCTGGAAAATCACCAGGACCCCGATGACCACCGCAATCCCGATCACCACGTCGATAAAGGTTGAAAGACCGGGAATGTGAGTTGGGGTCATCATGGAAAGGTAAGTGGCCATCGAGCTGGCGACGTAGCGTTCCATGCCCGGAACCTGCTTGATCTCGTCTACCACCGCATCCGCGTTGGCGGGGTCGTCGAGTTTGAGGTACATCACCGAGGCCTTATCTTTGCCCCCGGTCAAATCCTGCAAGGTGCTCAGAGGAAGGAATTTCCGTCCGCCCTTGCCGCGCTCGACTATGCCACAGATGTGGAACGGGTTATTGAGGATCTCAATCGTGTCCCCGATCTTGGCATGTTTGGACTGGGCGAAGAGGTCGTCCACAATCACGTCATTCGGGCCCCGGAACGGGCCGCCCTTCAGATAGTGAAAGCCGCCGGACATGCTCTCGTAACTCGCCAGATCGATTCCGGCGATGATCTCCAGCGACCCAGCGGTTGAGACCTGTGTGATCACCGGAGCCACGTGTTCCACGTGTGGCAGTTTGGCCAGAATGCCAGCCACCTTGATCGGCATCGGGCTGCCCGTCAGCCCGGCAATGAAAGATGACCCCGGGGGCAGCACGATCACATCCGCTCCGATGCCCGCGGTTCGCGTGCGCGAATCCTGCAGCATCCCCAGCGAGAATCCCACAATCAGCAGAATCATCGCCACTTCGAGCGCCACCGCTACGATGCTGATCAGCGAGCGCACCGGCCGATGCACCAGATTCCCGACGATCATGCGATTCATCATGCTTTTTCCGGAAAACTACTTGCTTCGGCTATCCATCGTTTTCGCCGCCGCCGCCCGGGTGTTGGAGGGATCGAGGTGCACCACTTCCGCTCCAGGCGGCTGCTCCAGCGCAAACTGGTCGTCGGTCAGTGCTTTATTGATTTCCAGTTTGACCATGTTCAGGGTGATGTCATAATTTTCCCGCGGCCGTTCGATCTCAATCGTGCTCGGGAAGGTAGTCCCAGCGTAATCTTTGTAATCCTGGTAGTGCGCGTCGGTTGCGACGTTTCCCTGCAGGTCGTAGATCCTTTGCCGGTGCGGCAGCAGGTCGGTTCGGCTGAACTCGATCTTGCGCGCTAGATACCATCCCTGGGGACCCTTGCGGATGATCGCCAAGGCGTAATTCGGCTGCTCGACCCGATGTTTCTTCGTGTCCAGGACGGTTTCATAGCCGTTTTCAAGCACTCCAATCTCGTCCTGGCCGACTTCCGGCATCAGCATGGCGTCGTAAATGTACTGCGGCCGCAGGTTCTCCAGGCGTTTGTCAGGCTGGTAGTTATCACCATCGTTCAGACCCACGAAAAACTTGTTCTTGGGAGGGATCCACAGCTTGAACTCCTGCCCGTTGCTCACCATATCGAAGGCCGTATTTCTCACCAACGGCAGCAGGCCCTTCATCCGGAGCATGGCCGGCTTGCGCGCCAGTATGTAGCCGCGAATCTCTTTGTAATCGGTAATTCGGCCGTTTTTCGGGTCTCCAGCCGAAGCGTCAATATCCACGGTCGCCTGCATGGACTGAATCTTGGCAGCCTGCGTGTTGACGTATTCGATCAGTTCCTGTTGGGTCGCGGTCTTCAGCGGCCGATCTGAAAACTGCCGCTCCACGGTCCGTGTCCGGAACAGACACCCGCTCAGCGGAATAGTAGCCGCCGTCAGAAATAATAGAAAAAGCTGGCGCAGATGAAGACGATGCATTCCTATACCGATACCTGGGGGAACTCTTGCCTCATGGGTATCTAACTAGTATAAGGCAGCGGAGGGTTCAGCGCATTGGCAGCCTGGTGGTGGGTAGTGGCTCAATTTGAATTTTATTTACTGAATGGGCACGGAAAGTCTTGTTGAAGTTTGCTGAGTTCGGAATTCGATATGTTTGGAGAACGCCACTGTTCCGATAACGATCTCTCTTCCGGTGACCATCCTGATCGTTGATAAATTCTCCCTACGACAGTCAGCACCCGATCTGCTGGCGGCGAGATTTCCTTGCCATCGACTTCGCCGAAATAGTATGACGTTCCGATCACCCATCCATTCCTGGTCAGGTGGTATTCAGTCTCGCAATCATCTACAGCCATCACGCTACCCCTTTGATGAGGGACTTTCCAATAATCCCACAAGTTCTTCGATGCTCCAAACATGGTTGCTGATTCCGGCTTCCATCGCTGGCGTTACTCGCAACGTCTGATGCACACGGCAGAAGTTGTAGTACATGAACCACAGAGCCACAGCAGCCGCATGGTTCTCAACTTTCTTCGAAAATGCGTTCGTCAGGCGAGTGAATCGGCGGATGCTCATTCGCATGGATAGGTTCTGACGTTCTACGAAACTGGTGCTCACATGCTTCGGATCGGGATTGCCGCTCACGACTTTCATGTCGCAGCCGATGCAGCGGGCCGGAGAATACCGCGTCTCGTTCTCAATTGCTGCGCCGTAAATCTTTTGCAGTTGAGCGTAGTCGATGTCCGCTCCGAATGCGGTTTCGACCGCCTCCAGGTAAGCGCGGTGACCATCTGTTGTGATTTGTACGCGATTGCTGATCCGGCTGGCGCAATCCTCCATAAACTCTGTAGCCCATCCCAGATCGCGTCCGCCCACCAAATAGCTAACGCAGAGCTTCGTGTCGGCATCTAGCGCGGTCCATGTCCAAGTATCGCCCCAGCCTTCAGCTTTCTTTTCAGGAGTTGCGTTCTTCGCCTTTGCTCCTACAAAATTCCAGATTTCGTCACACTGCAAGCGTCGCACTTTCAAATTGCGAACGTAGCTGAAGGTATAAAGACACCAGAACAAATTCAGAGTGATCTAATGCTCAATGCTGCTGACATCGAATCACTGGCTTGTCTTGCTCCGGGTTATCTATCAGGGGAAGCGCCAGATGTAGCTGCCATGCCCCAATTACGGGAAAGTCTGCGATCTGGAACTGGCAATGTGCTTCGCTTCACGCCTAGACGGGGTTAATCCTCCCAGCGAGCCTTGGCAGCTTTCTTGGCGATAGCCTTTCGCTGGGCGGAACTGAGTTTAGCGGCTCGGGCGTTGCCCCCTTTGGCAGCACCCAATTTAGATAACGCAGCTGCAGCTTCGTTCTTCGGCGGTTCCTTTTCGAGCGGCTTTCCGTCCATCTGCTCTCCGATGGCTTGTTCTACCACTCGGCGGGCATTTGTGAAGAAATCTCGATCCTTGCTTGCTCGACTAGGCATAGCCAATCATGCCACGAACTCAGCGTCGACCGCTAGCCTGTGTAAATTCAAATTGAGCCACTACCTGGTGGTGGTGGTGCTTTTCACCCCACTGCCCTGCGGTGTAGGTGCAGTTCGTATCAGGGTACGCCTTCACAGGCTGGGGAAAAACTCTGGTTTCGTATCAGGGTATCGCTTTAGCGATACCGTGAGGTCTTCAAAATCAGACGCCCCTTTAGGGGCTGGGCACCGACCAGCAGAGCGGCGTTTTACCGCATGCCAAGGGCGCGGCGATAGGCAGCGACGTTCCGATTGTGCTCTTCCAGGCTGCGGGAGAAGCGGTGATGCCCGTTGCCATCGCTAACAAAATAAAGGAATTTTGTGCTGTCAGGGTGCAGGGCTGCTTCCAGGGCGCTCTTCCCCGGATTGCCAATGGGTCCCGGTGGCAGTCCCGGGAAGCGATAGGTGTTGTATGGCGAATTTACCGCCATGTCGTCATGATGCAGTTTTCCCGAGTACGTACCGGTCAACAACTCGGCGTAGATCACGCTCGGATCGGCATCGAGCGCCATCTTTCGCGCCAACCGGTTGTAGTACACGCTGGCCACACGCGGCCGTTCCTCCGGAGCCGCCGTCTCTTTCTCCACGATCGAAGCCATGGTCACGACCCGAGGCACGTCGGAGTTCAGCCCGATCTGTTGCGCCACCTGCCGGAACTGATGCACCATCACCCCCACCATTTCCTCCAAGCTCTCGGTCCGCGTGAACTGGTAGGTGTTGGGGAACAGATAACCCTCGAGCGACTTGGCGTCCGGGGCCAAGTCCGAAATCAGCTGCGTCTGGGTTTCGGCGACATGCACAAAATCGGCCGCCGGCCCGAGCCCCGCGTCCTCCATCGCCTTGCCGATGTCGAACATGGTGTAGCCCTCAGGAATGGTGACCTCGTGGAAGTAGATATCGCCGTGCGCGATCCGCTCGTAAACCTGAGGAAGCGTCGCCTCCCGCTCAAAAAGGTACTCACCTGCCTTTAGGGACAGCTTTCGATGCGTCGAGTGCCACAGTCGAAAGGCAAGTTCGCTGCGGATCACCCCAGCCTTCTTCAACTCCGCCGCAATGCGCCGCGTCGAATACCCGGAATGCAAAAGCAGAGAAGTATTGCGCTGGAGGCAGGACTGGGGCATAGACCTGAAACGCCGCCCAGCCGCCAGCGGCGAGAACCGCAACCAAGAACAGCGTGATCAGAGCGCGCAAGGTTCCAGTGTAGAGGTCTTTTCAGATTGCCACAAAGTGGCTGGAGTACAGGGACTGAAGAATACATTGCACAAGGTCGGAGGTCAGATCGCAGAAGGCTGGTCCAGCGAATTTCGGGTAGGGGGTCGGTTTTTCGATGCGAGCGTGACGCTGCCATGTGGATTGCTTCCGGATAGCTCGTCATCCGGCCAGAATCGATGCCAAGTGCGAGATCCGTTCCTGCAAGCCGACTTGCCGGTACTGATCCTTAGGTATTATGCTGGCCCTCAGTTGTCCAGGTTGAAACTCTGAACGAATCAAGGAGTAATCATGTTCAAAGTCAATGCGCTTGCTTTCGCAGTTCTCACAACTGCGCTTTTATGGTGTACACCTGTGGCGCTAGCCCAGGTTGCCGTCGGCGTAAGCATCGGACCGGCTCCCGTGTGTCCTTACGGGTACTTCGACTATGCCCCATATGACTGTGCTCCGTACGGCTACTATGGGCCCGATTGGTTTGTTCGCGGGGTGTTTCTTGGAGCTGGCCCCTGGTTTCACGGCCCTCACGGCTTTTTCGGCCATGTCGACAACCGCTTTGATCCTCATCACGGTTACGCTGGACCGTTGCCGGAGCGCGGGGCGGAACGCTTCAACCACTTCCAGGGAAACGAGGCGCGGGATGGGCGAGGCAACGTAGGCAATGCCGGCCATGAAGCGAAGGCTGAACACGCCCTCCCCGGATATCGGGGTAGTACGCATGGCGGGGGGCACCACTAGAGCGCAATCCGGTTTAAACGAGAGACGAGATAACGCGCGCGTGGCATCTTATCTTTCTTGGACTGCACTCCACAGCTATTGGGACTGGCCTTTTCTAGTCGGCTGCCCGTCATCCGGCCAGAAAGTCTGGTGCCCGAGGTAAGAGTCATTCGTGCGCGCAATTATAGCTTGCGCAGCACCTTGACAGAGGGATACGCCGATCGTTGGCGGTTAGTCGGCAACTTTCCCCTTGGAATTATTTCCGGATAGCCGCAACCTGATCTCAATCGGCGGCAGACGCTGTAGATATTTCTGGAAATTCCAACCAAGAAAGACTTGGGTTGGTGTATAGTGCCCGCAACCAAAGGCCCCTCACCGGTTCTCCTTTGAATTATGAAGCAAGCACCCCGCAAGGAATCAGGCCCGCAGCCTGTGAAAGTGGCGGTTGTCCAAGCCGCCCCCGTTGTTTTCAATCGTAAGCACACCTTGGAGAAGGTTCACGCCCTTACCCGCGAGGCTGCCCGTCAGGGTGCACAGTTGGTGCTCTTCCCCGAGGCCTTCGTCTCCGGCTACCCCCGGGGGCTCGACTTTGGCGCGGTGGTCGGTGCACGGTCGGACAAAGGCCGCGAAGACTTCCGTAGATACTGGGAAAGCAGCGTCGACGTACCTGGTCCGGCTGTTGAGGACCTTGGCCGGACGGCGCGCAGCAACAGCATTTATCTTGTCATTGGTGTAGTCGAACGCGACGGCGGCACTCTTTACTGCTCCGTGTTGTTCTTCGCCCCAAACGGCAGCTTTCTAGGCAAGCACCGCAAGATCATGCCAACCGGATCAGAGCGTCTGGTGTGGGGTTTCGGCGATGGTTCCACCCTGCCGGTGTTCGAGACTCCCCTGGGGAAGCTGGGCGCGGTGATCTGCTGGGAGAACTACCTGCCGTTGATGAGAGCGGCGATGTACGCCAAAGGCATTGAGATTTATTGCGCGCCCACCGCCGACTGCCGGGACTCCTGGACCGCTTCCATGCGGCACATCGCCGTGGAGGGGCGCTGCTTCGTGCTTTCCTGCAACCAATTCAACCGGCGGCGTGATTTTCCCAGTGATTACGATTCAGTTTACGGCAAAGATCCCGAAGCGGTCGTTACCCGCGGCGGCAGCTGTATTGTCGGTCCATTCGGCAATTTTCTCGCCGGGCCGAACACGGAAGATGAAGTGATTCTGACCGCCGAGATCGATCGCGGGCAGATCATCCGCGGCAAGTACGACCTGGATGTTGTAGGCCATTACGCCCGGCCGGACATCTTCCAACTCCACGTGGACGAACGGCCAAAGCGTCCTGTAACCACCCACTCCAGCGATGCGGCGGACGAAGAAAGCCCATCACCTCAAACCAGCGGTCGCGCTGTTCCAGGAGCGAAGAAATGACCTTGGCACTTACTGCAATCTGGCCGCAGCCGCTTGATCCAGTTGCACTCTGTCGCTCTCTCCGCACTCGTGGCTGCACTTCCCCTGATCCTCATACTCGTTTTGATGGGAGGTCTGCGCAAAAGCGGTCTGTTTGCCTCGCTGTGGGGTCTGGGCGTGACCGGATTGCTGGCGATACTCGTCTGGCACATGCCACTAGCGCTTGTGCTGTGGAGCACTGCCTACGGTTTCATCTACGCCCTCTGGCCGGTCCTGTGGATCGTTTTCGGAGGCCTCTGGCTCTACAACCTCACACAAGACACGGGCAAGTTTGAACTGCTTCGCCGCTGGATGGAAGAGCACGCTTCGGGCGACCCTTGCATTCAGGCAATTCTGGTGGCTTTCTGCTTCGGAGCGCTCCTGGAAGGCAACGCGGGCTTCGGAGCGCCGGTCGCCGTGACCGCCTGCCTGCTGGTGGGTCTCGGTTTTGCAGCACGCCAAGCGGTTATTGTCGCGCTGATTGCGAACACAGCTCCTGTGGCTTTCGGTGCGTTGGGCATTCCTATCATCGCCCTGGCTGGAGTCACTGGACTCGACCTCTTCAAGCTCTCTGCCATGGTGGGGAGACAAACTCCTCTTCTCGCCTTTATGCTTCCGGCTTACCTCGTGTGGGTGGTCGCGGGGGGCAAGGGCTTGAAACGAACCTGGCCGGCAGCTCTGGTCGCCGGCATCACCTTCGCGCTAGCTCAGTTCCTGGTCTCGAACCTGTGGGGGCCTTACGTAACCGACGTGATCGCCGCCTCAGCTTCGATTGCTGCCCTGGCAGCTTTTCTTCACATTTGGACCCCAGGTGGCTCGGTCATCGCTTCCGATCTGAAGCCTGCCGCGCTCTCCTTAAGACAGGCATTCGCGGCTTGGCTGCCGTGGGCCATCCTCTCCGCCGTGATGATCTTCTGGTCCTACCTCAAGCTCTTCCAGAAAGGCCAAGTCACAATTCCAGTTCCCAGCCTGCACAACGGCGTTCTGATTACTCTCTACCAAAAACCCTACTCGGCTCTTTATTCCTTTCAGCCTCTTGGGCCAGGGACCGCAGTCCTCGCGGCCATCGTGCTTACCGTGCTGTGCTTTGGAGTCCGTGCCCAGGTTTTTCTGAAGTCGGGATCGAAGACGCTGCGCCAGTTGCGGTTTCCCGGCCTCACCGTCATGGTGATTATCGGCCTGGCATACCTCTACAACTACTCGGGGATGGCCTACACGCTGGGCGCGGCGGTGGCGCGGGTCGGCCCTGTCTTTTCCTTTGGTGAGCAGCTATCTGGGCTGGATGGCTTGTTTCCTCAGCGGCAGCGATACTGCCAGCAACGTCCTGTTCGGCAATCTGCAAGTGGCAGCAGCTCATCAGCTCCATCTCAACCCGGTGCTGCTGGCTGCCACCAATTCTTCCGGAGCGGTCACCGGGAAAATGATTTCACCGCAGAACATAGCGGTCGGGGTCACGACCGTCGGCCTGATCGGACAGGAAGGTAAAATCCTCCGTGCCACTTTCTGGCACAGCCTCTTGCTCGCCGCAATTCTAGGCCTCGTGGCTTTGGCCCAAGCTTACTGGGTACCTTGGATGGTCCCCTAGTTTCCGGCCTCGCTCCTCATTCTCCCAACCAATCCGCATAAGGTTTCATCGACTCGACGTAAGCAGAGGTGACGCCATAGATCACCACCAGCAGCGCAACCATACTGATCAGCGATGCCAGGGCTCTCGGAACGCGCAAATCCTCGAGCGCCTGCACCACCGGAGAGAGCTCTTGCATCACTGGAATTGCGGAAATCTGATTGCATCTACAATAGACCAATGGAACCGCCGGTAACCCCCGCCCACAGCCGCATCCTCGCCCTCGATGTCGGCTCGAAAAGAATCGGAGTCGCCGTCACCGACCCCTTGGGCATCACCGCGCAGGGGTTGGATACCATCCAGCGTCAGAACAAACGCCGCGATCTGGAGGCTCTGGGACAGGTGCTGGCGAAATACGAAGTCTGCGAAATTGTGGTCGGCCTGCCCCTGCGCTTAAGCGGCGCCGAAGGAACGCAATCGGAAAAGATGCGCCGTTTCGCCGACGATCTGCACGCCCACTTCGGCCTGACCGTCCATCTCTGGGACGAGCGCTGGACCTCGACCGAAGCCAACCGCCTGCTCCGTGAAACCGATCTTTCGATCAAGAAGCGCGGGCAAGCAGTCGACCGCATGGCCGCCGTTCTGATTCTTCAATCCTGGCTGCAATCCCGCGCCACGCGCTGAGAACTCCGCAGCGCACTATAATTTCCCAGTCATGTCCAGTCCGGCCATCGAGAAGAAAATCGAAGCTCTGCGCGAGAAGATCCGGCACCATGAGCACCTCTATTACGTGCTGGATGCCCCGGAAATTTCGGACGCCGAATTCGACAAATTGATGAACGAACTCAAGCGGATCGAAGCCGAGCATCCGAAGCTGGTGACGCCGGACTCGCCGACGCAGCGCGTAGGCGGCAAGCCGCGCGAGGGATTTGTGAAAGCGAAGCATTCCTCTCCCATGCTCTCGCTCGACAACGCTTACAGCGAAGAAGAGCTGCGCGATTGGGAACGGCGGGTGCACGAACTGAGCGGGCGCACCGACCTTGAATACATGTGCGAGTTGAAGCTGGATGGCATGTCGCTGGCGCTCGTTTATAGCGACGGCCGCCTCGAACGCGGCATCACGCGCGGAGATGGCAGTATGGGCGAAGACGTGACCTTGAATGTGCGCACGGTTCGTTCGGTCCCGCTGATGGTAGCAAAGGACAAGTTGAAGAAGGCAGGGATACCCGACGGACTTTGAGGTTCGCGGCGAAATGCTGATGCCGCTTGCGGCCTTTCGCAAGTTGAATGAAGAGCGCGAGCGCCAGGGACTCGCGACCTTTGCCAATCCACGCAACTTCACGGCAGGAACGGTGCGGCAGTTCGAGCCTTCGATTACCGCACAGCGCCGCATGGATTACTTTGCCTACTTCTTGTTGAAGGATGGGCAAAGTTTTTTGACCGCCAATCGAAGGCCATGGATGCGCTGGAGCTGGCAGGATTCAAAGTGAATCCGAATCGCAAGCTGGCCAAGAATCTGGACGAGGTCTGGAAATTTATTCGGAGCTGGGAGGCTAAGGCGCGAATCGCTGCCATACGAGATCGACGGGATCGTCATCAAGGTGGACCGGACGTCATGGCAACGGGAACTGGGCTTCACCGGGAAGGCTCCAAGGTGGGCGATTGCATACAAGTACGCGGCGCGCGGTGCAGTCACGCAGATCGAAAATATCGTCCCCAACGTAGGCCGCACCGGCAAACTGACGCCGGTCGCATGGCTCAAGCCGGTTCCGATCGGCGGCACCACGGTGTCGCGCGCCACGCTGCACAACATGGATGAGATCGAGCGACTGGGGGTGAAGATCGGCGACTGGGTAGAGGTAGAACGCGGCGGCGACGTGATTCCAAAAGTGGTGAAGGTGGTCGAAGACAAAGACCACTCTCGCGGCCACAAGCAGTTCGAGATGCCGGAGCATTGTCCGGTGTGCGGCGGGAATGTGGTCCGAACGCCGGGCGAGGCCGACCATCGCTGCGTGAATGCGAATTGTCCGGCGAAGCTGCAGGGGACAATTCTGCATTTTGCCTCGCGCCACGTGATGAATATCGACGGACTCGGCGAGGTGCTGGTGAATCAGCTTACCGAGCGCGGCCTGGTAAAGAATGTCGCCGATCTCTACAAGCTGACAAAAGACGGCCTGCTGCAACTCGACCGCATGGGGGAGAAGTCGGCGGAGAATGTGCTCGCCGAGATCGAGGCTTCAAAGACGCTGCCACTGGAGCGCGTTATTTACGGCCTGGGCATACGGTTCGTGGGCGAGCGGACCGCGCAGTTCCTCGCGGAACACTTCGGCTCGCTCGACGCGATCATGAAAGCCGGTGCTGAGGAACTTGAGGAAGTGAACGAAGTAGGGCCGCGGATTGCGGAGAGCATCGTGGAATTTTTCGCCGATGAACACAATCGTAAGCTGGTAAGCGATCTCCGCAAAGCGGGATTGTCCTTCACCGGACAGAAAAAAGAAAAAGGCACAAAACTGGCGGGAAAGACTTTTGTGCTGACCGGCACTCTAGCGCGCCACACCCGCGACGAAGCCAAGAAAATGATTGAAGATACCGGTGGCCGCGTTTCCGGTTCGGTGAGCAAGAAGACCGACTACGTGGTGGCGGGCAGCGATGCCGGATCGAAGCTCGACAAAGCTCGGGAGTTGGGCGTGGCGGTGATTGGGGAAGAAGAGTTGGAAGCGCTGGTCGGATAGATTAGGGGGACGGCCTCAGTAGAAAGGGCAACCATCGGGTTGCTTTTCTATTCCCCGCGAGGTAAGATGCAACCTGGAGGTTGCATGAAATGACTGACCGTATCGAGAAACGCATAGAACTCAAAGCGCCGGTTTCCCGGGTCTGGCGCGCGTTGACGGACTACCGCGAATTTGGCCAGTGGTTTCGCGTGAAACTCGATGGCCCCTTTAAAGCAGGTCAGGTGTCGCGTGGCCACATTACCTATCCTGGCTACGAGCACCTTAAATGGGAGGCCGTTGTTCAGAAGATAGAGCCCGAACGTCTGTTTTCGTTTACCTGGCATCCATACGCGATCGACCCCAAGAAAGATTATTCGAAGGAGACGCCCACGCTCGTCGAATTCAGGCTTGAGAAAACCGCTGGCGGCACGCTGCTTCTGCTCACGGAGTCTGGTTTCGACAAAATCCCCAGCGACCGCCGCGCCGAGGCATTCCGCATGAACGACGGCGGTTGGACAGAACAAATGAAAAACATCGAGAGCCATGTCGCAAAAACGTCGTAGCAGCGCGGTCGCCAAACGGCAAGTCCAGGCACCCATTTTTGCGGCACTCGGAGACCAGACGCGCCTGGCTCTGGTTGCGAAGCTCTGTCGTAGGCAGCCTTACTCGATCTCTCAGCTAACCCACGGTTCCAAGTTGACCCGGCAGGCGATCACCAAGCATCTTCGCGTGCTGCAGAGTGCAGGGATCGTGCACAGCGTCCGCAGGGGTCGCGAGAGTCTGTTCGAATTCGATCCGCAGCCGATCGAGGGAATTAAAGAGTATCTCGATTTCGTTTCCGGGCAGTGGGATCAGGCGCTGTCCAGGTTAAAGTCGTTCGTCGAAGACTGAGTGCTTATTGTGGAGGGACGGGCGCCGTCGCCCGTCCAGCACCGGCCCTCACTTCTTCGCCGTCGGCGGCAATATTCCGTTCAGGCGCAGATACATTGCAGCCTCGGCATAGTGGTCGGCCCAACTGCTGGCCAAGACCATGCTGGCCCAGGCCCGTGAGACTTGTTTTCCGCCGAAGCCTTCTGTAGTCTCCGCTAGTTTGGAGTCGTCCATTTTCGCCAGCGCGTCGGAACAGAAATCGAAAGACGCCTTGAGCGCTGCGACAAGCTTGTCCTTGCCGTCCGTTTCTTTGGCTTCTTCGGCCTTGGGGGCGGCGACAGCGGTGGCTTTGCTGCACAGCGCGTTATTCGCTTCGATCATGTGGGCCACGAGATGGCCGAATGTATTCTGGTCGGCGGTAGGTTTGTAATTGAATTTGTCGGCGGGCATGGCCTCGACGGCGGCAATGGTGTTTTTCTGCCGGCCCGGCAGGATGTCTCGCAGCGCGCTGCTGACAGGGTTCTTAACTGGTGCGGGCGCGGTTTGTGCAGGCATTGTTTGGGCAATCGCCGACGCGGCGAGTAACAGCAAAGCTGGGACCACGAAAGTCTTCTTCATTTTGTCCTCATGTTTCGGTGAATTGGTGCGGGGAGAAGGATAGCGCGAGGGGAGGGGTCTACGCCACCTTGACCCGGGCAGCAGTGTTCTTGGCGCACGCACGCGGACAGAGCCTGCCCTCAGCGAACTCGAAGGGAGTGTCCGCGCCACACAAGCTTGCTTGCGCTATCCTTAGAACATGCATGCGCATGGCGCAGACGGACATTCTCATGGGACGGGGCGGGTGCTGCGCTTCTCGCTGGCCGTCACCATACTTTATGTTCTCCTGCTGGTGGTAGCCGGCATCCGCGCGCACTCGCTGGCGTTGCTTTCCGAGGCGGGACATAACCTCTCCGACTTTCTGGCGCTGCTGTTGTCGCTGGTCGCGGTTTTTCTGGAAAGCCGGCCGCCGAGCGCGACCAAGACCTATGGATACCGGCGAGCCGGAGTGCTGGCGGCGCTGGTGAATGCGCTGTCGCTGGTGGTGGTGTCGTTTTTCATTTTCTACGAAGCTTTTCAGCGGATCCACCATCCCGAGCATGTGCGCGCCGCAGTGATGATTTGGGTGGCGGCGGCGGGCGTGGTGATGAACGGCGCCATCGCGCTGCTGCTGTGGCGTTCGGGACGAAACGGATGTAAACGTTCGCAGCGCCGTGCTGCACGAGGTGGGAGACACGCTCTCAACCGCTGCCGTAATTGTGGGAGGATTCGCTATCCTGTGGACGGGACAATACTGGATCGACGCGGCACTGTCGTTCGGGATTGGCGCGTTGATTTTGTGGTCGAGCATCGGCATCGTGCGCGAGACGCTGAATATTTTGCTGGAGGGAACGCCGCGCGGCATAAGCCTGGAAGCAGTCGAGTCGGCCATGCGAACGATCGCCGGCGTGAGCGACGTGCACGATCTGCACCTGTGGAGCATAGGGTCGGAGAACCACGCCCTCTCGGCGCACGTAAAGATTGCGGACATGGCGACTTCCGAGAGCGACACCATTCTGCGCGAGATCAACGAGAAACTCGGGGAGGGGTTTGGCATCCACCATACGACCATCCAATTGGAACATGTAGTCTGCGAGACGGCGCATAGTTGTGTGATCGCGGTGCGGGAGGAAGATCACGTCGAGCACGGACATTCCGATCGCGGTCATACCCATTGAACGGGCAGACCCTCCATCCGTATCTACATGAAATACTGCGAGTTACGCGACTTCCGAGAGGCCAGCTGCTGTCTTCTGTGATATCCTGCTGGTTGGAGCTTTTCCTCCCCGAATAACATCCAATGCCCATGCGACGTTGGTGGCCAATCTTGCGTTTTCTGGCAGCGGTGCAGCTGCTACCTGCTTTGGAAAGCGGAGAGGAGACCCTCGTCGGCGGTCAGGCGGTGCTCGAGGGTGTGATGATGCGTTCGCCGCACGCCTGGGGGATCGCGGTGCGCAAGCCTTCGGGCGAGATGGTGACTCACAGCGAGCCGCTGGAACGCCCTTCCGAGCAGCATAAGTGGATGGGCTGGCCGGTGATCCGCGGCGTGATGACGCTGGGGCACGCCATGACGCTCGGATTTCGCGCGCTGAAGTTTTCCGCCAACGCGGTGCTCGACGAAATGCCGGCCGACAATCAAGGCAAGAAGATGGAAATCAGCGGCTGGATGGTGGGAGTGAATATTGCTCTTCTCCGTCGCCTTCTTCATCTTCATGTACAAGTACCTGCCGTTGCTGGCGACGACAGAACTGAAGACGGGTGAATCCGGTTTTCGGGCAGCAGATTGTGTTCAACCTGGTTGACGGAATCATCCGGATTGCGATGTTCCTGCTCTTCGTATGGGGCGTTTCGCTGTGGAAAGACATTCGGCGAGTGTACGAGTATCACGGAGCCGAACACAAGACAGTATTTGCGTTCGAGAATGGCGATCCGCTCGAAACCGCGGCAGTGCAGAAGTATTCGACCTACCATCCGCGCTGCGGAACCAGCTTCCTGATGACGGTGATGATCATCTCGATGATCGTGTACATGACAATTCCCGTGCACACCTTCTGGGCTCGATTCGCCATTCGAATTGCGCTGCTGCCGTTGATTGCGGGCGTCTCTTACGAGATCATTCGCTTCGCCGCCAAGCGTTTTTCTGCCAAGCGTGGCGCCTCGCTCTTCGCCATGATGACGGCGCCCGGTCTATGGCTGCAACGAATCACAACCCAGCCGCCGGATGACAGCGAAGTCGAGTGCGCTATTGTCGCGCTCGATGAAGCCATGAAACTCGAGAAGCAGCACGGTGGCGAGTTGGTGATTGCCTAGCGGCGCCCACCGCGAATCTTTGTTGTTTTCTTTCTCATTCAACCTAAAATCAGAGTAGAGACGCTGCTTGCCGCGTCTCCCCCGACAGTGAGACAGGCAAGTCCCGTCTCTGCGGATGAAAGTCATGTTTGAACGTTTAGACCAAATCGAAATTCGTTATGAAGAACTGACGCAGGCACTGCTGTCGCCGGAGATCACCAACGACTCGGCAAAGTACCAGAAGACTGCCAGAGCCCATGCCGAAATTGCGCCCGTCGTCGAGAAGTATCGCGAGTACAAAGACCTGAAGCGCGGCATAGCCGAGAGCCGTGCTGTGCTGGTGGACGAGAAGGACGCGGACATGCGGGCCTACGCCGAAGAAGAACTGGCGAAGCTCGAAGCGCGCATCGTAAAGGTTGAGGAAGACCTCAAGGTCCTGCTGCTGCCGAAGGATCCGAACGACGAAAAGAACGTGGTCCTGGAAATCCGCGCCGGCACAGGTGGCGACGAGGCCACGCTGTTCGTGGCCGAGGTCTTCCGCATGTACAACCGCTATGCCGAGACGCAGAAGTGGAAAGTGGAAGTGCTCTCCACGTCGGAGTCGGGTGTGGGCGGGCTGAAGGAAGTGATTGCGCTGATTGAAGGCGATCGGGTCTACTCTCGCCTGAAATATGAAAGCGGAGTGCATCGCGTGCAACGCGTTCCCGCAACCGAGCAGCAAGGACGAGTGCATACCTCGGCCATCACCGTGGCGGTGTTGCCCGAAGCCGAAGAAGTCGACGTCAAGATCGAAGCCAAAGACCTGCGCATCGACACGTTCTGCTCGTCGGGGCCGGGCGGCCAGTCAGTGAATACGACGTATTCCGCGGTGCGCATCACGCACATTCCGACGAATACAGTGGTCAGCTGCCAGGACGAAAAATCGCAGATCAAGAACCGCGAAAAAGGCATGCGCGTGCTGCGCTCGCGGCTCTACGAAGTCGAAATGCAGAAGCAGCAGGACGCGCTGGCGAAAGAACGTAAACAGATGGTCGGATCGGGCGACCGCTCAGAGAAGATCCGCACCTACAATTTTCCCCAGAACCGGCTGACCGACCATCGCATCGGCTTCACTATTCACCAACTGGAACAGGTAATGGATGGCAAGCTGCAGCCAGTGATCGACGCGCTGACCACGTATTATCAGGCAGAGAAGTTGAAGGGCGATAACGATGCGGGCGCGGCCAGTGTGGCGTAAAGCTTGTCTGGGACGGGATTCGTGTGGTGACGGGCTCGTGTGGGGACGGGCGTCCTCGCCCGTCCAGGCCGAGCGAAGCTCGGCAGGCGTCTGTGCTCACGACAACCTGATCCACTCTCGACTTTTCGCACGTCTCCTCAATTTCCTCTTGGTTGGTTTCACTGCGTCTCCGTGGTGAAATAGAAGCGTGCAACTTCGCCAGGCCCTGAACACGGCAGTCGAACGGCTCAAGTCTGCGCAAGTCCCCTCTCCGCGCATGAATGCGGAACTCCTCATCATGTTCATGCTCGACTGCGATCGCGCCTACCTCTACGCCCATCCGGAGCGGGAACTCAGCCTCGAAGAGATGCGGAGCTACGAAGAAGCTTTGGCGCGCCGCGCCACCGGCGTGCCGGCGCAGTACATCACCGGGCATCAGGAATTCTGGGGGATGGATCTAATCGTGTCGCCAGCGGTGCTGATTCCGCGTCCGGAGACGGAGCACGTGGTGGAAGCGGTGCTGGAACTGGCGAAGGCGGACGGGCGGGGACGCGCGTCCCCACACGAGCTGCGCATGGTCGACGTTGGCACAGGCTCAGGAGCGATTGCGCTAGCCTTGGCCAAGGAGTTCCCGACGGCTGAAATCCACGCAACCGACATTTCTCCCCAAGCACTGGAAGTCGCGCGGGCCAACGCCGCCCGCCACGAACTAACTTCGCGAATCGAATTCCACCAGGCGGACTTGCTCAACGGATTCTCGCCCGCTTCGTTCGACTTCGTGGTTTCGAATCCTCCCTACGTCGGCGAGTCGGAAGAAGATTCAGTGCAGCTTGAAGTCCGCAAGTTCGAACCGCGTAATGCGGTCTTCGCCGGACAAACCGGCCTGGAAGCGATCGAACGCCTGATTCCGCAGGCGCAGACCGTACTCCGGCCCGGCGGTTGGTTGATCTTCGAAATC
The DNA here is from genome assembly GCA_963838935.1 of uncultured Acidobacteriaceae bacterium. GTDB lineage: Bacteria > Acidobacteriota > Terriglobia > Terriglobales > Acidobacteriaceae > Acidiflorens. Next base: position 111,203 of record CAWITH010000004.1, read on the forward strand.
AGCGGGACGATCGCGGATCGCGTACGGGTATTACTGTCAAATTGGGACGAGATTGCGATCAGGAACGACTTGCAAGGGATCGCACGCGTGGCGATTGCGAGAAAAGCAACGGGTAGTTAATCCCGTCGATCTCTAGAACGTCACCCGCACGCCGATCTGCGCGGCGAAGGGAATTCCAACCGTTGTACCGGGGCCAAAGAAATCTCCTAAACCGCCGGCAGGAATCTCGAGTTGCTTCAAACTGGTGACAGGCGCGGTTTGGGAACAGTCTGCCACGGTGCAAATGGCGGTAACATTGCCGCTTGCGATATCGCTGCTGGGGACCGGAAGGTTGGCAATATTCGCCACGTAGTTAGCGCCCGGATTGTCGCGGTTGAAAAGGTTGAAGAACTCGGCGAAGGGATTAATCTCCCAGCGCTCGCCGATCTTGAAGGGTCGCGTAACGCGCAGGTCCATCTGGATGTAGGGTGTTCCGCGAAACTCATCGAGGCTGGTCGGCACTCCGTTGACGGAAATGCGGCCGCTGTTGTCCGCGGTCGTGATGGTAATGGGCCGCGCGCTCTCAGCCTGCGCGATGGTGCTCAACTCAAGGCCGCCGGGTATGTGCACCGTCCCGGCGAGCACAAAGCGATGGCGCACGTCTTCGCCGGAGGGACCGTAGTCGCCGGGGCCAAAGGCATTCAGCGGATTGCAAACGCCATTCACATAGTCGAACAGTTCGCCCAGCACGCAACCCCAGGTCTCTGCTTTCGAGAGTGTGTAGTTCGCGACCAGGCTGAACCGGCGCGAGACGTTGCCCTGCACATGCAGCATAAGAGCGTTGTAGCTGGAGCGGTTGTCAGAGCGAAAGACGGTTGCACTGGAATAGGGATAAGCGCGATAGCCGTGGTCTCCCTGCTCATGGGTATAGTCCGCGCTGACGATCCAGTGCTCATCGAACGCGTGCTGTGCGCCTCCGGTCACATGGATGGCGTAAGGCGTTTTGTAGTTGGGGTCGATGAGCGCCGGGGGCGCGACGGAATTCGGGTTCACCGCCTGAAATGCGGTGGCCCATCCGTTTTGGGCGAGGTCGTTGAAGAACATGCCGAAGCCGGCGCGAATCACCGTCTTCTCGCTGCCGCCGGGCGAGTAGGCGATTCCAAGGCGTGGCGCGATCTGTTTGCGGTCATCATGGGGAACCGCCTCGGGGTATCCCAACGATGCCAGCAGGGGGAACGAAGGGTTCGCAACCTGGCTTTGTCCGGAAGCCGTAAACAGCCCGAAGGTGGTCTGATAACGCAGACCATAGTTGACTGGTGAGGTGGTGCGAAACACGCCACGAATCTTCAGCATAGAGCGCAAGACGCTGCACGTTCTGCGAAAAGCTGCCGTTGCCAGCGGGAGTAAAAGTACAAGTGATGTTCAATGCCGGATCGGGTGCCGGCGTACACTGCGAACTCGGCGGAGTGTAATAAAACTGAGCAGGATTCGCTACATAGTAATCAGGGTTGGAGGGATATTTGATAAGTTGCTCCGCCGTCGCCGCAAACGCGCCGCTCAACACCGGTTCATGAATAAAGTTGATCCCGAACTTGAGCGCGTGGCTTCCTGCCATGTGGCTCAGGTCGTAGCGCGCCTGGTATTTGTCCTGGTTACGCAGGTCCGGGAAAAGAGTGATGGGAGTGGCGAACTGGTTGTCGCCAAAAGTTTCGAAGCCGGATACGGTCAACGCGGTCGAACTGAAGGGGAACGCCAGCGCAAAGCCAAGATCCGAGTTTCGCGTCTGTGTAAGGTGTAACAGGCTGGCATCGAGTACCAAGGTGCCGAGCCAGGTTGGGCTCAAAGCATAGGTATTGCTGAGTGCCGTGTTCCAGTAATTGTTGTGCGTGGTCAGTCCGGTGGAGGGCAACGTCCCCTGCTGCACCAGCGCGTTGTGCGTGAGGTAGCTGTCTTCAGAAGTGCGCAGGAACCACTGCGATTTCGAAGACTGCGCCCAATCAAAACGCATGGAGCCGATGTAGTCGCGAAAAGGAATCGGAACGGTCGCTGGGACCGCAATCAAGGGAATCCCAGTAATTAAGCCATCCGCAGCCAACTGCGCCAGGGCATCGAAGTCGGCGATGTTGGCGGGACTGTATGCGATGCTGGCATTTTCATGCACATGCTCGAAGGAAGCGAACATCCAGAATTTGTTTCTTACGAGCGGTCCGCCGAGCGTGCCCACATAGTTCTGTCGGGAGAACGGCTGCTTGGGATTCGGCGCCGGGTTCTCAATCGGGAAGCGGGCGTTGAGCTGTGCCGCGCGCTCGTAGAAAGCCGCGTCGCCGTGCCACTCGTTGGTGCCGTGCTTGGTGGTAATTACGACCGACCCAGCCGTGGTCCCGCCTGTGTCGGCATCTTCATTCGACGTGCGCACCGCAAACTCCTGAATACCATCGGGCGAGAAATTCTGCAGGAAGCCACCGATCCAGTCATCGGAGTTATCGGCGCCGTCGACCGACAGTTCGTTGTTCAAGCCCGAGCTTCCACCGGTGGAAACAGCGGTGATTCGCGCTTTGGTCGGATCGGAAGGCTCGACCGGCTCGGTACCGGGCACAAGGTAAGCGATGTTGGCGAAGCTGCGTGCCGGAAGCGGAAGAGTTTCCAGGTCCCGGCTGCCGACGACGCCCTCATGCACCGCACTCGCCGTGTCAATCGACTCGGTCGTTATCGATGAAGCATTCCCCTGCACATTCACCAGCTCACGTCCGCTCGCGGGTTTGAGCGTAACCGTGATGTCGCGCACCACACTGACTGCGACGTTTACATCGGCCGTGGCCTGGGTAAAACCCTTCGCCGTCACGGTCACGCGATAGGAGCCGGGCGGCAGGCCCTCAATACGGAATTCTCCGCGATCGTTTACCGTGGCCTCGCGGGTGATGGAAGACCCGGCCGATTGCACCACGACTCGAGCACCTGCCACTCGGGCGGCGCTCGCATCCTGAACCTCTCCCCGAAGCGCGCCATTCGGGTTCTGCGCAAGCATGAGCGAGGGAACAGAGACGAAAATCAGGAGGAACAACAGCACGACGACCACGCAGACCAGCGAACTCGATCTGGATATTTCAGAGAGTGTGAGCCTGGCGAACATGAAAGCCGTCCGGTGAACGCAAAGATTGCCGCGCTTCAAGTTTCCTACGGGAAAATAGTCTGCGCGACGAAGCGTACTAGCTCACAGAGAGTAGCCGGAGGCAGTATTTACTACCAGCGATAGTGGAGTCAAAATGGGTGGCGGGAGAAATAACTCTTCAGTCCTCCGAAAGCGCTAGCGGACAAGCCACTCTGTAAGTTCGTGAGTCAGCGCTAGAACGGGACCATAGGCGGCGAGGACGCACAACAGAGTCACGAGCACCGGGGCAACCGCGTACCACGATCGACTTCGCGTCGGTGGAGCTCTTGCAGGCTTCCTCCCATGCAAGCAGACGCGCCACTCGCACGCTGACGGATCCGGTCACGAAGCCCACGGTACAAACGGGAGCGGCTTCCACGGGAACCAGGCGCGACAACTTTCACCAGGGCTGCAGCCAGGTCAACGGCGTCGTTCAGATTGGAAACCGCCGCATCATCGGCGGCCAACTCTGCGGCTTGAGACCAAGCGCTTTCCAGCCTGGCCATGCCGGGAAAAGGGCAAAAACGGAAAACGAGTTTCTTCAGATTGTCGCGAGACCGCATGTGCGCACGTTCATGCTGGAGCGCGACGCGCAATTCGTCATGACTCAGAAGCGCAACCGTAGATTCTGAAACCAGCACCCGGGGTCTCCGGACACCCACCAGCGTGAGTGGCGGAGCCCCGCGTTTGGCGCGGAAGGTGACCATCTGCGGGTCAGAATCCACAGGTAGAGGATCCGCGCCTTCGAGCCAGCGAGCCACCGCGCGAGACGTCTTGATCTGGGCGGTGATCACGCGGTAGCAGCCGCAGGCAATCAGTAGAAGAGCGCAAACGCCCAGCGTGAGCGGCATCGTGCCCATTCCCTCATGAATCGACCGGGGTTCCAGCAACTGAAACGACGGCACGACAAAAGCGCACGTAATGACAACGGAAGTCATTAAGGGAAGAATGCGCAACGCGAAGAGCAATCCGGCCACGCGCTGTTCGGCCGCGCGCAGCAACTTCAGCGAGCGCCACGCAACCGCCACCAGAGCCGATAGCAAACAATAGACGAGAACAAAGAAAGTGAGCGAGACGGCGATTCCGCGCAGGGCAAACATCAGCGCTGCTCCTGCGCCGTATTTTGCCGAGCCCTTGTTCTCCCGGCTTTGGAGTTCGCGGCGTTTGCGTTCGACCAGGAGCTGCAACTCGTCGAGCAGTTGCGCGTCGTGAGTGCTTAGGGCCTCCACCAGATACGATAGAGGCAGCGAGGAAGCGTCGGCCGATCCCAGCAACTGCTGGATGCTCTCCAACGCTGTGACCCTTTGCAGTTCTTCGGGAGTATGGCGGGGGGTATAGCGGAACGCCCTGCCTTCAGCGACGCGGTCGAGCAGACCTTTCTTGTAGAGACGGTCCACGGTTGTCATCACGGTGGTATAAGCCTGATGGATCTTGCCATCCGCAAGCAGTTCGCGAACCGTGGCGCTGCCATGCGACCAAAGCTCCTGCAGCAGTTTCCGCTCGAAAGGTCCGAGTTGAGGTCTGGAGCCTGACCCGAAAATTGAAAATGCTTTGCTCATAGCAGCGCCCGGCGCAAGGTCGTTTGCGTCCAAGATGATACCATCTCAGTGCTCGGCTTGCAGCCCCAATGAGGAAACAGCGCCTCGCAGGCAGAAAACCCCTACTATTACTTCCACTTACCCTGACCCTCCACGATCGTGATGTAACGGTCGATGGGAAGGTCGGTGAAGCGTTCAACCAGGTTACTGGGCAGCGGCCATTTGACTTCGACCCAGTCCAGTTTCGTCTGCTTGCCAATTCCTAACACCATCCGCGGATCGTGCGATGAGAGATAGCTTCCACCACCCACTTTCATTCGGCTGCGTTTCAGATCGCCGGCTTGGTAGGCAACTCGTGCGCCAACGGCGTCGATGTTCGCCTTCTTGCCGATGAGATTCATCCCCAGCCAGTGATTCTGGCTGCCAACATTGTTGTGCAAGAGGACCGGCGCATCGTCGTTGCAGGAGATCAGCACGTCGACGCCTCCGTCATTGTCGAAGTCGCCCAAGGCCAGACCGCGCGCTGAAATGAGATGGTTAAAGGCCGGACCGCTCTCCCGCGTCACATTTGTCAGACCGTTCCCGCTGTTATGAAAGAGCATGATCCGCTCCCGGTAGGTCACGCTGTCATAGATCTTTTCGATCAAATCGTCGGGATGACCATTGGCGATCATCAAGTCGAGGTTCCCATCGTTGTCGTAGTCGAGGAATTTAACTCCCCAGCCGCTCATAAGCTTCGAGGCGTTCGCGATTCCAGTAGGCGCAGCGATGTCGTCAAAGGTTTCGTCGTGCCGATTCTGATAAAAGCCATCGAGCTCGTGGTTCAGGTCGGTCACAAACAGGTCCATCCATCCGTCCTGGTTGACGTCGGCGGAATCGACCCCCATACCCGAGCGGGCCTTGCCCCCCTCCCCGAAGCCCACACCCGACGTGAAACCGACTTCTTCAAAACGCCGCCCAGCCCGGTTGATGAAGAGGAAGTTGGCGTCCGTGTCGTTGGACACAAACAAGTCCATCCACCCGTCATTATTAACGTCGGTTGCCACCACGCCCCACGATTTGCCCGGATTCTCGGCAATTCCCATCTTTTGGCTGACATCGGTAAACGTACCGTCGCCATTGTTATGAAAGAGCCAGCTCGGCATCGGCGAATAGATCCGAGGATAGCAATACTCATTCAGCCCCTTGATGGCGGGAATGTTCGGCGCCCCGCAATTGTGATGCTTTGATTTGTCGAAGTCCACAAAGTGGCAGACAAAAAGATCCAGCCGTCCGTCGTTGTCGTAGTCGAACCACACCGCGCTCGCAGCCCATCCCGGAGCCGCTACTCCAGCCTTTTCGGTCACATCCGTGAACGTGCCGTCGCCGTTATTGCGATACAGAATGCTGCGCCCGTACTGCGTCACATAAAGGTCGGGAAATCCGTCGGCGTTATAGTCACCGACCGCAACCCCCATGCCGTAGCCACCGCCGACAACGCCAGCCTTCTCGGTCACGTCGGTAAAGGTGCCGTCGCGGTTGTTCCGATAGAGCGCATTGCGCAGAGGCTTGGTCGGCGTGAAAATGTCACATTTCCCGCTGTTGACAAGATAGATGTCCATCCATCCATCGTTGTCGTAATCCAGGAACGCGCAACCGGCCCCGGTGGACTGAGGCAAGTATTTCTCCGGCGAGAGGCCTGCAGTGTGGGTCCAGATGATGCCGCTGGCGGAGGGTGGAACTTCAGAAAACGGATAGGGAGGAGCATCCGAGGCGGCAGCCACCCGCGCCAAAGCGGGGAAGGCCAGAGTTCCCGCCAGAACTCTCAGGAATTCTCTCCTGCCAACAAACGGGGGAGCGAAACGCATCGTTACTTCGGCTCCGTTGGCGCTCTTCGGTAGAGGTTTGCTTCTCCTGAGCAATGGCGGCCTTGCGTTTGACCGTTTCCAGTTCTGCCGACGTTTGCCGCTGCAGCGCGGCCTCGCGGTTGGAGTCTTCCCGGCGTCCTGCCCGGCGTAGGCGACCGCAAGTTGGTAATGCCCGGTCGGACTGTCGGGCGCCATCTTTTCGTAGGTCTCAAGCGGCGGGATGGCCTCGGCGAACTGCTTTGCCGAGTTCAACGCCGTCCCCAGTCCGAGGTACGCCTCCATGAAGCTGACGTCTAACTTGGTTGCCTTCTCAAAATGCCGGATCGCCGTCGCGGAATCCTTCGCGTCCGCGGCCAGTTGCCCCAGCACGAACTCTGCCGTGGCGTTCCGCGGGTCGATCTCCAGCTCCTCCTCAAAACTCTTTCGCGCCTGGTCTAAGTCCGCCGGCGAAGGCTGCGGCTTCGAGAGCAGCGCACGACCCAGCCGCGCGTGGATGCCGGGAAGCATCGGGTTGATATCCAGAATCCGGTGGTATTCCGCCGCCGCCTCATCCCATCTGCCCTGGATTTCCAGCGCCTCCGCATTCAGCTCGTGAACCTGGAACGAGAACGGGGCCTCGCGGGCCAAGTCCTGTGAAGCTCGCATCGAAAGGTCGGAGTAAGCGTGCGTGGACGCGTAGAGCACCTCGGGATCGCGCGGAAACTCGCGGCTGAGCACCGCCAGAAAATCGAGCGAGTCATAGGGAGAGCCGTGCGTCATGGCGCAATGCAAGCCGTCCAGCCCGATCTTCTTCTTAAGGTCGCGATCTGCCGTCTGCCGAATGGCCCGCCTCAGCAGCGGGAGCGCTTCCACGCAATGCCCACTCTCCGCCAAATTCGTGGCCCGTTCCACTTCTCCGCCCGTGGCAGGCGCCGGATTCTTCTTAGTAGCCTGACCTGCGGAGAACGTTGCCCACAAGAGCAGGCCAAAGAGAATCAGGCAGGGAAACCAGCCTCGCCGGAAGGATTCACGCATGCGCTCATTATATTCCGAAATCACAGCTGTCCGAATCTCGCGGCGTTTGCCGCCGCAGCCCGCAAAAGAAAGGGCAGGCGCCCCGTCGAAGCGCCTGCCATTTGACCGACTGCCCTCCCTGAGCGAAGGCAGCTCGGGGTTAGAAGGAGAACTTTAGAGCGAGTTGTAGTTCCCTTGCTCCTTGAGACCCGGTGATCCGACCGAAGTTTGCGTTGGTGGTTGAGGGCAAACCGTTGACGATCGACCACGAGCCCGGATCGAACGATCCACCATCAGGTCCACCGGAGAAATCCCAGACCGGGTGGTTAAAGGCGTTGAGCGCTTCGAACCGGAATTCCAGCTTCCTGGTTTCTCCGAAAAGTGATGCCTTTGTGCAGGCTCAGATCCACGTTGGCGTAGGCCGGACCACGAACGTTGCCCACACCGCAGGTTCCAAATGTGTTCGGCGCCGCCGGATTGAACGGGACCTGTGATCGAGTTGGGGATCCATTGAATATACCCAGGCTGCCCGCTCGACGCGGTATACGGTTTGTTGATTGAGACATCGGACTGGACCGTTGCAGTCCGGCAATCCGGCCAGCGTTCGGGATCGATGCCGTTGGTGTTATCGGAGTTACCAGCCACGCCCCAGCCTCCAAAGTTATTCAGGGTCAGAGCGTTTCCGCTATGCAGGGTGACAATTCCGCCAATCTCCCAGTTCCCCAGCACGGCATTCAGTGCCGGGTTCATGTCGTGGCCAAACTGCTTGCCGCGGCCAAACGGCAGTTGATACGTGACATAGCTGGTGAAGATATGGGTTTGGTCGTAGTAGCACGGTCCCCAATCCAGACGCGGGTTGTAGATATTTTCCCAGCCCGGCTGTCCGCCTGAACTGGTGGCGCCGGTGCTGCCCCAGCCCGTGCCAAAGTAGCCCGGAGAATTGCTCATGCACTTCGACCAGGTATAGGAAACCTGAGCTTGCAGACCATTGCTCATGCGCTTTTGCAGGACAGCCTGGAGCGCATTGTAGGACTGATCGGAGTTCGACATGTTGGTTCCGGCCAGTGCCCCTCCTGCCACAAGAATGGTAGTCGTCTGTTCCGGATTCGAACGTTGCCGGATTGGTCGGCTTGATACAGCGATCCCGGAGCACCGCACTTCGCGCCTACTGTACCTGGACCCGTAGCGCAGGGTAGCCTCCTCCACCGAGGAAGGGGCCAGACTCCTGGCTCACGATGAGGTCCCCACGCCCGGCAACCTTTGCCGGCCGCGTTCAGCGGTATACGCTGCTCAATGTCCTCAAAGTTGAGCAAGTGTGCGCCGCGCTGGCCGACATAGCCAAGCTGAAAGGTTGTTGAGTTGTTCAACTGCTGCTGGAACGTTAAGTTCCACTGGCTGACCGTGGCCGGTCTGAAGTTCTGATCAAAGACCGCGGATGCGCTTGCCGGCATAGCAGGCTGGACTGATGATGCCACCGCACGCGACACCCGTGGTCGTCCGATGGGAAACCATTCTCCAATCGTTCCAACGCCTCCGCGGCTTGTTGCTGGAGAAAACCGAAGGGCAGGTTCTGGGTGAGTTCTTCGTTGCCGCCGCCGCCTTCCATGAAGGAAGAGATGCCGAACCCGGCACGAAATACCGATTTGCCGCCCAGGGATGCGGGCGCCCAGGAAAGCCCGATCCGCGGCTCCCAATCGCCCAACCCCAGGTAATTGTTGTAGAGGGCCTGGTTGCTAAACTTCGCGGTTCCGTCTACGCCGGTCGCGGTGTAAATCGTCCCGGTGTAGAGCCCAAAGTTGACCTCACGGTTGGTCGTTTCGTAGAGCGGAGTATGGTCCTCGAAGCGCATTCCGAGGTTTACCGTGAACGTCGGAGTCACGCGCCAGTCATCCTGTACAAACCCAGCGAAAACATTGCCCCGAAGCTTGGCGGGGGAACTGAGTTGGCTGCCCGTATCCCGCTGCGAACCGGCTCCCCCCGCAACGCTGCCCAACCAGAAGTCGGCAAGGCCGGAGTTCGTTAAGGTATTGGGTACACCCAGATAACCGAGGGCGCCATTATTTCCCGGATAGATGTAATCCTGGCGCTCGCGCACGAATTGAAAGCCGGTCTTGATCTGGTGGCGGCCAATCGTGTAGATCACGTTATCTTCGAACTGGCCTTGGGTAGAGTGGAATATCTGGACCAGATTGCGCAGTCCAAGGCCGGCTGCTCCTCCCGCGTTGCCCGTGATATCGATTTCAACCAGACCCGGCGCCTGAACGTTGCCGCCGGCTGATGCCCAGTGTCTGACTTATGTCGCCCAGTGAGGAAGTTGGCGTCAGACTTTGATCGAATCGGACGGCATTAAATCCGAAACGAGCTTCGTTGAGCAGGTTGGCGCGGAATGTGTGCGTCCAGTTGACTACGGCATTCTCGAACCGGCTCGTCACTGCCCTCCACCGCGCCGCTGTTGCAGAAAATGCAGCCCGTGGTGGCCGGCTGCTTGAGGTCCATGTGCGACCAGCGTCCAAAGACATGGTCTTTGTCAGAGGCGTTGTAGTCGATCTTCACGTCGTACTGGTTGTTGTTCAGCTCGTTTCCACTGTTATAAAAAAGATTGTTCCCGATAAGGGTATCGACCGCCGGCAGAGGATAGTACTTGGTCATGCCGAACAAGGAACTGGCGACCGGGTTAATAGTAGCGACAGCCGCCAAATTGTTGTTTGCGACTGCTGTAGGCTGGGTCTCGCCCGTAGGCTTGCCGTTGATCACTGTGGGGATTTGCGCCGGGTTGAGATAGTACAGACTGTTTGGTCCGCCCGAGCTTGGCACGACGAGTTGGTTCGCCAACACAACTGCGGTGTTCTTGGGATTTCCGTTCACATCCAGGTCGAGACCGTTCGGCCCCAGGGCAGTATCACCGCAGAGCCCGCTAGCAAACCCGCTGACGCAGATCTGGGAAAAATCTCCGCCCCGCGCCTTCGCGGTCAGAACCTGCGCTCCGGTTATGCCCGAATTCACCTGGCGCTGGCCCTGATAATCGCCGAAGAAGAACAGCTTATTCTTGATGATCGGCCCACCGATGGTGCCGCCGAATTGGTTGTACCTCAACTCAGGCTTATTCTGGCACACCTTGCGCGTTGAATCCAAGGACGCCGTTGTCTACCCCCTGAGTCCATCCCGCAGAAGCAAGGTTGGCATCAAGCGCGTCGTTGCGGAAGAATTCATACAGCGCCACCGTGAAAGTTGTTTGTGCCCGACTTTGGTGCTGACGCTGACGACTCCGCCCTGGTAATTGCCGAACTCAGCCGAGGCGTTTTGCGTGATCAGATTGAATTCCTGAATGGCATCGACGCTGGGTGTGTACCCGGTCTCATTATTCTTGTCTTCGCTATTGAGAATGCCGTCAATCAGATACTCGTTCGCCTGCTCGCGATTGCCGTTGATGTAAGGACGGCCGGAGTTGAGCATGTTTTGCGGCGATCGCATTCCGTCCGGATCGACATTGGTTACGCCGGGGGCGAGCAGCGTGAGCTGCAGGTAATTGCGCGAAGCCAGCGGCAGGCTGACGTTGGTGTTGGCGTCGATCACCGTGCTGACGTCAACACTTTGGGTTTGCAGAACCGCCGCCGCGCTTGACACTTCGACCGTCTCGCTGACCTTGCCGACTTTCAATTGCACGTCAATGCGAGCGGTCTGGTTCAGGACCAGCGTGAAGACTGGCTGCGCCGCCGATTGGAATCCATCCTTGGTGATTTTGACGGTGTAATTGCCCACGGGCAGAGCGCAGGATGTTGTAGTCGCCCGCCCCATTTGTGTGCGCTGTCCACACCGTCCCGCGGTCGACGTCCGTGGCCGTCGCTGTGGCCCCTGGGATGGCCGCCCCGCTCGGATCAGTCACCGTACCGACTATTGCCGCAGTTACTTCTTGGCCCCACGCTGGCGCCAGTGCGCCGAGCAGTCCGACCAGTAGGAAAATTCCAATCATCATCACCAAAGACTTTCGCATCGCAGACCTCCGGAAGACGTTTTGATAGAAAAATAGCCGCATCAAAAATACTGCAATAATACTAGGACTAATGCTATATAGTACTTTCGTTAGCGTCGTCAAGAAAAAAATACAAGGAAACGCAAATTTTTCATTCTTCCATTTTTAGTATTAATCTATAGCACTTCGCCGAGCCCGTTTCGCCCAACGGCTGACCGGCCATCAGCCCTGTGGAAAACCGGGGACCTTTGTCTCTATGAGGAATTGAATATTGCGCTATGAGATGCTGGATTTGCGGCTGCAACCCACAGTCGCTCTTTACAAGTAGCACGAAGAAGGCTAAGGTGTGAGTCCTAACGAGTGTATGCATCAAAAATGAGTTGTTTTCAAAAGCTCTATAGCATAGAAGAGAGAAGTAGCGCATTGGAAACCGAGTCGGCGCGCCTGATTTCGTTTTTGTTTGCTCTATAGCACGGCTAAGAAAATGTACCGTGTCGTTAGCTTTCGGGCCCACGAGCACACGCGAAGTAAACATCGGCGTTTCTGATTCGGATCAGAATGATTGGGGAGTTCATGCCAAACAGCCGCCCAAACGGAATGCCTGCATACCAGAAAATCCAGGCCACGATCGTCAAGCGCATTGACAGCGGGCAATTAAAACCCGGGGATGCAGTCGATTCCGAACGGGAACTGGCGAGGATTCACCAGGTCAGCTTGATGACGGCGCGACACGCGTTAACCGCGCTCGAACGGGAGGGTTTGGTACATCGCAGGCGGGGCGCCGGAACTTTTGTAGCGCCGCCCAAGATCCACTTCAACAAGCTCACCAGTTTCACGGAGCAGATGGCCAGTCGAAGTCTAACGGCTTTCTCAAAAGTTCTGTCGTTCAGCGTGGTCGACAACGAGCACGAAGTAGCGGCCCGTCTGGCCCTGTCGGCCCATTCTCGCCTGCTGAAGGTGGAACGCCTCCGGATCGCCGCGGACGAACCCTTCGCACTGGAAACCTGCTATCTGCCGGCTGAGCAGTTCGCCGGTCTCACCCGCAACTCGGTGGCGCGTGGGTCGCTGTTTTCCACTCTGGAGGGCACCTATGGGATCCAAATTGCATATGCCGACGAGGAAATGGATGCAACTTCCGCTGCCCCCGCGACCGCAAATCTTCTGAAAGTTGAGCGCGATGCGCCGTTGCTCAGGATCCGCCAGGTCATCTATTCGACAAAAGGGAAAGCCACACTTTATGTGCTCGGCCTGTACCGATCGGATCGGCACACCTTGTTAGTCCGAAGATTTCGCTAGCGGCGGTTATCGCGAGGCGACCACCGGCAATATGTCTTCCACGTCGATCTTGGTGGGGTAATTCCCCGTATAGCAGGCCGAGCAGTAAGTGGTCTTTTCTCCGTCCGCGCAGGCTTTCTTAAGACCTTCCAGCGAGAGATAGGCGAGCGAGTCGGCAACGATGTAGTCGCGAATCGACTCGATCGTCTTGTTGGCGGCGATGAGTTCCTTCTTGGAAGGCGTATCCACTCCGTAGAAGCAGGGCGAGATGGTGGGCGGGCAGGAAATCCGCATGTGGACTTCCTTCGCGCCCGCGTTGCGAATCATGCGGACGATCTTCTTGCTGGTAGTGCCACGCACAATCGAGTCGTCGACCAGAATCACTCGTTTGCCTTCGAGCAGGCTGCGAACCGCATTCAGCTTCAGCTTTACGCCAAAGTCGCGCACCGACTGCTGCGGCTCGATGAAGGTACGTCCGATGTAGTGGTTGCGGATCAGACCAAGGCGGAAAGGGATGCCGCTTTCGGCGGCGTATCCGATGGCCGCGGTGTTGCCAGAATCGGGGACGGGAACGACGATATCGGCTTCCACCGGAGCTTCGCGCGCGAGCTGGCGTCCCATGGCGTCGCGGCTTTGATCAACCGAGCGCCCAAACACCAGGCTGTCGGGACGCGAAAAATAGACGTGTTCAAAAATGCAACTCGAAAGCGTCGGAGACGGCGAGTAAAAACGCGAGCTGATGCCTTCGGGCCCAACGATGACCAGTTCGCCGGGTTTCACGTCGCGTTCGTAGGTGGCGCCGATCAAATCAAAAGCGCAGGTTTCCGAGGCAAAGACGACCGTGTCTTTTTTCTCGCTGGTGAGAGCCGGAATACGGCCCATGGCCAGCGGCCGGAACCCGCGCGGATCGCGCGCGGCAAAGATCCGGTCACGGCTGATCATGACCAGCGAAAACGCGCCTTCCGCGCGACGCAGGGCATCGATGATGGCATCCGGCAGCGTTTGCTCGCGGGAGAGCGCAATCAGGTGAACCAGCACTTCCGTATCGCTGTTGGTTTGGAAGATCGAGCCCTGCCCCTCCAACTTGGCGCGAATCGCGTGCGCGTTTACCAGATTGCCATTATGAGCAATGGCGATCGTGCCCTTTGTTGGACTGCACCATGATGGGCTGGGCGTTCAGCAGGGCCGAATCGCCGGCAGTTGAATATCGGGTGTGGCCGATGGCAAGAACTCCGCGCAGAGAAGCCAGCACTTCGTGGCTGAAGATGTCGGCGACCAGGCCCATGGCCTTGTGCTGGCGCAGGCGCTCGCCGTCCGAGGTAACGATGCCCGCCGATTCCTGCCCGCGATGCTGCAAGGCATGCAGTCCGAGATAGGCGAGCTTCTCCGCCTCGGGATGGGCGTGAATGGCGACCACCCCGCATTCATCGCGAAATTTGTCGGAAGTCAGCATTTAGCTCTTAGTTCGTGTGGGGACGGGCGACTCGCCCGTCCCGGCCGGGCAAAGCCCGGCAATCTTAGTCCGCTGCGAGCAATGTTTGGTTCCGCTCGCAACGCCCTCTCCAGCGCGCCTTCGTAAGCTTCCCGCAACTCCGCAACGCCAGCGGAAATTACAGACTCACCATCCACCCCAATCTCAACCCGATCGGATCCCGTTTCGCCCAACACATCCGCGAAGACGCCATACTCCTCCGCCACTTGTTGGATTCGCGGCAACTGGACCGGGTCGCAACTGAGCACGACGCGGCTGGCGTCTTCTCCAAACAGCAAGAACTCAAGCGCTGCTTGCTGCTTAGGCAATCGGACGTTCAGACCGACTCCCGCCGGCAGCGTCGACTCCACCAGCGCAACCGCTAGCCCGCCATCGGCGCAGTCGTGCGCCGACTCGGCCAGCCCCGCTTCGATTATGGCCACCAGAGTGCGTTGTAGCGTGGCTTCCTTCTCCAGATCCAGACCCGGCGGATATCCCCACACCGCTCCCAGAATCTCCTTCGCGTACTCGGACGACCCGAACTCCAACTCGGCATCAAGCGCGTCGCCCGGTTCATTGGCCCGCAGCAGGACAATTGTTCGTCCCGGACGGGCGAAGTGCATCCTCACCGTTTTGTGGACGTCTTCAAGAATTCCCACCACCCCGATCACCGGAGTTGGGTAAATTCCTTCGCCCAGAGTCTCGTTGTAGAAGCTGACGTTGCCGCCGGTAATCGGCGTATCCAGTTCCTCGCAGGCTTTGGTGATGCCGTCAATCACCTGCGAAAACTGCCACATGATGTGCGGCTTTTCAGGATTGCCGAAGTTGAGGCAGTTGGTAGCGCCGATCGGAGTCGCTCCCGCGCAAGCCACCTTGCGCGCCGCTTCGGCGACCGCGTGCATCGCGCCCAGACGAGGATCGAGATAGCACCAGCGGCTGTTGCCGTCGAGCGCCATGGCCAGTCCACGATTCGAGCCCTTGATGCGAATTACGCCCGCGTCGCCCGCTCCGGGCGCGTCGACCGTGTTGGTCTGCACCATGTGGTCATACTGCTGCCAGACCCAGCGCTTCGAACAAATATTGTGGCTCGCCAGCAAGCGCTTGAGCTGGGCAGAGAAATCCGCGCCCTCGCCCAGCCGGATGTGCTCCGGCATTTCCCGATCAACCGGCGGTTCCCAGCGCGCCAGCGGACGTTTGTACACGGGCGCGTTATCCGTGAGCGCGGCGTTGGGAATTTCAGCGACGACTTCCCCGTGTTCCAGCACGCGCATCTTTCCATCGGAGGTGACTCGGCCGATTTCCACCGCATCCAGTCCCCACTTCTGGAAGACGCGGAAGACTTCTTCTTCGCGGCCTTTCTGCGCCACCAGCAGCATGCGCTCCTGCGACTCGCTAAGCATGATCTCATAAGGACTCATGCCGGTTTCACGTTGCGGGACGAGATCCAGTTCGATTTCGACGCCGCTGCCGCCGCGCCCGCCCATCTCGCAGGTCGAACAGGTCAACCCCGCGGCGCCCATATCTTGAATGCCGACAATCGCGCCGGTTTGCATCGCTTCCAAACAGGCCTCCAGCAGCAGCTTTTCGAGGAATGGATCTCCGACTTGAACGTTCGGCCGTTTCGCCTCCGAGCCTTCGCTGAACTCCTCGCTCGCCATGGTGGCGCCGTGGATGCCGTCGCGCCCGGTCTTGGAGCCAACGTAAATTACAGGATTGCCTTCGCCCGATGCGCGCCCATAAAAAATCTGGTCGCGGCGGACCAAGCCAAGAGCGAAGGCGTTCACTAGCGGATTGCCGGAGTAGCAAGCCTCGAACTTCACCTCGCCGCCCAGGTTGGGAACTCCGAAACAGTTACTGTAAGAAGCGATGCCAGAGACGACGCCTTCCATGACGGAATGGTTCTTGTGGATTTCCGCTTGTGTAGCGCGGGCGCCCTCGCCCGCGTTCCCGGCAGCTTCAATCGGTCCAAACCGCAGCGAATCCATCACCGCAACCGGCCGCGCGCCCATGGTGAAAATGTCGCGCAGAATTCCGCCGACTCCGGTGGCCGCTCCCTGAAACGGCTCGATAAACGACGGATGATTGTGCGACTCGATTTTGAATGCGCAGGCCCAGCCGTCGCCAATGTCAACGATGCCGGCATTTTCACCCGGCCCCTGCACCACCAGCTTGCTGCGCGTGGGCAGACGCTTCAGGTGAACGCGCGACGACTTATAAGAGCAGTGCTCGCTCCACATCACGCTGAAAATGCCAAGTTCGGTCCGCGTCGGTTCGCGGCCGCCCAGCAACTGCTTGATCTTTTCGAATTCTTCCGGAGTGAGCCCGTGCTCCCGGATCATCTCCGGCGTAATGGCAATAGGAACGATCGCAGAGGTGGTCATCGAGGAATCTTAATTGTCGCATCTCGACTAACTTTTCGCATGTGGATTCGTCGAAATTAGCGAAGAAAAGTGACAAGTTGCCGTTTTCTTCGCTATGCTTCCGCCAGTATGCAAGACCTTGCCGCCGGATCACCGGCAGATCGCGCCGCCGAACGCAATTGGGCAAAGAACGGGCTGCTCGCCGTTGCCGCCATCGCCGCCGCCACCTTCGTGCTGCACATGGTATTCAACGGCCGCTACGGCTATTTCCGCGACGAGTTCGACTACATCATTTGTGGAAATCATCCGGCCTGGGGATACGTCGATCAGCCGCCCCTGGTGCCGATTCTGAGTCGGATTTTCCGGGCGCTCTTCGGAGATTCACTGCGCAGCATCCGCTTGATGCCTGCCCTTTCCGCCTCTGCTCTGATCCTGTTGACGGGCATCATCACGCGCGAACTTGGCGGCAAGCGATTTGTGGTCGCGCTCAGCGCTCTGACCATCCTGATCGCCCCCATTTACTTGTCGGGTGGCAGCCTACTCACCAGCAATTGTTGTCTCGAAGTACTGCTCTGGATGAGTTGCGTGTATTTCGCGATCCTCGCTGCGAAACATGACCAGCCCCGCTATTGGCTCTGGTTCGGCGTGGTCGCAGGAATTGGCATGCAGGAAAAGTATTCCATCGCCGTACTTGGCTTCGCCATCGTCGTTGGACTGCTACTGACCCGGCAGAGGCGATTTTTATCGAGCAAGTGGATGTGGTTGGGCGCATTCGCGGCCCTTCTCATCTTCCTTCCGAATCTGCTGTGGAACGTCGCTCACGACTGGCCATTCGTGCAGTTGATGCACAATATCAAGGCCGAGGGCCGCGACGTCGTACTCTCGCCCTGGCAGTACTTTTCCCAGCAAATCCTGCTCATCCAACCCGTGTCCGCCGTAATTTGGATCACGGGGGTCATCGCACTGCTGGCGGCGCGCCGCTTCCAGCCCTACCGCTTCCTGGGATGGGCTTACCTGGTAGGCTTTGCCGTTTTTGTCGCTCTAAAAGGCAAGAACTACTATCTGGCCCCGATCTACCCCGTGTATCTCGCTGTCGGATGCATCGTGATCGACGACGCCATCGATCGTCTCCGACAAGGATGGCGCTGGCTGAAACCTGTGATGGTCGCGCTCTTGATCGCGGGTGGTGCGGTCTTCGCTCCTTTAGCAATGCCCATTCTACCGATCAAGCAGTTCATTCCTTACATGGAGCGATTGCCGATCAAGGTGCCACGGAGCGAGCACAGCCACATGCGGGCCGTCCTTCCGCAGCATTACGCCGACCAGTTCGGGTGGGACGAGATCGTGGATGAAGTCGCCGTCGCCTGGAACCAGATTCCCAGCGATGAACGCAAAGATTGCGGAATCTTCGTGCAGGACTATGGACAGGCCGGAGCGATCGATTTCCTCGGCCGAAAATACGGACTGCCTCCCGCGCTGAGTGGACATCAGTCGTGGTGGCTGTGGGGCCCGCACGGCTACACCGGCAATTGTCTGATCGTGCTCGCTGACAACCGTGAAAGGTTAACAAAGTTCTTCGATCACGCAGATTTCGTGGGCACCTCGCGCGACAACCCCTATGCGCTGGAGCGCGAAATTCCGGTATTCATCTGCCGAGGCGCAAAGTTCGGAAGCCTGGCAAAGATCTGGCCCACTCTGAAAAAGTGGCGCTAGCCCACACCACGTCTATACTGTCGCAGATGAAATCCGTCATCGTCGGCACCGCCGGACACATCGACCACGGTAAGACTGCGCTAGTAAAAGCGCTGACCGGTATCGACGCCGACCGTCTCGAAGAAGAGAAACGCCGCGGCATCACCATTGACATCGGCTTTGCCCACCTCGAACTCCCCGCCCCCGATGGCAGCCGCCTTCGGTTGGGCTTTGTCGATGTCCCCGGCCACGAGCGCTTTGTCCGCAACATGCTGGCGGGAGTGGGCGGCATCGACCTGGTGCTGCTGGTCATCGCCGCCGATGAAGGGATCAAGCCGCAGACTCGCGAACACTTCGACATCTGCCGCCTGCTGGCAATCCGCCGCGGCATCACCGTGCTCACAAAATCCGATGCGGTCGATGTGGAGACGCTCGAAGTGGTGCGACTGGAAGTGGAAGATTATGTGCGCGGATCATTTCTCGATCCGGCAACATCGCCAATAGTCGCGGTGAGTTCGTTGACGGGCGCAGGTCTGGACAGGTTGAAATCCGCGCTCACCCAGGTTGCCTCCGAAGTCGCAGCCAAAGACTTGGCGGCACTGGCGCGCCTTCCCATCGACCGCGTCTTCAGCATGAAAGGTTTCGGCACGGTAGTGACCGGTACCCTCCTGGCCGGAACAATTCGCAGAGAAGAGGAACTGGAAGTTTTTCCCGCCCGCAAACGCGTGCGAGTCCGCGGAGTGCAGGTTCATGGCGCTACCGCCGAGGCAGCGGTCGCAGGACAGCGCACGGCGTTGAATCTGGCCGGACTCTCCACCGAAGACCTGGCGCGCGGCATGACCCTCGCGATAGCCGACACCTTTCATCCCACATCGCGAGTCGATGCGCTGCTTTCCCTTCTTCCCTCCGCCAAGCCGTTGAAGGATGGCGCGCGGGTGCATTTTCACGCCTACACGACGGAAACCATCGCGGAGGCCCGGCTGTATGGAGCAAAACAGCTGAAGCCGGGGAACGAAGCCTACGCGCAACTGAGATTCACCGAACCCATGCTGCTTCTGCCCGGAGATCGCTTCATCGTGCGCCAGTTTTCTCCGGTAGTAACCATTGGCGGAGGCATGGTCCTGGACGCATCGCCCGCAATGCGCAAACAACCAGTGGGAAACACGGCTGCATTTCTCAAGACCATGCGCCATGGTTCTCCCGAAGAAGTGCTGGCAGCGCGCGTGGGGCGGCGTGGAGCGATCGGCCTGCCTCTGGATGCCATTCCCGGAGAAATGAACATTCGGCGGGAGGAAGCGGCGAAATTGGTGGTGAAGGCTGGATTAGTGCCGTGCAATCAGGTGCTGGTTGCGGCAGCCGCATTCGCGGAATGCAAGACACAAGCACTTCAAGCTCTCAAGAACTTTCACGATGCCAATCCGCTTGTAGCCGGGATGAGCAAAGAAGAACTGCGCGATCGAGTAAGCCTCGGCCCCGAAGTGTTCTACAGCGTTCTGGGAAAATTGGCAGAAGAAAAGAAACTCGAAGTAAGCGGTGAACTCGTCCGCCTGCCCGGTCGCGGCGTGGTCATGAAAGACGAAGAAGCCGAGTCCAAGAAAATCATTGAGCAGGCATTTGCGTCCGCCGGATTGAAAGTTCCGTCGCTGAAAGAAGTGCTGGCAGGTTTAAAAGTAGATAAAGCCCGCGCGCAAAAAATCGTAACGCTGCTTCTGCGCGACAAGGTATTGATCAAGATTTCAGAAGAACTTGTCTTCCACCAGAGCGCGCTCCTCGATCTCCGCCACAAGATCGCCGCCCTCAAAGCCAGCGCGCCGAAAATTGATGTCGCCCGTTTCAAAGAGATGACCGGAGTCAGCCGCAAGTACGCGATCCCCCTGCTCGAATATCTGGACCGCGAGCGGGTCACACGCCGGGTGGGAGACGAGCGGCTAATCCTGTGATTGTGTGGGGACGAGCGCCTCACCCGTCCCAGCCGAGCGCAGCTCGGCTTTCTCTTGAGGACTATCATTCAAGACGAGTCGGAGCGCGTGGAATTGGAGTTGCCCAAGTTGGAGTTGCCCAAGAAAGTATGCATCATCGGCGCAGGCCTGGCAGGGTCGGAAGCGGCGTGGCAGTGTGCGCACCGCGGCGTCGCCGTCGAACTCTACGAGATGCGGCCGGTGCGCACCACTCCCGCTCACCAGACCGCCGATTTTGCCGAACTGGTCTGCTCCAATTCCCTGAAATCCGAGAGCGAAAACACCGCACCCTGGCTGCTGAAGGAAGAGCTGCGGCGCGCCGGTTCTCTCCTGCTCGAAATCGCGCGAGAATCTGCCGTACCCGCCGGGCACGCTCTGGCCGTGGACCGTGCCGAATTTTCACGAAAGGTGACGGAGGCGATTTCCCGCGAACCGCTCATCACCCTCCGCCGCGAAGAGGTCACGCGTGTCGAAGATGGCGAACTCACCGTGATCGCTACCGGCCCTCTGACGTCTGACTCGCTCTCGCAGGAAATTGTGCGGCTGAGTCTGGACCCTTCGGCGGCGGGGTCGCCCGCGCCGCCCAACAACCTTTACTTTTACGATTCCATAAGCCCCATCGTCGAGGCCGGTTCCATCGACATGAGCAAGGTGTACCTGGCGGCCCGCTATGACAAAGGGTCGGCGGACTACATCAATTGCCCCATGTCGAAAGATGAGTACGACAAATTTTACGATGCGTTGCTGGCGGCGCAATCGGTGGAGCAGAAAGACTGGGAAAATCTCAACTACTTCGAAAGCTGCCTGCCCATCGAAGAGATCGCCCGCCGCGGACGCGACACGCTCCGCTTCGGCCCCATGAAACCGGTCGGACTCAAGGACCCGCGCACCGGCAGAATCCCTTACGCCGCCGTGCAATTGCGCCAGGAAAATCTTCGCGCCGATTCCTACAATCTAGTCGGATTCCAGAACCACCTGAAATTTGGCGAGCAGGCCCGCGTGCTGCGTTTGATCCCCGGTCTGGAAAACGCGCGCTTTCTGCGCTACGGACAAATTCATCGCAACACTTATATCAACGCGCCAGCATTACTTAGCCCGACACTGCAATTGAAGGCCGATCCCCACGTGATGTTCGCCGGACAAATCTGCGGCGTGGAAGGTTACGTCGAATCGATCGCAACCGGCCTGCTGGCCGGTCTGAATGCGGCGGCGCTCGCAACCGGCAGTGAACCTGTGTCTCCACCGCGAGCAACGGCATTGGGCTCGCTTGTCCACTACATCACGCAAGCGGAGAGCAAGAACTTCCAGCCGGCCAATATCACGTTCGACCTTTTGCCCGCGCTTGACCGCAAGGTTCGTGACCGCAAAGAACGCCACCGGCTGCAATGTGAACTTGCCCTGCGGGACTTCGAGAACTGGCTCCAGCACAACTCCCTTTCGGCAATGGATCGCCTTCCAAGTTGACGGCGCAACTCGCCACGCGATACCTTGGCGACACTAGCAGGAGGTGATCCCTTGCCGCTTTCCGCTGTTGATTGCGTACAACCTGCCTTGCAGCACACAAGGGAACAACTCTTCACTCATTTCCGCTGGGGACAATGGTCCCGGCTGGCGCTGGTTGGAATTCTGGCGGCGGAACTGCACGTCGGCGGATGCAATCTTGGAAACGGCTTCAATGGCAATTGGCCTCGTCCACACAGGAATCAGACCGAGTTTCTGCCCTCGTCGGCCATGCCGCACGGTTTTCCTCCCTTCCTTCCCGGGCAAATTTCCCAGCACATTGGGCAGTTCATCGGATTGATCGTGTTGGGAATTCTTGTCCTGTTCGTGTTGATGGTCGTCTTTATTTACATCAACAGCGTGTTCCGCTTCATCCTGTTCGACTCCGTCCTGCGGCGGGAATGTTCGATCAGCCAGGGCTGGGGAAGATGGCACCGCGCCGGCAGACGGTTCTTTCTGTGGCAGATTGTGTTTCTGATTTCGACGTGGCTGTTGCTGGGGATTCTCATTGGCTTGCCGCTGGCCCTGGCTTTCGCTGCGGGATGGATGCGGGATCTCCGCGAACACGTCGGGCGTCTGATTATCGGCGGGATCCTGCTGGTGGGCTTGTTCTTTGTCTTCGCGCTGGCGGCCGCCGTGGTGCAGGTGCTCGCGAAAGATTTTCTGGTGCCGGTTATGGCTCTCGAGGATCTCGATTTTGCCGACGGCTGGCACCGTCTGCTGGCCATGATCGGTCGGGAGAAAGGCCGCTATATCGTTTACCTGCTGCTCAAGGTGGTCTTATCCATCGCGGCGGCCATTCTGTTCAGCATTATCGCAATCATTCCGGCGCTCTTCATCGTCATCCCCGCGGTCGTTGCCGTTATCGCGGCTCACGCTGCCGGCATGGGATGGAACGTGACCACGATCAGTCTGGCGATTATTTTCGGAAGTCTGCTTTTCTTGCTGCTGATTTACTTCGTCGCGCTGGTTTGCGTGCCCGGTACTGTGTTCTTTCCCGCTTATGCCATGCATTTCTTCGCGTCTCGATATCCCAATCTCGACGCGCTGCTGCATCCCGCCCCGCCCATTCCAACTCCGGCGATGCCATCAGTTCCCGAATCTCCGCCGCCGTTCGAACCTCCGCCTCTGCCGCCGTCACCCGAACCCATCGGTTAGCCTTGCTGGTGGAGAGCCGGGCGTCGCGCCCGGCCACCCAACTCCTCAGGACACGCGAGACGTCCGTTCGCCCCACTACTTCTGCGCGGCCGGTTTGTGCCCCCAGCTGAACCGTCGCCCAATGATGCACTTCACGATCAAGTGATCGGCGGAGTTCGAAACATCCACGCCCGCGCCAAAATTAAACTCCCAATTCGGCGACAGATTGAGGTCAATCGTAGGAAAGATCTGTTGCGACTGTTGCGAAATGGGATCGAAGTTTGAGACCGGCCCGAGCGCCCCGTAGTATTCAAAACCGCCGGCGATCTTCTTGGTGAAATCAAAACTGACCTTCACATTCGGAGAAAATTCCCATCCCCTGCCCGTGTTCAAACCATGCAGCGCGCGGTCAAACGTTGGATTGAAGTCGAAATACCAGCGCCCCACTTTCTTGTCGATAATGGGACGAAGCTCGTAATTCCAACTGTCCTCCGCAAACTTCCGCCGCTGATACCCGATTTCCTGCGACAGGCTCAGCCCCACCGGCAAGTGCCACGACTCCGGAGCCGTAAACCGCGGACGAATGTGATCGCCCACCCATTCCCAACCATCGCCGTTCTGGAGGCTGGTAAAAACATAAAAGCCGGTTTCGAACCAGTCGGTCCAGCCTTGGGTGATCTCCAAAGTCTCGTGTTCGGCGTGATTTGTAGGGGCCACGCCATTGACTACCGTCTTCTGCCCGTCCACGGTGAAGTTGGAATGGATTTCCACCATGGTGACGTTCTTAGGCGTCGCTTCCGAGGAGTACACCTGGATTTCGTAGTTGTCCTGGCCGTGAGCCGGCCGAGCAATCAGCAACAGCGTGAGCGCGAAAAAGAAGACGCCAAGCACGACTCGCGAGAAATGTCTCACCGCACGCTGCATGAATTTTCGATTCTAAAGCAGTTCGCGGGTTGCAGCATGGGGAATCACGAACGGGAAGGGCACGACTTCAGTCGTGCCGCTACGAGCTGCAATGGTCCCGGCTTTAGACGCTGAGGGCCCGCACTTTAAGCCATCACGAAAGCCGGTCTGCCACGCCGTAGCGTGTAGAGAAATTTGCCCCTGGAACTCTCCGCCCTCTGCAGGTGTCCAATGTTTCAAGACACGCGCGTGCCGTTCCCGTTTCTGATTCTCTTCGAAGGAGAGGAAATCCGAATGGCATTCTCCACGGCAGGCGCAGGCGGAGGTCCGTCTCGTCCACAAATGAACGTCACTCCTTTGATTGACGTTCTGCTCGTGCTAATCATCGTCTTTATGGTGGTCGTGATCGAGCAACGGCCAACCGGTCTACAGGCAGAGATCCCGCAACCACCCAGTCCAACCGGTAACCCGATCCCGCCGCCTCAGTCGACGATTGTGATTCAGATCCATCAGGCGAAACCAGGAATGCAACACCCGCAGGTGATGGTGAACGAAGAAGCGGTCGAATGGGATCACCTGCGCGAACGCCTGCGTGATATTTTCGCCATTCGCGTGGAGCGGATCGCCTATCTCGAAGCCGATAACGACCTTGATTTCCAGGATGTGGCGGACGTGATTGCAATTGCTCGGATCGCCGGCGTCGACCGCGTGGGGCTGCTCACGGGGGATGGGCGACATGCGCCGGCGACTGGGTAGAAGTCCCTAGGCCAACTGTTCGGAGCTAACGTCTGGAAGCGCGCGCATGCAAAAAGTCCAAGAGATGAGACATGATCCGATATAGTCCCAACAGAGCCAGTGCGACTAGAACAGCAATACATGCCAACACGTCAGCGAATTCTTCGTTGGGTTTGTGCCGATTTGCGATGAGTCGCGCGGCCAGAACAATGATGGCCGTCAATGCAATAATGAGGACGCGTTTGACCCTTGGCAGTCGTTTCCAGGTTGGAAGTACGCGATCCCGCGCCCATAGATATCCCAGGCCGCCCAGCAAGCCTGCTATAACACACAGGATTAGGAAACTCCACCCATGCAATCTCTGCATGTTCATGCTTACGGCTCCGAGAAACGCCGCAAGGATGGCTGCTGCCAGCATGAGCCACCGCCACTGGGGAGCTTGATCCACGCCGCAAATTTTACGCCTTTCTATCACACTGCAGAGCAGTCACCGGAGAGTCAGATGGTCTAAAGAATCCTGGAATGAGTGCGGTTCCCGGTATATTTCCTCCCTACTTGCTGGCCCGGTTCTTAATCCAAATAGGCGACCCGACGAACCCGAACGCCTCCCGAATCTGATTCTCGAGAAATCGCTGATAGGAAAAGTGCAGCTTTACAGCCCGGTCGGTGAAGAGCACAAACGTAGGCGGAGCCACTCCCGCCTGCGTCATGTAGAGGATTCGCACGCGTTTGCTCATGGGAACCGAGGCGCGTTCAAAGTCAACCGTCCTCAGGAAACGGTTCATCTCGCCGGTGGTAATGCGCTTGCGCCGCTCGGCGGCCACTTTCTCGATCAGCGGAAGAATCTTCTCCGTCCCTTTGCCCGTATGCGCAGAGAGAAATAGCACCGGAGCGTAAGCCAGAAATTTGAGCCCGTAGCGCAGGCGTTCTTCGTAGAGAGCGCGGTCTTGCGGGCGCTTAGCGTCCTGTATGCGAGCGGTCCGAGACTGGCTGATGGCGCGCTTCTCGCCGCTGGCCACGAGATCCCACTTATTGACCAGGATAATCACCGAGCGTCCGCTCTCGTGCGCATAGCCGGCGATGTTGGCGTCGAGGCCGCTGGCCCCTTCGGTGGCATCGACCATGAAGAGCACGATATCGGCGTCTTCGATGTTCTTGCGCGCCATGACCACCGACAGCTTCTCGGCCATCAGGTGCGTCTTGCCTTTGCGGCGGATGCCGGCCGTGTCGATGAAGCGAATCTTGCGGCCCTTGTACTGGATAACTTGGTCGATGGAGTCGCGCGTAGTACCGGCAATGGGTGAGACGATGGCGCGGTCGGTCCCCGTGAGTTGATTCAGCAGCGTGGATTTCCCGACATTGGGGTGCCCGATGATGGCCACCTTGATTTCATGCGGTTCTTCGGGGGCCGGTTCCCCTGTGTGTTCCTCTGTGACCTCAGCGTCCTCTGTGGTTGCCTTTGCACTCGCAGGCAGCACCAGAAGGATAGCGTCGAGCAGGTCGTCGATGCCGCGCCCATGCTCAGCCGAAACCGGGAACATGTTCCGCATTCCGAGCACATGAAACTCGTCGAGCAATCCGTCCTGCCTGTCCGAGTCCATCTTGTTCACCGCAAGAAAAAGCGGCTTGCCAGTCCGAGCCAGGAGTCGAGCCAGTTCGCGATCAGGCCCAGCAATCTCGGTGCGAGCGTCGACCACCATGACGATGGCCGCCGCTTCTTCGAACGCCACCTTGGCTTGGCGGAAGATTTCCGCCGGTATGAAATCTTTGTCGTCGGGGACGATGCCGCCCGTATCCACCACGCGAAACTCGTGCCCGAGCCATTCGGCCTCGCCATAGAGGCGGTCGCGCGTGATGCCGGGTTCGTCTCCGACGATGGCGCGCCGCGATCCCGTCAGGTGGTTGAAGAGCGTCGATTTGCCGACGTTTGGGCGTCCGACGATGGCCACCAGTGGCGATAACTTCTTCTTGCTCAAAGTGTGTCTTTTCTTATCCGACTCAATGAAGGCTCTACTGAGAACTGACAACTCGAAAACTGGGAACTGTTTATTATAGAGACTCCGTGCCTTCCTCATCCCATCCCGTGTCTCCCGCTGCGGGCTTTTCGCTCTACCAGTTCTTTGCGCCGGGAGGCCTGCTCTCGAAAACGCACCCTGCCTATGAGTTTCGCCGTGGCCAGCTGCAGATGGCCCAGGCAGTCGAAGAGGCACTGGAAGAAAAGCGTCATCTGATCGTCGAGGCCGGCACGGGTACGGGCAAGACGCTGGCCTATCTGCTGCCGGTGATCCGCTCGGGCAAACGCGTCATCATCTCCACCGGCACGAAGAATTTGCAGGAGCAGCTCTTCTTTAAAGATGTCCCGGCGCTGGAGCGAGCCCTATTTCCCGGAGAAGATCGCAAGCTGAGCGTCTGCTATATGAAGGGGCGCAACAATTATCTCTGCCGCAAGAAACTCTACGACCTGACCGATCAGCCCGTGCTTAGCGGCCTGGAAGAGATCGAGCACTACCGCGCCATCGCCGCGTGGGAGAAAACCACGCAGACCGGCGACCGCGCCGAACTCGCGGAACTGCCCGAGGCGAGCGCCCTCTGGCACAAGCTCGACGCCCGGACCGATACCTGTCTCGGCCAGAAATGCAAGGAATACGACCGCTGCTTCATCACCGAAATGCGGCGGCGCGCGGCCGAGAGCGACATCATCATCGTCAACCACCATCTGTTTTTCGCCGACCTCTCCATCAAACTCGAAGCCGAGGACGCGCCCGATGCCGGTGTCCTTCCCGAGTGCTCTGCGGTGATTTTCGACGAAGCCCACGAACTCGAAGACGTCGCTGGCAGCTACTTTGGCATTTCGGTCAGCAACCTGCGCTTGGACGAACTGACGCGCGACGTCGAACACCTGCTGCAGCGCGAGAAGCTCTACACGCCGCAGATGTCGGCGGCGATTCAGTCGGTGCGGGAACGCTCGCAATTATTCTTCTCGCTTCTGCCCGCGCATGAAGGCCGGTATGCCTTCGATTCTCGCCGCGAGTTTCTCGAGGAAAACGGCGAAGAATTTCTTGCCCTCAATCAGGCGCTGTATCGCCTGGGCGCGGAACTGGAGCAGCTTCCGCAAAAGCCGGAAGAGGCGTTCACCCTCGTGCGTCGAGCCGAGCAATTGCAAGTGCAACTTCGCTTCGTGATGGAAAACGAAGATCCCAACACGGTCTTCTGGATCGAAAGGCGCGGGTTCCGTGGAGCGCCGGGCGCCTCGACGGGCGCAGCTTTGAAAGGGCGTGGCTTCAGCCACGCCGGAATGTCCGCGTTTGAAAAGGGGGCTTTAGCTCCTGAGGGAAAGCGTTCGGGCCGCGTCAACGTCTTTCTGCAAGCCACGCCCATCGAAGTCGGGCAAATCCTGCGCGAGTGCCTATGGTCGAAGCTGGAGACTTCGGTGCTTACCTCGGCCACGCTGGCCGTCGGCGGCGGTTTCGATTACATTCGGCAGCGGCTCGGACTCGACCACGCCCGCGAATCGATCGTCCCGTCGCACTTCGATTACGAAAGCCAGGCGATTTTCTACGTCCCGCCCGATCTGCCCGATCCGCGCACGCCGCAATTCGCCGCCGAAGCGGTTGGAGTTATTCGGCGGCTGCTTGAGATTACCCGCGGACGCGCCTTCGTACTCTTCACCAGCTACGCACAGATGAACGAAATCCACGAACGGCTTCTGGGCCAGTTGGACTTTCCGATGCTCAAGCAAGGCGACGCTCCGAAATCGGCGTTGCTCGAGCAGTTCCGGCTCACACCCAACGCCGTGCTGTTCGGGACCTCTTCGTTCTGGCAGGGCGTGGACGTGCAGGGCGAACAATTAAGCTGCGTGATTATCGATCGCTTGCCGTTTGCCGTCCCCAGCGATCCGGTGGTGGCGGCGAGGGTGAAGGCCATTGACGCCGCCGGCGGCAACGCCTTCTTCGAATACCAGGTTCCGAGCGCGGTGATTACGCTGAAGCAGGGATTCGGGAGGCTGATTCGATCGCTGCACGATCGCGGATTGCTGGCCCTGCTCGACAACCGAATTCTGAAGAAGCAGTACGGTCGCGTATTTGTGGAAAGTTTGCCGTGCTACAGCAGGACGACAGACTTGAGAGAAGTAGAGGAATTCTTCGGCGCGGATTCGTGAGGAGAACGAGGACTGTGTGGTGGCGGGGCTTTGCCCCGCCAAACGGGGCGGAGCCCCGTCACCACACGAGCAAGGACTACTCTACGGCTGCTTCTTTGTCGACCACGACCTTCAAGTGCGTGGTCACGTCCCGGTGCAACTTGATGGGAACAGTGAACTCGCCGATGGTTTTGAGCGATTCGTGCAATTGAATCTTGCGCCGATCGATGTGGAAGCTCTTCTTCTCGAGCGCCTCGGCAATATCTCCAGCCGTGACCGATCCGAACAACTGATCGCCTTCGCCCGACTTGCGCAAGAACTTCACCTCGAGCCCGTC
Organism: uncultured Acidobacteriaceae bacterium; assembly: GCA_963838935.1. Lineage (GTDB taxonomy): Bacteria > Acidobacteriota > Terriglobia > Terriglobales > Acidobacteriaceae > Acidiflorens. The sequence goes on from CAWITH010000004.1 coordinate 140,184, forward strand.
AAACTGCTTGGCCAGCGCTTCGGCTTCCGTCTTTTCATTGGCGGAGCGGCGCACGGCGGCAGCCTTCATCTGCTCGATAACGGTCTTGTTGGCGACGGTGGCCTCAATAGCCAGTTTCTTGGGCAGCAGAAAATTCCGCCCGTAGCCCTCGGCGACTTTCACCACCTCGCCGCGGTTGCCCAGCTTGGGCACGTCTTCTTTCAGAATAACTTCCATGGATGACTCCGTTCAGTTCGTAACGTCGTTAGTCGCTCGTGGTTGGCAAGTTCTCGAACAGTCAACACGCTTTCCTGATGCCAATGACTGCGAACGACCAACTAACGGCCAACGACAATCTTGAATTTACTGCGCGCGCCCGGCGAACGGCAGCAGCGCGATATTCCGCGCCTGCTTGATGGCCCGCGACAGACGGCGCTGGTGCGGCGTGCACACCCCGGTCAGGCGTCGCGGAGTGATCTTGCCGCTTTCCGCCACAAACTGCGCCAGCAAACGCACATCTTTGTAATTGACCGCTTCGATCTTCTCGACGCAGAACTTGCAAACCTTCTTGCGCCGGAAAAACTTACGGCCGCCTTCGCGGGGACCGCCGGGACCTCCGCCGGGACGCGGACCACGGGGCGGCCCACTGCGCTCGGGGCGTTCACTACGCTCTGGGCGACTTTCGCCGCCGCTGGACGCGGCCGGTGCTTTTGTTTCTTCTGCCATAGTGTTCCTGCTTTCTAAGAGTTCGGTTCTGTGGTGGCGGGGCTTTGCCCCGCTCTTGCCGGCGATCGCAGCGCTGCCAAAACCGTGTCCTTCCAAAAATAAGTTCTAGCTAAACCGGCGCCGAGGCCGGAGTTTCCGCCGCCGCTTCCGGAGTCGCCGGGGTTACCGGCGCAGCTGCCGCCGGCTGTGCGCTCACCTTCTTCTTCGCGTCGCGAAGCTTCTTGATCTTGTCGAGCCGCTTCAATTCTTCATCCGTACGCACAGTGAGGAACTTGATCACCGGTTCGGTCACGCGCAGGCGGCGTTCCACCTCGTGCACCGTGGCGCCAGTGGCGTCAATCATCATCAGCACGAAAATGCCATCGTTGAACTTGCCTACCCTGTACGCGAGACGGCGCTTGCCCCAAACCTCGCTCTTGGCCGCTCCGCCCGCCGTGGTCACCGAAGACTCGAGCGTGGAAATCAGCTTGTTCAGATCCTCGTCCACCATATCCGGCCGGACGATGAACATCACTTCATAGTTACGATTCATTCGTTATCTCCAAAATCCTTCGTACCGTCGCTGGTCGTTAGTCGTTCGCGATTCATCGTGGGTCACAGCCTCTCGCTAACGACTAGCGACCAACGATTAGGCTTCGTTCTTGCGATTGAACCGGTTCATTGCCGCCTCCGGTCCTTCTCTCAAAATCACCTCGACGGCCAGCGCTGCCGTGTCGAGCATTTCGTCCACAACCTTATCCTGTGCGCGACGGAACGGCGTCAGTACATATTGCACGCTGTCCGTGACTTTGCGGTCGGGCGCAATTCCCAGCCGAATCCGCAAAAACTCGTCTGTATTCAGCGCGCCCAGAATCGATTCCATCCCGTTGTGCCCCGCCGAACTCCCACGCTGCCGGATGCGAATCGCCCCTAGCGGCAGGTCGAGTTCGTCGTAAATCACAATCAGGTCACGCTGTACATCGACCTGATGTTCCGCTACCAGTTCCCGCACCGAAAGCCCACTCAGGTTCATGTAGGTTTCCGGTTTGGCCATAATCACCGGCTCACCGGCGATCGTTGCCCGCGCCGTCAGCGCGCGGCATTGGCGATTCCTGATCTCAATCCCAAGGCCATTGGCAATCCGATCGACCGTCAAGAACCCGAGATTGTGCCACGTGAACTGGTACTCGATTCCGGGGTTGCCCAAACCGACAATCAGTTTCACGCAGATTCGCTCGTCGCTCTTCGCTTTTCGCTGTTCGTCGTTCCGCAAGCCATCAGCGTTCTCACGCGAAAGCGAACAGCGAACGACGTGCTCCCGCCAGCCGCTATTTCTTCTCTTTCTTCTCAGGCTTCTCAGCCTTCTCGGGTTTGGCCTTGGCCTTGGCATCACCCTCGGCCTCAACTTCACCCTCGACTTCCTGTTTGCCTTTCTTGATAACTTCAGGCTCAGCCGGAGTTGCCGCCGCTTCCGCCACCACCTCCGGAGCCACCACCACCTCTTCCTTCACCGTGGTGATGTGCGCGATCATCTGGTTCTCTTCGGTCAGGAACTTCACCTTTTCGCTGTGCGGGAGGTCTTTCACGCGCACTTCAACACCGAATACCAAGTGGCTGATGTCCACTTCAATGGACTTCGGAATATCCGCCGGAAGGCACTCAACCTCGATCTCGCGCAGTAATTGCTCGAGAATACCGCCCTCCGTCTTCACACCCGCCGCGTCGCCCTTGAGCACGACCGGAACCGTCACCGTCAGCTTCTTGTCCATGGCGATGCGCTGCAGGTCCACATGCAGCAAAGTGCCCTTGATAGGCTCGAACTGCCAATCCACGATCATGGCCTTTACGCGATCGCTGTCGAGTGCTAGGTCGAAAATCGTGTTGTGCCCGCTCTCCGATTTGAGGATACGCAAGACCTGCCGCGGATCCACCGCGACCGAAGCCGATTCTTTGCCCGCGCCGTATACAATGGCCGGAATTTTTCCGCCGACCCGCACGCGCCGGGCCGCGTTCTTGGTGCCTGGTTCGCGCTTCTGCGCTTCCAAAATGCTGACATCCGTTGCTGTAGCCATAATTCCGTTTCCGTCCCTTTTCGCTTCTCGTCGTTCGCTACTCGCGGTTCGCCAACCCTTTCAATCAGGGCGAATAGCGAACGACGGAAAGCGAACGACGTTCCCTAAATAAACAGTCTGCTCACCGAAGTTTCTTCGTGAATCGACTGAATTGCCCGTCCAATCAGCCCCGCGATCGAACGTACTTTGATCTTCGAGACTTGCTTTGCCGCTTCGCTCAGCGGAATCGTGTCCGTCACCACCACTTCAGTGATCGGAGAGTTCACAAGATTTTCCACCGCCGGACCCGAAAGCACCGGATGCGTGCAGCAGGCGTACACCGACTTTGCGCCATTTTCCATCAGCGCCTGCGCCACCTTGACCAGCGTTCCAGCCGTGTCAATGAGATCGTCAATGATCAGACAGGTGCGTCCATCGACGTCGCCAATCACGTGCATCACTTCCGCCACGTTCACTTCCACGCGCCGCTTGTCCACGATGGCCAGCGCCGCATCTACCTTCTTCGCGAAGAAGCGCGCCCGCTCCACGCCACCCGCATCCGGCGAAACCACCGTCAGGTCCGGCAGATTCAGCTTCTTGAAGTAATCCACCAGCACCGGAGAAGCGAACAAATGGTCCACCGGAATATTGAAAAATCCTTGCAGTTGCGGCGCATGCAAATCGACCACCAGCGCCCGATCCGCGCCCGCGGTGGTCAGCAGGTCGGCTACCAGCTTCGACGAGATCGGCACACGCGGCTTGTCTTTGCGATCCTGGCGCGCGTATCCGTAATACGGGATCACGGCCGTGATGCGTCGCGCCGACGCCCGCTTGAGCGCGTCCATCATCAGCAACAGTTCCATCAGGTGCATGTCCACCGGCTGGCAGGTGGGCTGCATTACGAAGACATCGGCCCCGCGCACGTTCTCCTGGATCTGCACATACGCTTCGCCGTCCTTGAAGCGCGTGACCAGAGCCTGGCCGCGCGTCAGGCCAAGAAAGCCACACACGTCTTCGCAGAGCGCCTCGTTGGCGGTCCCACAGAAGACCTTGAATCTGTCGTCGACCCGGGCGCGCTGTGGCTTGCGCTCCGGCTTCTCGTCCGTCGTCGGCTTTTTTTCCGTGGTCGTCTTTTCGGCGGTCGTAGTCGCAACTGTTGCCATAGTTGAGTTCTCAGGTCGTAGCTCTCAGGTCTCAGGATTAGGGGTTAGGTCTTCCTAAGACCTGACACCTGACACCTGCTTTTCTGGCTGGGCCGCTAGGATTCGAACCTAGACTAAGTGCTCCAAAGGCACTTGACCTACCATTAGTCGACGGCCCAGTGTTTTGCTGCTCTTAGTATGCCGAATTCGGCACTCGCCGCAAACAACAAACTCTCAGCGAACGACTAACGACCAACGATCAACGACTGATGACCAGCGACTTCCAATACTTCTGGCGCGTCAACGTACTCGTCGCTACCGCCTTCAGTCCCTGCTTCCGCAGACGGTCTGCCGCTTTCCGGGCGCCGGCCGGCGACGAAAACAACCCGTAAAGGGTTGACCCTGAACCGGATAGCGAAGCATAAATCGACCCCGCTCGCTCCAGCGCACCTTTTATGTCACGCAATTCGGGATATTGAGGAAAGACGACTCTCTCGAAGTCGTTTTCAATCCCGGTACGGACAAGGTCGGAAAGTATATTCCCGGCCCGGCTCCCGCCTTTTGCGGAAGCACCGGTGTTGGGGTAACCACTGGTTAAACTAGAAAGCCACGCCGACAGCGCGCAGCCAACCTCAAATAGTCTATCGGAGCCTCCCGCTCGCGTCAATTCACGATTTTGTGTGGGGACAGGCGACTCGCCCGTCCATGCCGAGCGAAGCTCGGCACCCCTATCCCGCTGCACAAGCGCATCCCAATCGGCAAAGGCCTTAGGAGTCGCCACCCCGATTTCAGGCGTGAGGACGACAATGGCTAGCGAAGGCAAATCCGGTAAAGGATAAACCTCCTCGCCGCGGCCCACCCCCAGCGTAGTTCCCCCCACCAGAAACAGCGACAGGTCCGACCCAACTTCAGCGGCAATCCGCAGCCGTGCGGCCCCGGACAATTTTCTTCTCAGTGCCCGCTCCAGCCCCATCATGGTTGCCACCGCATTCGAAGAGGCCGCGCCCAACCCTCCCTGCACCGGCAGCCGCTTCTCGATCTCAATGCGAACTCGGCTCTGCGTGCCAAGTTCGTCCAGCACGCGCTCGGCAATCCGATAGCAGGTATTCGACGAATCCAGAGGCACCCGCGGATCTTTATTCGTGCACAGAATTTCAATTCCGCAGCCACGCCCAACGCTAACCCGGATCACGTCATGCAAAGTAATCGTCTGATACACCGTGCGCAGATCGTGATACCCGTCCGCGCGCGCAGCGCCGATGTAGAGCCCGAGATTGATCTTCGCAAAAGAACGAACCGCGACTGTCATGGAAGGGGCATTGTAAGCGATTTGGCGATCTCACTCACTGAGAATTGATCCCGCTGCACGTGCCGCCGTTGACTTGACTCGCAGGCTGAGTCTACGATTTCAGTAAGGCGGGAAGGAGCATTCTCCCGTGGCTAGCCGACCATGGTCCGAGATTCGCTCGCCCACCCGAGACCGTGGAATGAAACTGAAAAGCTTTCTCACCGCCGTGATGAGTCTTCTAAGCATTCTTGTACTTGGGCTTGGAGGGGCACGGAGAAATGTGTTCTGGTTGTGGATAGGATTTATCTGTTGCCTGGTCTCGGGAGTATTTGTTCAGTTGTTTATCAACCGCATAAAGAATGATGGTGCACCCGGCCACAGGTAACAAAGCACTCGGTTTTTGAAGGGTGGGATTCCACGCCTGTCTCGCGCATGGGCTTTTCGCGGAGACCTTCTTGACAACTGACAACTGAGAACTGAGAACTGCGTGCGGTACACTTCCAGTCCATGCCCACTCTAACCTACCTCGAAGCCATCCGTCAGGGAATCTGGGAAGAGATGGAGCGTGACCCTACGGTCTTTTGTCTGGGAGAGGACATCGGCATCTACGGCGGCGCTTTTAAAGTCACCGAAGGCTTCATCAACCACTTCGGCCCTGAGCGCGTGATTGACACGCCAATTGCCGAGTCGGCCATCGTGGGTGCCGCCTTCGGTGCCGCTCTCACTGGATTACGCCCCGTGGCCGAGTTCCAGTTCATGGATTTCATCGGCTGCGCCTTCAACCAGATCGTCAACATGGCCGCCAAGGCGCACTACCGCTGGGGAGCGCCCGCCCCGCTCGTGCTGCGTGGTCCCAGCGGCGGAAACGTTCATGGCGGTCCCTTTCACTCGCAAAATCCCGAGATGTGGTTTGTGCATGCGCCCGGTTTGAAGGTGGTCTGCCCCGCGACGGCTCACGACGCCAAAGGACTGATCAAGGCAGCGATCCGCGACCACAATCCCGTGATTTTTTTCGAGCACAAGTATCTCTATCGAAGAATCAAAGAAGAAATCCCGGACGACGACTACGTGGTTCCGCTTGGCAAGGCGCGGGTCGCTCGCGAAGGGAATCATCTCAGCGTGATCACCTATGCCGCCATGCTGTATGTTGCGCTCGAAGCCGCGGAAATCCTGAGCAAAGAAGGAATCGAGATCGAGATCCTAGACCTGCGTACGCTCGCGCCTCTCGATCGCGCGGCGATTGCCGCCACGGTGAAGAAGACCAGCAAAGTCATCATTCTGCACGAACACGCGCGCACCGGCGGACTGGCCGGAGAAATTTCCACGATCATCAACGAAGAGGCGTTCGACGATCTCGATGGCCCCATTGTCCGCCTGACGTCTCTGGACTCGCCCGTCCCGTTTTCGCCGCCGCAGGAGGAATTTTTCCTGCCGAAAGTTTCCGATCTGGTGCGCGAAGTTCGCCGTCTGCACGCATACTGACTTCGACACGAAAGCGTTTTGCCGCCGCAGGTCCGCCCTCCTGTTATTTATAGAAAGCAGCGAGCATAATTATTAGCAGTTTTGCGAGGATCTGAATGCGCAACTTCATCCTGGGGATTGTCATCACCGTTGTAGTGCTGCTGGTGGGCGGCCTCGGTCTTGCTTTGCTCGGCTTTCTGCCGACCCGCGCCAACCGTGTTCCCTCGCCGATGGAGCGCCACATCGCCATGAGCGCGCTCGACAATTCGGTGGAGCGCCACGCTCCCCGCATCAACAATCCTGTGCCTCCGACCGACGAGAATTTGATCGAGGGCATGAAGATCTACACCATGAATTGCGCGCTTTGCCATGGCGGTATCGACCGTCAGCCCTCAGCCCTTGAGAAATCGTTCTATCCCCCGCCTCCGAACCTCATTCTTAACCCGCCGGACGATGCGGAATGGCATGTCTTCTATGTGATTCGCACTGGCGTGCGCTATTCCGGAATGCCCGCCTGGGACAAGACGCTCTCGGAGCCCGACATGTGGAAGCTCACCGCGTTCCTCACTCGCATAGAGAAACTGCCGCCCGCAGTGCAGGACTATTGGAAGAAATCGAGCGGTGTGACTCCTCCGGCTGGCGAGCCAGAAGCGCACCACGATCACAAGTAGAAGGTTGTGTGGTGGCGGGGCTCTGCCCCGCTACGGGGCGGAGCCCCGTCACCACACTGACGCTATCCGGGCGGATAGCTGAAATTGATCGTGATCACGGTTTGAGTCGCCGCGGCATGCCCGTTGAGACTGTAGGGTTGGAATTTCCACTGCTTGACGGCGGAGATGGCAGCACGCCCGAGAATAAAATATCCTCGAACAATTTTCAGATCTTCGACGTTGCCACTGCGTCCAATCACCGCCTGCAGTACCACCGGCCCGTTGAGTTTCTGGGCTAGCGCCTCCGGCGGATACACTGGGTCTACCGTGTGAACCAGCAGGGCCCGGGCTGCTTCTTCGCTCACCGCGACCGGTTCGCTGAATTGCTGAATCGCGGGCTGCAGCTGCGCTGTGGAAACCGGCATCATCTGCCCTGGACTCACCGTTACTACAACCGGTCGCGCGATCGGCGGCGAGGTTTTCATGCTGTCGGGAATCGCCGCGTGTTCCACCTGGATGGGCGGAGGCAGTTGATGCACAAACAGCGGCACCGGCAGCGGAATGTCGGGAGCCTTGGGTAAAGGTAAGCGCACTTCGATCTGGGTGGACTCCGCCGCCACCACTTCCAGCGCTGGTGTCGGCGCATTGGAATCGCTAGCAGCTCGGCGGATGTACGATTCCTGTTGCGCTTCGCTTGCACTCGGATCGTCCGGTAGCGCGTCGGTTTGGTTCCTAAAGACAAGGGCCGCTACCGATTCCCGTAAAACGCGGAATCTTCCCTCCCGCGTCCGCGCCAGATATTCAATGGCGTCGCGCGATCTCCACAGGAAAAACGCTGCGATGAGCACCAGCGCCGCCGCACAAGCCCTGCGAAACCAGATCGCGAGGCCGCGCCTTCCAGGTTCCTGTTCTTCGCTCTCGATGTAGCCGTCGCCATTGCCCTGCTCCGCATTTTCTTCCGGGAAATTGCTGGACTGGTCTTGCTGACTGTGCTTCCTTACATCGGGGTCAGTAGAACCTGCGTTCTGGCGTTCTTTGCTCGCATCGCTTTGAGCTGACGATTCAGCATCCTCCTCGCTCAAAGGTTGCATCTGCTCAGCCGCCTTCGCCAGCACCGCGCCTGCTTCCTCGGCGGAGATTGGACGATAGATCAGGAAATCGAGCCGGTTGTCGCGCAGTTCTGCAGGCGCGGGGTCGTGATCGACGATAGCGATGGCCACGGTGTCGCGGTTGGACGCGGACTCGCGAGCACGCCGTAGCAGAAAGCTCGCCTCCGGCTGGTCAGCCCAGTCAACGATTACACACGAAAAGGTTCTCGTCTTTCCTTTTTCGATGGCAGTAAAGATGTCCGAGCAGACTTCGGCGCCGATGTCTGTGCTTTTGCAGGCCGCCGTCATGGCGGTGTCCGTCTCCGGGCTTTTTGAGAACAATAAGGCGCGGAAAGCCATCGCGGCACTAGCTTATCCGGACTTTAGGAACCGCAACAGGTAACTAGCGTGTAGTCAGCAGGCGGAATCTGGCCAGCCGTTCGCGTAAGCCACCAGTGACTTTAGTAACCAGCCGCTGGTCTCACCCTGACAGTGTCAGATTTCAGCCCAATCGCCCGATAGTTCATGGTGCAGCCTGTGCTGCCGTTCCTGCATCTTTCGCTGCAAATCCTGCAGCTTCTTATCGAGGTCTTTCAAATCCATGTCTTTCGAGCGTAAGGTCTGCTGCACTTTCTCGGCAATGGCGGGAGCCATACGGGCGATCTCAGCTCCGGCGCGGTTGATGGCCTGCTCGGTCTCTGCGGTGATCTCGGGAACGTCAAAGCTGTCTTCCATCAGGCTGCCTGAATCCTTCTTCTCGGGAAGAGTCAAAGTCAGGTTCTGCTCTTTTCTCTCGCGCATCACAATCACGGCTGCCGAGCCGCCGGGCGATGATCGCAGAGCATGAGTGAAGTCAGAAGTGTCGTGCACCGGCTGGTTGTTGACCTTAATGACCACATCTCCGGCGCGGAATCCGGCTTTTTCCCCGCGACTGCCTTTATCCACCGAGCGTACCAACACACCCTTGCCGCCCTTGACGCCAAAAAAATCTCCCAGCTGCGGAGTAAGGTTTTCCACCATCAGTCCGCTGCGCAATGACGAGTGGACGATAACCACCGAGACAGGCACGTCGAAGTCCGGCATGGTGGGCATCTCCGGCATCTTTGGCATCTCCGGCATCTTCGGTTCCCACGCCATCGACTTGTGCCGACCGGCAAGCTGCACCTTGATCGTCATCGGTTGGCCGTCGCGGCTGATGCCGAGATTCACCACCCGGCCTGGAGGCGTTTCCTTAATCATCCGGCGCAGTTGGGCTGCGCTCTCCACCGCCGTACCGTTCAAGCTCACGATGACATCATGCGCGTGCAGGCCGGCTTTTCCGGCGGGAGCGTCCTCGTCGACCATGGTGACTTCCGCTCCGTGCTCTTCCTTGAGCTTCAATTCTCCCAGCCGCTCCGCGGAAACGTCGGTGATGTCTACTCCCAGATACGATGATCCGCCTCCGCCCTCCTCCGATCCGTAACCCGAACTCCAGCTCTCGTCCGCGCCGTTGTGCGTGAGTTCCGCTGGTTGCGCGCTGGCGACCAGCGTAAAAAGAAACATGCAAAGCAGGAAGCGATAGATCATAGGCCCTCCTGAATAAAGGCTAGTCCTTGGTCGTTAGTCGTTAGCAAACTCTCGCAGTCCGCCGCGATCTCCAAACGACCAGCGACTAACGACCAACGAACGTTCCTACCGACTGATGCGGCGGAAACTGACATTCCCAGAATTCGTGCGGACCTTCAGCACCGGCCCGCCACCGTTAAGTTGACCCTCCGCCGTCACCGTTTTCTCCCACGGTCCGCCTTCACTGGACACATGAATGTCAGAGAAGTCGCTGCGAATCGTGTGGCCACCGGCGCTTTCGATCTCCGCCCGAATGGAGATCGCTAGATCGTTCGCAAGATAGACGGTGATATCGCCGGCCGAGGTTTCAAGCGTGGAATTGTTCCGGCCAGCGGCGCCCGCCGATGAGAGCAGTTTTACAACGATTCCGCCGGCAGAAGTTTCCGCCTGCACCGACGTGGCTCCATCCAACTGGATACTCCCTCCACCGGTCTGAGCCTGCACCCGGCCTTTAGCGGATGCCAACCGGATGCTACCCGCGCCGGTTTCGATTTCCGCTGGCCCTCCGATGTCGCCCAGGTCCACGCTGCCGCCGCCGGTGGTGGCCTTCACCCGTCCGCTGCATTTGTCTACCCGAATACTGCCCCCGCCCGTTTCCAGCACGGCGCCTTGCAAGCCGGAAAGAACGACTACGCTTCCCCCTCCGCTTTGCGCCTTAATCTCGCCCTTGGCGGATGCAACCTTGATATTGCCGCCGCCCGTCTCCAGATTCACGTCGCCTTCGACGCTGCCGACTTCAATCGTGCCGCCCGCCGGTTTCCGCTATTGCGGGGCCGCCGATATCGTCCAGATGAATATTTCCGCCCCCGCTGCTGAGTTCGACACGACCGGCAATCCCGGTGGCGTTAACATTGCCGCCGCCCGTTTCAATCTTGGCAGACTCCAGGTTCCGCGGCACATTGATTACAAAATCATCAGCACACTTGGCAGTCGCGCCGGCTCGACTCGGCGACGATCCACGCCGTGTCTCCCTTAACAGACGCGTTGATCCTGTAAGACTCAAATTCACGTCGCGCCTGCTGTTCTGAAGATGTATATGCCCGACGATGAATGACGTATGTGACCCCCGCTTGCGATCCGCCTTGAACTTTTACCGCACCGGCGGACAGCTTCACCCGCAGGTTCTTCGCCGCACCCAGGTCCCCAGTCATTTCCTGGACCCAGTTGCTGCCTTCGCGATACACCCGAGCTTCCTGGCCGAGCGCCAGAGATGCCAGCGCCATCATCGATACCACAACGCCAGCGAGTTTGATTGCGTGCTTCAATGAATGTCCTCCTTAACCTGCTATTTCTTACTTAGTATGCTGCTCGCTGTTCGTCGTTCGCTATTCGCAAGCCCATTCAGTCAGGGCGAATAGCGAAAAGCGAAAAGCGAACGACCGTTCCTAATCCATCTCCGGCATCTGCGCCAGCATCGTTCGCGCCTGCGAGCGGATCGAGATGTTCTGATCCGTCTGCGACAACTTGGTCAGCACCGATCTCACATTGCTGTCCGCTTTCATCGGTTCCACCAGCCGCAAAGCCTGCATCCGAACGCCGGAGTTCTCATCGCTGATCAGCGCCCGCAAAACGCCGTCCCGCACTCGCGCATCCTGCCGCACAAAGCCACTCAGTCCATCCAGCGCCTTCAACCGCACCCCGGGATTGGTATCGTTCTGCAACGCATAGAGCAAGGCTTCGCGCACGCGCGAATCGTCGGGCGCCTGGGTCAGCACATCCACCGAGTCCATCCGCACTCCCGAGTTGTAATTGTTGCGTGCCGCAAACAACAGCAACTGCTGGATGCGCTGGTCGTTCAGCGAACCTTGTGCTTCCTGCGTCAAAACCGTGTCGTACTTGATGCTCACCTGATTCGATCCCGGCTCCTGCGTCACCGAGCGGATGCCCGCAATGGCAGACGACTCCAGCGGCTGCTGATTGCCTGCCGCCAGATTCGAGCGAGCCCGTTACTACGCCGCCCCCTTCACGCCCGGAAAGAAAGTTGTAAGTTACGCCAATGCCGCCGCCAAATCCCACGATGAAAATCACCGCTGCCAGTGCCGGCGCCATCCGAATCTGCCGCAGCCACAGCGCGGGCTCGAAAATCAGCCGCCGCCAGACTCCTCCCGGCTGCGTCGTTTCCAGCGCTTCCTGCAAGCGCATCCGCGATGCCGCCAGCAAGTTTGGAGTCGGCTCGGCCACCTGCATTTCCGAAAGCGTGGCGTGAAACTTGCGCGCCGCCTTCAGTTCGGTGGCGCATTCCGGACACCGCGCCAGATGCTGCTCTACCTCGTAACGAGCGTCGTCTTCCAGTTCGTTGTACACGTAGAACAAAATGTTCTGCCGTACCCAATCACATTTCATTTTCGTATCCCTTTCGCGGGATCAATTTCAAACTCATCGCATCTCCGCCAGCGCGGCCCGCAGTTTTTGCGTCGCGCGAAACAATGTATTTTTCGCCGTCTCTTCCGTCGTATTCAGCATCTCGCCCACGGTGCGCAACCTCAGCCCGTGATAGTGCTTCAACTCAAACACCATCCGCTCGCGAGGCGTCAGCATGGTCAATGCCGCCCCAATTTTTCGCCCCAGCTCCCGCCGCATCAAATCGCGCTCCGGATTAGCTCCCGAGCGGGCATCCGGGAACTGCTCCAGGCGGTTGAACTCTTCACCCGATGCGTCCACTGCAACCGGAGCATCTTCCTTGCGCACATTCCGCTTTCGCAGGTGATCGAGGCAGAGATTGGTGACGATGCGGTAGATCCAGGTGTAGAAGGAACACTCAAAGCGGAAACTCCCCAGATTTTTGTAGGCCTTGAGGAAGGCCTCCTGATAAACGTCCTGGGCGTCCGACTCCGATCCCGTCAGGTGCAGCGCCAGTCGCAGAACCGACTGATCGTAATGACGGACCAAGACCTCGAAGGCCGCACGGTTACCCTGTTGCGCCTCCCGGATCAGACTGGTGTCGTCAATGCGGTTGCTCTGCGCTGCCAAGGAGCCCCTCATATTTCCGTACAACGTGGGGTTCTGGTTGCCGCTGTCGCTATTCCTTGCCGTCCGCCTCGGACGGAAATGGTCGCCAACCGGAATTGCTGCTGCGTAAGAATCGGCCGGCATGGTCTGTCTCTGTCCCCTGCAATTAGTCCTGTCCTTGCCTTGCACAGAAAGAGACGGGGCAGCGGCCCAAACGTTAGCAGATTATCAGGAGTTGGCCCTTGATTTGCTTGACAGTTTGTGTAGGGACAGCCGCCCTCGGCCGTCCAAGGAGTGAAGCCGGGATGTTGCCGGCGGCGACAATGACTTTTGACTTGCTACAGCAGGTCAAACTTCAGCCGCATTTCGTTGGTAGCCTCAAACCCAAGCTCTTCATACAAGTGCCGGCCCTCGGCGCTGGCGTGCAAATTGACGGCGCGAAATCCCCGCTCCTTGACCCAGGCAAGGATGGTGAGCATGATCCGCCGCGCGATTCCTCGCTTCCGAAATTCCGGCTCGGTGTAGACATTCAGGATCACCGCCCGCTCAGTGCACGGGTCTTTGGGATTCGCCGGCCACACACCGAGCAGCACGCCACCGCCGCCGGCCACGCGGCCCGAGTCGTCCAGCGCCAGCCAGTGATGATACGAACCATCGGCCAGCGCCCGCGCCAGCCACGGGGCCGCAACTTCCACCATCCGATCGAGTTCCTCGACCGTGCCTTCCCCCATGTCGCGAAACATCGACCGCCGCTGATGGAGGATAATCGCCGACTCGCCGAGCGTTGCCTCTCGAATCGAGATCTCAGATTGCGTCCCATCCATAGGAATTGTCATCCCTGAGCGGAGCGAGGGATCTGCATTTCTCCCGCAGCCCGCGCCTCGTGTTTCCCAGGCTCTCAAAAGGTACAATAAAACACAGCCGAGGCTAACCAGATTTCATGTACGAAGTAACCGTGGAAGACACATTCGCCGCAGGACACTACCTGCGCAACTACAAGGGCAAGTGCGAGAATCCGCACGGCCACAATTATAAGATTCGTGTGACCCTCGCCGGCGCCGAGCTCGACAAGGCCGGATTGCTGCTCGACTTCAAAGACCTGAAAGACGTCATGAAATACACCATCGACCGTCTCGACCACCAGATGATCAACAACATCGAGCCTTTTACCGTCCTCAATCCCTCCGCCGAGAATCTCGCAAAGTATTTCTATGACGAAACCAACACGCGTCTGCGCAGTGTGACCAACGGCAGGGTAAGAGTGAAAGACGTCACGGTATTTGAAACCGACACGACGACGGCTCGCTACAGCGAATAGCAGTTGCCGGTTGCCAGTTCCCAGTTGCCAGTTTCTAAACGCCTGATGGAGAAATCGTGGGGCGATCGTATAAAGATCTTGTCGCTTGGCAGAAAGCGATGGACCTCGTGACGGCAACATATCGGTCGACCGCACGTTTCCCGAAAGAAGAGCAGTTTGGGCTCACGTCGCAACTAAGACGCGCCGCAGTTTCCATTCCTAGCAACATCGCGGAGGGGCAGGGTCGGCTGTCGGAAAAGGAGTTTCGCTATTTCTTAGGCCAAGCCCGAGGTTCCTTGATGGAAGTGGAAACCCAGCTCCAGATAGCCCAAAACCTGGGATATATACAAGCCGAACAAACGAAGGAACTGCTAAAGGCGTGTGGGGAGGTAGGCCGAATTCTAAACGGCTTGCTAGCCTCCATCTGCAAGTCCGAGTGACTGGCAACTGGCGGCTGGCAACTGGCAACTCTTTATGCAGATCACAGAAATCTACAAGTCGCTCCAGGGCGAATCGACGTATTCGGGCCTGCCCTGCGTCTTCGTGCGCCTGACGGGATGCAACCTGCGCTGCTCCTGGTGCGACAGCGAGTTCAGTTTCTACGGCGGGCAAAAGATGACGATCGACGAAGTGCTCCGCGAAATCGCCCGTCTGAGCCCCAGCGGCGGACTGGTCGAGATCACCGGCGGCGAGCCCATGTTGCAGGAGCGCGAGGTCATCCCGCTGATGGAGCAGCTTCTGGATGCTGACTACCAGGTGTTGCTCGAAACCAGTGGCGAACGTCCCCTGGCGCACGTCCCGAAAGAAGTCATCAAGATTGTCGATGTGAAGTGTCCGCACTCCGGCGAACCCAACACTTTCGCG
The DNA here is from genome assembly GCA_963838935.1 of uncultured Acidobacteriaceae bacterium. Lineage (GTDB taxonomy): Bacteria > Acidobacteriota > Terriglobia > Terriglobales > Acidobacteriaceae > Acidiflorens. The sequence continues at coordinate 155,263 of CAWITH010000004.1, forward strand.
CTCGAGAATCTCGAAGGCGCTCCGGCCTCACGATGAACTCAAGTTCGTCATGACCAATCGCGTTGACTACGAATTCGCCCGCGACTTCGTGGCGAATCACGGGCTGGCCGAACACGTTCACGCCATTTTATTTTCCCCCGCGTTCGAAAAGGCTGCCTCGGGCGCAAGAGACACTTCGCATTGTCAACTCGATCCGCAAGAACTGGCGCAGTGGATCCTCGAAGACAACGTTCCTGTGCGACTGAGCCTGCAAATCCACAAACTGATCTGGGATCCTGCCGCCAAGGGCGTGTAGCGCGACGTCGGCAGATTCGCGATAGAGATTTGAATTGTTATCCTGAGCGAAGCGAAGGACCTGTTTGTTGCGGAGGACAGCGGGTCCTTCGCTTCGCTCAGGATGACAAAATGGATCTATGTTGGGATCGCTCTACGCGGTCTTTGCCCTTATCCGGTTTTCCGCCCGCAGATGGCCACCACCAGCCGTATGTCGTCGAAACTGACATAGGGTGGTACCGCGTCTTTAATGTCCTTCAGCCGCTCGACACCCTGCTTCAGACAAGCCGCCTCAATCAGCGGCTGGGCGTCGGGAGAAATCCATTTCGGATCCAGTTTCACCTGCCCCGTCTCGATCAGGTTCGCCACAGTGCAAACGATAGTCGAAACCTGCCGCGTCCGAATGCGGCCAATTTCTTCGAAGCTGCGCCCTTCGTTCAATAGCCTAAGCGTCTGTTCCGCTGGAGCCGGCTCCCTGGCCACCAGCGGCGCGGCGCGCGCTCCCGTCGCCAAAGTTCCGCAAAGCCTGAAGAATTTCCGCGCCATACACATCGGCCTTTTTCTCGCCAATCCCCGGCACCTGCTTCAACTCGGCGAAATTGACGGGACGTCGGCGGCACAATTCCTCGAGCGTGCTGTCGTGCAGAATGATGTACGCGGGCACTTTGTTCTCCCGCGCCATATTTCGCCGCCATTGACGCAGATACTCTGCCAGCGCTGGATCCGCTTCCGCCGGCGCCAACTCTCGTACCCGCGGCTGTTCCGACGGAAGCAGCGGGGTGTAGAAGGACGGAGAAGACGGGGGCGGAAAATATGCCTTTCGCGCCGCAGCTTCGGGGAGGGCAGTGGTCACGATCTCCTTGCTCAGCCACTCCGGCTTGGCGCCGCAGTTATCGCAGTTTCCACAGCGCTCCCAGTTCGGAGTCTCTCCGAAGTGCAGGCAGATCTGCCGATGGCGGCAGCGTGAAGAATCCGCGAACCGGCTGATCACGCGTTTTCGCTCGCTGCACCGCTCGCGCTCGGCGTCATCCGAAATTTTCCCGATGAAATAATCCAGCAGAACGTGATCTCGCTTTTGCCAGAGCAGCACGCAATCGGCGGGACGCCCATCTCGCCCGGCGCGGCCTGCCTCCTGGTAGAACTGCTCGATCGACTTGGGCAACGACAGGTGAATCACCGCTCGCACGGCGGGCTTATTGATGCCCAGGCCAAAGGCGATCGTTCCCACCAGCACCCGCACTTCGTCTGACATCCAGCGTTCCTGATTCTGCCGCCGCAGGGGTGCTTCCATCTTGGCGTGATAGGGAATCGCCGCAATCCCGTTCTCCTCCAGGTATTCGACCGTTTCTTCCACGCGCCGAATCGTCGGCGAGTACACGATCACGCTCTCCCCTGCATATTGCCGCAGTGCCCGGCAGAGCAACTCCATCTGCGTCCGCGCTTCGCACTCGTGGACCACATAGCGCAAATTCTTGCGATGGAAGCTGGCGATGTAGAGATGCGGATCGCGCATCTGCAACTGCTTCAGAATGTCGTGCCGCACCTGCCGCGTCGCACTGGCCGTGAACGCCGCAATCGGAAGCTTCGGAAAGCTGGTGCGGAGCCGGCTGAGTTGCCGGTAGTCGGGCCGGAATTCATGTCCCCACTCTGAAATGCAATGGGCTTCGTCCACCGCAAAAAATCCCACCGGAACCTTGGCCAGCCAATCGAAGGTATTCTCGGCGGCCAGCCGCTCCGGCGAGAGATAGAGCAGGCGGTACTCCCCTTGCGCCGCTTTCTGCATCACCTGCCGCCGTTCCGCCGAATTCTGAAAACTATTGATCGCCGCCGCCGGAATGCCCATCTGCGCCAGGGCTGCAGCCTGATCCTGCATCAGCGCGATCAGCGGAGAAACCACCACTGCCGTTTTCCCTGAAATCACGGCCGGAAGCTGGTAGCACAGCGACTTTCCTCCTCCGGTCGGCATCACTACACAAGTATCGTGCGCCGCCAGCAGACTCCGGATAACATTCTCCTGCTTGGGACGAAACTCGTGGTACCCCCAATACCGCCGCAGCGCTTCCGCCAAGTTTGGACCCGTGTCCGGCATTCTCGGCAGTATAGCCTTAGACGTGTTGGCGAAGTCTGTGAGCGCTCGACATCAGATTTGTGACGAATCACGTAGGGACGGACGCATTCGTCCGTCCGGCAGCGGCAAGAAACTCGAGATCGAGGAACGATGACCGTGAAACCCGTGACCCTCGGCGTAATCTCCGACACCCACGGCCTGCTGCGCCCCGAAGTTGTCGCGGCCCTGCGCTGCTCCGATCGCATTCTCCACGCCGGTGACATCGGCGGCCCCGAAATCCTCGAAGCGCTCGCGCAAATCGCGCCCGTGATCGCAATCCGCGGCAATATCGACACCGATCCCTGGGCGCGCACTTTGCCTGAAACCGAAGTCGTCGAAGCCGGCGGCGTATCCATCTACATCCTGCACGATCTTGGCCGAGTCGACCTGAAGCCGGAAGCCGCAGGATTCCGCGTGGTGGTATACGGGCACAGCCATCAACCGAAAATAGAAGAAAAGCATGGCGTGCTCTATTTCAATCCAGGCAGCGCCGGCCCACGCCGTTTCCGCTTGCCGGTGAGCATGGGGAAGCTACTGATTGAAGCCGGAAGAGTGCGAGCAGAGTTGGTGGAGTTAAAGATATAGCTGTCGAAGAGGAAAGGACGAGTGACAAGAAAAAGGCCGACTCGCGAGTCGGCCTTCTCCCATTTTTAAGTTTTCGCGGGCGAGGGCGCCCGCGCCACACAAAACACTACTTCTTCGGCGCGATCGCGTCCTTCGCGGCTTTCGCCACGCGGAACTTTACCACCGTCTTCGCCTTGATCTGAATCGGTTCGCCGGTCTGCGGGTTACGTCCCATGCGGGCCTTGCGATGCGCCTTCACCAGGCGGCCGAGGCCGGGCACAACGAACACACCGTTCTTCTTCGTCTCTTTGATCGCTGTGTCGGCCAGGTGTTCCAGAAAAGCCGCGGCCGTCTTGTTGTTGAGTTCGAGCTTTTCGGCCAGATGCCGAGTGAGTTGAGTCTTGGTCATACCAGATGCCATGAATTCCTCCTTCAGGATCTTAACTAATTGCTTGTTTCGACCGAATAGTAACGCACTGCGCTGTGGAAAAGTAGCATTTTATGCAGATTTTATGCGGTTTCCAGAAAGGTACCCCTTGAAAATCGGCATAAAATGAGGGTCCGGCAGCCGAAACGTCCCAAAATGGCCCAATTTGAGGTAAACAATGGCCCCACGGCGGTCGTCGCGGAGGCGACGCGAAATGAAATATCACATCTCGTGGAGCAATCGGCCATCTCCAGCAGCTTTTCCGGCGTCATCCCGCTCTCCCGCAAGTGCCGGATGCTCAGTGCATCGTGGCGTTTCGCCAGTCGCACGCCGGCAGCGTCCCGCAGCAGTTCGCAGTGAAAATAGTCAGGAGTGGAGTGCCCAAGCGCACGCAGCAAAAGCAGTTGCCGTGCGGTTGACTTCAGCAAGTCCGCGCCGCGCACGACTTCGGTAATCTGCATCGCCGCGTCGTCGACTACCACCGCGAGCTGGTAGGCCGGAATGTCATCGCGCCGCCACACCAGAAAATCTCCGAAATCACGTCCAGCGACGTAATGTTGTTGGCCCAGATTCAAATCGGAAAATTCAACCACTTCGCCCTCAGGAACGCGAAACCGCCAGTTCACGCCCGCAGGCTCACTGAATTCAGAAACCTGCTTGCGCTCACGACAAGTTCCCGGATACAGGGGCTCATCATCGGCATCGTTCGGAGCGCTTGCCGACTGCGCCAGATCCTTGCGCGAACAAGTGCACGGGTACAGGAACCCACCGTCGTGCCGCCGCCGCCAAGCCTCCAGATAGTTTGCCCGGCGCTCACTTTGCGAATAAGGGCCATGCGGTCCGCCGCAATCCGGCCCCTCACTCCAGCAGATTCCCAGCCAATGCAAGTCTTCCATCATGGCGCGGGCAAATTCCGCCTGCGAGCGTTGCGGATCCAGATCCTCATTCCGCAGAATCAAGGTTCCGTGCTTTTCGATCGCTCGTCGCGCTGCGATCCAGAAAGTCCGCGCGTGCCCTATGTGCAATAGCCCGGTCGGCGATGGCGCCAGGCGTCCGCGATAACTCGGACCGATCTTCGTCACCCAGGCATTCTAGCCGGAGCGTGGGATTACATGAGCCCGCACGTATCCGCCCTAACACACCGTGTTTGCCCGTCACGCTCGCGCCCGGAGAGAATCGCACTAAGTCTCGCCAAATCAGCGCCGTTTCGATTGGCCCTCTTCCTGCCCTTCTTCAATCCGACTGCGCCAGCCGCAGAGGAGGTGACACCATGACAACGATTTGGAAATCCGGCGACAAGAAATCGACGGACAAGGCAACCAGCAACAACACAATCTCCGGGACGATGCTTTCGTCCTGGTCGCGCCAGCAGAAGCTGGCAATGATCGCAGGCTTCACAATTCTCGGGCTACTGCTCGCGATGAGTGCGTGCTCCCAGCAATCGCCCAAATCGGCGCTGGTCGGCGTTTCCAGCCCGACAGGGACCCCGGCAACTGCTACCTCAGCTCCCGTAACCGCCCCGGCCACTGCGGTTGCAACCGCACACGCAAAGAAGACGCCCAAAAAGCGGCCCGCGAACGTCACCTATAGTGACGCAAACTCTGGCGTTTCTTTCCTCTATCCACGGAAATTCATGCTGACCTCGGGTGATAAAGCGCTGCCCCAGTTTGCACCTCTCGGTGATGCAGTAATGAACTTCGTCCAGCCCGGCGGAGTTGCGGTCGCTACGGTCGAGGCGCCCGGCGGTTCGTATCCCGGCACTGACTTTGCCTCCGCCTTCTTCAACGTGAACGTCAATCGCAGCCTTTCGGAGCAGGAGTGCGAGCACTTCGCCTTTGTTGACTCCCACAATGTCAACGGCGCGCCCGTGGACGCCGAAAAAGTGAAGATCGGCTCGATCGATATGGAGACGACTTCCAACTTTTCCGCCAGCGCCATGACGCAAACCGAAACGCAGTACTACCACACCTACACGAACGGAGCCTGCTACGAATTTGTCCTTAGCGTAGGTACCGCCGGATATGGCGTGAAAGACGGCGTCGAGCCGGTCAACCGCGACAAAGTCTTTGCCCGGTTGGACAAAATCCTGGCCACGGCGAAGGTCACCCCAGTCGTACAGGAGCAGGTAGCCGAGACAGCAGCCACCGGCTCTGTCGGCGGCAAGTGATCGCAGGGATCGGGCCATCGGACCCATCTGATCATCGGGCCATCGGCAAATCTCTTCGGGGCTTTGATGGCCCGATGACCCGATCATCAGACCACCCGATCCTCAGGGTATTATCGAACTGTGGCGACCCCTCGCATCGCAAAGAACAAACTACAACTCTTGCGTTCCGAGAAGCTGGGCAAACTGCCCTGGCTGGTCCATGGTTTCTCGACGCGCCTTGGCGGAGTGTCGCGCGTCTACGGCGGAAACGCCCTGAATCTTGGCTTCACCAAGCATGACTCGCGCGTGGCGGTCGAGCGTAACCGCGAGCTTTTCCTCAAGAAACTGGGCGCAGCCACCGGACGCAGGAGCTGGCCGCTTGTTTTCTTGCGGCAGATTCATTCTGATTTGATCCACCACGTCGACCGCGTGCCAACACAGCCTCTGGCCGGAGATGGGCTGGTCACGGACACTCCCGGGCTAATCGTGGCCGTGCAAGCCGCCGATTGCCTTCCCATCATCCTGGCGGACCGGAAGAAGCGCGCTGTCGGTGTTTTTCACGCGGGGTGGCGTGGCACGGTCAAGCGGATCGCCGAGAAAGGAGTCGGCGAGATGCGAAAATGCTTTAGGAGTGATCCGCGGAACTTGGTGGCAGCGATTGGGCCGGGCGTGCGACGATGCTGCTACGAAGTAGGCGAAGAAGTCCGCACCAGGTTTGAAGCTCAGTTTTCCTACGCCAGCACTTTGTTCCGTGAGGTCAAGGAATCGGACCCGGTGCGCGAGAAATATCCGTTGCTGTTCTTGAGCGCACGCGCCCCGGGACACGGCGAATTGCCGGCGAAAATTTTTCTCGATCTGGTAGAGGCGAATCGCCGACAGTTGCTGGATGCAGGTATGCTGGCCAAGAACATCGACACGAAGGCGCCGTGCACAACATGCCATCCAGAGCTGCTGTTCAGCTTCCGGGCTGAGAAAGGCGTAACCGGAAGAATGATGGCGGCGGCAGGGATCAGGAGCTGAGGTTTCATGGCTTATCGCGTTATCTCTTTCACCATGGCGCAAGTGCGGCAAGGAGCGCTCGGTTTCCAGCGCCAGCTGAGCGCCGTCCTGCGCGAACATGCCGAGATCAAAGTGTATTCGGTGAGCCCATTTGACCTCGATGAACGCCGCCGGTTCAAGGATCGCTTTGGGGGAGACATCGTGTACTTTCTCAACGATGCGGCACGGCAGGAATGCGAGCGCCTGGGTCTCAATTTGCAATTTGTGGGGGAAATCTCCGATGACGAACTGCCGCGCCGGCGAACCTTGGTGATCGGCATGCCCGAGCGAACCGGCAATGTTTCGGTGAAATAGGAACGCGGGGATGGAGAAGGCTAGTCCTTCTTGTGTTTCTTGAGCAGAGGTTTCGGACTTAGGCTTCTCGTCTTTCTTAGTATCCTTGCTGTCCTTCTTCTCCTTCGCTTCCTTCGCGCTGCTCTCATTTTCAGAAGAAGAGGACGAGGAAGACGCGGAAGCAGACCCCTTCTTCGCGTAGTCGGTCACGTACCACCCCGAGCCTTTGAACTGCACTGCTGGAGCCGAGATCACCTGTTCAATAACGCCCCCACATTCGGGGCACTTTCGCAGCTGCTTATCGGAAAATTTGCGGATTTGTTCAAAGCGGTGTCCGCACTTCTTGCACAGGTATTCGTAGTTGGGCATCGGTGTGGTGATTTTAGAGGCCGGGATTCAGTGGCGTCAATTTTTGTTCCTGAGTCATACCTACTCAGCGTTTCAGCAGATCCACCGGTTCACGCACGTCGTGCACCCGAAAATATTTTGCGAGCGCCGGATACTTGGCCGAAACGGTCTCATACATGGCATAGGCCACGTTGCGATAGGACGAGTGCCCAGCAGGCGTGGTGCGCAATTCGGAAATGTAAACGGCCTCGGCGAAGTCCATCTTAAACAATGTGCGTTTGCGATACGCGAGCGGGATCGAATATTGCGCGTTTTGTCGGGCCTCTTCGCCCACGGTCCCAGAAAGCGTTTGCACCGCGGCTTCGACGCGCTTCATGGCGGTTTCGTAGTCGGAGCGCACTCCGGCGGCCGAGACTTCGGGCGGCATGTCGAAGCCGTGAGCAGTAGTGAAATCCTGCATAATCTGCACGCAACGCCGGTGACGGTGCATGTCGCGGAAGCCGCCGATGTCCATGAGGATATCGAAGCGGAACTGCTGTCCGGCGGAAAAGGGACGCGGCAGTTCGTCATGCTTGCCGCGATGGCGCAAGCCAAGGTCGATGATTTCGCGACGGCGCGGCTCGCCCGCCGCCTCAACCGCTTGGCGGAGCTGCCGGTAAGAATAATGACAATGACCATAAAGCAGCGTTGTGGCTAGCTCGACCTCGAGCGCGTCATCATCCAGCAAGTCCACCAGCGGCGCGGGTTCGATAGCAGCGCCTCGCATCAGTTCGGCGGCAGCCTGTTGCAGTTCGCGCCGCGTCTCGATTTCGTAGAGATTCGGATCGGCATACTTGACCAGCGTGGGAGCAACCCGCACCTCGCGCAGCAGTTCACGCTCGGCGCGGTCGGCGATTTCGGGTGACACAGTGCGAATCTCGGCCACCAGAGCACGCAGCGACTCCTCATTCGCGTTGTAGGCCGGAGAAAGGGCGGCTTGTTTCAGCAGCGCTCCCAGATCGCGGACTTCCCTATGCGGCTGCGAGAGCAGGTGGGCAACCTGGCCTTCCAGCGTGCGGGCGTTGACGATTTCCCCAAGCGAAGTATTGGTTGCCAGCGGCAGCAGATAGCGCGAGATGTCGAAGGCGCGGGCGCGCAGGGTGCGCTCGTATGCGTCCGGCTTCATTTCGGCGGGCCGGGGCGTGATGCTGGCGAGATATTCGAACGTCCGCTGCGAAACTATTTCGTAGGTGGAGAACAGACATTCGATCGTTTCGCGATAGAGATTCGTCGCGGGAGCGTCGCCCTCGAAACTGGGCGTGTAATACCCGCTCTTCCTGAAGTCCTGGTAGCGAGTGGAACGCTCCTGGCCGTCCCAGCGCTGCTCGTCGGCCACCACGATGGCGGCGAGGATGGAGAGGCGCTCGATTGCCAGTGCGATGTGCGCAAGGTCAGCGATCGAGCGGTGGCCATACTGGAAGTAGAAGGTGTTGAGAAACTTTTCCGCCTTCTGCAGCGTGATTTCCTTCAGCGACTCTTTCATGGAGAGCGCCGAGCGCGAATACTTGGCCATGGCGTAGGCCTGGATTTCGGGCTCAACCCCGTAAACGGCGAATACCTCGACGGAAGTCGAGGAGGCAGGGGTAGCGACAGGATGTTCAGAAACGGGGCGCGATCTCGTGGGCTCGGTTGAAATTACTTCAGACATGGGAGTGGAGAAATCTTAATCGTCCGCTGCGTCGGGTGCAATCGACTGAAAGTGACGGTAGTGGTTCGACTGGGATCCGGCGACTTACCAGATCAAACTTCAGACTGGTACACTACCGAAAGCAGCTTCACCAGGACCCGAAATGCTCTGCTAGCCTATCCTTATGCCGCAGTCCGTCAAAGAGCGCGTTGCCAAGTTGAAAGAAGAGATCGCGGAGATCAGCGAAGCAAACCGTCTTTACCTGCAAGGTGGCAAGAAGATGGTCGGCGCGTCTGATCAGGAACGGCGACAGCAGAGATTGCAGGAAATCATGGACGAACTCATGTCCTTGACCGACTGGAAAAAGACGTAATCTGCAAGAGGAATTGCCGTCCCAACGCCGTTGGTCAGTCCGACGCTTGAACTTCCATCGCTTCCGTAATCCAGAGCTGTGCCGGAGCGCCTTTCGTGGTGCGGGTGGCCGTCGCTTTAAAGCTGCTCGATGTGGTTTCGACCTCGTAAGTGTAGGGAGGGCGCTCGCTCCTGATGCTGAGGTAGTGGCCTGAAATCAGCTCGTCCAGCGAAGCATACTTCCCTTCCGCGGCCATGTACCCGCGCTCGGCGTTGGCGATGCTGATCAGGTCATTCTTGACGCCCGTGATGTTGGCAACTTCTAGTGGATTGCCGCTCCCAGAGGACGGAGTCAGAGTCTTGACCTGCTGAGAGTAGATGTACAAGCCGATCGCCATGGTGGCGACGATACTCAAGAACCCAAAAACACGCCCCATAATTCGCTCCGCAAAAAGTTATTTCACCGGGCATTTTCCCCGCAGGTGTCATTGCACCGCGAAACCGCACGGGCGGCAAGTAACCAGAGTGCGCATACTGGAGATGAACCGGGGCTGCTGTTTACGGGAGGTTGCTGGTCGAATGGCGACCCCGGAGGGAGTCGAACCCCCAACCCTCAGATCCGAAGTCTGATGCTCTATCCAATTGAGCTACGGGGCCGTTCGCCGTGCTGACCGGGCGCTTTCGATTCTACACTGCGCCTCGCCTCCGATTCATCCCTTGCCCACGGAAATCCTCCCGCGTTGTAACATCAGATCGCATGAGCTTCGTGCCTAATCCGGTGAACCACACCAGTTCGCGCCTGCTGGAGTTCGAGACGCTGCGCGACTTGCTCTCCGGTTACACCTCTTCGCCTTTGGGCCAACACCGTATCGCAGAGCTTCTGCCTTCGCTTGATCGCCCATGGATTGAAACCCAGCACCAGCTCACCACCGAAATCCGCGAGTATCGTCGTGTCGGCGGACGTTTCGAATTCGCCGGACTGCCCGAAGTCAAAAAGCTGATCGAGAAATCCCGCATCGCCGGAGCTGCCCTTGAAACCGGTGAGATCCGCGACGTCGTGCTGGTCGCCGACCGCGGAGCCGAGTGGCGCGAAATCGTGCGTCAGCCTCCCGCGGCGATGCGCTCCGAGTGGGCTGCAGTCGGCGCGCTTTCCGCCGGCATCCAGGATTTCACCAGCTTCCTGCGGGCGTTCCGTAACAAGATTCTGCCGGACGGAACACTCGACGATCGCGCTTCTCCCGAACTGAGCCGCGTTCGCCGTGAGATCGAGAAGCAGAAGCGCCAGATCCAGGACTCGTTGCGTGGCTACCTGCGGAAACTCGCCGAAGGCGGCACTGTGCAGGACGAACTGATCACGATCCGCGGCGAGCGCTTTGTCATCCCAGTCAAAGTCGAGCAGAAACGCCGCGTGCAGGGCGTCGTGCACGGCGCCAGTTCCAGCGGACAGACCGTGTTTGTCGAGCCGCTCGAAACCATCGAGCAGAACAACGAACTGGTGCGTCTGCTGGATGAGGAACAGGCCGAGGTCCACCGCGTCCTGCTGGAGATGACGCGGCAAATTGGAGAAAACGCGGATGCGATTCTGGCCGCGGCTGAGGTGCTCGCCGAACTGGAACTCCAATTTGCCAAAGCCCGCTTCGCCGAAGACTACAACTGCGTCGCGGTCAATTTGTGTGAGGCATCGGGCGAAGGCCGACTGCTTCTCCATCGCGCAAGGCATCCTCTGCTCGAGCGCAACCTGAAACTTAAGAGCGCAAAGATCGTGCCCATTACCATCGAACTCGAAGGCGACCATCGGCAATTGGTGATCACCGGGCCTAACACTGGCGGCAAGACCGTCTCGCTTAAGACCCTGGGCTTGCTGGCCTTGATGGCGCAGTCGGGCATTCCGGTTCCTGCAGATCGCGCCGACATGCCGGTTTTCGACGCTATTCTCGCGGACATCGGCGACTATCAGTCGATCGAGCAGAATCTCTCGACGTTTTCCGCCCACGTCACCAATATCGACTTCATCTCGCGCACCGCAACCGCGAATTCGCTGGTGCTGCTTGATGAACTCGGGTCGGCTACCGATCCCGAAGAAGGCGCTGCGCTGGCGGTTGCCATCGCCGAGCATTTCCGCAAAGTTGGATGCATGAGCGTGATTTCGACGCACCACACATCGCTCAAAGTGTATGGCGCGAATACTGCAGGAGTAATCAACGCCTCGGTCGGCTTCGACGAGGCTACGTTGCAGCCAACTTTCGAACTGAAAACCGGAGTTCCCGGAGCATCGGCCGGAATCAACATCGCGCAACGGCTGGGACTGAATCCCACGATCATCACATCGGCACGCTCGCGTCTGGGCTCGCAGACTCAAGATGTAGCGCGCTTTTTGGACCGCTTGCACGCCGACCTTCGCGATCTGGACGCCGAACGTTTGCGTATGAAAGCGCGCGAGCAGGAACTGGAGCGCGAAAAAACGCAACTTGCCAACGAAGGCCGCAAAGAACAGCAAGCCAAAATTCGCGAGATGGAGACGAAGCTCGAGACTCTTTTCCGCGACTTCGAATACCACGCGCGAGAGGCGGTGACCGCGGTGCAGGACCGCGCTGCCCAGCAGAAGTTATCGAAAGACGCGGAACGACGCATGGCGAAAATGCGGCGCGAATTTCGCGAGCAGTTCGATGCCACTGTAGTCGCGCACTCGACCGGTGCCGATCGCGGAGACCCCAACGCCCAGCCCAGCCTGGTGAAGCACGTCTCTGAAGGCGATACGGTCAAGCTCAAATCGATGGGCCGTGCTGCTGTCATCAAGAAGAAAATTGGCGACAATCATTTCGATGTCGAGATCGGCTCGATGAAAATGCGCATCGCCCGCGAAGACATCGCCGAAGTGCTGAAACGCGCTGGCACGCCCTTCCGAGTCGCCGGTGCAGGCGGCTCGCTCTCGCGGCATCAGCGTTTCGCTGCAAAACGAAGCGGGCAGACTCAACATGCCCTCCGAAATCAACGTCATCGGCCGCACCGTGGACGAAGCTACCAGCGAAGTCGAAAAATTCGTGGATCGCGCCTTTCTCGCCGGCATGCCGCGGGTGCGCATCGTCCACGGCAGCGGCATGGGCATCCTGCGCAAAGCACTGCGCCAGTATCTGCAGAAGCATCCGCATGTGGAGTCGGTCACGGAACCGCCTATCAACGAGGGCGGCGGCGGAGCGACTGTGGTCGAGTTGCGGGTCTAGGTTGGGGGTACCCCCCTCCCCCCACCGGTATATTGGAATCATAGACTTAGCGTGAAAACCGTCGCAAAGTATTCCGCGTAAAGGACTTATACGTAAAGTATTCCGGAATAATGACTTACGAGATCCGTTCGCCCCTTCGCTCAGGATGTCGGCAGCGGGCTCCCCCCTTCGACCGCGCCCGCTGAACGCCCTCAACTTCCCCAATTAGATCTTTATCGTGGCGCACTACGGGTGTTAGGTCAATGGATTTCGCTCAGGGATGGTTGTGCCGAAAAGAGTAACTGAAGAGTTGAGTGGTGGGCACCCGGCAATATCCCGATCGCACAAGTTGACTGCTGGTCAATACGCGCTATCGCCTGTTACATCAGTTATCCGCACGCGTGTTCGCGATTTAGTGCTACCGAGCTCGGGGATGCGACCGAAGCCCCGTGCGCAACTTAGTTCACGGTGAACTTCGCCGAACTGCTGGCGCTGCCGCCCGCGGTCGTGACCGCAATCTTGCCGGTCTTCGCGCCGGTGGGTACATCAGCGGTGACTTGCGTGTCGGAGTTCACCGTGAAGTTGGTCGCAGCCACTCCGTCAAAGGTCACCTTCGTGGTCTGCGTTAGGCCGGTTCCGGTAATCGTCACTGGAGTTCCGACCGGACCACTCAGCGGAGTGAATGATTTGATGGTCGGCAGAACGCTGAACGTTTTCGTGCTGGTGAGCGTCGTCCCGTCGGTGGTCACTGTTACCGATCCGGTCAGCGCTTCCGCGGGAACGGTCGCGGAGATGTAGGTCGAGCCCGTCAGCGCGATCTTTGTAGCTGCAACCCCGCCGAACTCGACCACCGAAGATTTACTGAAACCCTGGCCGAGGATTTCAACTGCGGAGAGCTCTTTGCCAGAAGTGGTCATCAAGGTGACGAAAGGACTCAGGCCCAGATCCAGGCTGTAGAAGACCCCGTTGCCGTTAGCGCCGCCGTTGCTGGCGAGGCCATAGAGCTTGCCGTCGGTTCCCTGGGTGAGGTAGCCCGCCGGGTTGCATCCATGCGTGTTGTCGAAGGTGTAGGCCACGCTGAACGCTCCAGCAGGCGTGACCTTGAAGATGGTGCCGCAGTTCGCGCTGCCACCGCTATAGGCCACACCGTAGGCGTTGCCATCGGTGGCCAGCATGGGAGTCAGAGCCTGCTGGCCGTCGGTCGAGGAACTAAAGTTGTGCACAACCGAGAAGCCACCAGAGGATGTGAGCGAATAGAGCACGCCATCGCCGCTGGTCCCTCCCAGTTCCGTCGTTCCATAGAAGTTGCCCGGGGTAATCTCCACCATGCCGGGAGCTGCTTGGTTTCCGTCGCTGTTATCGAAATTGTGGAGAACCTTGTACACCCCTTTGGGCGTCATCTTGAAAGCCGTGCCGTAACCGTACTCGCCGCCCTCGTTCATTCCGCCGTAGATGTTGCCATCGCTGGCGAGAAAGAGTTGACCACCGCCTTGACCGTCGGAGTTGGAGAAAGTATGCAAGGTCTTCAGCACGCCCGCGGACGTGACGCTGTAGATGGTGTCGGCGGATGAATCATTCGTGGTGCCGTAAAAGAGTCCGGTGCCGCGAACGAGGACATTGGCGGGATTGGCGCCATCGCCGTTGTTGGCGAAGTTGTGCAGTGCGGTCTGCGTACCCTTGGGCGTAATCTTGAAAGTAATTCCATTGCCGGAGCTTCCGCCCGACCAGGTGCATCCGTAGAGGTTGCCATCGGTGCCCAGCGTCATGCCGCCGATCTCGTTCGACCCGTCCGTTCCGTCGAAGCTGAGGATTACGGTCGGCGTCCCGCTGGGAGTGATTTTGAACACCGCACCATTCCCCGTTCCGCCCCCAGCGGACTCGGCGTAAAAGTTGCCGTCCCGGCCCTGGGCGAGGTTGGACTCTTGGAAGGTGTGCGGGTCTCCCGCGCTGGTGTTGAAGTCGTGCAGGTCGGTGTAAGTTTGAGCCTCGGCCGGGATCGTTGCCCCGGCAACGGCCACCACGAACACGGCGAGGACAAGTGCCGTGCTAATGCGAAGTGACTTACTGGCACGCTGAGCGTAATTCATTGAAAGCCTCTTGGAAGCACAAATGTTTCTTGCTTTTTCCCCTGGGATCGACGTCGAAACCTCCCTAAATTGTTGACTGTCGAACTGTTTACGTACGACCAGCGAGTTTCCGTTCGGTCCCCACCATCTGGCTCGCTAGAAAAGATCCAGGTCAGTCAGACTCGGTCAGTTCAACCCCTGGGAACAATCAAACCGGGATCTCCTTTTTGACCCCAACAAACGGCTGCCATTGTCCCCCCACTCCATGTTCGCGTCAATGTGAAATAGTTTGCAGCACCGATCAGTGTGTTTCTGTCTCGAACCGTTGGCGAAAAATCTCAATTACACTCACGACCCAGTTCTGAGCGCTAACGGCGAGGGCTCGCATCTCCGGCGGGTAGGTGTAAGGCTTGTGGCTCCGGGGTATTCACAACGCGGATATTCGGAGATCCAGCCGCGTAAACCACTACGCTTCCAACTTACGTGGCGGCTTCTCGAACAGCGAGGGGTGGGAGTCCCCTGCGCCTACCAAACGCTGGTATTCCAGCGGATTTCCTGAGCTTGCTTGCTCATCTTCAACGGTTGCCGAGGCGGGTGACCATTCGGGCATGCGGCGCTGTGCTGCTTCCATTGCGCGGCGACGTGAGTGGCAAAGCCATCGGGGATGGAATCGCGTTTCACGGGTGCGAACACTGCCAAGGGTGTTTCGCAGCCGGTGGTTTCGCATTCGAGAGTTACTACGAAAGCAATCAGATCGTCGGGGTGGGTTGATCGGCCCTTGGCATCGACCTCCAGCAGCGCCTTCGGTACGTCAGCACGCGATAGATTGTTGCAGCCGGGACATGCGTAGTTTATGTAGACGCCGCCCTCATATGCCGCCGGCGGATGTTGAGTCATTCGCTGAAGCATGGGTTTGGGGTGGCTGCTGGATTTTCCGCAGCATGGGCAATTGACCTGTTGCATGATGAGCAAGGCTGATTTACCTCGCAATCGCAGTGGAGTCTGTGAGGAAGGCCAGGAATCAGGCCCGAAAGCGCCGCACGCCGCGAATTATACCTCGGGTTGTGAACAAGCAAGGGCTGGTCTTCCACATCTTTCCCACAGCAATCCCGCCTTATCCTGCTTCCTTCAGGCTGCGGCAACCCTCATAATCACTACGGGACTGGCGTGCGCCGTCGATGGCTTCGACTTTGACTTCTTCCGACAACTTCAAAGAGACGCTCAAGCAGCAGGCGGATATCGTCCGGATTGTGGGCGACTACGTCAAGCTGAAGAAGGCTGGGGCGCAGAATTTTTCGGGGCTTTGTCCGTTTCATGCGGAGAAGACGGCTTCGTTTTCGGTTCATGCCACGCGGCAGTTTTTTCATTGCTTTGGCTGCGGAGAGTCGGGAGATGTCTTTACGTTTGTGCAGAAGGTCGAGAACATCACCTTTCCCGAAGCTGTGCGGCTGATTGCTCAGAAGCTGGGCGTGCCCATGCCTAAGGTCACGTTTTCGAGTCCGGCGGAGGCGCGCGACGCTCAGCTTCGCATGGCTTTGCTCGACGTACATGTGCGGGCGGCGGCGTTTTTTCAGGAATGTCTGCGGCGTCCGGAGGGGGCGAATGCTCGCGAGTACCTTAAGGGGCGCGGCCTGGATGCGGAGACTATTTCGCGCTTTCGGATTGGATATGCGCCGGACTCGGGATTCCTGCTGCGCGATGCTTTGCGGCGGGAATTCGATGAAGAGTTGTTGCGGGAGAGCGGGCTGTTTTCGTGGAAGGAGGGAGACAGGTCTCAGGTCTCAGGTGCCAGGTCTCAGGAAAATCAGGTCCTTCCCCTTCGACAAGCTCAGGGTCAGGATGACAAGGTAGTGGAGAAGTCGGACGCGAATGGCGAACAGCCAACAGCGAACAGCGCGAG
>CAWITH010000005.1:0-187954 GCA_963838935.1 uncultured Acidobacteriaceae bacterium
TTCCAAGCCAGAAGCCAGCAGCCTGCAGCCTGCAGCGATCTATTCCAAATTCCGCAATCGCGTGATGTTTCCTATCTGTAATGAACAGGGCAAGGTGATTGCGTTCACCGGGCGCACCCTTTCTACCGATGAAAAAGCCGGGCCGAAATATCTGAATTCTCCGGAGACTGCGATTTATTCGAAATCGCGGGTGCTGTTCAATCTGGACAACGCCAAGGAGGCGATTCGCAAGCTGGAGTACTCCATTCTGGTGGAAGGACAGATGGATTGCATTTCGGTGTACGCGGCTGGCTTCCACAATGTGATTGCGAGTTCGGGCACGGCGTTCACCGAGCTGCAGGCGAAATTGCTGGGGCGATATTCGAAGAAAGTGGTGGTCAACTTCGATCCCGACACGGCTGGAGCCCGCGCCACGGAGCGGACGCTTGGCCTGCTGGTGGAAGAGGAATTCGACATTAAGGTGCTGACGCTTGAACCTGGATTCGACCCCGATCTGTTCATCCGGCGCAAGGGCAAGGACGCTTATGGCGCGGCGCTCAAGAACTCACAGAAATATTTTGATTATCTGATCGATCGCGCGCGGGCGCAGTTTCCGGGGCGGAATGCGGACAGCAAGGTCAAGGCGGTCAACCATCTTCTGCCGCACATTCAGCGGGTGCCTAACCGGATTGTGCGCGATGAACTGGCGCTGGAAATTTCGCAGAAGCTGGGCATTGATTCGGCGGTGCTGCGGCAGGAGTTGAAACATGCCGCTACTACTCGCTCGACGACCGCGGTCAAGGCTACGGCTGAGGCGCAAGTTACCGGTGCGGAACGCGTTCTGATACGGGCGCTGGCTTCGGCTACGCAGATGCAGGCCAGCGGCACGCGGCGCTCGTCTCGCGACGGGGCGGAGGAGGAATTCGATCCGGCGCGGCAGGCGCAGTTTGCGCTGCAGTCAGAGCATCTGTATGAGGGCCTGGCTTCGCAGTCGTTGATGGAGGCTCTGCTGGAGGCGGGCACTGAAACGGCGGACGTTATGGTGCTGGCCAAGACGGAAGAGGATCGGCGGCTGCTGGCTTCGATTTTGATGTCGGAAGAGGAGGAACTGACGCCTGAGACCGTGGAAGGTGCGGTGCGGGCTTTACGGAGGATTTGCTACCGGCGGCGGCTAGAGGAAGTGCAGCAAGCGTTGCAGCGTCCGGGGCTCTCGATGACGGAAAAGCAGGCGCTTCTGCAGGAAAAGGTGCGTCTGAAGCGGGCTCTGATGGATCCGGGACTGGGAGAGAAGGCCAGCTAGTCCTGATGTTGGAACGAAACCGGGCATCGCGACATCTAAAGAACTAGCGGGAAAAGAGATACGGGCGGCTGAGGGCAACTGGCAGGCGCGCACACACTTCAAACAACTGCCGACATAAACATGTGTCGGCGTGCTATACTTTTAAGGTTTGTGCGCCTCGCGCACAACTCCGTCACAACTCCCACCGCTGAAGAGTTGGCGTCCGCGAATCGGCGAACGCCATGAGGATAATCTGTTTTGGCACTGGATGACAAGTACGACGACATAAAAAAGCTGATCGACGCAGGCAAAGAGAAGGGATATCTGACCTATGATCAGGTCAACGACCTTATCCCGCACGATGTGCACTCTCCTGAAGACCTGGAAGATCTGCTAACCACGATCGGGACCCAGGGAATTGATGTACTCGAAAGCTCGAAAGGGCCGACGACCGATCTGGAAAAAAAATTCGAAGAAGTGGATGAGGCTTCGGAGGACGTCGAACTCGACCTAACCCCCGGAGCTCTGGAAAAAACCAATGACCCTGTCCGCATGTATCTGCGCGAGATGGGGACAGTTCCCCTGCTTACTCGCGAAGGCGAAGTTGAAATCGCTAAGAGGATCGAGCGGGGGCAAAACCGCGTTCTGAAGGCGCTATCGCGCTCGCCGATTGTGATTCGTGAACTCCTCGCTTTGGGCGAGGACCTCGAAAAGGGCGTCCGCTCGATCAAAGAGCTGGTCACGTTCGATGAAGAGGAAATCACGGAAGAGATTGTCGACAAGCGCCTGAAGGAATTTCTCGCCAAGATCGCCACGCTCGACAAGCTTTACAAGAAGGTGGCGCCGCTCCAGGAAAAGCTGGCGGCGGTGAATCTGAAAAAGCGGCCGCGCGACCATCGGCGGTACCGTTTCCATCTGGCGCATGCGATTGTACGGACCTCGATCGCGGTTAGAAAACTTGGCTTCACCAACAACGAACGCAAGCGCCTGATTGATCGCGTCAACCGCACGGTTGACGGGATGCGCTCGCTCGACCGCCAAATCCAGAATCTGGAGAAGCGGGCCGAGGCGACGCGCAGCGAAGAGCAAAAGAAGGAATACAAGAAGCAGTCGCGCGCGGTCCGCGGAGAGCTGGAAAAGCTGGAAGTGGAAGCGGGCCTGTTGTTCCAGGAACTCAAACGCACGCAGCGCGAGATTATCCAGGGCGACATGGACGCCGAGCACGCCAAACGCGAGCTGATTGAAGCCAACTTGCGCCTGGTGGTCTCGATTGCTAAGAAGTATACGAACCGTGGATTGCAGTTCCTCGACTTGATTCAGGAAGGCAACATTGGCCTGATGAAGGCGGTGGACAAGTTCGAATACCGCCGCGGGTATAAGTTTTCGACTTATGCCACGTGGTGGATTCGGCAGGCAATTACTCGTGCAATTGCTGATCAAGCGCGTACGATTCGCATCCCGGTGCACATGATCGAAACCATCAACAAGCTGATCCGTACTTCACGGCAGCTAGTGCAGGAACTGGGACGCGAGCCTACGTCGGAAGAAATCGCCAAGCGGATGGACATTCCGGTGGCGAAGGTGCGCAAAGTGCTGAAGATTGCGCAGGAGCCGATCTCGCTCGAAACGCCGATTGGCGAAGAGGAAGATTCGCATCTGGGCGACTTCATCGAGGACCGCGCGGTGGTTTCGCCAGCCGAGGCCGTGATCAACGTCAACCTCAAGGACCAGACTTCGCAGGTGCTGCGCACGCTGACGCCGCGCGAGGAGAAGGTCATCAAGATGCGCTTTGGACTGGAAGACGGTTCAGAGCACACGCTGGAGGAAGTCGGCCAATCGTTTGCGGTCACACGCGAACGCATCCGGCAGATTGAGGCTAAGGCGCTGCGAAAGTTGCGGCATCCATCGCGCTCGCGGAAACTGCGGGCGTTTATGGACGGGGTCAGGGACTAAGCCCATCGGTGGGGAGCCGCGTGCCCGCGTGGCTCTTCACCGGAAGCTTAGGTGTCGCCGGTTGAGGACTCGCCTCGTCGCTCGGCCGCAGCACTGGTCGTTTCTCTAGTACGTCCCCACGCCATTCGCGTTGCGGATCCTAAACCAATCGTAAGCTGTCTTGTTGCGGTTCAAGATCACATCGCAGCGCACTTGTAAAAACACCTGCTGAATGCGCATGATGACTTGCCAGTTGTCCCGATTGTTGCGAGCCTCGCTGCGTTGCCCCATATTCTCGGCTATCTGGTGCTCCCGCACTTTTCTGTAATCGCGGTCTTCCGGGTCGCCGTAGTACGCATACGAGTCTTGTGCCATTTCCATTTTGAGCTGATTGTGCTGGGCAATTTTGGCGTTGGCATCGATCGCCGCGGAAAGAACTGCCGATTGTTCGTCGAACCATTCATGGACGACGCGCTCGGTTTCGGCCGCGTCGTGCGTTTTCTTGAACTCGTGGATCGCATCCAGTACGTCCTGGGTATTCTCCACGCCTTGGAGTGCAACCCCTGGGATGGGGCTCTTGCGGACCGACATATCGTCGTCCGTGAACACCCGCTTGGCCTTGCTCTTAGAAGTGTTCTTACAATTATTCTTAGCCACGTCTCCGAGCGGCGGGGCGCCCTCATCGCTACTCTGCGCCAACGTTTGCCCTATAAACGGGAGAATGAGAATCGGCACCAGTAACCACTTCCAACGCATAAGTCCTCGTTGCCGTGAGAACGTGAAAGAAACCACGATCTCCACACGCTCCATAATACCTATTCTTGGACGAACACCAGCAGTTACTCCCGTTACATCACTGTGGTGCCGGGCGATCTCCCTTTCCGGATGTAAGATCGGGCTCCGCGCCCGATCGCGCCCTTGTTGTTCTTGCATCTCCCGTATAGAAAGCGCGAAGGACAGGCTATCCGGGCCGGTGGATTTCCGCGAGACCAAATCCTGGCAAAAGCTGCCCCCTAGGCTATCTATATCTTCTGCAGCCTCTGGACGTCGTGGACGCCGGGGATCTGGCGGACTCCGTCCATGATTTTCTGAAGGTGTTTCAGGTCGGCGATTTCCAGGACTACGTCCACACAGGCTTGGCCGTTCTGGCTGCGGGATTCCATGCTGCGGATGTTGGTTTTAGAGTCGCTGATGACGGCGGTGATTTGTTTCAACATGCCGAAGCGGTCGTCGCAGAGCAGCGTGAGCTTAACGGGATAGGCAACAGGCTGGCCGTCTTTGTCGCCGGCCCACAGCACGTCGATGCGGCGGTCGGGTTCATAGAGCAGGTTGGTGACGTTGGGACAGTTGATGGAATGAACGGCAACGCCTTTACCGCGGGTAACGTAGCCGACGATGGCCTCGCCTCGAATGGGGTTGCAACAGCGGGCACGATAGACGAGCAAGTCACCCTGTCCGCGGACAACGATGGCGTTTGCGTCGCCGCCAAAAACGCGGCGGACCACGCTCGAAATGCCGCTCGATATGCCGCTCGAGAAGCCGTGGGTTGCGGCCTGCTCTTCGGTTTCCGACATGGGTTGCGCGCCGGCGGGCGCAAACTTCGCCAGTACCTGGCGGGCCGAATACTTGCCGTAGCCGATTCCGGCCATCAGGTCGTCGGGACGGCCCAGTCCGTATTCGCTAGCCGCTCTTTGCAGGTCGGCTTCCTTGATCTCCTTCAGCGAAATGCGGTATTTGCGCGCTTCTTTTTCGATCAGCTTCTTACCGATTTCAATAGCGCGCTCACGCTGGTGAACGTTGAGCCAGTGCTTGATCTTGTTGCGGGCGCGCGAGGACTTGACAATGGCCAGCCAGTCGCGGCTGGGCTTGTGTCCGGGCTGGGTAATGACTTCGACAATGTCGCCGGAATGAAGCTTGTGGCGGAGGGGAACCATGCGTCCGTTGACTTTGGCGCCGGTGCAACTGTGCCCGACTTCGGTATGGATGGAATAGGCGAAGTCGATGGGCGTGGACTCGCGCGGCAGCACCAGAACCTTGCCTTTGGGTGTGAAGGTGTAAACCTCTTCCGGGTAAAGATCGACTTTCAGGGTGGAGAGGAATTCATTGGGATCGGATACGTCGCGCTGCCACTCGACGACCTGGCGGAGCCAGGCGAGGCGCTGCTCGTCCTCGGCGGAGACGGCGCCGTCTTTATATTTCCAGTGGGCGGCGATGCCTTCTTCGCACATCTTGTGCATCTCTTCGGTGCGGATCTGGATTTCGAAAGTCTCGCCGGTCTCGGTGATAACGGAGGTGTGCAGCGACTGGTAGAGATTGGGCCGCGGCATGGCGATGAAATCCTTGATGCGGCCGGGCACAGGGCGCCAGAGGTTGTGAATAATGCCGAGAACGGCGTAGCAATCCTGCACCGAGTTCGTGATGACGCGCATGGCGTAGAGGTCGTAGACCTGGTCGACGCTGATGCGCTGGCGCTGCAATTTTCTGTGGATGCTGTAGAGGCGCTTGACGCGGCTCTCGACGCGGCCGGTGATGCCGGCTTCTTTGAGGCCGTCGCGCAGCACGCCTACCACCCGCGCCATGAAGGCTTCACCCTCTTTGCGGCGGGACTCGACGGCGGCACGGACCTGCTCGAATCCAATGGGATCGACGTACTTGAAGCCGAGGTCTTCGAGTTCGCCGCGAATCTTGCCCATGCCGAGACGGTGGGCGATGGGGGCGTAGATTTCGAGCGTCTCGCGAGCGATCTTCTGCTGGCGTTCTGGGTCGAGATGCTCGAGCGTGCGCATGTTGTGCAGGCGGTCGGCGAGCTTGATGAGGACGACTCGAATGTCGTCGACCATGGCCAGCATCATTTTGCGTAGGTTCTCGGCTTGCGCTTCTTCCCGGGTGGAGAAATCGATCTTGCTGATCTTGGTGACGCCCTCGACGATGTGGGCAACCTGTTCGCCAAATTCCTGGCGGATTTCAACGGTCGTGACCGAGGTGTCTTCGACGGAGTCGTGGAGGAGGCCGGCGGCGATGGAAACGGAATCCATCTTCATGTCGGCGAGAACGTTGCCGACCTCGAGCGGATGCACCAGGTAGGGCTCGCCGGAGGCTCGGGTTTGTCCGGCGTGGTGCTTCTGGGAGAATTCGTAGGCGCGCTTGACGAGATCGAGGTCGTCGTTGGGACGGTTCTCGCGCAGCTTCCGCATGAGTTCGCGGAAGCGGGTCACCGTGAGCACGTTGGTCGCAATCTGTTGGCGCAACGTCGCCATGATGGATTTTACCGCAGCCGAAAGCTATTTCACCGCCGGGACGCCGAGAGCGCCGAGAAAGGCGGTTAGGCTGGTAAAGTACGGGGGATGGGGCTGATTTGATCAATAAGGTGTCCGCGAAGGGCACGCGGGCGAGTCGCCCGCGTCCACACGAGCTTTGGGAGGCATGGACTTGCAAAGGGTATTGATCACTGGAGCTTCGGGGCTGATCGGCACGGCGCTTCTGGCTTCGTTGGAGTCGCCGGGGACACAGGTTGTGCGCCTGGTACGGGGCCGCGCTCAGAATGCGGCGCAGGTTTCGTGGGATCCTCTGGCTGCGGTGGCGCCGGCGATGGTGTCGGGACTCGATGCGGTGGTGCATCTCGCGGGCGAAAGTGTGGTGGGACGCTGGACCGAGGAAAAGAAGAAGGCGATCCGCGAAAGTCGGGTGTTGGGAACGCGGAACCTTGCTACCGCTTTGGCACGGGCTGAGTCAAAGCCCAAGGTGCTGGTGTGTGCGTCGGCAGTCGGGTTCTACGGGAATCGCGGCGAGGAGGTACTACGGGAAGAGAGTGAGACCGGGCAAGGATTTCTGCCCGAGGTTTGCCGCGAGTGGGAAGACGCCAGTGGGATTGCGGCCGAGGCCGGTATCCGTACGGTGAACATCCGCATCGGGTTGGTGCTGAGCGCGAAGGGCGGGGCGCTCGGAAAGATGCTGACTCCGTTCAAACTGGGGCTGGGTGGGCGGATTGGCGCGGGGCGGCAGTGGTGGAGTTGGATTCATGTGGACGACATCGTGGGAGGAATTCGGCACGCAATGCGTACCGAGTCCCTATGCTGGGCCGGTGAATTTTGTGGCGCCGAATCCGGCGCGCAATGCGGAGTTTACCAAGGTATTGGCGTCGGTGCTCCGGCGCCCGGCATTTTTTCCGGTGCCGGAGTTTGCGTTGCGGCTGGCTTTCGGGAAGCAAGCGGCGGAGGAAATGTTGCTTGCCAGCCAGCGCGTTCAGCCGGAGAAGCTCGGGGCTAGCGGATACAGGTTTCGTTTCAGCGAGTTGAGGGCGGCGCTGGAGAATCTGGTCGGATAATCGTCGTCCGGATCAGATGCGCTGGAATCAAACCCAGGTGTGATCTTCGTCACATCATGGCTGCGCCCAGTTTGCCACACTAAAGCGGCATGATGAAGAAGTCCATTGCGGCGGTGATGCTTGTGACCATGGTGGCTTGGGCTGAGATGGCCATGGCGCCCATGATCCTGATGCATGCCGGCCATGTGCATGCAGTGGTTGAAATGGCTGAGCACGTTGCTGCTCACCGCGGCGCCGCTCACCACCACGTCATGCTCGCCGGCCATGCATGTTGTCCGGGGCTTCGCAACACTCGAGAATACGGTTCTGCTCGTGTTCACTGCCAGCGGTTTGCCGTGCCAGGAACAGCATCGCTGCTGCTTCCAGCAAGGGCCCCAGAGTGTACCCGCACCCGCGAGTTCCCGACACAGACTTTCGCAAGAGATTGCCCCCGTAGAGATTGCCCAACTCAGCCTGACTCATGCAGAGTCGCACGTTTCTTCGGCAGTTGCCGTTGTCGCTTGGTCCTCCACCGAGCCTGCTGGGAATGGTTTCCCGGATCTAGACTCTTTCTTAGTTTTTCTTAAGCCTTTTCATGCGGCGGTCAGGTTGGCCGCTCATCTCAACTGTTCTCATAACTTTGATAAAGGAGCTTTTATGAAATTCAGACTGTTTGCTTTGATTCTGTCCCTGTCCCTGTCGGTGGTTGGCTGGTCGCAGGATACGCCGGCGGCGCCGAACTCGACTCCGGCCCCGCAAACCAAGGGGTGCTGTCATCACAACATGGCCGATATGAAGGACGGCAAAGGTTGCTGCCATCACGCTGCCGCCGATGCCAAGGATGCCACGGCTTGTTGCGGCAAGGACAAGTGTGAAATGAAAGATGGCAAGTCCTGCTGCGAAGGCAAAGACATGAAAGCCGCGATGAAGGACTGCGAGAAAAACGGCTGTTGCAAAGACGGCAAGTGCTGCGGCGAAGCCAAGGGCGACAAAACCGCCATGGGCTGCTGCGGTAATAGCTGCCAACGCCATCCGCACGCACCCGCGGAGAGTTAGCTCGGCACTGCTGGGTCAACCTGGTTACTCCCACGCCCCGGTCGCTTGACGGCCGGGGTTTTTATTCTGTGGGAATTTGCGATTGCACGTGGGTGCGGGTGATGCGGTCGTGCCAGCACAATCCGTCCTGATCAAGAACGCACCAAAGAAAGCCAAGTCCGGCGGAAGCCGCGGACAGGAACGACGCCAGCACGCGCCAGCGTCGGGCGCGGCGATTGAGCGGCAATCCGTCAAATCCTGTTAGCCGCAGCCGGGCGGCGCGCAGTCCGGGAGTCGAGCCGGTGTAGACCACAAACAGGAATTCGTATGCCATCCAGAGCAGGAGCGCGATTAGTCCGAGCGCGGCGGCGAGCATCGGAAGCGGTCCCTGAGCGGGGTTGAGACTGAGTCCAGGACCAGGGTTCAGACTGGGGTTCAAACTGGGGTTCAAACGAAGAGAAATTGCGGCGAAGGCCGCCAGAGCGGACCCCAGGACAATGCCATCCACGAAAGCAGCGAAAGCGCGTCGGGTAATGGACGCGGACGGGTGCGCGGAAAGCGGGGAAGGGTCGGCTCGCCTGTCGGCCAGCTCTTGCGGGGCGGGCTCGATCAGCATTCCGCCTAATGCGGGAGGCGGCGGCAGAATTTCCGGGGCTTCCACGATGCGCGGACGATCGTCATCGAACACAGGATCGGCCAGTTCGCTGCGGCGATAAACCGGAATGGCGGCGGAACGAGGGAATTCGATTACCTTGGCGGATTCCTCCGGATGCCGGTATGGAGCCTGCTCCAATGCCGGTTGAGGTTCCTCCTCTGGCTGGCCCGCACAGTCTTGCCCGGCTTGAGCTGGCGCGGTCGCGCTTGCGGCCGAACCACCTGACGGGGTGGGACGGGGCCAGCTCTCGGGTGCGTCAAAGGGCAGGAGGAGGGAGGGATAGTGCGGAGTCCGGGGCCTGCGTCGCGTGCGATAACGCTCGACGCGAGCGGCTACCTCGACGCGCCAGGAATCGGCATTCGGAAAAACGCTCAGGTCCGAGGCTGCGGAGTCAGCTGCGGCTGCGCTGCGCCCGACGGCGGGATCTGCACCGGCGTCAGGGTTCGTCAATGCCTCGATCGTCAGCCCAGCGTTCGTCGATTCAGCGTTCATTAATCCAGCGTTCGTCAAAGCGCTCGTGATCGGTCGGTCGTCGTCAAGTCGCGGTAATCAAGTCGTCGAAGAATGCCAGCAGCCAGAGCCAGGCCCGGCACGAATGGCGGAGACCACAAGAATGCGGAGCTTTGCTTCGCCTGCCGCTCGCGTGCTAAGGTCAATTGGTTCCCGTTAGCAGACCGGCTGGCGGAGCGCACGCGCGCTTGCGATGATCACCCGCTCTCGAATCATTATCACGGCCGCATTGGTCTGTCATCTGCTTCTCGCTTCTGGGATAGTAACCAGCCAGACGCTGCCCCCTGCCCCTGGTCCAGCGGCAGCGGCTCCCGGGCAGACGGAAGAAGAGGTTACGATCCGGGCGGTACAGCAGGAGAAGGATGGGTCCATCTACCACTTGCGGGGCGAGGTTGAAATTCGCTATCGCACGTACATCCTGCATGCCGACCAAATCACCTACAACGCGGACACGGGAGATAGCGAACCGGAGGGCCACGTCGTTCTGGATGGCGGCCCTTACGACGAGCACATCGAGGCCACGCACGGGACTTACAACATCCGCACGGAGACCGGAACGTTCTATAGCGTGATCGGAACGGTGGGACTAGGGCTGCGGAAGTCTCACTATGTGCTGGCCACGTCCAACCCGTTTGCCTTTACCGGGAAAATTGTCGAGAAGCACGGGCCCGATCGCTATCTGGTGCGCCAGGGCACGGTTACGACCTGCGACCTGCCACATCCGAAGTGGCGATTTGACGGCAGGAGCATCTCGGTGGATGTGGACGGCAGCGCCAAAATCTACCACAGCGACTTCCGGCTGTTCGGCATACCGGTGTTTTATTTTCCGTTTGTGACGCATCCGGTTCAGAAAGAGCATCGCCAGACTGGGCTGCTGATCCCCAGTTTCGGCAACTCGTCCACGAAGGGGAAGATTGCCGGCGAATCGGTGTACTGGGTTCTCAATCGCAGCATGGACGCCACGCTGGGCGCCGAGTACTTTTCGAAAAGGGGCTGGTTCGAACGCGGGGAATTCCGCGCTCGTCCAAGCGACACATCCTACGTGTATTTCAACTATCAGGGAATGGTGGATCGCGGCATCGGCACTCCACCGCAGAATCAAGGGGGCGAGGACGCGCATTTTATGGCCGAACGTCCCTTCGGGACCTTCCGCGGCGTCGCTAATATCGATTACTTGAGTTCGTTCGTTTTCCGCATCGCCTTCACCGACGTATACACCCAGGCGATCGACTCGGAAGTGAGGTCGCAGATTTTCCTTTCCAATACGACCAACGGATTTCATTTCAATGCCCTGGCGGAGCGCTACCAGGACTTCGAAATCTGCGTCCCGCCGCTGCCGCCGGCAACCGGAAATTGCACGACGATTACCCAGACCGAACTGGTCCGGATTCTGCATACGCCGAGTCTCTTCCTCTCCGGCGAAGAGCGGCAATTGGGAAATACGCCGCTGTACTGGTCGTTCGAGAGCGCGGCTGAGGGTTTGCAGCGACGCGAGGTGCCGGAAGATTTGCCGCAGCGCCCACTTGGGCTCCACACGGCTCCCCTGGTGGGCAGGTTTGATCTGGCACCCTCTATTACGATGCCTGTGCAATGGCGGGGATGGTCTTTCCGTCCCGAGCTTACGTTGCGGGATACGTTCTACACGCAACAGTACGACTCGGCATTGGTCGCGGCGACGGGAAGAGCTGCCGATGACATTCTGAATCGCAAGTCGCTGGAAACTTCGGTCGAGTTGCGGCCGCCGGCATTGTCGCGGATCTTCGATCGTCCCTGGCTCGGGCGCAAATGGAAGCACGTGATTGAGCCGCGCATGCGCTACGACTACGTCACCGGCATCAATGGCAGCAATACCTTCGCTGACATTCTGCGTTTCGATGCCACCGATGTGCTTACCGACACCAATGAAGTCGAATATTCGCTGGTCAATCGTCTTTACGCCAAGCGTCTGGATCCCAACCTCAAGGATTGCGATCTGCAGGGCATGAGTACGCTTACCATCGGCGGTGTCCCGCAGGTCGGCGCCGTTCCGTGGGAACTGCCTCCCACTCCAGACACCCAACCCTGCGCCTCGGGTCCGCGGGAAATCTTGAGTTGGGAGGTCGGACAGAAGTATTTTTTTGATCCTACGTTTGGGAACGCGCTGGTGTCAGGGCAGCGAAACGTGTTCACGACGACGGCGGATTTCACGGGCATCGCGTTTCTGGACGAAGCGCGGCGTTTCGCTCCCATCATTTCTCGCTTGCGCGTCGAGACCAGCCCGCGCACCAACACCGAGTGGGACTTGGACTACGACTTCAAAGCGGGGCGCATCAATGCCAGCACTGCTCTGGTGAACTACCACTACGGCCCATTTACCGTAGGGGGAGGCGATGCCTTCCTGCGAGTAATCGACACTCCGGCGGGGACGAAATCGACGAGCGAGAACGATTTCCACCAGCTTCGCGTGTTATTTGGCTACGGTCAGCTCAACAAGCGTGGCTTCAGTGCCGCCAGCAGCTTCGGCTTCGACGCAGACCATGGGGCGTTGCAATACGCGACGGCGCAGACGAGTTACAACTGGGACTGTTGCGGCTTGAGCCTGGAATACCGGCGCTTCGCGCTGGGATCGGTGCGCAACGAAAATGAGTATCGCTTCTCGTTTACGCTGGCGAACGTGGGAGCGTTCGGAAATCTACGGAGGCAGGAGCGGCTGTACTAGCGGAAATGTGGAGCGTCCCTCCACAATGATGGATAATGGAGGTCGTGGATCCAGCAATCATGCTCGATCAGAAGGCGGAGCGCTTGCGCGAGATCCTTGCTGGCCAAGCGCGCTTGATTGTCGCCTATTCCGGGGGCGTGGATTCCGCTTTTCTTGCCTGGATGGCGCATCAAGTGCTTGGCGGGCAGATGCTCGCTGTCATCGCCGATTCCGCCAGCCTGGCGCGGACTCATCTGGAAGATGCGCTCGCCTTTGCGCGCGGGCAGGGCATCCCGGTTGAGGTGGTGGAAACGCAGGAATTGGAAAATCCGGCGTACGTCCGCAACGACGCCCTGCGCTGTTTTCACTGCAAAGACGAACTGTTCACCGTCCTCGAACGCTGCTGCGAAGAGCGCGGCTTCGACGCCATCGCCTACGGGGTGAACGCCGACGACGAGGCTGATTTTCGCCCCGGGCAACAGGCGGCGCGCCAGCATCACGTTCTGGCCCCGTTGCTCGAAGCTGGCCTGGCGAAAGCTGAAATTCGGGAACTGGCGCGGCGTGCGGACTTGCGGGTGTGGGATAAGCCGGCGTCTGCCTGCCTTTCCTCGCGCATGGAATATGGACGGCCGGTGACTCCCGAAGCCCTGAGCGTTATCGAGCGCGGCGAAGATGCCTTGCGAGCCCTGGGTTTCCGGGAATTTCGCGTGCGCCATCACGGCGAGATCGTGCGCATTGAAATTGCGCGCGAAGAGCTTCCCCGCGCTTTGACGGCCGATATGGCCCGCGAGTTCACCAACCTGTTCAAGGGACTGGGATTCAAGTTCGTCACCCTTGACCTGGAGGGTTTTCGGTCGGGGTCGATGAACCAGCTGCTAACGGCCGAAGAGCTGCTGCGGGGACGTTCCATTTGATTTTCCGCAGAGACGCGGGTTGCCCCGTCTCTACAGCGGTAACGCTTCCCGACATGAGATAATCAAGCGGCTTGCTCATGTTGAGGTGGTTTCGATTGATGATGGCGCGGCGCGCGTTTCTGGTTCTTTTAATGATCTGTCTGGGCTGCTCGGCCCAGTCACCACCTTCGGACGTTGTGCGCCTGGTCGAGCGGCAGGTAAGAGCGCACTATGCCATTCCACTCGACGTAAAAGTGGTCGTGGGGACGCTCCGGTCGAGTGAGTTTCCGAACTATGATGCGCTGACGGTTACGATTGTCGGTCCCAGCAAGAAACAGGACTTGGACTTTCTGCTTTCCCGCGATCACAAGGCTCTGGTGCGCTTCACCAGGTTCGATCTGACTAGGGATCCGTACGCTGAGATCATGAAGAAGATTGACGTCAGCGGACGTCCGACGCGCGGCAACAAGGATGCCAAGGTGACGGTCGTCAACTATGACGATTTCGAATGTCCTTTCTGTTCGCGCATGCACACGACATTTTTCCCCGGGCTTTTCAAGGAATACGGCGACCGGGTCCTTTTCATCTACAAGGATTATCCGCTGGAAGAGATTCACCCCTGGGCGGTGCATGCGGCGGTGGACGCCAATTGCCTGGGCGCGCAAAGCGGTGACGCCTACTGGGACTATGCCGATACCCTGCACGGCAATCAGGACGCGATCAAGGCAAAAGGGCGCGACGGTTGGAATGCGGAACTCGACAGGCTGGCCAGCGCGCAGGGGCAGAGGCACAATCTGGACGTACCCAAGTTGCAGGCTTGCGTAAAGGCCCAGGATGAAAAGGCAGTGCGCGTCTCGATGCACGAAGGAGATGCGGTTGGAGTCGAGGCGACTCCTACCATGTTTGTCAATGGACAGAAACTGGATGGAGCCGTGCCTCCGGACGAGGTACGACTTGCGCTCGATCAGGCGTTGAAGGATGCCGGCGTGGCTCCTCCGGAGCACAGGCCTGCGGAGCCAGAAGCAAAGAGTCCGCCGCCGGCGCCATCGAAGTAACGGAATTTGCAGTTTGCGATTTGTAAATTGTGATTGAAAACCGCACGATGGCGCGTTTAACAATTGCAAATTGCCAATCGCAAGTCTTCTTTAGACTGACTCGCCGTCATGGCGGAGGGAAGAACTTGAAAAATCGTAGCGGCTTTGGGCAAGCGGGCCTGGTCATGGTGAGCGCGTTTCTGTTGGTGGGGCTCTCGGCTTGTAACCGCAACAGCAGCGGCGGTGATGTTATGGCTGCGGTCAATGGGCGGAAGATTTATCGCAGCGAGGTCGACAAGTATTACGCCAACCAGACGGCAGGCTCGGATCAGCAGCCGGTCGGCGAGCAGGCTGTGAGCTTGCGGCTGAGCATTCTTAACCAACTGGCGGAGACGGAAATCCTGATGCAGCGGGCGGAGAAGCTCGGCCTGCTGGCGACGGACGAAGAAGTGGACCGCAAGTTGAATGAAATCAAGTCGCCCTACACCGCCGAGGAGTTCAACAAGCGACTGCAGGACAAGAAGATTTCGCTCGACGATTTCAAGCGCGACCTGCGGCGCTCGCTGACCCAGGAGAAGGTGTTGAACAAGGAAATTACCTCGCGCATCAACATCACCGACCAGGACGTTACGAATTATTACAACGAACACAAAGCCGAGTTCAACCTGATCGAAGCGCAGTACCATTTGGCCAAGATCATGGTGACTGGAGTGGCCAACGTGCAGGTTCACAACCTGCAAAACAGCAAGGCGCAGAACGCTGCCGAGGCGAGCAAGAAAATCCAGATGATCGCCAACCGGCTCGACAGTGGCGACGACTTCGCGACCCTGGCGATGAATTATTCCGAGGACCCTGACACCAGCAATAACGGCGGTGACATTGGAATGGTGCCGGAATCGTCGCTCAAGACCGCTGATCCGCCCACCCGCGACGCGGTCATGAAGCTCAAACCCGGGCAATACACGCCGAGCATTCCCGTCGTCAATCCAAACAATCATCAGACGGTTGGATACATAATCTGGAAGCTCACTGCCAAGGAACCGGCGGGCCAGAGAGATTTGAATGATCCGCGAGTACAGCAGGCCATCCGGCAACAGTTGCGCGATCGCCGCGAACAGTTATTGAAAGCCGCCTATTATGAGACTCTCCGCGACGACGCCAAGGTCACGAATTACTATGCGGAGGAAGTGCTGAAGAACGCGGGAGCGGCGAAGTAGTGGAGATTCGTGTCAGGGCATCGCTTTAGCGATGCCGTAACCTCTTCGAATTTCACATGCCCTTTAGGGGCCGGGCATGACCGTCGGCTATCCCTCCAGTTTTCTGGTCAATACTTCGTTCACCAACTGCGGATTGGCCTGCCCCTTCGAGGCCTTCATCACCTGTCCCACGAAGAAGCCGATCATGGTTTTCTTGCCCGCGCGATATTGTTCCGCTTGCTTCGGATTGGCGGCGATTAACTCATCGGCCAGTTTCTCCAGTGCCGACGTGTCATGCGACTGCTCGGGACGCCCCTCGGCTTCATAAACCATAGGGAAGTCCTGTTTGCGTTCGAAGCAGAGGTCGTAAAGATCCTTCAGCATTTTGCCTGAAATTGCACCCGACTCGACCAGATCGGCCGAGACCGTGACTCCGGCCATGGAAATTGGCGACTGCTCGAGTTCCAGGCCCTGCGCTTTGAGGCGTCCGAGCAATTCGCTCTGTACGAGGTTCGCAACCCGCTTCGGATTTTTCGACGTGCGGGCCGCGGACTCGAACTGGTCGGCCATGGTTCGCGTGAGTGTCAGGGTGTGGGCGTCGCCTACGGTGATGCCATACTCCTTCATCATGCGCTGGCGGCGCGCTTCGGGAAGTTCGGGCAGGTTGGCGCGGATCGCGGCTTGCCACTTCTCGTCCACGACCAGGGGAAGCAAATCCGGCTCGGGAAAATACCGGTAGTCGTGCGCCTGCTCTTTCGAGCGCATGCCGTAAGTCTTGCCTTCGTTCGCGTTGTAGAGGCGCGTTTCCTGCGTGATCCTGCCACCGGCCTCGATGATGCCGATGTGGCGCTCGATCTCATACTCCAGCGCCTGCTTGATGAAGCGGAAGGAGTTTACGTTCTTGACCTCGGTTTTTGTGCCGAATTCTTTCTGGCCGCGAGGGCGCACGCTGATATTGGCGTCGCAGCGCAGCGAACCTTCCTCCATGTTGCAGTCACTGACGCCGGTGTAGAGAATGATTTCCTTGAGCCGGGTAAGATATTCGTGGGCTTCCTCGGGCGACCGCATGTCGGGTTCGCTAACAATTTCAGCGAGAGGTACGCCAGTGCGGTTCAGATCGATGGCGGTTTTATGGGCAGAATCGGCGAAACCTTCGTGCAGACTCTTGCCCGCGTCTTCTTCGAGGTGCAGGCGGGTGATGCCGATTTTCTTCTTGCTGCCGTTGTCGTCGTTCGTGTCAATCTCGATGAATCCGAACTCCGCCAACGGCTTGTCATACTGCGAGATCTGGTAGCCCTTTGGCAGGTCGGGATAAAAATAGTTCTTGCGCGCAAAGATGGAAACTTCGTTGATGCGGCACTGCAAAGCCATCGCCGCCAGAGCCGCGAATTCCACGGCCTTGCGGTTCAAGACCGGCAGTGCTCCCGGAAGTCCCAAACAGACCGGGCAGACATTCGTGTTTGGCGGGTCGCCAAAACGAGTCGAGCATGAGCAAAAGATTTTCGACGCGGTCAGCAACTGTACGTGAACTTCGAGTCCGATGACCGGCTCGTATTTCGCGAGGAGTTCCTGGGAAACGGCTGGCGTAGTCGCCATATCCGGAAATTATAGCTGGCTTAGTTGGTGGAGCGGCGGGCGTCTCGCCCGGCGCTTCATCGGAGGACTAATACGGTTTCTTCACTTGCGGCGCGCTCAAGTATTTCTCCATCGGGATTTCGAAGTACATCAGTTCATTGCCTTGGGCGTCGCGCACCCCCATCAGGTAAAAGCTGGCGCCGGCCAGCGGATTCGAAATGTCAGTGACATCGAAAAACAGAGAACCCGCGCGCCGTGGAGTGCGGTTCGACGGCCTTCGCGCCAAACTGAGCCTGCTCGATTTCGTCCCATGTCTTGCGGCTCACGCCGCCTTTGACCTCTTTCTTGGGCAGCGGAATCGGCAACGTAACCTGCCGGTCATTCCGCGAAGGATGCGAGAGCCGGCGCACCAGATCATCCGTGGTTGAGGGGTAAAGCTTGCTGCCATTCTTGGTATTCAACTGGGCCTTCATCCCGACCAGAGACACGGGCTGATCGCCGTCATTGGTGATGACGAAGAAGACCGGCACGTAACCGGCGTTGCGGTAATTGACACTGAAGATCGAGGCTTTGTCCTCGACATCATACGGATCGACGGCGACCACAATTTTTTCCAGGGGGTGGTCGTCATGGGCCGGATAGGTGCGGGCGGGTTGCGCTGCGGGCATGACAAACTCTTTCGCCGCAACTGCGAGGAGACAGCAGAGCAATACGAAAACGCCGGCCACCGCAAGTCGCGCGGCGCGCGGCATGGTTACGCGGAATGATAGTTGCCGAACTACGTTAGGCATACTGAATTATAGGATGCCGCAACCGGGCGTCGTGCTGTCTCGCAGCGAACGAATCAAATGTGCACCTGCCATTTAGAATGAGACTTCCTTCATGTACGTGCTCTACAGTGCGCTGCTGGCTTTCTTCCTGGTGCTGACGCTGCCCTACTGGCTGCTGCAGATGATGCGGCATGGCAAGTATCGGGCGGGCTTGCGCCAGAGGTTCGGTGCTGTTCCGCCCGCGCTCGCTGGCCGCGGCGAGAAACCTGTAATCTGGATTCACGCGGTATCGGTGGGTGAAGTGGTGGCTTCGAGTGAGATCGTCAAAGCACTGCAACAGAAATTTCCGTCCCATCGGATACTGATTTCGACAACCACCAGCACGGGACAGAAACTCGCCGCACTGCGCTTTGGCGCGGACAATGTGTTTTACTTCCCTCTGGACTTCGCGTTCGCCATCCGGCCCTACCTCGAGGTTTTGCGTCCTGAACTCGTGGTGGTCGCCGAAACTGAATTCTGGCCGAATTTTCTGCGGCTGGCCAAGCGCAGCGGGGCTCGCATCGCGGTGATCAACTGCCGTATTTCTGACCGCTCGCTTCCTGGCTACAAGCGGCTACGCTCATGGTTTCCGCGACTGCTGGAGAAAACGCTCGAGAACGTCGATTTGTTCCTGGCCCAGACAGAAGAAGACGCGCGGCGGCTTGTGGAAATTGGCGCGGCCGAATCGAAAGTTACAGTGGTTGGCAACCTGAAGTTCGACGTGGCGCCTCCGCCATCGCCCGCGATCCTCGAGAGTCTGCGGGAGAGCTTCCGCTACTCTGAAGCGCAACCGGTTCTGGTTTGCGGCAGCACGCTCGATGGCGAAGAAGGGCCTTTGCTCTCTGCGTTTCGCAACATCCTGGCCAATCATCCCAAGGCCGTGATGATGCTTGCACCGCGTCATCCGGAGCGTTTTGCTGAGGTTGCCGCACTCGTCGAACAGCTGGGCTTCCGCATGTGGCGGCGTTCTTTGTGGAGCGGCGAAGCGCTCACTGGCGGCGTGTTTCTGGTCGATAGTATTGGGGAGTTGGCCGCGCTCTATTCGCTGGCCACGGTGGCGTTCGTCGGCGGGAGTTTGGTGCCGCGTGGTGGACACAACATTCTTGAGCCTGCGCTTTACGGCGTTCCCATGGTTACGGGCGATCACTACGAGAATTTCCGCGACATCGTCAATTTCTTTGCCAAACGCAATGCGGTTCGCATCGTCACTGTGGCGGATATGCCGCTGGTCTTTATGGAACTGATCGAAAACGGCGTCGAACGCACGAGGCTTGGCCGGAACGCGCGCGAAGCGTTCGAATCCCAACGCGGCGCCACGGCCAGGACGATCTCGGCGCTGCTGCTCCTGATGGGAACCAAAACGATGGTCGGGCTGCGCCGGACCGAGGATTCGGCATGAATCCGCTCAGTTGGCTTTACGGTGCTGCCACCGCGCTGCGAAACACGCTGTTTGATCGCGGCCTGCTGTCGTCGCGGGGGCTGGAGCAACCCGTGGTCAGCGTCGGGAACCTGTCGGTGGGGGGATCGGGCAAGACTCCGTTTGTGATTGCGCTTGGAGAGCTCTTGAAGGGGCGCGGCATTCGGTTCGACGTGCTCTCGCGCGGATACGGCCGCAAAACTCGCGGCGTCCTGGTAGTCGATCCCGAGGGCAACGCCGCCGACTTCGGCGATGAACCGCTGCTGATCGCGCGCCGGCTGGGCGTTCCGGTCGTCGTCGGTGAAAGCCGTTACGAGGCGGGCCGAGTTGCCGAGCAGAGATTCCGGCCGCAATTGCACATCCTCGACGATGGCTTTCAACATCGTTCTCTGGCCGCGCGACTTCGACATTGTGCTGATGACGGAGCGCGACTTCGACGACCGGTTACTGCCTTCGGGACGGCTGCGCGAGCCGCTGTCGTCGCTCGCACGCGCAGACGCAGTTGTGCTGCCGGCGGGCCTGGCGGTGGATCATCCGGCACTGCGGCAAAAGCCGATCTGGCGAATCGAGCGTGAACTCGTGCTCCCGAACCTGCCTTCCGCGCCTATCCTTTTCTGCGGCATCGCGCGTCCCGAGCAGTTCTTCGCCCAAGTACGCGCCGCCGGCATTACGCCAGCGGCGGAAGTCGAGTTTCGCGACCACCACGCCTACGACCGAAGCGACGTCGAGCGCCTGCTTGCCATGCGCGCCAATCTCAGTGCCGGTGGCTTCCTGACCACAGAAAAAGATGCGGTCAATCTGGGGGCATCATTATTGCAGGCGGATCTTAAGCCACTCGCGGTCGCCACGCTCAGCCTTACGCTCGATCATCCGACTGACGTTGTGGAGGCTATTTTAGCGAGCATCGCGAAACGGACGGCTCGCTCGTGAGAAAATCATGGGTTGCACCCGATTCCCTGAATTGTTGTGACCCGGCTTATTGATGACAAAGCATATTAAAGAAAATGACCGCCTGCGAAAGATCGTCGAATCCTTTCCCAAGCTCACGATAACCGTCCTCGCCGATCTGGTCGCCGACGAATTCGTGTTCGGCGAGATTTCTCGCGTCTCGCGCGAGGCGCCCGTGCTGATCTTGCAGCACCGCGATCGCAAGGTGGTGCCGGGAGGTGGCGCGAATGCCATCTACAACCTTGCCGACCTCGGAGTGAACGTCTTGCCGGTT
Organism: uncultured Acidobacteriaceae bacterium; assembly: GCA_963838935.1. Classification (GTDB taxonomy): domain Bacteria; phylum Acidobacteriota; class Terriglobia; order Terriglobales; family Acidobacteriaceae; genus Acidiflorens. The sequence goes on from CAWITH010000005.1 coordinate 20,517, forward strand.
GGAGTCGTCGGTGACGACGAACCGGGAAGGTTGCTGCTGCGCGCTTTTCGCCATAAACGCATCCCGGTCAGCGGTGTTTTGAAAGACAAGACCTACTCCACCGTGACCAAGACTCGCATCCTGGCCGGGTTTGCGCACACCGCCGGACAACAAGTCGTGCGCCTGGACCGTGAGCCCGTCGAGGGTCCCAATTCGCATTTGCGCCGCGAACTGGTACTGGCAGCGCGCGAGTATGCGCGGGCCTCCGATGCGCTGCTGGTTTCGGACTACGGATATGGCGCGGCAACTCCAGCGCTGCTGAACGTGATTCGGGAAAAACGCGGGCTCGATAAAGTTCCCGTGACTCTTGACTCACGCCACCGCATGCTGGAGTTTTCCGGCATAACGGCCGCAACGCCAAATGAATCTGAGGTCGAAGAAGTCCTCGGCATCCGCATTGGCAACGACTGGGAGCGCCTCCTGGCCGCCGGCGACCAGATCACGGGCGCGATGGACCTGGAATCGCTGCTGATTACCCGCGGCAAGGATGGCCTAGTAGTTTTCCCGCGACGCCACAAACCGGTGGATATTCCGATCTATGGCAGCGATGAAGTCGCCGACGTAACCGGCGCGGGTGATACGGTGATCGCGACTTTTACCGCCGCTTTGGCTGCGGACGCAACTGCAGAGGAGGCGGCCCATCTGGCGAACTACGCGGGCGGCATCGTGGTCATGAAGCGCGGGACGGCTACGGTTAGTCAGCAGGAGTTATTGGAGGCGCTGGACAAGAGCGCCGCCGGTCGCGCGAGAACATTAGAGGGGGGCGGCGCTCTGCCCAGTCCGGGCGGGGCTGAGCCCCGCCACCACACAAACGTAGTCTGGGCTAAGTTCGAATTCATTGACCACATCATTCCATCGGAAGATCGTTTCGCGCCACGAACTTCAGCAGCTTGTGGCGGAATGGCGGAGCGCTGGCGATCGGGTCACCCTGGCCAACGGCTGTTTCGACGTGCTGCACGTCGGCCATGTTCGCTACCTGCACTCCGCTCGGGAGTTGGGCGGCAAGCTGATTGTCGCGGTCAACAGCGATGCTTCCGTGCGCGCGTTAAAGGGCGAAGGGCGGCCCGTGATGCCGGCTGAAGAGCGCGCAGAAATTCTGGCGGCACTGGCGGATGTGGACGCTGTCGTGGTTTTTCCCGAAGAAGACGTGCGCGGCATCATTCGCGAAATTCGTCCTGATTTTCATGCCAAGGGCACTGACTATACGGCAGAGAGCGTCCCCGAACGCGATGTAGTCGAAGCTTGTGGAGGCCGCGTCGTCATCGTGGGTGATCCCAAGAATCACTCGGCCACAGAGATGATCCGCTCGCGCCTGGGGCCGAGCCAAAGATGACTGGCTCTTTTTCTTCCCCGGCGGGCCCAGCGCGATTCAGCAGCCTGCTGATCGTGCGTCTCAGTGCCATGGGAGACATCATTCACACTCTGCCCGCGGCGGCGGCGCTGCGCCAGGCTTTTCCTCATTGCACTTTAGGGTGGCTGGTTGAAGAGCGCTGGGCGGAACTGCTATGCACGCTGCGCTATCCGCGTTCGGGACGGCGCTCGCCGCAGCGCCCGCTGATCGATCGCGTGCATTCCGTCAACACGGCAGAATGGCGGCGCGCGCTATTCTCATTCAACACCTGGCAGCAGATCGCGGTGGGATTGAGTCAGTTACGCGGAGTTCAATACGACGCGGCGATTGATTTTCAAGGTGCGGTCCGTTCGGCGCTGCTGGCACGGTGGTCGGGCGCGCCGGTTGTGTATGGCAGCATACAGCCGCGCGAGAATGCCGCCAGCCTGTTCTACACGCGAAAAGTACTTTCGAATACGAACGGCACTCATGTCGTCGAACAGGCGCTGGCGCTGGCTCGAGCGGTCATTTCGACGGCAGGCATTTCAAGAGCGACGGATGCCCGGGCAGAGTTTCCTTTGGATCCGGATGCTGAGGACAAAATTGACGGTCTGACGTTGGATGGAAAGGGCTTTGCGATTCTCAATCCCGGTGCGGGCTGGGGGGCGAAGAGGTGGCCCGCGGAGCGTTACGGACAGGTTGCCAGGGAACTCGCGAAAGATGGATTATGTTCGCTCGTAAACTATGGGCCCGGAGAAGAAGAACTGGCCGTGGCGGTGGAAGCCGCTGGCGGGGGAGCGGCGCGAAAAATATCCTGTTCGGTTTCTGAGCTGATCGCGCTCACGCGCCGGGCTCGCCTGCTCATCGGCGGCGATACTGGGCCAATGCATCTGGCGGCCGCTTTGAAGATTCCGGTGGTGGCGATTTTTGGCCCGACCAATCCGGCGCGCAACGGGCCGTTCGGGACGCGGTCGGTGGTGCTGCGAAGCGCGAATAGCATGACCGATCACACTCGGTACCGCGAGCCAGAACTAGGGTTGCTCGAAATCACGGTCGGCGAAGTCGTCGCCGCAACTCGGAAGCTGTTGCAGAGTTAGAGTGAGCGAAGTTTCACAACCCGGAGGACAACCCGCGCCAACCACGGTGGACACTTGGGCGCGCGTGGCCCGCCGCATCCGCGTTCCCCTGGGATTTATTTTTGCGGTTGTCTTTGTGTTGCTGGCGCGGCCAACCAGAAATTCACTGATCGCGGGCGCGCTCGTAATGATTCCCGGTCTGCTTTTGCGCGGGCGCGCTTCCGGCCACGTGCAAAAAGACAAGCAACTGACCACCAGCGGCCCCTACGCCTACACTCGCAATCCTCTGTACCTCGGCTCGTTGATGCTGGCGGCGGGGTTCGCTCTGGCGGCGCGCAGTTGGTGGATTGTCGTGCTCATGCTCCTGATGTTCGCCGTAATTTATATTCCGGTCATTGCCGGCGAAGAACGTTACCTGCGCCAGACGTTCGCCGAGTACGACGACTATGCCCGCCACGTGCCGCGCATGTTGCCACGATTCACGCGCTACGGCAACCAGCAGAGCGCATACTCTTCGGCGCGCTACTGGAAGCACCGCGAATACGAGGCCAGCATCGGCTGCGTGGTCGTGCTCGCCATCCTCGCCGTTAAGCTGGTGTGGTAGTCTGCCGGGAGCATGAGCGGTTTACCTCAGGGGCTGAAGCTCGTCTTTTCAGCGGCATTTACGGCACGACTGAAGTCGTGCCCTTCCCATCGGCTGCTCGGCTGTTTGATCCTCCTGATTGCCGCCATATTGTCGGCACAAGGGCCGCCTACGGCGACGATCGGCCCTGCTCCGGTCGAAATCGCGCGGCCGCGTCCTGACTATCCTTTTCCCGATGGACGGGGCTACGTGTACTCGGCGGAGTGGCATTTGATTACGGCAGGAACCGCGGTCCTGAAAATGGACTCCACCGGGGACGAACGTAGAGTCACCGCCTCCGCCGAGTCTTCGGGAGCCGTCAACATCATCTTTCCGGTGCATGACCGCTTCGAATCGCACTTTGATCCCCGCACGTTCTGCTCGCTCTCGATCTTCAAGCACAGCGAGGAGGGCTCGCACAAACGCGAGAGTTCTATCCACTTCGATTACGCGCGCAAGAAGAGCACGCTCGATGAAAAAAACCTGAAGAACAGTGAGACCAAACACGTCGAAAACGACCTGGCCGCCTGCGTCACCGACGTCATCACGGGTTTCTACTACCTGCAGTCTCTGCCTCTGCAACCGGGCGCCAGCTACGAATTCCCGATCAGCGACGGAAAGACGACCATCGTCCGCGCTACCGTGGACAAGCGCGAGCAGATCCGAGTGCCGGCCGGATCATTCCCGGCCGTGCTGGTTACGGCCGAAGCCGTCTCCGGCGCGCTGCAGTCCAAAGGCAAGGTGTGGGTATGGTATTCGGAGGATGCAAGTCACACGCCGGTGCAGATGCGCGCCAAGTTGGGATGGGGCACGCTGCTGTTTCGCTTGCAGCGGATCGAGAAGTAGAACCTCATTTCATCGCGGCCACGAGCGCCTCTGCCACCAGCTTCTTTGTCTGCTCATCCATTTCCGATGGCCCAGCCTTCAGGCTGGCTTCGTCGTTGAGGTGCTTGTTCTTGATCCCGATATAGATTGCGTTGTATGCAGTTGCCCCGAGGTTTTCAACTTTGTGCTTGAAGGGCGGGAACCACCGGGCCTCGCCCGGTTTGGCAAACACCTCTTGCGTCTTGCCATTTTCATCGGTGAACTTGAGGTGGCCGGAGGTGAGAACGACGACCACGCCTCCGGGATGCGCGTGCAGGTTCGACTTCTCGTGCGGTCCATAGTGGACGTTCACGACCTGCACATACTCGTTCTCAAAAGCCAGCTTGTAATGCGTGGGCTCGACCTTGGTAGGATCCTGGGCGAATGCCACGGCGCAGAAAAACAAGACCAGCAACACCACGCACAACAGCCTATTGGACACGACTTTCCTCATGGGACGACCTCGGGGAGCTATGTTCCAGCTTACCTCGCGCGGAGCAACTGTCAACGATGGAAACGCGGGTTAGGACCAAACTGGTAAGCGAAGCAACTGCGTTTTCAAAGTTCCTACTGCAGCCGGAAGCGTTCATTCATCAGCCGCTGCAACCGTGGCCGGTAGATTAGATCGTAGGCAAGTTCTTTGTCGGGAAACATGTTGAGCGCGGCGCAGCGGGCGTTGGCGGCCATTTCCGCTGCTTCTTCCAGCGTCAGATCGGGATCCTGGCTGATCACCGACATTACCATGCTCATCATCACTTGCAGGCGCCGCAGTCTTCGGGCCTCCTCCATGCGTTCACTGTGCTGCTGGGCCCGTTGCGCTTCCATACTGCCCCCGTCTTCTTTGGATTTGGATGTTGGCCAAGCCCCTGGCGTTGCGCCCATTCGCCATTGTGCCAGCTTCCGGCCGCGAATCAAGCTTCCCTTGGGCGTACACCGCAAGACAGAGGCATGGTGACTGCCGTAATCTGTTGGCAGACAGTTTTACGGAGGACGCATGCCAGAGCCGACTAGTTCCTCGCCTCAACCTGAGCCCAACGAGAAACTCATCAAGGTTTTCGACACCGAGCAGGAAAACGAAGCCATTGTCGTACAGGGCCTGCTCGAGTCTGCCGGCATCGAGTCGGATTTGAAATCCATTGACGCAGTCCAGAACGCATTTCCAGGGGTTGGCGGAACGGTCATTCTTGTGCGCGAGGAAGATGCGCCCGAAGCGGAAAAGATTATCGAGGCATACCGCAAATTGCCGCCTCTTGACGACGAGACCGCCGATATCCCTGGGTGAGCGAGAAGATCTCGTAGAAACGCAGCTTGCCGCGTCTCCTGCCGCGTGCGAAGAAGACGGGGCAAGCTGCGTTTCTACAGATATGCGATTAGTGCAGGAGCGCTACTTCCGGAGTTACCGCCTTGCCGTCCAGGTAAAAGCTGACCGCGCCCTCCACGTCGGTGCGGTAGGTTTTCACTCCAGCCTGCTGTAGCCGTTGCAGCACTTCGAGGCGAGGATGTCCGTAGACGTTGCGCACGCCGACAGAAATCACCGCATAGTGCGGATGAACGGTGCGAAGCAGATCGGCAGAGGTTCCGCTGGCGCTTCCGTGATGCGCGACTTTCAGCAGCATCGCTTCCGGATGCTCTTCCACGACGCGCCGTTCCGCCGGACGTTCCGCGTCGCCTTCGAGCAAAGCGGTCGTCCCGCCAAGACGTGGCCGTAAACACCAGACAATCGTCGTTCGGACGCATCGAGCCGGTAATCTGGTCGCGTCCGGGAGCCAGCATGTGGAAATGAGCTCCGCCATAATCGAATTGATCGCCGTCTTTTTTGACTGAGACATTCATGCCCGCTCTTTGGGCTTGCGCCACGATCGGGGCCAATTCGCCCACCGGTTTGTCGATGCTCACCCAGAGTTCCCGCGGATGGAAATTGGCTATCACCGCGGGCATTCCGCCGAGGTGGTCGGCATGAGGATGCGTGATCACGACTATGTCGAGATGATCGATGCCTCGATTCCAAAGATAGGAAGAGACCACCTGTTCGCCAATGTCAAAGTCAGAATGCATCCACTGCGGCAGGCCTCCAGCATCGATCAGCAGCGCGCGGCCATCGGGCGTGAGCAGCAGAATGGAATCGCCTTGTCCGACGTCAATGGCCGTCATCTCCATCACGCCCGCGTGAAAGTGAGGACGAGAAGGGAGAAACGCGATCCATCCCGCAACACCAAACAGCAACATGATCGAAGCGAATGCCGCCCAGCGTGCACGCCGCGCCGCGAGCATGGCGAACGCCAGAGCGGCGATGGAAGCTAATATCATCGCGAGCGAGGGCATGGCTACACGCAGATCGGCGATGGATGTACCGGCAAGATGAGCACCGCCGAGAAAGTGTACCGTTCCCGCGATTCCTTCGAGCGCGAGGCCGGAAATCCAAACCGCGGGCTTGGCGAGTGTGGTTGAGATGTATCCTATGCCGACGGCGGCCGCAGCGGCTGGCATGAGCACTTGGGTGAGCGGAATCACCGCAAGATTGGCGGGCATTCCCATGGTGGTTGCGCGATGAAAGTGGTAGGCCATGAGCAGCGTCAGTCCCGCCTGCATCAACGCCGAGACGAAGATCAATCCGCTTAGTCCGATTGCCACCCGCATGAATAACGCCGGGAGCGCCAGGCCGAGGCGTTCGCCGATGAATCTCCGTAGTCGCCCCGCAATCATCCGCAGATCAAGCCGGAACTGCGCTACTTCAGGAGCAACGTGCAAATCGTAGCTGGCAACACGCAACAACCGTAAGCCCCGCGCGTAGGGCAGGGTTGTCCGCTCCAGAATCGGCGAGCCGATGCCGGCGATGATGAAGACCGCCAGAAACGTGAGCTGAAAACTGGCACCGAACAGGGCGTGAGGATCGACGATCAGGACTCCCAGTGCAGCCAATCCAATGGCGTTCATCATGTTGCGTCCGCGATACAGCAGGCGCGCACCCAAATATGTCGCCAGCATCAGCGCAGCGCGCCATACCGGTGGACCGACTCCAACCACAAACGCATAGGCGAACGAGACCACCACGGTAGTGACGGCCGCTACCGCGGGATCCACGCGAAACTGGCGCAGCGTCCAAAAAATGGCGAACGCCAGGATGCTCAGGTTCATTCCCGAAACAACCAGCACGTGATACGTGCCCGAGCGCTGATACTCGGTGCGCGTTGCATTGCGCAGGAAGGATTCTTCGCCAAGAACCATGGCGTCCATAAGCGAGGCTTGCGACGCCGGGTACAGTTGGTGGATTTTAGCCACAATACTGGCATGTACGCGCGTCCGCCAGAGTTGAATCCGGCTGCCGGAAAAGCCGGGAAGCCGCTCAATGTCTGTTGCCTCGGCCGACCCCAGCTCGCTGATGCCGTTGTCGCGCAGATAGCCTTCATAATCGAAGGCTCCGGGATTGCGGTAGTTGCGCGCCGGATGCAGCTTGGCGACGATGCGCAGCCGCGTGCCGTAGGGAAATGGGATCGGGTCATCTGAGATCACCCGATGACCCGATGAACCGATGGCCCGATCTTCCATCTTCTCGTAGATGGACAGCCGCACCCCAGCCCGCACCGGCCAACTTTGTCCCTGGCTCGCAATCTCTTCCGTCTCCACATCAATGGATTCACGAATCTGCTGCGCCCCAGCGGACCGCGCATATCCTTCGCGAATCACGTGGGCCGTGAGCGTAACTTCACGACCATCGGCCAGGGAGGAAATTCGAGGATCGCCCTGCGGTTGGCCGCGAATCTGAATCAGAAAAGCGCCCAGAAGGAACCACGTACCCAGTGAGAGCGCCTTGGCCAGCCACGCTCGCTTCCGAAGAAACCATGAGGCAGCGAAAACGAAGGCCACCACCGCGATCATCCACCAGGAGGGCGGCCTCCAGGCGCACACGCCTGTCCACAGCCCGAGCGAGAAGGCCACTGCCGCCCAGAACAAAGGTTGCCGCGGCGGGTTGTGGTTGCGCATCATTCTAGGTCGATGTAAGAAGGAGGAACTGGACGACGTGAAAGCGGTCAGCGCGCCAGCAGCATCACCGATTCGATGTGAAACGTCCCCGGAAAAAGATCGAACAAGTGTGCTTCCTCGATGTGGTAGCCGGCCGCCAGCAGGGGGGCGAGATCCCTGGCCAGCGTTGTCGGATCGCACGAAACATATCGGACACGAGGCGCTGCGAGTTCCACCAGCGAGCGGATCACCGCCTTGCCGGCACCAGTGCGGGGAGGGTCCAGGACAACCAAATCAGGCGTTTTTCGCACTCGCGGGAATTTCGGATCATCGCTTCTCAGGCAGTCATTCCTAAGGAAATCCTCGGTTCGCGCGCCGACCGCTTTCACGTTCGCAGGCACATTCTGCACAAGATCCCCATGTGATGTCTGTGACGCCTCTACACTAAAAATGTGATGAAAACTCTGCGCCAAAGGCACTGAAAACAGCCCCACTCCGGCATACAGGTCGAGGGCGAGGTCTCCGCGCGCATTGCCGGTCACGACCGAAACCAGCGCGTCCACCAGATGACGGTTTACCTGGAAGAAGGCGCCCGCGCTGACTTGATAATCGTGGTCCTTCGTTTGGTAACGAATCGACTTCGCGCCGGATTGCGCCAGCGCTTTCGGGTCGGGCATTTCATCTTCTTCTACCCGGCGCCGCGAAGAGAAAAACGTCACGCCGCTGATTTCTGGTAACTCGCGAGCAAGCGCCTCGGCCCAACGTAATAAATCTGTCTTGTCTGCCTCGCGTCCGCAAAATGCCCAAAACAGCAATCGCTCATCAGCTGCATCCGCGAAGAGCTCGATTTCTTCCACTGCCTGTGGACAGTTCAATCCGCCGAGTTCGAGCAACCGCGCTATTACCCGATTGAGCAGCGGCGAACTGATCGGACACTCGCGCACCGGAAGAAATTCGTGCGAGCTGAATCGGAAGTACCCCAGCGCAAATCCGGTGTCCCCAGAACGGCCGGTTTTGCCGGTCTGGGGTGGAAAGTCCGGCGCAGTCTGTACCTGCAGCCGCGTCCGGTTGCGATAGTTCCAGGGAGGAGAAGCATGCAAGCGGATCTCGGATTTCAGATCGAATTTCCCAATCCGCTGCAGCGTCTCGCGCAGAATTCCCGCCTTGAACTTCAGTTGCAGATCGTATGGAATGTGCTGGTAGTGGCATCCTCCGCATTGCCGGAAGTATGGACAGCGGGCTTCGACGCGATCGGGCGAGGCATCGATCAACTGCGTCACCGCGCCGCGCGCGAATCCAGGCTTCTCTTGCCGGATCTCGGTCTCAACCCGCTCCCCGGGCAACACGAACGGCACAAACACCGCCATGCTGCGCCCGTCCGCGCCGGCGGGAATTCGCGCCAGGCCGTCGCCGCCGTAAATGAGTTTTTCGATGGATAGAAGCAAGACGTAAGTGTAGCGCGGGCACTCCTGCAATTCCGCACCACTGAATTCATATTGCAGAGGCGCTAGTGCATGTAGAACAAACTCAGCCGCGGCACGCCGCAGCTTTCCAGCAGCCGCTTATGCACGTACTGCTTGTGCAGCTGTTCAACCTGCGACGCCGTCATGTTGCGCCGGTAGGGAGCGATATCGCGGTCCGCTTCCGCGCGAACCTTCACCAGATCTTCATCCGGAGTCGCTGCCATCAGCACGGCGAAAAGCTTCTCCTCCAGCACAGTCAACCGCCGCTCCAAATCCTCCAGCCGCGGAAGCTTCCCGCTGCTCTCGATTGCGTTCGCCATCTCGCGTAACGATCCTGCTTCTTGCCGCGCCAGCGCTCCAGTGGCGAATCCCGTGTGCTCCGGCAGCCTGGCTTTTTCCAGGCGCTCGGCGTTGCCCCGTAAGAAGGCCGCGATTTGCGCGACTTCAAATCCGGGCTCGCGCCTAGTTTTTCCTTCGCTGGCCGCGCCGACCGCCGCCTCTTTCATATCTTCCGCCGCCGCCAGCACCGCCTGTGAGCAGTAGGCCAGGCTATTCACTTTCTTCGATTTCGACGGACGCTGGTCGTATTTGTCAAATGCGTCGTCCACCCCGCGGAGCACGGCTTCCAGCGGCACACCGGCGTTTTTCCAGGTCTCGATCAAAGCCCAATCGAGCGTCGAAAGCAGCAGAATTCCGCCGCGTCGCCGCTGAAAGTGCTCTTCGATTTCCGTGAAGTAGTTGAAGTAATTTTCCACGTCGGTTCTAGAGAGGTCTCACCTCGTTTTGGATGACTTCGGCGAGGGCCACGGTTTCGCATCGGGAGCCAAGGGCTTGGCGAGCTACGCTTCCTCGCTTTCGGCGCGGCTTCGCGGCGGATAAAGGACGGTTGGTTCCGATCCCAGATAATGCGCAGCCCATCAAGGGTGAGAAATTCGTCCACCTCTTTAATGAAGTGCGAAGCGGTGCCGATCAGCGATCCCAGCCCTCCCGTCGCAATCACGCGAGTTTCCGCGCCCAGTTCGTCCACTAACCGCTCCAGGATGCCGTCGACCAGGCCGAGGTAGCCGTAGTAAAGCCCCGACTGCAAACTGCCCACCGTATTCGATCCGATCATTCGCGCTGGCTTGCGAATCTCGACTCGCGGCAGGCGCGCTGTGCGCTGAAACAGCGCATCCGCCGAAATTCCAATTCCCGGACAAATCACGCCGCCCATGTACTCGCCCTTCTTCGAAACGCAGTCGAAGGTCGTCGCCGTGCCGAAATCCACAATCACGCAGGGCCCGCCATATTTTTCAAACGCTGCCACCGCGTTCACGATCCGGTCCGCGCCCACTTCGGCTGGATTGTCATACAACACTGGCATGCCCGTCTTCACGCCGGGCTCGATGAATAGCGGTTTGGTGTTGAAATAACGCTCGCATACCTGCCGCAGTACCGGATCGAGCGGAGGCACCACCGAGGAAATTACGATACCGTTCACGGCTGAAACTTCCAGATTCTCCATCGAGAACAGGTTGCGGAAAATCACTCCGTACTCGTCGACGGTACGGGTAAGATGCGATCCCACGCGCCAGTTCGCAACCAGCCGCTCGTAGCGAGGAGGAGGGTCCGTGGTCACATCCTCGCCCGGACGATGGGCCATCTTTTCGAAGACGCCAAGCACCGTGTTCGTGTTACCGACATCAATGACTAGAAGCATAGAATTCCACTGGACGCCACCGCAGTCGCCCTCAGCGGCTAAAGCCGCTTTATTCCGCGTCTATTGCGGCACGACTGAAGTCGTGCCCTTCCCGAAACCTACGCGAACGAGAGTTGTTGAGCGAGAAACTACGATGCGTCCAACCTTACTGTTCCACTCACTACGATTTGCACGCTGTCCGGCGTTCTTACCCGCAAGAATCCACGTTCATCCAATCCTTCGGTTACGCCCGCCAAGGCATCGTTCTCATCGGCGTTCAGCAGAATGCTCACCTTTCTGCCGCGCACTGACGAAGAACTCTCCTCGAACCGGCGCAGAATCGTCGGTCGTGCCCCCGCATCTTCAACCAGGCTGCGATACTCCCGGTCGAGCGATTTTAGCAAAGCGGCGCAGAGTTCCACGCGCGACCACTCCGTCCCCGTCTCCATCCGCAACGAAGTCGCAATTTCGCGGAGTTCAGCGGGAAACTTCACCTGGTTCACGTTGATGCCCACGCCCACCACCAGATGGCGTACCCGCGTGGCCTCGGAATTCATTTCCGTGAGAATGCCGCAGAACTTTTTGCCGCCCAGCAACAGGTCGTTCGGCCATTTCAGGTCCGCCCGAAGCTGCGGCGCAATCTCCGCCACCGCCGCGCGCACCGCCAGTCCTGCAGCCAGCGAAAAAATCAGCGCATCCGAAGGCGGGATCGCCGGACGCAGAATCACTGAGCAATAGATGCCCGCCGAGCGCGCCGAATGCCAGGTATTCGCTCCGCGTCCCCGCCCCGCCAACTGTTCTTCGGCAAGAAATACGCTGCCTTCGGGGGCGCCTTCCGCTGCGGCTCGCATTGCCTCCAAATTGGTCGAGCCGATTTTGTAGTAGTGACGAATCTGTTTGGTGCCGCCTGGGGCACTTCCAAAGACCGTGCCCTTCAACAACGGGGCCAACATCTCCGGCAGCAGCAGGTCTGGAACTGCGCGCAGTTGATATCCGGTCGCCGGATGCCCGGCGACATCGACGCCCAACCCGCGCAGTTGCTGAATCAGCCGCCAAACTTCTGACCGGCTCGTCCCAATCTCTTCGGCAATCTTGGTGCCGCTGACGACCACGATGGCGTGGTCCATCAGCAGGCGCACGATGCGGCCGAGGCGAACATCGGTTGCTTTGTGCACAGAAGGCGCGCGCCGAGTTTTTGTGGAAGCTTGGATGGAGGGATTATAAACAGTCACTGGTCGTTAGTCGCTGGTCGTTGGCAAGCAAAACCGTAGATGATTCAGACCCGCGAACGACCAGCGACGAGCGACCAACGACCCGTTTTACACCGGAGTGACTCGCAGACTCATATCCACTGAGGTCAATGACTGCGTCAGCGCCCCCACCGAGATGAAATCCACGCCGGTCTCGGCGTACGAACGAACGTTTTCCAGATTAATTCCGCCCGCATACTCCAGCGGGATGCGCCGCGGCTGACGCGAACAGATCTCGACCCCCTTGCGCACACTCTCAACGCTCATATTGTCGAAGAGAATCGCTTCCGCCCCGTGGTCCAGCGCCTGCTGCAGTTCTTCGAGTGACCGCACTTCAATCTCGATCGGCTGGCGCCCGCGCCGGTTGTGGATGGCGCGCTCCAGCGCCGGAATCGCGCCCCCGGCCAACGCGATGTGATTGCCCTTGATCAACACGCCGTCGGAGAGATCGAGCCGGTGATTCTGACCGCCGCCGCAGCGCACCGCATGTTTGTCAATCAAGCGCAGGCCCGGCGCCGTCTTGCGCGTGTCGAGAATCCGCACGCGCGTGCCCTCGACCGCATCCACAAACTTTCGCGTGGTGGTGGCAATTCCGGCCATGCGCTGCAGAAAATTCAGGATTACCCGCTCACACGATAGAATCACCCGCGCATTATGCCGGATCACCGCGATCTGCTGCCCGGCGTGCACCCGCACTCCATCAAAAATCGAGGGATGGCTCGTCACTTCGTAGTGCGAAGTGACTGCCCCGTCGAGCGCAGCATAGACGTCGAGAATCCGCGGAACGCATGCCAGGCCGGCCAGAATGCACTCCTGCTTCGCGATAATCGTTGCCGAAGCGCGCTGGTTGGGATCGATGCAGGCATAGCTGGTCGCATCGCGCGTCGCCCGATCTTCGTTCAGCGCGTTCTCGATAATCGCGGTAATGCGTCGTGAATTCCAGTCCATAAGAACAGTGGATAGTTGCCAGCGGTCAGTGATCAGGTGTTGTTCTTACTGACCACTATCCACTAGCCACTGGTTTCCTTCAACTTGGCGACGATCTTCTCTCGCAGAGTCGTTGCTTCCTCTGCTTGCTTGCGCAATCCTTCCACTACATGCACCGGAGCCTTCCTCAAGAACTGCTCGTCGCCCAGTCTGGCTTGCGCACTTGCCAGTTGCTTCTCGATCTTCTCCAGCTCTTTCGTTAGACGCTCGCGCTCAGCTGCAACGTCGATCTTTTTTTCGTAGATGGCATGAACATCGAACCGCGACGTGCTGCGCGCGCCCGGCAAGTTCGCCAGCGATGTTTCCACAAACGCAATCTTCTCCACATTCGCCGGACGATCCAGCAGAACCGCGTCGAGATTTTTCTCGATCATCGCGCGAATCGCCGGCTCATGCACGAAAACCTCGAACGTCACTTTGATCTTGGGTTCGACTTTTAATTCCGCCCGCAGATTGCGCAGGGTCACGATCAGATCTTGCAGAATCGCCATCTCCGTCTCCGCGCCGAGATCGATCTGCTTTTCATCCGGTGTGGGATACGCTGCCAGGGCAATCGATTTGAGCGGAGGCGCTCCGTCGTAGATCGCGTGCCAAATCTCTTCCGTGATAAACGGCATCACCGGATGCAGCAACCGCAGCGACGCTTCAAATAGATTCACCAGATTCGCGCACGCCACCCGCGCCGCTTCCGCGTCCCCTTCCTCAAAGTTCAGCCGCGGCTTGATCAGCTCGATATACCAGTCACAGAAGTCGCCCCAGAAGAAATCGTAGATGCGAGTCGCAGCCTCATCGAAACGGTACGTCTCGAGAGACTCGTTCACGTCCTTGGCCGCGCGGTTGAATCGCGAAAGAATCCACCGGTCCTCGAGCCTTTGGGTCTGGAACCCGGAAACGCCCGTGTGGTGACGGGACTCTGCCCCGTCCGGGGCGGGTCGGAGACCCGCCACCACACCAGCATCGGCGGGTCGCAGGCTCGGCTCGATCCTGTCCACATTCATGAACATAAACCGCGCCGCGTTCCAAATCTTGTTGGCAAAATTCCGATAGCCCTCCGTGCGGCTCTCGCTGAACGCAATATCAGTTCCCGGCGCCGCCATCGCCGCCAGCGTGAAGCGGGTCGCATCTGTTCCATAATGCCCGATCACCTCGATCGGATCGAGCACATTCCCCTTCGTCTTCGACATCTTCTGCCGGTCGGCATCGCGCACCAGCGCGTGGATGTAGACCTCGCGAAAGGGAACGCTCGCGCGCAACCGATCTTCCTCGGATCCCGAACTTTTGCCGGGCTTATGCGGCGGCATCATGAACCAGCACCCCAGCATGATCATGCGCGCCACCCAGAAAAACAGGATGTCGAAGCCGGTAATCATCAGCGAATTGGGATAAAACACTTCTTCGTCGCGCGTCGCCGCAGGCCAGCCTAGCGTCGTAAACGGCAACAAGCCCGACGAAAACCAGGTATCGAGCACGTCGGTGTCCTGCTCCAGCTTCGTGCTGCCGCACTTGCACGCCGCAGGCGCCTCGCGCGCTACGACCACTTCCGTAGTCACGAACCGCAATACCAGGCAGGAATCCGGTGTCCCCACCAGAGCTGCCGCGAGATGCACCAGTCGTGGATGTCACGCATCCAGTTCAAATAAATCTGCCCGTAATTTTCGGGCGCGAAGCGGATGTATCCTTTCTCCACGACCTCAATGGCGCGCTTGGCCAACGGCGCGATCTTGACGAACCACTGCGTCGAGAGCCGCGGTTCGACAATCGTGCCGGAGCGGGTACACTTGCCGAGCGCAATCGTGTAATCCTTCGTGCCCACCAGAAACCCCTGCTCAGCGAGGTCTTCCACCACATGCGCGCGCGCGGCAAAACGATCCAGCCCCGCGTAGGGGCCGGCATTCGCATTCATTTTCGAGTGCTCGTCGATCACTTCGATCTGCGGCAGGTTGTGTCGCTGTCCGGCCTCAAAGTCATTGGCATCGTGCGCCGGCGTCACCTTCACTGCGCCGGTGCCGAACTCCGGCTGCGCCAGTTCGTCGGTAATGATCGGAATTTCGCGATTCATCAGCGGCAGCATCACATGCTTGCCGTGCAGATGGGTGTAGCGCTCGTCCTTCGGATTCACCGCAACCGCCGTATCGCCCAGCATGGTCTCGGGCCTGGTGGTCGCGACCGTGATGAATTCGTTGGAACCGATTACTGGATAACGGATCTCATACAGCTTGCCCGCAACGTCTTCGTGCTTCACTTCGAGATCGGAGATCGCGGTGCCGCAGTCCGAGCACCAGTTCACGATGTACTTTCCGCGATAAATCAGCCCTTCTTCATAGAGCCGGACGAACACTTCTTTCACCGCGTGCGACAGCTTGTCGTCCATGGTGAAGTATTCGCGGCCCCAATCGACCGAGGCGCCCAGCCGCTTCATCTGCTCGAGGATCGCACCGCCGTATTCGCGCCGCCATTCCCAAACGCGTTCGAGAAACTTCTCGCGCCCCATCTCGCGCCGCTTCTTGCCTTCTTTCAAAAGCTGGCGCTCCACCAGCATCTGGGTGGCGATGCCGGCGTGATCGGTGCCCGGCAGCCACAGCGAAACGAAGCCGCGCATGCGGTGCCAGCGCACGATGACGTCCATCTGCGTCTGTTCCATCATGTGCCCCATGTGCAGCCGCCCGGTCACGTTCGGCGGAGGCAAGAGCAGCGTGAACACCGGACGCGAGTCTTCTTCGGACGAACCGGGCGGAGGTGTCTCCACGTGAAACAGTTTTTCCCGGACCCAATACTCGGCCCAGCGCGCTTCAATCGCGCCCGGTTCGTAAGCTTTCGGCAATTCGTGCGGCATGTTGATCCTGATCGCGTAGGGACGGCCGCCCTCGACCGTCCAACCGGGAGAAACCCGGCAACATTGTCGGCGGAGGGGGAAACTGTTGATCTTAAATGGGCAAGAAAAGAAGGGTCAAACCGTCGGTGGAAACGTCGGCCATCCTCATCCGAGATGCGGGCCACCCGCCAGGCGGAAGACAAGATTAGTGGTGATGGAGCGCCGTTGCGATCGGGCCTTGGACCCGACGTCCAAACGCAGCCAAATGAACCGTCCGATGCGGCTGAGGCGGACTTGTTGGGGAGTAAGTCTGGCGGTATAGCTGGAGGCAATGCGGGCCATTTCGGCCAGATCGTTCATCGGTCCGAACTCCACGTCGCTGGGGCGGGGGAGTTGGCGCATGGCTTCCAGGTTTCGGGAGACACTCTTGCGTTCGGCAACGCAGGGCTGGGTGCGGCAATCGAGAATCTTTTCGATGGCGTACAGAGCGGCGTGGTCCACGCGCTCTCCGCAGGCCAGGCAGAGAGTGTTGGTTGAGGCCACGTAATTGAAGGGGAGCATCTGAAAGGCTTCGAGGATGGAAAGCGGAATCCTGCCTGGAGAATGAATATTAGAGGGATCAAAGGAAGAGGCGACGGGACATCCCCACTGCAGAGCCAGAGCGGTGGTGACTTCCTGCTCCGAGGCAAAGCCAAGTTTTTCGATCCAGTCACCGATTTTTCCATAATCGCAAGCGCCGTTGCGCATGGCTTCGACTGCGTCGGGCACGCAACCATAGGCGGTCAGCAGGATCACCGCCGTGCGCGCCGACGAGGTTTGCACTTCGCGCATCAGCTCGAAGCCGTCGCGCCCCGGCATGCGCACATCCGTGATCACCAGCGAGTGCAAACCAGCGCGAAACTTCTGCAACGCCTCGGTGCCGTTCACGGCGACATCGACCAGCCAGCCGCGGCGCTGGAAGCGTGTTTCGAGAGCGGCACGCATTCCGGCATCGTCATCCGCGATGAGCAGCCGCTTCATGGCCGAGCTCCCGATCCGGCAGCGGATACAAGGGCAGGCTCGAGCGCATATTCGGGAGCATTACCGGATGAAGGGTCGAGCAGGGTTCGAACCCCCATCGGTCCATGCCGCGGAAGCCGGAGCCGGAACGTGGCCCCGTGACCGGCGCGGCTCTCGGCCTCAATCGAGCCTCCGTGTTGTTCGAGGATGCGGCGGCAGACCGCAAGCCCGAGTCCGGAGCTGCCGGGGCGAGTGCTGAATCCCGCGTCAAAGATGCGCGGCAGGTCGGCGGGCGCAATGCCCGGCCCGGTGTCGCGCACCACGATTTCCACGCCGTCGCCCTCCAAGCTTTCGGACATCGCACAGTCCATGCCGCGAATCGAGAGCCATCCGCCGCCCGGCATGAAACGAAATGCGTTGAGCGCCAGGTTGAGCAGCACCTGCTCGAGGCGGTGCCGGTCGGCATGAATGGTGACGCCGTTGAGACCGTTGATGACCTGCATTTCGACGCGCGCCTGCTTGGCTAGGGGCAAGAGAAACTCGTAGGCCCAGTCGAGCAACTGGCCCACGTCGGTTTCCGCGAGTTCAGGCTGCGGCGTGTTGTGCAGGTGCAGCACGTTGTTAACGGTGGCCGAAAGCGTGCGTAGGCCCGCCTGAACGTGTTCGATCCAGCGGCGGCTGTCGCCCGCCAGATTGGCTTCGGCTAAGAGTCCCGCGAACAGTTCGAGGCTGCCCAGGGGATTGCGGATTTCATGCGCCAGCAGGGCCGACATTTCGACCAGCGCCTGCTGCCGCCGGAGATGCTCGCGATCCTGTTCCAGCTTCTTTGCTTCGCTGACATCACGCAGGATAAACACCGAAGTGGCGTGGGCCTGACTTTGCTCCAGCCAGGCGTGGCGAATCGCGACCCAGACGGGTTCGGCCGGATGAGGATGGGAAGAAGAAGGGGTCAAATGAGAGAGCAGCAATTCCGGCTCTTCTCCAGTCTGTCGAGCCCGGTCGAGTGCCGCGGTGAGCGCGGCCGGCAACGCCCCGGCCGTTTCGAAGCTGCCCCCGACCAGGCGCGCTGCTTCAGGATTCAGAGTCGTGATCCGCTCTCCGGCTTCGATCACCAGAACGCCGCACGGTAAGCCTTCCAGAATGCGGCGCAGGCGTTCCCGCATACGATGGTTTTCTTCCAGACTGGTCGCCAGATCGCGATTGGTAACTTCCAGTTCCTGGCGGAGATGAGCGACCTGCCCTTGCAGTTGGCCATACGTACGTTCGAGGGAACCCGCCGCTTCGGTGAACGAAGCGAAGGCGCGAGCCAGCGGATGCTCGGCGTCATGCGCGTTATCTCGCGGGGTGGGAAAAGAAGTGGACATGATGATCACCCTGCAAGAGTCATACCAGCCCGGCATAAATTGCCTTAGAACGCTCTCAGGCGGAGTGCGGAGGGAGACGACCTGTTGCCGGAATTGCGCTCCGTGGGAAAATTGTTCCCGCGCGCTAGCGCGAGTTGCAAAGGCTCGCGTCGCTGAGCCATAAATGCTCGGGACGAATCGCTCGCTGGCCCTCGCCGAGGATCAGCGCCCGTTCGATCACGTTTTGCAATTCGCGGATGTTGCCAGCCCAGGGCTGCGTTTTCAGCAATACGAGCGCCTCGGCGGATAATTCCGGCGCGGGCGGGCGGGTGACATATTTTTCCAGGAAGTGCATGGCCAGTGGCCGAACGTCTTCGATCCGTTCGCGCAAGGGCGGGATTTCGATAGGGAAGGCCGAGAGACGATAGTACAGATCTTCGCGAAACTTTCCCTCCCGTACCAGGGTTAGCAGGTGCGCATTGGTGGCGGAGATGACGCGGGCATCCACCCGCACAACTTCAGCGCTGCCCAGACGCTGCAGTTCTTTCTGCTCCAGAAAACGCAGCAGCTTGGGCTGGAGACTCAGCGGCATCTCGCCGATTTCGTCGAGGAAAAGCGTGCCTCCCTGCGCCGTCTGGATTCTTCCCGCATAGGCTTGCATCGCCCCCGTGAACGCACCGCGGGCATATCCAAACAGTTCGGCTTCGAGCAGAGTCTCGGGAATGGCCGCGCAGTTCACCACTGCAAAGGTGTGCCCGGCGCGCGGACTCAATTGATGGATGGCGCGGGCCACGACTTCCTTGCCGCAGCCGGTCGGACCCGTGATCAGCACGGTGGTGTTGTGCGGCGCCAGCAGGCGCGCCAGGTGATACACGGGTTGCATGCTGCGTGAGGTGCCGATCATCCCCGGCAACGGCGCTTCGGGCAAGGCCTGGGCGGCGGTGCCCGTGTCGGATAAAATCTCGCCCTCGTCTTTCTTTTTGTTCTCGGACGCAACCGGACACATCTCCGGAAGCAAATTGTTCTTCCCTTGGGCCGCGTCGGGGGCGGCATCGCTCGAGGGGTCGAGCAGCACAACTTCGATTCCCGGAAACCGCTGGCGCACGATCTGGCTCAGTTCCTCGGCGTCGAGATCGGGCAGGCTGCGATCGAGAAAAAGCACCTGCCAAGAGCCGCTCTCCAAGTGGACCATGGCTTCCGCCCCTCCGCTGGCTTGCTCGAAGCGGCGGGATGGGGAACGTAGGCTTTCGAGGACGCGCTGGCGCACCGCTGGACTGGGGCTAGCCACGAGGACGCGGTCAGCATGGTTGGGCGGGATTGGGAAACTCGTCATACCGTCGATTGGAAGCGACTGCGGTTAGAAACAGATTAGATGGAGATTAGAAAACTCTGTCGGAAGGAAACCTTGGTGTAGCGCGCTGGGCAAGTTTTTCTTTACAAGCGCTGCACTTAGAGTGGCGGCATTTTCTGCAGCGGCTGTTATTTCTCGACGAATACCAGCTCGCCGTTTTCTACTTTGAGATCTTTCACGTTATCGGGAAGCTTGAGCTGATCGTGCTGCCCGGCCAGTTTTTTCTGCAAGGCTTCGTTGACCAGCGACACGGGTACGGAGAGATCGCCGACCTTAACCTCGGTGGCATCGAAAGTGGCGTAGCCGTCTTTGGAACCGAGATGTCCGGCCAGGGTGAGGTAGACGTCTTTGCCCGCGATCTGCGTAAGGAACTGACCGCGAACGATGTCTCCATCCATAGAGACCTGGTAATCCTTGATAGCAGGAACTGCGCCAGGGAACTCCATTGCCGGGCCGGCGTCGCTAGGGCTGGCAGAAGAGCTGGTGGAAGCGTTCGCCGGCGTCGCCGCCGTCAGCAGCCCGGCAGCTTGCGCGAGGCCGGCCGACAACTCCCCGGAATTCATGCGAACTTCAGTCCCGCCTTCGCCGGGTGCCTTGGGCTGCGCGAGTTGGTTCACCTTTTCCTGAAACGACTGCGCATTGGCGGCAGCGGCAGCAGGCGCCTGCACGGGCGCAACCGGCGCAGGCCGCTTTAACACCAGGACGAGTGTGAGAATCGAGATTGCCAAGGTTGCGAAACTGATGATCCGCTGCAGCTTCACGAAGATACCTCCGCGGTTGCTATCTTCTATCTGTCCTAGCCTTCCATGGTACGCGCAAAGCCAGACTGGTTTGAGATGACGTAGGTGCTAGGGCCGGGGGCGTTCTGCTATGACCTCGCGAGCTACGGACTTCTCAAAGGAGTGGAAGGAGGGTGGAAACCATCCTCGCGATTGTGAATTCGGATGCCTTGGCGGATACTCTGACGGGTAGTACATCTCATACGCCCGGAGTCTAAGGTGATTCAGCGAGCACGTCGTGCGATTCCCGCTTTGTTAGTGTCATGGCTGCTTGGTGTCGCTTCTTTTGCAGCCGCCTCTGATCTTCCCACGGTCCTGCCGCAGAATGTAAAAGTCGTCCATTTTCCCAGCGCCTCGCTTGGCGATGAGCGAACCCTGCTGGTGATGTTGCCGGCGGATTACGATACTGCGCTCCGCCGTTATCCCACGCTGTATCTCCTGCACGGTTACGATGCGGACATTACCGGCTGGGCGCGCGGAACCAATCTCTCGGCCTACGCAGCACGGCACCAACTCATCATTGTCACGCCTGACGCTTCGCGAGGGTGGTATGTCAACAGCGTCTCCGATCCAAAAGCGCGGTTTGAAGACTTCATCGTCAAGGACGTCATCGCTCACGTGGACGCTCATTTCCGCACCATTCCCGAACCGTTTGCGCGCGCCATTGCGGGTGTGTCCATGGGCGGATTCGGCGCCACCTTGCTGGGGCTGAAGCATCACGATACGTTTGCCGCGATCGGCAGCTTCAGCGGCGCTCTTGCTGCTGCGCATGAAAAGCCTCCGGCACTCGCGGCGGATGCACCCGAAGCAATGCGAAAGGCCCTGCGGGATTATGAGGCGCTCGTCGGCCGGTTTGGCTCCCAGGAGCAAAAGGACAGAGATCCGTTTGAACTAGCCGCGAAGATTCCGGTGGAAGACGTGCCGATGCTCTTTATCGTATGCGGCGGCGAAGACCAAAACTCCGAGACGACGCATGAGTTCCTGTCTGTGCTCGCCAAGCGCCGGATTCCCTATGAATACCGCGAAATATCTCCCCGTGAGCATGATTGGAGAATATGGGATGAGGAGATTCCAGTGTTTCTCGACAAACTCGATCGTCTGGAAGGTTTTGGGTCCGCCATGACGGAAGGCCGGCCGGAGCATCCCAGGCCTTAATTGGCGGGGTTATTCCACGATGGCCAAGATGTCCCCAGGGTTCACTGCCGCCCCTGGGATCGCCGAGATTTTTTTCACCGCCCCTTTTTTCGGCGACTTGATCTCGTTTTGCATTTTCATGGCTTCGACAACGACGATGCCCTGCCCGGCTTCGACCTCGGAACCCTCCGCCACCAACAGACGCACGACTCGCCCGGGCATGGGCGCCAGGATCTTTCTCGGTCCCTTCTCGTCTCCGCCAGCTTTCTGGCGCGAGCGCAAAGAGCGCGGATCGCGCAACTCAACCGCCAAGCGTGTACTGCCCACCCACAGGTGGAGATCGGTGGCTGTCTGCTCGCGCTTGATTTCGTAGGCGTGCCCGTCCACCAGCAACGACAAAACGTCGCGGCGCGGAATGACCGCATCGATATGGATGGGTTGCCCATCCAGGCGGCATTCCCATCCCGCAGCGGCTTTTTCCAGTTCGAGCCGGTGGAGCTTGCCACCCTCTTCGCCGCCAACCATGATTTCGTAGACCATAAAATCAGCGCAGTCCTTCCGAGCGTGCCTTCTGTTTCCAGGCGGATGGAACCAAGGCTGCCGGGCGTGAACCTGGTCCGCCGCTATTCCCATTCTTGCTGGCCGGCGAAGCCGGATCGAGCACAGCGAACATTCCAGCAGCAATGGCGGCAATCGTCTCCAGGGATTTGGTCTCAGCGCTCGCCGCGCTCGCGGCGGAAGTGTGGTTGGCTTTCGCCAGCAGGCGATCCAGGTATCCGGTATCGAGTTTTCCTGCCTGAAAATCGGGGTCTCGCAGAATGCGCCGGAACAGCGAAATATTCGTCTTGATGCCGGCCACGAAATATTCGTAGAGCGCTCGCTCCAACCGCATGACGGCCTGCTGCCGGTCGGTTCCGTATCCGATCAGTTTGGCGAGCAGCGGATCGTAATCCATGGGAACATTCCAGCCTTCGTACATGCCGCTGTCGCGCCGGATTCCCGGTCCTGAGGGCTGGAGCAGCACCGTGATCTTTCCGGGGCTGGGGAAGTAATTGTTGTCAGGGTCTTCGGCGTAGATGCGGCACTCGATGGCGTGCCCGCGAATCGCCACGTCAGACTGCTTGAAGGGAAGCTTCTCGCCGGCCGCGATCCTGATCTGCAGATGCACAAGATCGAGTCCGGTGGTCAACTCGGTGACCGGATGTTCCACCTGCAGGCGCGTGTTCATTTCGAGGAAGTAGAAGTTCTTCTGCTGATCGACCAGGAATTCGACCGTCCCGGCATTAGTGTAGTGGGCCGCCTGCGCAACTTTGACGGCAACTTCGCCCATGCGGCGGCGCATGTCGGGATCGACAATCGGCGAAGGCGCCTCCTCGAGAACTTTCTGGTGGCGGCGTTGGATCGAACACTCGCGCTCGCCCAGCCAGACCGTGTTGCCGTGCTCGTCGGCCAGCACCTGCATCTCGATGTGACGCGGATTGACGATTGCCTTTTCGATATAGACTTCGCTGTCGCCGAACGACCGCTGCGCTTCGCTCTGGGCAGATTCGAGCGCGGAACGAAGTTCCTGACGGGTGTGCACCAGGCGCATGCCCTTGCCGCCCCCGCCGGCGGCGGCTTTCAGCATGACGGGATAACCGACGCGTTCGGCTACTTCTTCGCCCTCTTCGGGGGAAGCGAGACCGCGCGAGGTTCCGGGAACGAAGGGGACCCCGGCTTTTTCCATGTGCTGACGGGCGCTGGTTTTCGATCCCATCATCCTCATGGAATGTGGAGTGGGGCCGATAAATTTCACGCCTGCGTCTACGCACGCCTGGGCGAACTTGGCGTTTTCCGAAAGAAAGCCGTACCCGGGGTGGATGGCCTCCGCCCCAGAGCGTTTGGCTACGTCGAGAATCTTGTCCATCCGAAGATACGAGTCGGCGGCTGGAGCCGGACCGATCAGGTAAGCTTCGTCGGACTTGCGGACGTGGAGCGCGGCGCGGTCCACGTCGGAATAGACGGAGACGGTGGCGATGCCCATTTCGCGGCAAGCGCGAATGACGCGCACCGCGATCTCCCCCCGATTGGCGATCAGAATCTTCTTGAACATCTTGGGTTGAATTTGCCCGTTGCCCAGGTACGTGCCCGCGTGAAGCCTTGATTTTACCCGCAGAAGCAGGGATTGGCGTGATGCAAATCACTTGCGATTGTGATAGCAAGAGGCGGGGAGTTAAAGGCGAGGCCGGACTGCGCTCTGTGGGGACGGATGAGCGCGCCCGTCCCCACGCAAGAGCGAAAAATCACTTACTTGTTCTGATCCACGACGATCTGGCCGCTGGGCTGCTTTTCAGCCTTGGCCTTCTTGGTCGCCATGGTTTTGTCGACCCACTCGTCGGCGGTCTTCAGATCGGCGTTATGGGCTTCCGGGTCATCGCACTGGATATCCGCGCGTTCCCGGTACATCAGGTTCATGTAGGCCATTGCGTCGTCGTAGTCAGGACGAAGTTTGAGCGCCTTGTTCAGGTTATCGATGCCTTCCTGAACATTGGCCGAATTTTGCTCCTTCATCGTGGCACAGACCTTCTTGTCCTTGGCGGGCAGAGACTCCTCTGGCTTCATGCCAAGTTTGGCGCGCTCTTCCTGACGGGGCACGTAGGTTTGCGTCCAGTCGATGACGGCGACCGAGTAATACGGTTCAGGATCGTTCGGATCGAGACTGGAGGCCTGCTTGTAGAAGTCCTTGGCCTGGGGGAACTTCTTCATCTGCAGGTAGAGATAGGCGATGCCCTTAATACTGTTGATATTCCTGGGATCGACTGCCAGCACTTGCTTGTACTGGTCAATCGCCTGCTCGCCAAAGCGGTTGTTGTCGGGAGCATCGACGCCCGGAATGTACTGCTGGGCCAAAGCTGTGGCCAGATACAGGCGGGCATTGATCAGGGTCGGATCGAGGGCGACGGCCTGCTGGAAGTGGTCAATCGCCTGTTCGAATTTGGAGTTTTTGAAGGCTTGCACACCCTTGTTGAGGTGGTCGCGCGCCTTGAGCTTGGCGCATCCAACGCTGGAGAGAATCACCAGCAGGGCGGCGAAGATCACCAGTAGTTTTTGAGTTGTTTTCATTGCCTTATGAATCTCCCTTTACCACGGAGTTGGGAAAAGAACGTTAAGACGGAACGGGCGGCCAGGCGCAAAAAGCGGTAAGCAAGCCGTTCGCCGCCGGATCGTCGCTTAAAGATTCTCGGATCACCCGATGAGCGATGATCCGATCACCCGATTCTAGCTGCCGGCTTCGATCTTCGCTGTGATCAAACCGACTTTATCGACGCCGGCCGAATGCCCGATGTCAATGACGTTGGCGACGTCGGCGAAGGGCACATTGTCATCACCCTTCACAAACATGATCTTCTCGGCGCGGGTCTTGAAAATATCTTCCAAACGGCCCTGCAGAGTTTCCCAGGTGACGTCGTCCTGATTGATCTTGACGCCGGGAGCGTTGCCCGGGCCGCGGTCAATCAACTGCACCACGATTGTGCGATCGGGCGTGGGAGGTGTTTTCTGGTCCTTTGGCGGCGGTTGCGGCACCAACGCTTCCAAACCCTTGGGCGTCAGCGGCGTAATCACCATGAAAATGATGAGCAGCACCAGCAACACGTCAATCAGCGGCGTGACGTTCATGTTCGCGTTCTGGCCCCCTTTGGGGCCGACTGCCATACTCATATCGATCTCCTATCAAACTCTCGATCGAACTTCCAAAGCCTGCGCTTGCCTGGCTACTGCCCGCCCGTCGGCGACGTGGCGCCGGTCGGCGGAGCCAGGGCTCCCGACTTCTTCTGATCGGTCAAAAGGCCGAGTTGATCCACGCCAGCGGCGCGGACATTATCGACAACCTCGACCACCCAGCCATACTTCGCCCGCTGGTCGGCTTTCAGATAGACAGTCTTGTCGGTCCGGTTCGCCAGTTTGTCCTTGATCTTATCGGTCAGGTCATTCACCTGGACAGGATCCGGCCCGAAGAAGACCTTGTCGTCGCGGGTGACCGCAACCAGTAGCGCGTCTTCCTTATCGGCGTCGTGCATGTCCTTAGGACTGTTGACTTTCGCCATATCCACTGGGACGCCGTGTTGCAGCATGGGCGTGACCACCATGAAGATGATCAGCAGCACCAGCATCACGTCCACCATCGGTGTGACGTTGATGTCGGAACTGACGTTCGCCCCTTCGTTTCGCTTTGCTAATGCCATGAATTATGTCTCCTGCGTATGCTTGCTTGGCCGGGGACCGCAACCACGTAGATGAGGAGAGTGGGCGCCGGTCGGAAAACCGGCGCCACTTCAGCAACTCATGTTTGCGAACCGCTAGTCCTGAGACCTAAGACCTGGTCTCTTAGGACCGGCGCATGCTCCGGCGCTTCAGGAAGTAATCGATCAGTTCGCTCGAGGAGTTATCCATCTCCACGTCGAACGCTTCCACGCGACCGGTCAAATAGTTGAACATCATGACGGCCGGAATCGCCACGAACAGGCCGACGGCGGTGGTTACGAGCGCTTCGGAAATGCCGCCCGCGACCGCTGCCAGTCCGGTTGCCTTTTCCTTGGCAATACCGTTGAAGGCGTTCAGAATGCCGACCACCGTTCCGAACAGTCCCACGAAGGGAGCCGTCGAGCCGATTGTCGCCAGACCGCCCAAGCCACGTTTCAGTTCGGCGTGCACGATGGCTTCGGTGCGCTCCAATGCGCGCTTGGAAGCTTCAATGGTCTCGCCAGGAATCTCACCCGGGCTATCCTGATGAGCTTTGAATTCCATCAGGCCGGCGGTGACAACCTTGGCCAGGTGACTCTTCTTGTTGCGCTCGGCGACTTTGATCGCCTCGTCAATCTTGCCCTCGCGCAGCGCTCCGGCAACCGCGGGAGCGAACGAGCGGGACTGATTGCGGGCGGCGTTGAAAGCCATCCAGCGGTCAATCATCACGCCGATCGACCACCCCGACATGATGAACAGAACGATAACCACGACCTTCGCCAGAATGCCCATCTGCTTCCACAGCGAAATCGGGTCCCAACCGACCGAGCCCTCGTCAAAGAGCCAGGCGGCAAAAAGATGGAAATTACAGAGTGCGACTGCTGCCAGGTTCACTACCATGAGTTGCTTTTCCTCCTCAGAAATGAGTCGTACCAAGGCATCGCCTGAGCGATGCCCCAAGCGCTTCGAAATCAGGCGCCCCTTTTGGGGCTGGGCAATCGAAATTGGATTCCTTCGACCGCCTGCTCGTCTGAACCGTTTGATGCCAGAAAACCAATGTGGGCAGAATTGCCCGGGCGCCAAAACCACCCTGGTTTCCCGCCTGCGGAAAAGGCGGGATGGGGGAAGTTTTAATCGCCAAAGCCAGCCGGAGAGTCTAGCCTCCGGACAAGCTAAAGTTCACAACTACCTGGGTCTCCACGGCCACCGGCTCGCCATTGAGCAGGTATGGCTTGTAACGCCACTGTTTCACGGCCTCGATCGCCGCCGGCGCCAGCATGGGGTGCCCGCTAATCAACTGCAGGTTCTGAATGGTTCCCTCTTTGCTGATTTCCGCCTGCAGCACGACCGCCCCCTGAATGCGGGCCTGTTTGGCCAGCGGCGGATAATTGGGCGTAACCTTGCGGATCAAAAGACCGGTCGACACGCCCGACGAAACGCGGATGCGCTGCGGAGTCGCCACTTTCGGGAGGTTGGCTGTAGAGCTGACGATGCCGCCGATCACTCCGCCCGCCGAGCCGCCCGGAATGCCACCCGGGACACCACCCGGGACGCCGCCAGCACCCAGATCCGGTGGCGCTTCTTCTTCTTTGATCATCTGAACTCTCTGGGGAATCTTGGTGGGTTGGCGCAACTGGCCATTGATCAGTTCGCTTTGCATCTTCACCACCTTAACCGCAGCGACTGGCGGCGGCGGTGGAGGTGGTGGTGGCGGCGGCGCGACCAGGAAGGTCATGAGCTGCGTTTTCGGCAGCGCGTCGGTATAAATCAGTGGGATCAGGATCAAGATCGCGATGAGCAGACACTGCAGAGTGAAGGAAAAGATCGTGGTGCTCAACCGTTTGGTCTTAAATCTATTGCCTGACTCAATAAGGCTGTCTTCAAACATAAGCGTTCTCCTACACGAAACCCTAAGACAATTTAGACACCGGCCGCATCCTCTTTGCTCCCGCTCTTTCCAGCTTTCCGCTCCAGCATTCCTGCCTCTTCGGGCAGGTCCATGATTTTACGCCACATGGCCGGATTCATACCTTAATTTTTTCCTTCGACTGGGCCCCGTTGCCGGACCGCAGCGGCATGGCAATCGGCTTCTTGCCGCGCTCGCCACGCCATTCCTGATAGGCAACCAGAATCGGGGCGGCAATCGCGATCGAGGAATAGGTTCCGATCAGGATTCCGATGACCAGAGCGAAGCTGAATCCATGCAACACCTCGCCGCCGAAAAGAAACAACGCAAGAACGGTAAGGAAAGTCAGGCCCGCTGTCAAGATAGTTCGGCTTAAGGTCTGATTAATACTTTTGTTGACAATATCCGCCAGCCGGTCCCGCCGCAGCAGCTTGATGTTCTCCCGGATGCGGTCGAACACGACGATGGTGTCGTTATTGGAGTATCCGATCAGCGTCAGGATGGCGGCAATCACGGTCAGCGAGATTTCCCAGTTCAGCAGCGAGAAAGCGCCCACCGTAATCAGCGTGTCGTGGAAGACCGTTAAAACCGCGGCCACACCGTAGATCCATTCGAAACGCAAACCCAGGTAGATCAGCATCCCCGCCAGCGAATAGAGCGTAGCCAGAATCGCTTGCTTGCGCAGCTGCTGCCCCACCTGTGGGCCGACGATCTCGACGTTGCGGATACCAAAGTCGGAGACAAAGAAATTCTCTTGCAGCGAAGCGACGGCCGCGGGATCGGCCACACTCTTCAATTCCTCAATCGAACTCAGCACGCCGCTCTTCGTCTTGTCGCGATAGTCAACGATGGCTTGAGCGATCGCGGTGTAGCGCGGGTTGGCGTCGGCGCCGGCTCCGAGCTGGAGCGGGTCTTTCTCCAAAAGATAATTCGCGATGGTCAGGGAACTCGAGTTATTGAGATCCTGCTTGCCCGGCGTGGCGTGGCTTTCGAGTGCCTGAATGATCTGCGTTTTGCCCTTGTCGAGCGCCTGCTCGCTGGTTTCCTGAATATCGAGCTGGATCAGCACTTCGTTGTTGCCGGCTTGCCCGTAGCGCTGCACGCGGGCATTTTTTAATCCGGCGCGGTCAATGTCGTCGTGAATGGCGGCGGGGTCGGGGGTATGCACGTACTTGACGTAGACCAGCGTGCCGCCGCGGAAGTCGACTCCCAGCGGGATGCCATGCCAGAACGCCATGGAAAGCACTCCGGCAACGCTGAAGATCAGCGAGAAGGTCAGGAAGTACCACTTTTTCCCGAGAAAATCGAAGTTGGTGTCTCTAAAGAATTCCACGCTGCTTACGATCCCTTCAAAATCAGTCGTTGGTCGTTAGTCGTTGGTCGTTCGGGGTGCATCGCCCGCCTAAAACTCGCGAACGACTATCGACCAACGACCACCGAACTGTCTTAAATGCTCAATGCCTCGCCACGCTCTTTCCTGCTCAGCACCCAATCAAAAATTACGCGCGATACAAACACTGCCGTAAACAAGTTTGCGAGCAAACCGAACACCAGCGTTGTGGCAAAACCCTTGACCGGCCCGGTTCCAAAGATGAACAGGATCGCGGCCGAAACAATGGTGGTAACGTGCGTATCCACAATGGTGATCCAGGCGTGGCTGAATCCCTGTTCCACGGCCGAAGGTGGCGTTTTGCCATTCCTCAGTTCTTCCCGGATGCGCTCAAAAATCAGTACGTTAGAATCCACGCCCATACCAACCGTCAGGATGACGCCGGCAATTCCCGGCAGCGTCAGCACCGCTCCAAAATAGCCCATGAACCCAAGCAGGATGACCAGGTTCAAGATCAACGCCACATCGGCATTTACGCCCGCCCAGCGGTAGTAAATCAGCATGAAGATAAGGACGGCGAGCATGCCGTAAACGGCCGCATGAACGCCGGAACGAATCGAATCCGCGCCCAGCGATGGCCCCACCGTCCGCTCTTCCAGATACTTGATGGTGGCCGGTAGAGCTCCGGACCGCAGCGTCATCGAGAGGTCTTGCGTCTCCTGCTGGGTGAACCGGCCGTTGATGATGCCGGTGTCGTGAATGGCTTCTTTAATCACCGCCACTTCCTGCACCCGGTTGTCGAGAACCACGGCCAGGTAGTCGCCAACGTGGGCGGAAGTAAAGGAAAAGAACTTGCGCCCGCCTTCGGAGGTAAGGATAAAGCGGACTGCCGGCTGTCCATTCTCATCGGTGGACGGTTCCGCGGTGCGAAGATCGCGGCCAGTCACCGCCGAGGCGCGAGAGATAAAGTACCACTGTTCGCCGCCTTCGCTGTTGCGCGAACCGATGCTCTTCCCTTGCATCAGCACGGCATCCGGAGGCAGCACGCCCCCCTTATCCTGCAACGCCTGCTCCTGGCTTCCATAGGGCCCGCCCAGCGATTGTTTGATTTCCAGCATCGCCGTGGACTGCATGATTTCCTTCACCCGCGCCGGATCGTCCACGCCCGGAAGCTGAACCAGAATCTGGTATTTGCCGAGTCCGTGCTCCTCGATCTCAGGCTCGCTCACACCCAACTGATCAATTCGATTGCGGATGGTCTCGATGGCCTGGGTAACCGCGCGGTTCTTCAAGTCGGCGAGGTTTGACGCCTTCATCGCAACCGTCCAGGAATTCTCTGCCCCTGAGGTGGCGTCGTATTCCGGCAGCCGGTCGGAAATAAGATTCTTGAAATCGCTGGTCTGATCCGGCGGAACGCCCTTGACCACGATCATTTCCGGATGGTTCACCGGATCGGGCTTGGTGATGTCGGCGTAATTGATCTTGTGCGTGCGGAAATCGTCCTTCAGGCGCGCCATGGCGTTGTCGGAATCGACGTTGACCGCGTCATCGACCTGCACCTGCAGAATGAGGTGCGTCCCTCCGCGCAAGTCCAGTCCCAAATGAATGCGGTCGGCGATCGAAGCCAGCAGCCACTTGCCCGACCAGTCCTTCGGAATGCCGAAGATGCCGCCCACGAAGACCAGCAGGATTCCGATGATTACTGTCAACTTCCAACTAAGATTCTTATTCATGAAAAACCAGTCGATAGTCTTCGGTCGTTAGTCGTTAGCAAACCGCCCGAGGCTACCGCGCTTCCCGAACGACCAACGACGAACGACCAACGACCGTTACTTTCCTTCTTCCGCCGTCGTCACCGATACCACCGCGGCGCGGCTGATTTCGAGCTTCAGATTGTCGGGCGGCACGCGCAGCGTCAGTGCATCGTCCTTAAGGCTGATGATCGTCCCGCGCAGCCCGCCGCTGGTTACGACCTTGTCGCCGTTTTTCAACTCGCTTAGCATGCTCTGCCACTTTTTCTGCTTGCGCTGCTGCGGCAGAATCAGCAGGAAGTAAAAAATTGCAAAAATGAAGACCAGCGGAGCCAGCGTGAGCAGATTTGTCCCACCTGGCATCTGCAACCAAAACGCCAATCCGCCCCTGATACCGCACGCTATACCAGACACAATCATTTCCACCGCCAAGTCGATCCTCGCTAATCAACCTTTTTTGCTAAATTGCGGGAATTCTTTTCTCCTAAGGCCGAAGGACCACCTTGCAGGCTAGAACCGGCGATGCCGCGCTCCGGTTTCGCTTCGGAACGGCACAGAAGGAAACGGACCTTGTTCCCAAGTTAAATAGAATGCCGGACGCCCGCCCAAGGTGTCAAGGACACACCGACGAATTTACAACCGCGAATGCCCTGCCCGGATCCACTCCCGCACCGTCCGCATAGTGGCCAGATAATAGTGCAGGTTGTGCACCGTGTTCAAAACCTGCGCCAGCAGTTCATTCGAGGCGTAAAGATGCCGCAGGTAGGCCCGAGAATAGCGCAGGCACACGCGGCATTCGCACGCGGGATCGAGCGCGCTGTCATCCTGCGCATACCGCGCCTGCTTAATCGAAACTTTGCCTTCTGAAGTGAACAGCAATCCATGGCGGGCGGCGCGCGTAGGCAGCACGCAATCCATCATGTCAACCCCCGCCTGGGCATACTGCGCAATCTCTTCCGGGGTCCCAACTCCCATCAAATACCGCGGCTGGTTGGAGGGCAGATGCTCCAAAGTGGATAAGACAATATCGCGGGTAAGCTCGCGAGGCTCGCCCACGCTAAGCCCCCCGATGGCATATCCAGGGAACCCAATGTCAATGGTCCGAGCCGCCGATTCGCGGCGCAGTTCAGGGTCCATCCCGCCCTGCACAATGCCAAACAATGCCTGCGTCTGTCCATTCCAGTGACCTTGAGATTTGTCATCCTGAGCGGAGCGAAGGACCTGCTCTTCCTGAGACCTGACACCTGAGACCTGGGACCTGCTCCACGGTACTTCGCCCTTATGCTCCTCAAAATAACTCTTGCAGCGTTCCGCCCAGCGCAAAGTCAGCTCCATCGACCCCCGCACGCGCTGCGGATCCGCCGGATACTCCGTGCACTCATCAAACGCCATGATGATGTCAGCGCCCAGCCCAAACTGAATCTCCATAGCTTTTTCAGGACTAAGAAAATGCGGCGACCCGTCCAGGTGCGAGCGAAACGCCACGCCCTCTTCGCTGATCTTGCGCAGATCGTTCAAACTGAAAACCTGAAACCCGCCCGAATCTGTAAGAATCGCCCGATCCCAAGCCATGAACCGGTGCAGCCCGCCCATCTGCCGTACCGTTTCGACCCCAGGCCGCAGAAAAAGATGATAGGTATTCGCCAGCAGAATCTCGACGCCAAGCTCTTCCAGCACATCCTGCGAAACGCCCTTGACCGAACCAAGCGTCCCCACCGGCATGAACACCGGCGTCTCGACCTCTCCATGAGGAGTGATGAGCTTGCCAGTGCGGGCCGAGCCACGGGTGGCCTCAATCTGAAATTGGATAGACACTGTGGGGAATTCTAAAGCAATTGCAGATTGCAGAAGTCAGATTGCAGAAGTGAAACCCGACAGAATAAGTGCTATCGGCCGATAACTCTTCCAAAGCCGTGAATCTAAGACTAAACTTTCACCGAACGGGGAAACCCGGTGAACAATGAACGGAAAAGTAGCGCACCACAGCCCCTAGCCACTCAGCAGGACACAGATCCATTCCGGGGAGTAGGCGGCTTCCTCCTGTTCTTCTGTGTCGCTATTACCGTATTTCGCCCGCTTGGTTGCGCGGCAGAAATCCTACGGAATCCGCACGACACGTTTGTTGTAGTGTTTGATTTGGGGCTAGCTGCATTTTCAATCTACACTGGCCTTACCACATGGCGTGCTCGGCCAAACGCTCTGAAGCTCATCAAGGTTTACTTCATGGTAACGCTTGCATTGCCTTGTTTGATGATCTTGAGGCTGTCGACAAATATTAAGGAGATCGTACAACAATCCCCTTCGGAGAATCCCGTAGCTAACGGACTTAGATGGTTGATGGTTGTAGCTATCTGGTGGTCGTATTTCGCACAATCAAAGCGTGTAAAGGCTACATTTGGCTCAAATCTTTAAGATCGCACCTTAACTTCTCCAAGACAGCCTTCTGCAATCGACCTACTTCGAATAAAGGTTCTTCACCACCTCGCCGCCCTTCATCACAAACTTGACGCGCTCCAAAGTAGTGACATCCGCCAGCGGATCGCCATCGACAGCCACGATGTCAGCCCACTTCCCCGCCTCAATCGTCCCGATCTTGTCGGACCATCCCAGCAAATCGGCATCATTAATCGTCGCCGTCTGAATCGCCTGTAGCGGTGTCATCCCCAGCTTCACGTATACAGCGAATTCATGCGCGTTGAGCCCATGCGGATAGACGGCGGCATCGGTCCCGAAACCGACTTTCACTCCCGCGGCAAACGCGCGTGCCACATTCTTGCGCGCGGCGGGCAACACTTCTCTCGCCTTGGCCATCAGGTCGGGCGGAGTGCCAATCTTCTCCGCGTTCTCCAGAAACCAGTCGGCGAGATAAAGCGTCGGCACCAGATAGGTGCCGTTCTTCTTCATGGCAGCGATAGCAGCATCGTCGATGTAAGACCCGTGCTCGATCGAATCCACCCCCGCTTCAGACGCCCAGCGGATTGCCTGTGCTCCATGCGCGTGCGCCGCCACTTTTCGCCCCAGCCGATGCGCCTCCTCCACAATGGCCTTCATCTCCTCCTGCGTGTACTGCGACGCCTGCGGATTGTCTCCCTTCGAAAGCACCCCGCCCGAGGCCATGAACTTGATCAGATCCGCGCCATACTTGATGTTCTGCCGAACCATGTGGCGCGCCCCATCCACGCCATCCGCCACACCGTCGCTGGTGGCGTGATATTCAAACGGCAGCAGGTTGTTGTCCCCATGTCCGCCGGTAATGCTCAGCGGCGGACCGCTGACCAGCATCCGCGGCCCGGGCACGTCGCCCGCGTTGATGGCATCGCGCAGGGCAACGTCGCTGAATCCGCTGGCGCCCACGTTGCGCACGGTGGTGAATCCCGCGTCAAGCGTGACCCGGGCATTGCGCGCTCCGTACAGGGCCTCGCGCGGAACGGAAATAGCCAGCGCCGAATAACCGAAGTTGGTAGTCATGGTGATGTGCGTGTGCGCGTCAATCAAACCCGGCAGCACGGTGGCGTTCGACAGATCAATCACCGTTGCGTCCTTTGGCATGATCTGATCGACAGCCCCCTTAACCTCTGTGATCTTGTCACCCCGAATGATGATGGTTTGGTTCGAGAGCGTCTTGCCAGTTTTCACGTCCAGCAGATGTCCGGCGCGGATGACAACGGTCTTGGGAGCCGGAGTAGGCGCGGCTTGCGTCCAGGAAAAGTTGATGCAGCAAAGCAAGAAGAGCGACGCGAAGATACTGCGGCTGAGTTTCATTCCATCCCCCAAAGAGAATTGAGCCTAGGCCGAGTACCTTACAACTTCGGAGAGGGAGACGGCAAGCTTTTCGAATTCGCTACGTGACCGGCCAGTGATATAGAGTCAATGGAAAGTAGCACTGAACGGAACACGAATTTCCCGCTCGTATGTCGAAGCTCCCGTCGCAAAACAGCGCCACTCCCGCTCGACGACACCCTCTTCGCCGTCAAACAGCGCAAGCCTGTGCCGCATGAATTCGTGCTCGACGCGATTGCTCCGCTGTCTCCCACGACACGCCCCATGTTCGGCTGCCTTGCCGTTTACGTTCGGGACAAGATCGTCCTCATCCTCAGGAACAAAGACAAACCTGACCAGACGGCGGATAACGGGGTGTGGCTTGCCACTACCGAGGAGCACCACCAGAGTCTGCGACGCGATTTCCCCAACATGCGCTCCATCAAAGTGCTGGGGAAGAAAGTAACGGGCTGGCAGGTCCTTCCAGCCGACGCGCCGGATTTCGAGGAGGCAGCATTGCGAGCTTGCGAGCTGGTGCTTGCGGGAGACCCTAGAATCGGCAAGGTGCCGGGAGCGCGGCGCGCCTCAAAATCGAGAACCAAGAAGGCGGCGAAAGGTCGCGCGAAGTCATGACGATCGTGTGGGAACGGGCGACTCGCCCGTCCAGCCGAGCGCACAAACTTTACTTTTTCGCCTTCGCCGCCACTTTCTCCCCCACCCGCTCACTGACCTTGAACGTCATCTTGCCGGCTTTCTTATCAGCCTCCACCACCACGTGGTCTCCATGCAATACCTCGCCGTCCAGAATTTTCAGCGCCAGCGGATCCTGCACCAGCTTCTGAATGGCGCGCTTCAGCGGACGCGCTCCAAAGTTGGGATCGTAGCCTTCGGTGAAGAGCAGTTCTTTGGCGGCGTCGGTCAGCTCCAGGGAGATCTTGCGGTCGGCCAGCAGTCGCCGCAGGTCTTCCAGTCGCAGATCGACGATCTTCACCAGTTGTTCCTTGCCCAGCGGATGGAAGATGATGATGTCGTCCACGCGATTCAGGAACTCGGGTTTGAAATGCCCATGCAGCGCGTCCATCACCTGCTTCGAGGCGCGCTCAAAGCCATCGGCGGAGCGCATGTTTTCCGATTGCAGATACGCCGAGCCCAGGTTCGAGGTCATGATGATGACCGTGTTCTTGAAGTCCACCTTGCGTCCCTTGCCGTCGGTGAGGCGGCCGTCGTCCATGATCTGCAGCAGGATGTTGAACACATCCGGATGCGCTTTTTCGATTTCGTCAAAGAGCACAACCGCGTAAGGATGCCGCCGCACCGCCTCGGTGAGTTGTCCTCCCTCATCGTAGCCAACGTATCCCGGAGGCGCGCCGATCATGCGCGAAACGGCGTGCTTCTCCATGTATTCCGACATGTCGATGCGAATCATGGCGCGCTCGTCGTCAAAAAGAAATTCGGCGAGCGCCCGCGCCAGTTCGGTCTTGCCGACGCCGGTTGGCCCCAGGAAAATGAACGACCCAATCGGCCGCTTCGGAT
The DNA here is from genome assembly GCA_963838935.1 of uncultured Acidobacteriaceae bacterium. GTDB lineage: Bacteria > Acidobacteriota > Terriglobia > Terriglobales > Acidobacteriaceae > Acidiflorens. Next base: position 56,704 of record CAWITH010000005.1, read on the forward strand.
CGCTAAGCCCGGCCCTCGACCGGCGGATGGCATTCGCCACGCGCTCGAGCGCCGCGTCCTGTCCAATGACGCGCAGCCGCAGCCGGTCTTCCATGTTGATGAGCTTCTTGACTTCGCCTTCGAGCATCTTCGAAACCGGAATGCCCGTCCACTTGGAAACGATGCGGGCAACGTCTTCTTCGTCCACTTCTTCTTTCAACATCCGCTGACCGGCCTTGCCGTCGATCTGCGAGGTGACTTTATTCAGTTCTTGTTCGGCCTGGCGGATGAGTCCATAGCGGATCTGCGCCACGCGCTCCAGATTTCCTTTGCGCTCCTCCGCAGCTTCTTCAACCTTGAGCTGCTCCAGTTTTTCTTTCAGCGCGCGAGCTTTCGCGATGACGTCTTTTTCCTGCTTCCACTTGGCCTTGAGCGCATTCGACTGCTCGCGAATGCCGGCCAGCTCTTTCTCGACGTGGGCCAGCCGCTCCTTCGAATTCGCGTCGTCTTCTTTCTTCAGCGCCTGCTTTTCAATCTCGAGTTGCGTGGCCCGCCGTTCCAGCTGATCAATTTCCGTCGGCATGGAATCGATCTGGATGCGCAGCGAAGACGCGGCTTCGTCGATCAGGTCGATGGCCTTGTCGGGCAGGAAGCGGTCGGAAATATAGCGATGCGACAAAGTCGCGGCCGCAACAATGGCCGAATCTTTGATGCGCACGCCGTGGTGCACTTCGTACTTTTCTTTCAGTCCGCGCAGGATCGCAATCGTATCCTCGACATTCGGCTCGCCCACAAAAACGATCTGGAAGCGCCGTTCCAGCGCCGCGTCTTTTTCGATGTACTTGCGATATTCGTTGAGCGTGGTCGCTCCAATGGCACGCAGCTCTCCGCGGGCCAGCGCCGGCTTCAGCATGTTCGAGGCGTCGATGGCGCCCTCGGCAGCGCCCGCGCCGACCAGCGTGTGCAATTCGTCGATGAAGAGAATGATCTGGCCCTGCGAGTCTTCGATTTCTTTCAACACAGCCTTGAGGCGGTCTTCAAATTCGCCGCGGTATTTCGCGCCCGCCAGCATCGCTCCCAGATCGAGCGATATGACGCGCTTGTTCTTCAGCGCTTCAGGCACGTCGCCGGAAACGATGCGCTGCGCAAGCCCTTCGACGATGGCCGTCTTGCCCACGCCCGGCTCGCCAATCAGCACCGGATTATTCTTGGTGCGCCGCGAAAGCACCTGCACCACGCGGCGAATTTCTTCGTCGCGTCCGATCACGCGGATCGAGCTTGCCGCGCCGTGCCTGCTCGTTCAGATCGCGGGCATAACGCTCCAGCGCCTGGTACTTGGCCTCGGGATTCTGGTCGGTGATGCGCTGCGACCCGCGCACCGCGGTGAGCGCCTTCAGAATGGCGTCGTGGGTAGCACCGTGACGCGCCAGCAGTTCCTGCGCCGGATCACGCTTCAGGCCGGTCGTTTTCTGATCGGTCAAGGCCAGCAGCATGTGCTCGGTCGAAACGTATTCGTCCTTGAAGGAGTCAGCTTCTTTGAATGACTTCTCCAGTAACTGGGTGACCTGCGACGACATCGCCGGCTGAGCTGCGCCGCCGCTGCCCGAAACCTTCGGCAGCTTCTCAATTTCTTTGTAGAGGTCGCTGAGCACGGCCTGTGGTCCGATGCCGATTTTCTCCAGCACGGGCGCAACGATGCCTTCGCGGTCTTCAACCAGCGCCGCCAGCAGATGGAGTGGGGCAAGCTCGGGATTACCGTGCTCTGAGGCGAGTTCGTTCGCCCGCTGGACAGCTTCCTGCGCTTTGACGGTGAATTTGTCCCAACGAATGGCCATGGCTTTTATTCCTCTACCGCCGTGTCAATTTTCAAATTACCAATTACAAATTGCCAATTACAAATAAAACGGGAGGCGCACACGATCTCGCCTCCCGCAGAGTTTACAGCTATCGGGTCTCTTATGCGGCCTTGCCGACGCCCTTCGGCTCCTTGCTTTCCAGCGTCTTCTGGCTGCCGACGTTTACTTTGATCTGCTTCGGCTTGGCTTCGGCCTTCTTCGCCAGCTTGATCTTCAGCACGCCCTTGTCATAGTCGGCCTGAACGTTGTCATGGTTGACGGTGTTCGGGAGGCTGAAGGTGCGGGTGAAGCTGCCATACTGACGCTCCACGCGCCGGTAGTTCTCTTCTTTCTCTTCCTTCTCGAACTTGCGCTCGCCGTGCACGGTCAGCGTGTTGTTCTCGATGCGGACGTCGATGTCCTTCTCGTCGATTCCCGGCACTTCGATCTTCAAGGTGATGTTGTGCTCGTCCTCGTAGACGTCCACCGGCGGAGCAAATGCGGTCGTGGTCAGCGATTCATCCTGCTCTTCCGGCCCACGCGGGACGCGGAACAGGCGGTTCATGCGTTCTTGGAGAGTCACAAACTCACGGAAAGGGTCATAACGCGTAATCATGGTCATACAGGTAAATCCTCCTACTGGAAGTTCATTCGGGGAGCTTTCGGAAGCTCCCAGGTTTGTAATTAGTGTCATCAAATCATAAAATCTTAGTGCTTTATTGTCAAGTATATTATCTCGTTATTATTCAGTCGCTTACACTAAGTATCAGGCACTGCAAGTAGCTAGTTTCGGGCACATTCAGTAGGATTGGATGGTCTTTAGCAGCTCCGCGGTTCTCCACCACCCGCAAGGACTTGTGGGCGTCCTGGGCGGCATCGGCTACCACTTTGTGGAACTCCGCCGCGCTGACGTGGAAAGAGCAGGAACAGGTGACCAGAATCCCTCCCGGCCGCAGCATCTTCATGGCACGCAGGTTGAGTTCTTTATAGCCGCGCAGGGCTTTGTCGAGGTCGCGCTTGGACTTGGCAAAGGCGGGCGGATCGAGAACGATGGTGTCGTAGCGCCGGTTGGCGGCGGCGTACTCCCGCAGCAGGTCGAAGGCGTTGCCCTCGATCCACTCCAGTTCGCGACCGTTCGGCTTTGGTAGCCGCGTTCTTCTCCGCCATTTCGAGCGCCGGACGCGAGCTGTCCACTCCGATAACGCTCGAACACTTCGCGGCCAGGTGCAGCGCAAATCCGCCCTGATAGCAGAAAGCGTCGAGAGCCTCGCCGTGCGCGTATTGCGCCGCGGCGGCGTAGTTTTCCCGCTGATCGAGAAACGCGCCGGTTTTCTGTCCTTCGAGCCCGTCGCAGTAAAACCCGACACCGTTCATCCTGTATTCGGTCGAACTCTTCTCTCCCCAAAGCAGTCCAGACTGCCGGGGAGGCAATTGCTCCAACTCTCGAATCCGACCCTCGACGCGCTCCACAATTCCCGCCGGACGCAGTTCATCTCTCAGCGTTTGCAGGATGGCTTCGCGCACAGGAACGGCATCCATGGCCTGGGTCAGGATCTGCAGCGAAACAATGTCGTTGTAGCGATCGACAATCAGCCCAGGCAGAAAATCGGCTTCGCTGAAGACGATACGATAGGCTTCGGTATTGGAGACGAGTTCCTTGCGGTAGGCGATCGCGGCGCGAATGCGTTCGGCGACCAGCGCGGGCAGATCGTCGACCGAGCCGTGAGAGATCATGCGGATCGCAATCTGCGACGATGAGCTGTAGAGCGCGGTGCCCAGAAACTTTCCCCTCGAATCCTGGACGCGGACCATCGCCCCCGGCGGAATATCGTCCGCTCCGATAACATCCGAGCGGTAGACCCAAGGATGACGGGCAAGCAGGCGCGTGGCCCCGCGCAGCGAGAGTTTTACGGAAGGCTCCGCGCGTTTGGCAGAGGCGGAAGGTTTTTTCGGCATGAGTTGATGTTATAGCGAAAGGGTTACGCAGGACGGACGCATTCGTTCGTCCAGTCGAGCGCAGCTCGGCACGCGCGCCCCTAAGCGCGCACGGCAATTCCATCCCGATTCCGTTTGCGTGGCAGTTCTCCCCAGCCCGGAATCTCGCCCACGCTAGCCGTCACTGCGCCGGTCATCACCTTCTGCCAAGCCGTCTGGAACTGCTCCATCTCAGACGCGGTTCCAACCGTGATGCGCGTGTAGGTTGGCCACACCGGCCAGATGCGTCCAATGATTACTTTTTGCTTGGCCATGGCATCGATCGCCGCCTTTGCTGGACCTTTCGTATCCAACATGAAGCAGTTCGATTCCGAGGGAACGTAGGAGTATCGGTTGCGGTCGAGCCAGGCAAAGACCTGGCTGCGGATGGTGGCGTTGATGCGCTTGCGCTCGGGCACCAGTTGCGTGTCTTTCAGGCTGGCGGAGGCGGCCACAAGCGCGGTGATCGGCATGAAATTCCAGCCGCCATAATTGTCGACCTTCTCCAGCAGATCCGGCCGGGCGAACACGGCGCCGCAGCGCAGCCCCGCCATGCCATAGATCTTCGAGAACGTGCGCAGCAGGACGACGTCCTTTCCCGCTCTCACCAGATCCATCACCGAAACCGCGTCGGAGAAATGAATGTAAGCCTCATCCACCAGCACGACCGAACCCTTGGGCTTGTTCTCGACCAGGTATTCGATGTCGGAATGGCTGGTCAGCGTGCCCGTAGGATTGTTGGGGCTGCAAACATAGAACACGCCCGCGTCCGGAGCCGCAGCCAGCATCGCTTTCACGTCGTGCGCGTAGGATTTCGTCAGCGGAACTTTCACCACCTTTGCGCCGATGGCCTGGGCGGTGAATATACCGGCTTCGTATCCCGGATCGGCGGTCACATAGCTGCGTTGTGCCGAGGTAAACGCCGCCACCGTGTGATGCAGAGGCTCGCTCGAGCCGGCATAGACGCGAACCTGTTCCACCTTCAGCCCTTCCATGTCCGCCAGCGTTTTCACTAGATCGTCGGTCAGCCAGTCGGAATAACGTCCGCCCTGCGGAACGATGGCGGCTGCCGCCTCGCGCGCCGCAGCACAGGGCCCGAGAGGGTTCTCGTTGGCGTCAATCCGGATCGCATCTTTCGGCGCGTTGTGCACGCGAGCGCGAGCCAGCATGGGTTCGGTAACGATGCGCAATGCCAACGCCGCCGAAGCAGCGGCCGAAAGACTAAGAAACGAACGGCGGGACGTGGAACGGATTCTGAAATCGTTGTCGCTGGGAGCCATCACTAACCTCGTGTCGGCCATCTTACCTCAAGCTGCTAGTGCGCGGCCGGTTGTTCCGCCGAGGAGGCAGCAGGTTTGTGGCTAGCCCGGTGCTCGCGCCGGATGGCGAGCAGATCTTTATGCAGCAGGTCGAGCACGTTGGAGGGTATTTCCGAGCCCCACTCCTCCATCTCTTTTTCTTCCCAATGTCCATTCAGCCGCAGGGCGGAGTCGGTCAAGTCCTCGGGAAACGCTTGCCGGTAGTTGCCTTCGCGCATCAGCACCTCGCCGAACTGACGTCCGGTGTGCATTTCGTAGATGCGCCGTGTGGCGTTGTCCCCATTATTAATAAACACCAGCAGCACTTCGCCTTCCTCAGGGTAATCGGGACGGTAGAACCAGGCCTGCGGCGCATCTGCCTTGGGACGCGCGCGTTTTCGCCCGGTCACCGTCACCACTTCCACTTCCGGCTGCGTTTCGTTCGCGGGAATGTGGTAATAGATTCTCTGGCACGATTCGCAGAACATGACCGTCTCGCCCTTGCGCGCTTCGTTATAGATCTGCGGACGCAGCATCACCTGGCATCCCATGCACTTGTGGTCGCGGACTTCGGCGAGGCCAGTGCCGCGATGCTTCACCACGCGTTCATAATGCCGCAGCACATCTTCGGAAACTCCCTGCCGCAGCGCGTCCCGTTTCGAGTTCCACTCGGAGAGCTTTTTCTGATCTTCGGCGGTAATCTTGCGCTCTTCTTCTTTCTCTTTTTCGATCTCGGCCGTCTCCGCCTTCAGCTCCGCTTCCGCGGCTTTGACTTCGGTTTCGCGCGCGTCGACGTTGACCATCACCTCCAGGATGCGGTCTTCGTTCAGCCGGATCTCCTGCTCCGCAAACTGGATTTCGTGCAGCAAAGCTTTGTACTGGTCGTTGGTTTTTACGTCGAGAGACTGGTCGCGATACTTGGAAATTTTGCCTTGCAGGTCTTTGATATTGGCTTCGAACTTCTTGCGGTTGGCGTCGTCGTTCTTCGCTGTAGCCCGGACTTTTTCCAGGTGCGCCTTGGTTCCAGCCAGTTTTTGCTCAATCGCCGCGACGCGTTTCGGCAGCGCCGCCACTTCGTCCCGCAGTTTGCGGATCTCCTGATCCGCCACCTGCAGTTCCAGCAATTTTTCGATATCAGGAAGCATCGGCCCCGAGCATCACAAGAACGATTCTAGCATGTGTAAGCGGGGCGGACTGCGCAGTTCGTGTAGAGCGGGCGCCCCCGCGCTACGCCCCCCAAATTGCCCTATGTACTTTCCCCAAGCCTGGTAGAGAATGATCCCGACCGAGCGCCATAGCGAAACCTATGGCCCCATTTTCATTGCAGGAGGCTCGACTCATGAATCCACCACTTCCAGAACGGCCGGGACGTCCAATCTATTTCATGGGCATTGCGCAAGCTGTCCGCGAACGGGCGGATTGCAGGGGCCAGAAGGTTGGCGCCATCATCGTGGTCGACGACCGCATCGTCTCGACGGGATACAACGGAACTCCCACCAAAATGAAAAACTGTTCCGACGGCGGCTGCCTGCGCTGTGCCAACCGCGACAAGACCTACAAATCGGGCACCGCCTACGATCTTTGCATCTGCGTTCACGCCGAGCAAAACGCCATTCTCTCGGCCGCGCGCTTTGGCATCAGCGTCCAGGGAGGAACCGTTTACTCCACCACTCAGCCTTGCTTCGGCTGCCTGAAAGAGATGCTGCAGGCCAGGATCGTCGCCGTCTACTACCTCCATCCGTGGATAACTCTGCACGACCCCGAACAGGAGCGTCAACACAAGGCTTTGCAGGAAGCTTTCCCGCATGGAGTCCACCAGTTGGAGATGCCAGATCCGCGAGCCGACTGGGCTAAAGGCACGTCTGGGAAGGCTACGGTCTCTGACGAACACGGCATGCAGACGCCATAACCGGGTGGAGGATGGGAATTTTGACCTGCCGTGCCCCCTACCCCCTACCCCCACGGTCTTTTGGAATCACAGACTTAGGAGGAATCCCAGCCAGGTCTTTGGGTTTAAAGGACTTGCGGGTAAAGTCTTTAAGAACCAATGAGTTAGTTTGTCAAAGAGCGCTGAAAATGGGTTTGGGGTAGTTTCGAGGTCCGTCCGGATTAACAGACGCAGCTCGAAACTGCCCCAATTCAGAGTTCTAGCGTCATGCACATCGGGGCTTAAGTCAATGGATTTCAACCTCAGTTCTCTCCGGGCATCGGATGCCCCGCTTCATCCGCGTGCGGCACCAAGAAAGGTCAGAGGTAAGAGGTCAGATTGCAGAGGTAAAGGCCCAACGCGAGGTTTTTAACCTCTACCATCTGACCTCTTACCTCTGCAATTTTTCCCCAACCCGTGATACATCTTGTATTTGGCCCTGCCAACCTTCATCTTCCTGTTCTTCGCCGGAGCGCTCGGCGGCGCGCTGAACGCGGTCGCTGGCGGAGGTAGTTTTATCGCCTTCCCCGCTCTGCTGTTCAGCGGAGTCGCTCCCATCGCGGCCAACGCCACCAACACCGTGGCGCTCTGGGTGGGAACGACGGCCAGCGGCGGAGCCTATCGCAAGCATCTCGACATTTCGCGGCGCGTCATGATTCCACTCACCGTCACCAGCCTGATTGGAGGGGTCGCCGGCGCTTACCTTCTTCTACACACGCCCGCGCAGACCTTTCTCCGTGTTCTGCCCTGGCTCATGTTGGGAGCGACGCTGCTGTTCGTGTTCGGCAACCGCCTGGCGCGCGGCACTGGAGTCTCCATCGCCCACGATGCTTCCGCTACGGCTGTGGCCGTCGCGGCCCTGTATGAGCTGATCGTCGCGGTCTACGGAGGTTACTTCGGCGGAGGGGTTGGGATCCTGAATCTGGCCATGCTCGCCGCCCTCGGCATGACCGATATTCACGCCATGAACGCCTTGAAGGTCGTGCTCGGCGGGATCATCAACGGCGTCGCGGTCATCACCTTCATCGTGGCCAGAGCTATCGTCTGGAAGCAAGGCAGCATCGTGCTTGTGGGCGCGGTCTTCGGCGGATACCTCGGCGCCCACTATGCGCAGAAGCTTCCGGGCGCGTGGATTCGCGGCTTTGTCATCGTCGTGGGAACGGTCATGACCGCGTACTTCTTCTGGAAGGGCTACCACTGATTGCGGTTCTAACACTGGGAAGCCGGGCGTTTTCCGGGCCCCAGCCGCCAAGTCTGATTTCCCGCAGCCCTTACTGCGCGGGCACCGATACGTGCTCGTGCACGATCAGCCACTTCCCGTCCTGCTTTTCGAAGACGGCTGTCCAGCGCATGTTCCCCATATCTCGCTTGCCTGACTTGTGCGTCATGTCAAAGGCTACCGTGGCCGTAACCCAGCAGCCATCCCCGCTCTTGTGAATCTGCCCATCGTCATTGATGGTGAACTTGGCGGCTTTGTAGTCGGCAAACTCTTGGCTCACGCCCGGCTGGTATTCGTCCCAGCTGCCATACTTGAGCGGAGCGATGTCGAAAAACACGTGCGGACCCTGCGCGTAGTACTGCTTGACCGCGGCCGGATCGAGCGACGCCCAGCCATCCCAGATCTTCTGCAGGTAGGCCTTATCGACCGCTCCCGCTCCAGTCGACGCTTTCGTCCCCTTCTGCGCAAAACCGGCTTGCGTAAAGCCTGGAATCATTATGCAAACCGCCAAAGCCACCAAAGCCATTCGTTTCGTCATTTCGTCGCCTCCAAACGATGAGCATTCTCGCACGCGCGGTGGGGTCGCGCCAACCTGCCGGAAACGCGGCCAATAGAGATGGCTGACTTTCGTAATCTGCCCTGGTGCGGCCGCGCGGTGCGATACTAGCCCGAGAATGTCCTCTACCGCCAGCATGCAGAAGAAAGGACCACGGGGCTCGCGCGTCAAGCTCGGCGGCTCTATCCTCGCCCTGGTGCTGCTGGAAAACGGACGACAGCTTCGTGGACGCATGAATCAGCTCTCCGTCAATGGGGGACTGCTCTCACTGGAACACCCGCTGGACGAAGGCATTCAAGTCACCGTCGTGTTCCACCTGGGCTCGACCAGCATCCGCTGGCGCGCGCGCATGTTGTTTCCCATGTGGGCCACTCAGGGATGCCTCCAGCCTTTCCGCTTTGTGGAGTTGCCTGAGGCTGACCACGCCAACCTGAACCGGGAATTGGAAGCTTTGGTCAAAGCCGGTGCGTCTCAGGAAGAAGAAGAAGCCGAGTAAGGCATTCAGCCCCTGAAGGGGCGTCGAATTCCGAGAACATTCGGCATCGCTGAAGCGATGCCCTGATACGAACCACGAGCCCTTTAGCAACTACGGACCGAGTGGAGGCTCACTTTCCTGCGGCTGACAAAATATTTTCCAGCGAATATTTCAGTAACTCTCCGATCCGCTGAATCGTAATATCAGGCTTCGGATACTTGGCCACCAGCGCTGCGTCCAGCGCGTAATGTCCCTGGCGCGGAAACACGGTTGTCACTCCCGCACCCCAATGCTGCTTGATTGCCGCCAGAATCCGCACCTTGTCGTCCACCATTACGTAGTGATCTGCCGGATACTTCGCCTCCACATCGTCCAGTTCCAGTTCCTTATGGATGTAGATCAGGACGTGCCCCGCGAAAGCTTGATCGAGGCCCGACTGGTCAACCTTGCGCGGCTGAAACACCACATCGCCGTCGCTCAGAATTACCGCGCGCCCTAACTTCTGCGCGTATTCGACTACCTCCAGCGCCTTCCGGTACAGCCGCTTCGCAAAGGGATAATTGATCATGAAGCGCGAGACGGCCAGCAGTTGCGGATCGTGCGGCTGCTCGGTGCGGTAGCGTTGCAACGCGCCTAGATAGTCGGCATAGCCAAGTTCGGTGCGCAACTGCTCGAAAATTTCCCAATAGCGCTGCTGGCAGGCTTCACCCACTTTTTTCGTGAGGTAGCGCTTCAGATCATCCGCCACGCGATCGTTGTCGAGCAACGTATTGTCGACGTCAAAGAGGAACACGGTGCTCGGGTTGCTATGAGGGCGATTCACACGGTCTCCAGGATCAACAACTTGGCCAATTAGAACGTGGCCTTATCATGCCAGAAATCACAGCCTCACGTGGCAGTCGTCACAGTGCGATTGCGGCGCTTCCGGTACACTTGAGCCATTCCGAACATACGAAATTTGCGCCCGCAACAAAGCGCTTGTCAGGTCCGTTGCGTTGGTGTACAAAAGCGGCGGTCAACTAACGATAGATCAGCCGAGGCAGAGTATTGTGACTCTGACTCATAGACTGGGCAGTCCAGCCCTCCCAGGAGCCTTTTCTCGTGGAACACATTGATCTTGCCGTAATCAATCGCTTCGATACACGCTCCTCCCGGCCTTGTGAATTCTGCCGGGAGTTCGACCCCCAATTTCGAGAACGCCGGCCGGCCGATCAGGTGGTGGCCAGCAGCCGCAAGGCCATCGCCTCGGCCCATTTGACCGAGGATGGCTATGTGCGCCATCGCATGCTGGAATTGCGGCAGATCGCTTCGCGCGTGCCCCTCACCGCGGCGTAGGGGTTGCGTCCTGCGTGGGGATTCCTGCCCCAGCGCAGATTTTTCACGCAACTTTTTCACGCAACTTTGGCGGGAGTTCGAGTTCTAATAGGTTAGGCTCCCAATTGGTGTACCCTGTGCAGGGGAGGCTTTCCATGTTGGCCGGTGTGCGGTGCTGTTTCCTGTTTTCCCTCTTACTGGCGTTTTCCGTCGCTACTGGTTTGCCGGTTCAGGCTCAGATTAACGGTGTTCCGCCCTCGGTCACTTCGTTCGGCTTCGGCGGGAGCAACAATCCCACTCCCGGGGTCCGAGCCAGCGTGACGTCACTGGGGCCAAACGGTTTCGGCAACGCACAGCCAGTTTTTGGAAGCTGCTGCGCCAACTTCTTCATGCCGGCGAACCCCAATCCACCTTTGTTCTTTAATCGTTCGTCATCAGATCGTCCATCGTCAGACCGAAAATCCTCGGGGCATCGTCACCACCACGAGGATGGCGCCTTTTTCCCATCGGCGTCAGCATGCCAGCCTACATTCCATACGCTGTCCCCGACGACCAGGAATCCGGCGATGACTCGGTCGACGCCGAATCTGGAGATCCGCAAAACGGCCCGCGGGACCCCGATTCTCCAACCCCGCACGCCCGGGTCCGCGATTCGGTTCCGAAAGCTGCTTCCGCCCGGCCAGTTCCTTCTGAACCAGACCCGCCCGTGACTCCCCAGCCGTCGACTGTGCTGGTTTTCAAGGACGGCCACCATTCTGACGTGCTCAACTACGCCATCGTGGGGGACACCCTTTTTGACTTCGACGCCGGCCGAACCCGCAAAATCCTGCTTGCCGACCTCGATCTCGCCGCCACCCGCAAAGCCAACGACGAACGGGGCGTGGACTTCCAGATTCCGGAGAGCACCAAGCAGCCCTAAATCTTAACCACAGAGGTCACGGAGGGACACAGGGGATCTGCGATTCTCCTTGTCTTCCTCAGTGCTCCCTGTGGTAACCGGCCTCCTATTTCCCGCTTGACACTGCGACTCGAGGAATGGATACTTATGCATTCAAGTGCATTTTTATTCATGTCGAAAACAGCGCGCCACAAAGCGATCCTCGACTTGCTTGACCAAGGTCCTGTCGAAAGCCAGGATTTGCTCCAGCACCGGCTCGAGCACAAGGGCTTTGAAGTAGGCCAAGCGACGCTTTCCCGCGACATCCACGAACTGAAACTGGTCAAAGGACCCGAAGGCTATCAACGCGCGGACGAGAGCCTGCACGCAGAAAGCGTTTTGCCCTCGGTGATGCACCTGGTCCACGAGTTTGTGGTCGAAATCCGCCAGGCCCAGAACCTGCTGGTAGTGAAGACGACGGTGGGCAGCGCGCAACCCGTCGCCGCGGCCCTCGACGCCTCCCACTGGCCTGAGGTCGTCGGCACGCTCGCAGGCGACGATACCGTGCTGGTCGTCGCCGCCGACAAGAAAAAAGCGCATGCGCTCGCACGGCGTATTGGCGAGCTAGGGGTCAAGTCCTAGGGGCCAGGTGTCAGGTGTCAGGTGTCAGGTCTCAGGAAAATCCAGTTAGGAGTGTATATGCCTAAGCAAGAGAAAATTGTTCTCGCCTACTCCGGCGGGCTCGACACCTCGATCATCATTCCCTGGCTCAAGGAAAACTATGCCTACGAAGTGATCGCCATGGTTGCCGACGTCGGCCAGGGAGATGATGTCGAGGCGGTCGTCAACAAAGCCTACAAAACCGGAGCTAGCAAGGTGGTGGTCGAGGATCTGCGCGAGGAGTTCCTGACCGGCTACGTCTGGCCGGCGCTGAAAGCGGGTGCAGTGTACGAGAACAAATATCTGCTTGGCACCTCGCTCGCCCGCCCGGTGATCGCAAAACACCAGGTTGAAGTGGCGCTTCGCGAAGGCGCCACGGTGGTCGGCCACGGATGCACCGGCAAGGGCAACGACCAGGTCCGCTTTGAAATGGCGTACCAGGCGCTGGCTCCCGAACTGAGAGTCGTGGCGCCATGGCGGGAGTGGGACCTGAAGTCACGCGAAGACTGTCTCGACTACGCCGAGAAGCGCGGTATCCCTGTGGCGGCTAGCCGCGAGAAAATCCACAGCCGCGATCGCAATCTCTGGCATGTCAGCCACGAGGGCGGAGAGCTCGAAGACGCGGCCAATGCGGCGTTCCCGAGTACCTGGCAAATGACGAAGTCGCCGCAAGAGGCTCCCGATCAGGAAGAACAGGTCGAGATCGGATTCGAAAAGGGCGTACCCGTATCCGTGAATGGGATGAATCTCGATCCCGTATCGCTGGTCGAACTGCTGAACGAAATCGGAGGACGCAACGCGGTGGGACGCGTCGACCTGGTCGAGAACCGCTTCGTTGGCATCAAGTCGCGCGGCTGCTACGAGACTCCCGGAGGCACGCTGCTGCTGACCGCGCATGGCGAACTCGAAGCCCTCTGCCTGGACCGCGACCTGCTGCACTTCAAGCAGCACGTGGCGCTCAAGTACGCCGAACTGGTTTACTTTGGCCTGTGGTTCACGCCGCTGCGCGAGGCGCTGGATGCTTTCGTAGACGCCACACAACAGAACATCACCGGCGCGGTCACGCTGTCGCTCTACAAGGGCAACGTCAGCATCGTGAGCCGCAAATCGGATTATTCGCTTTATCGCACCGACCTCTCCTCATTCACCATGGGCGCCAGTTATGATCAGAAGGACGCCGAAGGCTTTATCCGCATCCTGGGATTGCCCTCGCGTTGCCGCGCCCAGACGCAGGTGAAAGCAAAGCTAGAGGTCGCATAATGAAGATGTGGTCCGGCCGCTTCCGGCAGCCGCTCGATCCCGAATTTGAAAAATGGCAGCGGTCGTTTCCTTACGATCAGCGGCTGCTGCCTTTCGAACTCGCCGCCAGCCGCGCCCACGCCAACGCGCTCGAACACGCGGGAGTGCTCTCCTCGGAAGAGCTTGCGGAAATCGTGAAAGCCTTGGGAGAAATCGGCCGCCGCGCCGAATCCGAACCAGAATTTCTCAACGACCCGGAAGCCGAAGACGTTCACCATTTTGTCGAAAAGCAACTAGCCGCGCTGATCGGTGCGACCGGCTACAAGTTGCACACCGGCCGCAGCCGCAACGAGCAGATCGCGACCGACCTCCGTCTCTTCGTGCGCCAGAGCATCGACACCCTGCAGGGCCTGATCGCCGATTGGGTCGAGGCAATTCTGACGCGCGCGGAAGCAGCCGGAAACGCGTCTTCTCCGTTAGCTATGCCTGCCTACACGCATCTGCAGCCGGCCGAACCTGTTCTGGTCGCGCATTGGTTGCTGGCGTATGTGGAAATGTTTCTCCGCGACTCCACACGCCTGGCCGACTGCCGCAAGCGCGCAAACTTATGCCCGCTGGGTTCGGGAGCCGTAGCCGGAGCCACGCTTACGCTCAATCGCCAAGCCATGGCCAAGGAACTGGGGTTTGATGGCCCGACGGCGAATAGCATCGACGCTACCAGCGACCGAGATTTCGCTCTGGAATTCGTCGACGCGCTCTCTTTGCTCGCTCTTCATCTCAGCCGCTGGGCCGAAGAGATGATCTTGTTCTCCACGCCGGCGTACGGCTTCGTCGAGTTGCCCGAGGCTTACTCCACCGGCAGCAGCGCTATGCCGCAGAAGAAAAATCCCGACTTGCTGGAGCTGGTGCGCGGCAAGGCGGCACGCGTCATGGGATGCGCCACCACGCTGCAAACCTTAGTCAAGGGCTTGTCCCTCGCCTACAACAAAGACCTGCAGGGAACGCAGGAGCCACTGTTCAAGGCCTCTGACACGGTTATCGGCATGTTGCCGCTGGTGACCGGGTTTATGAACGCCGTCGAATTCAACGAGGCCAGGATGAATCAGGCGGCGCAGGCGGGCTACATGAACGCGTGGGCCGCAGCCGCATACCTGGTCGAGCGCGGAGTGCCTTCGCGCCTTGCCCACGAAGCGGTCGGTAAAGCCGTCCAGTTGGCGGTGGAACGCGGATGCGAGTTACAAAAGCTGCCCCTCGCCGACCTGCAAGCGATCCACGCCAGTTTTGACGCCGCTTTCCCCTCCTGCCTGGGCCTTACCGAGGTGCTCGGACTACACGACGTTCCCGGCGGCACCGCCCCTCGTCACGTTAAGCGCGCCTTGCAGAATGCCCGGGAGCGGGCTGGTTTGCTGCGCTCGCCGGAACCACTGGCCGCCCGCTAGGCCGCGTAAGCGGCGTGCGCCCCGTCTGAAGCCATACCCCTCCATTTAAGGTGTCCGGAACCACCACAATCGGGTTTGCCCGAGGATGGGTAAAAAAACAATCTCCTGTGACGTAGCTCACTGCGCGCCGTGAATCGGGTACGGATACTGTTGGCTGCTCACTCGGGCTCCGTCCCGAGTTATGTTGTTTGGATTGCCATTATTTCCAGGAGGACTTGGATGCCGCAAGATACCTTGACCATCACTGACAACCGCACCGGGCAGAGCTACACCCTTCCCGTTGAAAATGGAACCATCCGCGCGATGGATCTGCGCAAGATCAAGACCGGCGCCGAAGATTTCGGCTTGATGACCTATGACCCTGCCTTCATGAATACCGCGTCCTGCCGCAGCGCGATCACCTACATTGACGGCGATAAGGGAATCCTGCGGTATCGCGGCTATCCTATCGACGTTCTCGCCGAGCACTGTACCTATCTCGAAGTCGCTTACCTGCTTCTGAACGGCGAACTGCCCAACGCGAGTCAATTGAAGAGCTGGGTGGATGACATCACGCACCACACCATGCTTCACGAAACCACCAAGAAGTTCATGGAAGGTTTCCGCTTCAACGCGCATCCCATGGCGATGCTGGTGAGCACAGTGGCAGCACTGTCGACGGTGTATCCGGAAGCGAAGAACATTCACGACCCGGCCAACCGGCTGCTGCAGATCAAGCGCCTGATCGGCAAGATGCCGTCGATTGCGGCCATGTCTTATCGCCACAATGTGGGATTCCCCTACATCTATCCGGACAACGACCTCAGCTATCCTGCCAACTTCATGAACATGCTGTGGAAGATGGTCGAGCCAAAGTATTCCGCCAATCCGGTGATTGCACGGGCGCTCGACATCCTGTTTATTCTGCACGCCGACCACGAGCAGAACTGCAGCACCAACGCCATGCGCGCCGTGGGCAGCTCGCAGGCCGACCCCTACCTGT
The DNA here is from genome assembly GCA_963838935.1 of uncultured Acidobacteriaceae bacterium. Lineage (GTDB taxonomy): Bacteria > Acidobacteriota > Terriglobia > Terriglobales > Acidobacteriaceae > Acidiflorens. Next base: position 72,478 of record CAWITH010000005.1, read on the forward strand.
CCACCGCCGCCGCCGCTGCCGCTCTTTCCGGACCCCTGCACGGCGGGGCGAATGAAGAAGTGCTGAAAATGCTGGACGAGATCGGTTCCAAGGACAACGTCCCTGCCTACATCAAAAAGATCAAGGAAGGCAAAGGCAAGCTGATGGGCTTCGGGCACCGGGTTTACAAGAACTATGATCCGCGGGCCAAGATTATCAAGTGGGCTGCCGACCAGGTGTTCCAGGTAACCGGACGCAACGCCAAGCTTGAGATTGCTCTGGAATTGGAGCGCATCGCGCTGGAAGACGATTATTTCGTGCAGCGCAAGCTTTATCCGAACGTGGACTTCTACTCCGGCATCATGTACCAGGCGATGGGCTTCAAACCGGAGATGTTCACCGTGCTGTTCGCGATTCCGCGCACCATCGGCTGGCTCTCGCAATGGCAGGAGATGTTGACCGACGCCGAACAGAAGATCGCGCGCCCTCGCCAGGTCTGGATCGGCCACGACACGCGGGCATTCGTGCCGATTGAGAAGCGGTGAAGTCTTTTCCAGAGTAACCAGGGGGAGGGCCGTTGCCCCCTGGGGAAAGTCGAACGCGGCGAGCTCAGATCACCACGCACGGTCTGGACTTGATGAGCAGACGAACCGTCGGCAGTTGGGACGGCGTGGCTCTGGGCACCGCGTCATTGCTCCCACTCAGGAGGCCGAGACTCGGGTTTTTCCGAAAACCGGACGTACACGCCCTTTCGGTGACCCCTGGTAATCGTCGGTAACCATCCGACTGGTACCCCCCAGCCTTACAATAAAGGTACTCCGCCATCCCAGTTGCGTGGTGGGCGGGGTTTCGGCGGGAAATCTCCCGGCGAAGTTCGAACCCGTTCGGCATAACTCGCAGAAAGCGCGGGCAGGCGACGGGAAGAAGGCTGGGGTCCGCACTCTATGGCGTTTGGTTTCGGCTTCAACAAACAGAAGGTTCTCAGCGCCGCGGAGAAGTTTGTCCAGCAGGGCAAGCTGCAGAACGCCATTGCTGAATACGAGAAGGTCCTGGAGCACGATGCCAAGGATCTGACCGTCAACAACACCATCGGCGATCTCTACGCGCGTCTTGGCGACAACGCTAAAGCCATCGAGTGCTTCAAGACGGTGGGCGATGCCTATGCGGCACAGGGCTTCACCGTCAAGGGCATCGCCATGTACAAGAAGATCACCAAGCTCCAGCCGAGCATGGATGGATCTTTAAAACTGGCGGAACTCTACACCCAGCAAGGGCTGTTTAACGACGCGCGCGCCCAGTACCTGCAAGTCGCCGAAGACTTCATGAAGCGGGGCGAACTCGAACAAGCGGTGCGCCTTTTCCAGAAGGTCCTCGAAATGGACCCGGAAAATGTTCCCATGCGAGTCAAACTTGCCGAGGTTTACGTCCGCCTGGGAAAGAAGAAAGAAGCGTGGGAGATTTTCAGCGCAGCCGCGGAATCGTTGCGCTCACGCGGATCGCTGGCTGCCGCCGAAGACGTTCTGAAGCGGATGCTGACGCTCGATCCGGGCAACGGCTACGTTCTGCTGCTGCGTGGCAAGGCCGCGCTCGAAGCCGACGATCCCAAAAATGCCATCGCCTATCTGGAGAAGACCTCCGACCTGGATTCTCATCCCGAAGGTTTGCGCGATCTGCTGAAAGCGTACCTGCAAGTCGGAAACTTGACCAAGGCGGCTCCGATCGCCGAGAAGTTGCTCACGGTGCACAACGATCCAGAGGGACTGTTTCTGCTGGCGGAAGGCGCAGTGCGCCTCGGCCAGTGTCCCCAGGCGCTTGAGGTTTACACCCAGCATGCCGATCGCCTGCTGGCCACCGACTCGGCCAAGATGCTGGCCAGCCTCCATACCATGATCGCTCGGGTGCGCGACGATTCGGGCGCGCTCGAAGAGCTATTGCATCTGCTCAACAAAGCCGGCGACAGCACGCACGTCAACGAAGTCTCCGAGCTTTTGGCCCACGCCTCGGTCCAAGACGGAAATCTGGCACGGGCGCGCGATCTGTATCAGATGCTGGCCACCTCCGAGCCCCAGAATGCGGTGCACACGCAGAACTATGAGCAGGTGTTGGAGCGCATGGAGGGCGATGCAACACCTCCCGCCAACGGGATCACCGCCGAAGAAGGCGCAGTCATCGTCGAGGAGTTGGAAGCGACCGCGCCGGTCATCGATCAGTCTTATCCCGACGCCATCGCCATCGCAGTACGGTCGGCAGTCACCGACGCCGACCTGTTTCTCTCTTACAATCTGCCAGACAAAGCGGTGGTGCCGCTGCTGGGCGCTCTGCCACAGGCCCCGCGCGATGTGCGCCTGAACCAGCGTCTGGCCGCGCTGCATACGCGCTTCCAGCGCTTTACCGAAGCCGCCGTCTGCTGCCGCACTCTGGAAAGCGTGTACCACGATGCGGGCTACCCCGATGAGGCGGTGCGCTATGGAGACTTGGCCGCGCGCTATGAGCAGAGCGCAGAAGCGCCCCCCTCGACTGCCACGCTATCGAGTCCCGCTTCGCTTGCCGTAGCTTCCCCCGCCGCAGCTTCGCCTGCCATCGCTTCCCCGGACGCCGCTGCACCCGTTCCGCCCGCACCCCCCGCTGCGCCCGCGCCTTGGCCGACGGCCGACCCGGCCGCTTCTGATCATGACAGTGCGGCGGCCGCGCATCGGGAATTTGCCATTCCGGAAATGACGGTGCATGCGCACTCCGATGAGCATGACCCTTCTTCGGATCTTTCCTCGGAATGGGAGCAGTCCCTTTCGGTCGACGATCCCGCTCCGGCTCCTACTCCGGCGGTAGAATTGCCGGTTGCGGTCGAAGCGGATGCTTCCAGCAATCCCGAGATTGCCGAGACGGTCGACGAAATCCGTTTCTATCTCGAGCACTACATGACCGACCAGGCCCGGGCGGGCATCGAGAAGCTCGAATCGATGACCAGCGACGCCCGAATTCTTGATCCGTTGCGCGCTGCGATCGAATCCGGCGCCGAGCCGCAGACCGAGCCCGAGCCGGAAATTGCCGAGATCAACGCCGACGAGCCTGCGGATTTCGAAGTTGAAATGGAGACCGCGGACGGCTCCGAGGCCGCCGCCGCGCCCGATCTGCGGACGAGACACCAGCACGAGACTCACGACCGCGCTCCGGCGGAAGTGGCGCCGGAACCAGCTCACGCCCAAGCTGCGCACGCGGAGCCCAGCGACCTGACCGCATTGGTCGCAGATCTGGAGGCTTCGCTCGGCGATTCCTTCCCGCAAGCGCCGCCGCCCGTAGCCCCGCTTCCTGATGCCCAGCCCTGGCCAGTGGCGCCGGCGGCCGCCCGAATGCCCGAAGCCCCGGCACATATCGAAATACCCGCGCCTGCGGCCACGCGCGCGACTTCCGCATCGGCGGCAGGCGCCGCAGCTGCCCCGGCTACCACCATGAGCTACAGCCCTACCCCGGTCCGCCCCTTGGGGGCCGGCGCCCAGGCCATGCATGCCTCTGACAGCGTCGATCTTTCGGAGATGTTCGGCGAGTTGAAACAGGAACTCGAAGAAGAGGTTGCTGCCGGCGATGACGATCCAGAAACCCATTACAATCTCGGCGTTGCCTTCCGCGAGATGGGCCTGCTCGACGAAGCCATCGCCGAATTGCAGAAGGTCTGTAACGCAATCGATCGCGGCAAGCCATTTTCGCAACCTGTCCAGACCTACACCTGGCTGGCCCAGTGCTTCCTGGATAAAGGGGTTCCGGACGCCGCCATCCGCTGGTATGAGAAGGCGCTGGGCATCCCCGGACTCGACCAAGAAGCGCGCCTGGCCATCAACTACGAACTTGGGTCAGCCTGCGAAACGGCGCGGGACAAGACCGCGGCACTCCGTCATTTCACGGCCGTTTACGGTTCCAATATCGATTATCGCGATGTGGCCGAGCGCATTCAGGCCCTGAAGTCGTAGAATGCACGCAGTGGGTTCGAAATTTGCGCGGGAATTGCAACCCGATCCCGCGCCCATCCCACCGCCTTACGAACAACGACGCGTGCATGATTTCCGATCCCAAGATTTCCGACCCTAAGTTACCTTTTGCCGGCAACACCACCAGTGTCGGGGAACTCAAGTCTCCCGAGGAAACATCGGTCGCGCTGATTCCTGGTCCGGCGCCCCAACCCTCGCTTTCGGTCGCGCAGCTGTGGTTGCGGCGGGTTGGAGTGCTGCTGTTTGTGTTTTTGTGTGCGACGCTTGGGGTGATGTTGATGATTTTGCCCTGGCGCCCGGAGTGGTCCGATAACCCCCTTTTACTCCCGTATCCCACGTTGCGCACGGTGGTCGCCAGCGGCTTCGCCCGCGGTGTCTTGACCGGCTTGGGTGTGCTCAACGTGTGGATCGGATTTTGGGAGGCCATTCAATATCAGGAAGAAGAATGATTAAGCGTCGTTGGTCGATGGTCGTTAGTCGTTGGCGACAGCTCAACGAAGAATGGCTAACGACCAGCGACTAACGACCAGCGACTGACTTATGACCGATCAAAAACTCAAGCCCGCTCCTCTTGCCTATCAGAACGAGCCATTTCTCAACAGTCCTGACGGCAGAATCCTGCGCCTGCTGTCGGAATACAGCGAGCCGCTTTCGCGTTTCCGCCGCGAGCAGATTCAGGACACGGTTGTCTTCTTTGGCTCGGCCCGCATTCACAGCGGCGTCGACGCCAGCAGCCGGCTAAGCGAGGTCCGCGGCAACGGCGCTCAAGTCTCCGCCGCACAGCAGGCCCAGCAAGCCGAAGACATGAAGCGCGCCGAGGCCGCGGTTGATATGGCTCGCTACTACGAAGACGCACGCCGGTTGGCCCGGCTGCTGACCGAATGGTCCACCCAGATTCCGGCCAAGCGCCACCGTTTTGTCGTCACCACCGGCGGCGGTCCCGGCATCATGGAAGCCGCCAATCTTGGCGCTCACGAAGCGGGTGGAAAAACCATCGGGCTCAACATCAACCTGCCCTTCGAGCAGAATCCGAACCCTTACATCTCGCCTTCGCTGAACTTCGAGTTCCATTACTTTTTCATGCGCAAGTTCTGGTTCGCGTACCTCGCCAAAGCGCTGGTGATCTTTCCCGGAGGTTTCGGTACGCTCGACGAGTTTTTTGAGATTGTCACCCTCGCCCAGACGGAGAAGCTGGCGAAGAAAATTGTCATCGTCATGTATGGCAGCGAGTACTGGAAGAAGATCATCAATTTCGAAGCCCTGGCCGACGCCGGCATGATCTCAGCGGCGGACCTGGAACTGTTCAAGATGTCCGATTCGCCGGAAGAAAGCTTCGAGTTCCTGAAAGAGGGACTGACCAAGTACCATCTCGGCCCACAGCAGCCCAAGCGCAAAGGAGAAGCGGCCGTCCCCGAGATCGCTAAGACGCGACCATAGCTCGTTTTAGCCCGGTTCTTTGCTTCCCCATAGAGACGCGGCTTGGCGCGTCTCCGCCTGGTATCCGGCCGCATTCTCCCCGCTTCGAGCAAGACGGGGCAAGCGCGTCTCCACAGTTGAACTCCTTGCGCCTTGTCTCCGTATAAACTGCTACGGTTAGAGTTTACGGAGACAAACGAGATGCCCCTACGAACCGGATTGACAACAGTACTCTGGTGCCTGATCTTATTCTGCACAACTCCCGCGCTCGCTCAACCCCCCGCCGCGAACCAGATGCCATCCGTGATCCAGGTTCCGGCTGCGGCGCAGGCCTCGCCGCACTTCGATGCCACTGCGGCCACCAATGCTTACCTGGCGCAAATTCCCGCCGACAAGACGGCCCGTTCCGACGCCTATTTCGAGGGCGGCTACTGGCTGATTCTTTGGGACTTTCTCTCTGGCGTCGTGGTCGCGCTTGCTGTTGCTGAATCAGCGGTGGTCGGCGCGCATGCGGGATCTGGCGGAGCGTGTTACTCGCTTCAAACCGGTGCACACTTTCGTGTACTGGCTGCAATATCTCGTTCTCACCACCATCCTCGTTTTCCCGCTCACTGTTTACGAAGGTTATTTTCGCGAACACAAGTACGGACTCGCCACCCAAACCTTTGGCCCGTGGATGGGAGATCAGATGAAGAATCTGGGGGTGAACCTGGTGCTGGGCGGCGTCCTGATGATGATGCTGTTCGGGATTGTCCGCCGCCTTCCGCGAACCTGGTGGATCTGGGGCGCGGTGGTGGCGATGCTGTTCCAAATTTTAGTCGTCATGATCGCGCCGGTTTACTTAGTACCCATATTCAATAAGGTGACGCGCCTCAACGATCCGAAGATTGTTGACCCCATCCTAAGCATGGCGCGGGCTAACGGAATCCCCGCGAAAGATGTGTACACGATGGATGCTTCGCGGCAGACGACGCGCATGAGCGCCAACGTGAGCGGCTTCGCAGGTACCATGCGCATCACTCTCAATGACAACCTCCTGCGCCGCGGCTCGCCGGAAGAAATTCAGGCGGTCATGGGACATGAGATGGGGCACTACGTCATGAACCATATCTACAAGATCCTTATGTTCAACTCGATTGAGACGGTGCTGGCCTTTGCCTATTTGTACTGGGGACTCGGCTGGGCGCTGCAGCGCTGGGGCGAAAAGTGGCAGATTCGCGGCGTGGGCGACACGGCTGTGCTTCCGCTCGTCATGCTTGCTGGTTTCCATCTTTGGTTTCGTCATCACTCCCATCGATAACACCTTCACCCGCACCCAGGAGCACGAAGCCGACATGTACGGCCTGAACACCAGTCGCCAGCCCGACGGCTTTGCGCAGGCGGCAATCCATCTCGGCGAATACCGCAAGATGAGTCCGGGCCCGGTCGAGGAGTGGATCTTCTTCGATCACCCCAGCGGACGCAATCGCATTTACGACGCCATGCGCTGGAAAGCCGAGAATCTGAAATTGTTCATGGGGCAGTGAGTGCAGTAGGCTCAGAGTTGATGGCGGACCGCTGTTTGCTGTACTACATCACCGACCGAAGCCAGTTTGGCGGCGACGAAGGCGCCCGCCGCAGTGCCCTGGTCGCCAAAGTCGCTGAAGCTGCAAGTGCCGGTGTCGACTACGTCCAACTCCGCGAGAAAGATCTGAGCACGCGAGAACTAGAAATTCTGGCAAGAGACGCTCTGGCGGCCGCGCACAACAGCGCTCCACTGAAAACTGAGAACCGGGAACTGAGAACTCGTCTGCTTATTAACTCCCGCACCGACGTCGCGCTGGCGGTGGGAGCCGATGGGGTTCATCTCCGGGCGGACGATGTCGCGCCGCCCGAAGTACGCCAGTTGTTGGAGCTTTCTGACCGCGGGCGCAGTGGCCACTGACCCCTTCCTGGTTGCTGCCTCCTGCCACACAGCCGCCAATGATCCTCCGCGCTGCATCCGGGAAAGCCGACTTTGCCGTCTTCGCTCCGGTGTTTGGGAAGAGCAATGCCGCCGGAACACAGCCCACGGGACTTGCCGGCTTGCGGGAGGCTTGCCGGGCGGAGATCCCCGTCCTCGCCCTCGGCGGCATCACGATCGAAAACGCTGCATCGTGCCTGGAAGCTGGAGCCGCCGGAGTCGCCGGCATTCGCTTGTTTCAGGATAATAAAATCGAAAATGTCGTCCGCGAGCTGCGAGCTCTTTGATGCCATGGATGCGGAATTGCTTTCCCGATCGCGAGCCGAAGAATACTTGCCCACCTTAGTCCGCGTCCCCGCCGGATGGTTCCTCATGGGCTGCGACTCCGGACAGGACAACGAGAAGCCCGTGCATCGGGTCTGGGTAGACGAATTTCTGCTCGCCGCCCGCCAGGTCACCAACGCCGACTACGGGCGCTTCCTGAGCGACACGGCTTCTCTGACGCCACCGTTCTCGAGCGATCCCGCGTTCAATCGTCCCGAGCAACCGGTCGTAGGAGTGTCGTGGTTCGACGCAATAGGCTATTGCGAGTGGCTAAGTGCTAATACCGGCAGAAAGTTCCGTCTGCCTACCGAAGCTGAGTGGGAGCGTGCGGCGCGCGGCGGCCGCGAGAAAGCGCTGTATCCCTGGGGAGATGAGCCTCCGCAGTCGCTGCCCGGCTACGTCGATCGCTGCGCCGGTCATTGGAGGACTGGCCCCGAACCCGTAGGCCGCGCGGAACCGAACGCATACAGCCTCTTTAACATGTGCGACAACGTGCACGAATGGTGCAGCGACTGGTATGCGGCGGACTACTATGCGGCGTCGCCCAAACGCAATCCGTGCGGCCCTGAAACCGGCGACCGTCGCGCTTCCCGGGGAGGTTCGTGGCGCCACCACATCAAGATGTCGCGCTGCGCGGCGCGGTCCAGCATCCCTCCCGAGTTCAGGTATGCGGATTATGGGTTCCGTGTCGCTTGCAGCGCGGTTACCGTCGAGCCGCCACAATCTCCAGGACCGCGGGCGTGATCATGCGGGCTCCCGGCGTCTCTTGGAGTGCTGCGAATGCCTGCCAGATGGATTCGGCGCGGCTGGGGGAGAGGTATCCCAAATCGACGAGGCGACTGCGGCCGACTTCGACGAAGGCCGCCAACCAAGGCCACTTTGGATGATTGGGTTGCACGACATCAATGATGGGACGAGTGCAGCGAAGCTCGAAGCCGAGTTCCTCCATCCAGCGCGGCAGCGACAACGCGATGTCGGGCTCACCTCCGTTGTCGCGCCAACTGGCCATCACCGCGCTTACGAATTCTTCGAGTTCAGGACACCGCGGCGCAGCGCGCCAAGTGGCATAGTCAAAGTACTCGTGCACAACAATGACCCCGTCCCGTTTGAGCGCAGAGGCTATCCGCGCCAGAACGGCGCGAGGATCCTTGACGAAGGCAAACACCCAGCGCCCCCAGGCACGATGCGCGATGACTTCCGGAAACTCACCGGCGTCCAGATCGGCTAGGTGAGCGGTGATGTTCTCGATGTGGCGCTCGCGGCGCCTCGTATCTAGCGTGTAGAGAAATCGTTCGGACTTGTCGATGGCCACAACGCGGCCGGAAGGGCCGACCAGTTCGGCCAGATCCAGGGAAGCATAGCCGGGGCCACATCCAACATCCAGCACGGTTTGGCCGGGCCGATTCCGGCAGCATGCCAGGCTTCGAGCGCCCCCTGCCGCCATGCGCGGTGCTGCAGGCCGAGGCGTTCGATCTCCTCATCGTGCGTGCCTAGCACGTAATCTTTCGTGGAAACCATGCTTGTCCCTCCGCGTCCCATGCCCTGCGTTTCGTTTGAGCGTACCGGAGAGTGGTCCTGCGATTCTACCCGTTTCTTGCGGTTAAACTATCTTGAGCAAGTCAAGGATCTCTATGACTGATCTCGCCTCCCACTACCTCGAAGAAATCAAGCGCCAGTTCCGCGGCCACAAGCGCATGGGCGAAGCCGCCATGAATCAACTTGAAGAGAAGGATTTCTTTGCCGCGCTCGATCCGGAATCGAATTCCGTAGCTACTCTGGTCAAGCACATCGCCGGCAATGCGCGCTCGCGCTTTAGCGACTTCCTCACCAGCGACGGGGAGAAACCAAACCGTTTTCGCGACCAGGAATTTGAAGTCTCGGCGAGAACGACGCGCGAAGAAGTGATGCGCTGGTGGACGGAGACGTGGTTGCACGTGTTTTCCACCTTGGACTCACTGAAGCCCGAAGACATGCAGCGCACGGTGACCATACGCCAGGAGCCGCACACGGTAATGCAGGCTCTCAACCGCGCGCTCGCTCATTACGCGCAACACATTGGACAGATCGTCTTCCTCGCCAAACACCTGCGCTCTGACAAATGGCAAACGCTCAGCATTCCGCGCGGGAAATCCGAAGATTACAAGACCGCCAGTCCGAAGGGATTCAGTCGAGGCACGCACGATTCCAAGACCTGAAGCGTACAATCCATCGGGTTGACGAAAAAGATTCCGGAGACTGGTCCATGCGAAAGATAGTCATCATCGCGTTTCTTCTGGCTTTGGGTGCCTCTCTAACCGCGCAGCAGCCAAGCGTGCACGCCGACGCCAATCCCACCGCGGAAGGCGAAATCAAAGCTCTCGACCTGAAGCTGGCAGAACTCATCGTTCACGGCGACTGGGATGAATACGCGCAGCATCTGGCATCCGATTACTTGCACACCCGCGACAACGGCCATGTCGAAAGCAAAGACGAGGCACTGGCAAGTCTGCGCGACGTTAAGCGTAAAGTCATCGTGATGGAAATGGAGCCAGCGGATCTTGTGATCCGCATTTACGGGGACACGGCGGTTGCTAACGCGGTGTTCACGATCAGGGTTCGGGACTCCGGGCAGGTCAAAAGCCGCCTCATCCGCCTAACCGGCGTTTTCGTGAAACGCGACGGTCAATGGTATCAGGTCGCAGAACAGGAGACGCCGATGGGGAAGTAACCTTTCGGTCTCTCGATGTTGATTCAAAGGAGGTGAAATAGCCGTGACACCCATTCCGGGAACCTTGGCGACTGTAGTAAAAATGTAGTAGCGGGAGAGGTGGCCGAGCGGTTGAAGGCGCCAGTCTTGAAAACTGGAGTACGGGAAACTGTACCGAGGGTTCGAATCCCTCCCTCTCCGCCATTACCATCCTGATCGCCATGGTGGCGATGCTGTTCACGTCCTTTGCAACCGGTAATTCGGATCGTTGGCGGACAGGATTGTTCATGTGATCGCGTTCACCGTGCTCTTAGCCAGCTGCTGCCCAGCCACGGTGACTCGATTGGCACTTTGAGGGCTTCGCTCAAAAGATCACGGATTGTAATCAGCGTTTCTTGTTGAGCGGCGCGAGTTCTTTCTCGAAGAATTCGGCTGCCATTTCCGTGACCTGTTTGTGCACGGCTTCGCGATCCACGCCGGGGTTATCCATGAAAAATTGTGGACGCTGCTTCTTTCCGGCATCAGTGCCGAGGTCGAGGAACGTGTAATGGCCGACGCCGCCGGGCAGGATCGTCAGTTTCGCGCCCTTGATGTTCGCGGCGAAGAACTGCGCATTTTGGGCGGGGAGCGATGGGATCGGACGCACCGGCAACAATTTCCACCGGGATCGTGATCCTCTGCAAGCTTTCTGGCGTAAATGCGCGAGCGACGGCGGGAGCTATTGCAAAGACGGCTCGGATGCGCGGATCGCGATAGGAATCACCGGAGTGCTGCAAGGCCTGTTGCACGTCCGGTTGCTGTTTGATGGCTTTAAACTTCTCCATCAAACCCTGCATCTCGGGAGGATCGCAAGCCCCCGGTTGTTCGTCGCACCAGGCTAGAATCCGGTTGAAATCAGTACGCCCGCCGGCGAGCTCCATCATGGTGTATCCGCCATAGGAGAAACCGGCTGCGCCGATGCGATCAGCGTCGATTTTGGCGCCCAAGCGGGGATCTGAAAGCATGTCGCCGATGACCGTGCTGATGTCTTTTGCCCGCTCCCAGCCTTCGATGAAGCCCTGGGTTGTGTATCCGGTCACGGCGTTGTTACCGGGATGATTGACGGCGACGACGATGTAGCCGCGCGCGGCTAGATTGATGCCGAGCCATGCCATCTGCAGGGCGCTACCGCCGGTGCCGTGCGAGAGCGCAATCAGCGGAAATTTGCCGAACGACGGGACGAGCGTAGCATCCTTGGCGGCGCGTCCGGCGTAGAACAGCGGCGCGTCCGGGGGCCCGATGTATTGGTCCTTTTCCCCGGCGCTGTCTTCGGCTGGATACCAGATGATGCCGCTCAGCGTGTGATCCTCCGCGCCGCGCCAGTTGTAGTCCTCGGGCACGGCAACTTGGCGGAGGCTGAAGCCGACGGAATGGAGGAGCGGCTCTTCTTTTTTTTCTTTCTTAGAGGCGAACGAAAAAAGCGTAAGAACTAGCAGTGCAAGGATGAGGATTCGTCGATTCAACATGATCTGCTTCAGCGGCCGAAGCATCGGATCGGGCATAGGCTTGTTGTCGTCCGTCGTCGAGTTCAAATTGTAACTTAGGGCGGCGGACGAGACGTTTTCGTACTTCGCGGGGAGGCAAAGGGGAGGTGGGTACCTTGGTACTCTTCCCTTCCGTGTTTTCAAGCGCACAATAGTTAGTGATCATCCAGCGGTAACGCCAAGGGGAGCTTTCTCTGTCGTGCCAGAATTGCTTTCCCAGAGCGCGCATTTTGGAGCCGTGCCATGGCCGAGCTGTTTCTCAAATTTGAAGACCGGGTCTTACAAGAGCTCTTGCTATCCGGCGGCATTGTCACCATCGGCCGTCAGCCGGACAACGTCTTTCGCATCGACAACCCTGCCGTCTCCGGACATCACGCCAAGGTCTACTCGGAAGGCGATCACTATGCGATCGAGGACGCCGAGAGCTTTAATGGCACGTACGTCAATGGTCTACGCATCAGCAAGGCAGTGCTGAAGCACGGCGACAACGTGACCATCGGCAAGCACACGATCGAATTTCGTGACGAGGTACGTCCGATCGCCGCGCCCTATGGAGCTCTCAATACGGCCGTTGACGGGCAACCACTGAAGGCCCCGCCACAGCTCGATCGCACCATGGTCCTGGACACGGCAAAGGCGAAAGAAATGCTCGCGAAAGCAGCCGCAGCAGCTTCCTCCGCCGGCCCGGTTGCGGTCCAGAGAATCGGCATTGTTCCAAGCCAGTTGCCAGTCAATACCACGCCCGCGGTACATCAAACCATTGGCACGCTGACCATCGTCAAGGGCCGAACTGACCAGCAGCGGTATTTTCTGACCAGTAAACTGACCCTGATCGGGAAATCAAGGATGGCCGGCATTCGGCTGAAGCGGTGGTTCGCTCCCCGCGTCGCAGCCTTGATTTACCGAGCCGAGGATGGCTACTTCATCGCTGCTTCCGAACACAAGGTAAAGATCAAAGTGAATGATACCGTGGTCGAGGGCGGCCAAAAACAACTCGAAGCGGGTGACGTAATCGAAGTCGCAGATATCAAGGCTGTTTTTACTACCTAACTGGGACGCTCGGTGGCAACCCTTCGATCTGGACGCGAATCGCGTAGCCCGCAGCGATGATTGGCCCGGCATCACCAAGTAGGACCAGGAAAGAAAGCCACGCTCGTCCGCATCCGGCTACAGTCTCCTCGAAGATGCTAAATTAGAAGATTCATGTCCGCTCCAAATTCTCTCTTCGTTCGCGCCGCCAAGGCTCAGCCCACTGAACGGACTCCGGTCTGGTTCATGCGTCAGGCTGGACGCTACATGGCAGAGTACCGCGCCATCCGCAAGCAATATTCCCTGATCGAGATCTGCAAGAAGCCGGAGGTCGCTGCTCGAGTCACGATTGAAGCGGCCGAGATTCTCAAGGTCGATGCCGCCATCATCTTTGCCGATCTCCTTCTCCCGCTCGAAGTCATGGGACTGCCTTTTCACTTCGCTGCCGGCGAAGGGCCGAAGATCGAAAAGCCGGTGCGTACTCCCGAAGACGTAGCTAACCTTCGTATCGATCGCGCCGCCGACTTGGGCTATGTTTCTGAAGCCGTGAAACTGGTGTGCAAGCACTTCGGCGATAAGCTTCCTGTCATCGGCTTCTGCGGCGCACCCTTCACCCTCGCCAGTTACATGATCGAAGGCGGAGGCTCGCGCAACTATCTGTTCACGAAGAAGATGATGTACTCCGCTCCGGTCGCTTGGAACGAGCTGATGAAGAAGTTGGTCGCGGTGACCGCCGAATATGCTGCCGAGCAGGTGGGGGCCGGCGCCGACACCATCCAGATTTTCGACAGCTGGGTGGGCTGCCTGGGCGTCGAGGACTATCGCCGCTATGTTCTGCCCCATGTGAAGGACATGGTCAAGCGCCTGCAAAAGACCGGTGTTCCCGTCATCTACTTCGGGACCGACAGTTCGACTCTGCTGCCATCGATGCAAGAAAGTGGCGCCGAAGTCATCGGCCTCGACTGGCGCGTCCCGCTCGACACGGGATGGCGAAGCCTCGGTTTCAAAGGCGCGGTGCAGGGGAATCTCGATCCGGTGCTGCTCTTCGCCGATTGGAAAGAACTGAAGGCGCGGGCCGAAGACATTCTGCGCCAAGCCGCGGGACGCCCCGGCCACATTTTTAATCTCGGCCACGGCATTCTTCCGGAAACTCCGGTGGACAATGTGAAAGCGCTCTGCGATTTCATTCGCGAGCACTCGCCGGAGTTTAAGACAGCGGTTAAAAGCAAACGTTAATGCGACGCTTGATGAATTGTCTTGTCGTCCTCAATATGAATTGTCATCCTGAGCGAAGCGAAGGACCTGCTGTTCGCCGCGATATCCAGGAGTTGACATGACGGCCTGTCCGCTGGGTCTCGCCAGCCAGTGTTATTGCGCTAATAAAGTGAGTTCGTTTGCCGAACTGGGGCCCGCGAAATCCGCTGTGCTTCTGCTGGCCCATGGCAGTCCCGAGAACCCTGGTCAGGTTTCCGAGTTTCTGGGCTATGTCACCGGTGGAAGGTCCCTGCCGCCCGCAGTGGTCGAAGAGATCCGTCATCGCTATTCGCTGATCGGCTTCTCGCCGCTGCCCTGCTGGACTCTTTTGCAAGCCGATCAACTATCGCAGGCTTTGCAGATGCCGGTCTTCGTCGGCATGCGCAACTGGAAGCCCTTCATCGGCGATGCAGTGAAGGCGATGGCAAGGGAGCGCTACGAGCGCGTCATCACCATCTGCCTCGCGCCGCAGAATTCGCGCACCAGCGTCGGCCTTTACCGCAGCGCGGTTAGTGCTGCCGGAAATCTTCCTTTCAAAATGGATTTTGTCGAGGAGTGGCACGATCAACCGTTGCTTGCCCAAGCCTTCGCCGAAAAACTGCGCACGGGCTGGGGGAAGGCCAGCGCCGAGAGCGGAGCAAAGCTGCCCGTAATTTTCACCGCCCACAGCGTCCCCGAGCGCACGATCGCAGAAGGCGATCCCTACGAGCGGCAGGCCAAAGAGACCGCCGAACTGGTAGCGAGAGCAGCGGGCCTAGCGGCAGCGGACTGGACGTTCGCTTTTCAGAGCCAAGGCATGTCAGGCGGCGCATGGATCGGTCCAACGGTAGAGGACACGATCAGGAACCTGAAGACGAAAGGCCATCGCGGTGTCTTCCTGCATCCCATCGGATTTCTGTGCGATCACGTAGAGGTGCTTTACGATATCGATATAGCCTTCAAACAGTTCGCGGAAAAAGAAGGCATGCGGTTGTGGCGAGCCGAGTCCCTGAACGGCTCCAAGAGATTAACGGCTGCGCTGGCGGAAGTAGTAAGGAGCCGAGTGAAGACGTTGGGCTCTTAACTAAGAGCTAAGACCTGGTACCTAAGACCTGATTTCATGAAACGTATAGCCATCATCGGCGGCGGAATCTCCGGCCTCTCGGCTGCGTTCACGCTCGAAGAAAAACGTCAGTCCGGTGAGCCGGTCGAATACGTGCTTTACGAGTCCAGTCCGCGGCTGGGCGGAGTGCTGGTCACCGACCACGTTGACGGCTGCCTGGTCGAAGCCGGACCCGATTCGTTCCTGACCGAAAAGCCGTGGGCTGCCAACCTCTGCCGCAAGATCGGGTTAGGCGATCAACTTATTGGATCGAACGACTCTGAGCGCAAGACCTACATCGTAGCCAGGGGGAAACTGGTGGTGATGCCCGACGGGCTTATGTTCATGGTGCCCACGAAGATCATGCCCACCGTGTTCTCCCCGCTTTTTTCTTTGCGCACAAAAATGCGCATGGCGGCCGAGTGGTTTCATCCCTCACACAAAGCGGAAGCCGACGAAACCGTAGCCCAGATGGTGGAACGCCACTACGGTTCTGAGATGGTTGATCTGCTGGCCGATCCGCTGCTCTCCGGAGTTTACGGCGGCGAGGCTTCGCAGTTGAGCGTGCGCGCCGTGTTGGCGCGCTTTGCTGACATGGAAGCGAAGTATGGCAGTCTGGGGCGTGCCATGCTTGCCGCGCGCAAGAAGATGCGCGCAGCTGCGAACGTTTCGGCGCCGCCACTGTTCAGCTCCCTCAAAGAAGGAATGCAGCAGATGGTGGATGCCCTGGTCGCGCGTCTGGATGCGAACGCGCTGAAGACATCTTCGCCCGTGCTGTCAGTGATTCCGCAGGATGATGGCTGGACTGTTTCTGCCGGATACGAGAGCGACCACTTCGATGCCGTGATACTGGCGACCCCTACCCATGCCGCTTCGGCCGTGCTGCAAGACGCGAAAGCGGATCTGGCCTACGAACTGGGCGAGATCAAGTACAGCTCTTCCATAACCGTCACGCTCGGGTACGACGAAAAGGTGCGGCGCTCGCTTCCGCCCGGGTTTGGATTTCTGGTGCCGCGGAGCACGGGCCACCGTATGCTCGCGGCTACATTCGTACACAACAAATTTCCTCATCGTGCGCCGGAAAACCGCGCCATCATCCGCTGCTTTCTTGGGGGTTCGCGCGATGAGCAAATTCTGGAATCAAGCGAAGAGGAAATTCTCGCCATCGTTCGCCGCGAGCTGCGGCAGATCATCGCCCTCGATGCCGAACCTCTGTTTGCTCGCGTCTATAAATGGAAGTCCGCGATGGCGCAGTATGCGGTCGGGCATCTCGAAAGGTTGCAGCGCATCGAATCGCTCCGGCAGAAACTTCCCGGCCTGGCGCTCGCCGGCAACGGTTATAGCGGTATCGGGGTTCCCGACTGCGTCCGCTCTGGCGCGGAGGCAGCGACCAAGATCCTGGCTGAAATGGGGATGTGGTCGGCGGCGTAAGAGTCAGCTTCTAGCTGCGAGCAAACAAGAATCTCGGGTTCGCTCGTAGCTCGTAGGTAGCAGCCGCTTCGCCACACTCTGATATTCTGAAGTCTTCTCACCCCTATTCTCATGAGCAATGCCGCGCCCGCAAGCCGATGGAAGATCATGGTTGCCTTCGGGCTGGTCTATCTTTTCTGGGGATCGACTTACCTTGGCATCGGTATCGCGGTGGAGCAGATTCCTCCGGCCACGATGTGTGCCGCGCGTTTTCTGACCGCGGGCTTGGTTATGCTGGCTTACTGTGCGCTGACCGGACGGCGCATTCGTTTTTCGGCGCGTCAGCTTGGCCATCTGGCGGCGGTCGGCATTCTGCTCTTGATGGGCGGCAACCTCACGCTTTCTTATGCGGAGCAGGTCGTTCCCACCGGCCTGGCTGCGCTGCTGATCGCGGTTTCACCACTCTGGTTTCTGGTGTTGGATAGCTTGCTGCTGGGCGACCATCACATCTCAAGGCGCGGCAAGATCGGCCTCGCGATTGGAATCGCCGGAGTGGTCGTGCTCATCTGGCCCGATCTTCAGCACTCCAATGCCCTTGGCCATCGCGAACTTTGGTGGTCGCTGGCATTGCCGCTCGGATCGTTCAGTTGGGCGCTGGGTTCGGTGCTCTCGAAAAAGTGGCAGACCGCGGCGTCCGATCCGTTCGGCGCCATCGCCTGGCAGATGACTCTCGCTGGCATTGGGAATCTGATTTTCGCGCTGCTCGTCGAGAACCCAGCCAATGTGACGTGGACCTTCCGAGGAGTGGGCGCGATTCTGTATCTGGTGGTGTTCGGTTCCTGGATCGGCTACACCGCCTACATCTGGCTGCTGCAGCACGTTCCGACGTCGAAGGTTTCTACCTACGCCTATGTGAATCCCGTGGTTGCAGTGTTTCTGGGATGGCTGGTGCTGCACGAACGCATCGACCGCTACATCGCGATGGGGAGCGCGATCATCGTGGCGTCCGGTGGTACTGGTGACGAGCGCGAAGGTCTCGACTCGGGCTGCAGCGGAAGAGTTGCCTGCGGCTGAAGTTGTGGGGGACTGAGCTAGCAGGTCAGCCACCCGTGAAAAGCGGCTAATCTGTGGAGGGCTGCGGCTACTCTTCTGGTTCTTCGGCGTCGTTGACCACATCGACCACGCGGCCTCGGATGGAAAACGCCAGCTTCGGATCGCTGCCGTGCTGAAAGGTGACTCGCATGGGGGTACGCTCCCAGACGGGAGGCGGGCACTCCGAGTCGGGATCGTCGGCCCCTGCGGGTTCGCCTGCTTCTTTTTTCAAGATGGGCTTGCGGCGTCCTACCTGGGCTACTACGGCATAGAGTTTTTTGCCGTCTTCCGAGACTCCGCAGTAGGCGATGTAGTCGCGATACCAGCTTGCGGTGGAGTAGAAGGGATCGAACTCGGGCAGGTTGAGTTGGGAGACTCGTCCGGTCAGGCGGTCGACCAGCAGCCAGCCTCCACGCTGCCATTGCCAGCGCGCGGCGTTGGCATGTCTCAGTAGGCAGTGAATCGTTCACGCGAAAAGCTCGGCGGACAGCGAACAGGCGGTCGGTCAGTTCATGCGGAGATCCGGTGGTGTATTCCTTGAGCCTCGTATCCACAAACAGCGGGCGGACTTTCAGGTCGAGCAGCTTTTGCCCGGTGGCGTTGGGCCACTTGGCGGAAATCCATTTTCCAAAAGAGATGACATGCAGTTTTGAAGCGGCGGCAGAATCGCTCGATGCCAGGCAGAGCGCAACGGAGAGCAGGAGGAGTTTCCGTAGCATGAGGAAGAGTGGCACGGGCGCGGGAATCTGCGCTATGACGGCTGAACAGCTAAAATGTTCAGTTTTTCCCCAGCGCAGGTCCCTGCGTGGTTCGTGGTATTGAAAATGGTTTTCATTTACCATGGGCTTGGAGAGGCCAAGTGAAGCGATGAGTTTTCCGCCACGCAACCGCCAGACAACTCTTTCCCCGCAATCGAGTTCTTATGCGGGTATGGGTGATTTACTCGCGGGACGCCGGAAGCAGTCGATTCTGGTGGTCGAGGACAACGTGGTGAACGCGGCGCTGCTGAAGGAGCTACTGGCGACCCGCGGCTATCCGACGGTGGCGGTACACAGTGCAGCCGCGGCGGAGGCGGAAATTCGGCGCGAGGCCCCGGACCTGATCCTGCTCGACGTGATCATGCCCGGCAAGACGGGCTACGAATTGTGCCGCGAACTCAAGAACGATCCCGGGACACGCCTGATTCCGATCGTGATGATTACGGGCTTGAGCGCTCAAGAAGACCGCGTGAAGGGCATCGAAGCGGGCGCCGACGATTTTCTGACCAAGCCCATCAGTTCCGAGGAATTGTTCGCGCGCGTCGGTTCGTTGCTTAAGTTGAAGGAATTCACCGACGAACTGGAGACAGCGGACTCGGTGCTGTGCACGCTGGGGCTGAGCGTAGAAGCGCGCGATCCTTACACCGAAGGCCACTGTGAACGGTTGGCGCGCTATGCCACAGATTTGGGGCGCTTTCTCAGGCTGGACGAAGAAAGCATTGTGGCTCTGCAACGAGGCGGCTACCTGCATGACCTGGGAAAGATCGCGGTGCCGGATGACATCCTGAAAAAGGGGAGCGATCTGACGCCGGCAGAGTGGGAAATCATGAGGCGGCATCCGGTGACTGGCGAAACTATTTGCCGTCCGCTGAAGTCGTTGCGGCTGGTGCTTCCGATCATCCGGCATCATCACGAACACTCCGATGGCAGCGGCTATCCGGATGGGCTGCGGGCGGGCGAGATCCCGCTGCTGCCGCGCATTCTGCAGGTGGTGGATATTTACGATGCGTTGATCACGAAGCGTCCGTACAAGCGGGCGCTCAGCCACGAGGAGGCCGCGGTGACCATGCGCGCCGAGGCACAAAGCGGACTTTGGGACAAGGAGTTGGTCGCGGAGTTCTTCAGCATGCTCGACAAGCGGCAGCAGGTGGCGTGAAAATCGGGTGATCGGATCATCGGGTCAACTAAACTCAAATGCCTGAGACTTTGACTTTCAATCACCCGATCACCCGATGACCCGATTGCTCCAACGGAGCCCATTGACCTACAGTTTTGTGATCCCCGCCTACAACGAAAGCATCCGCATCCGGCCCACACTCGACGCGGTGCTTAGCCATGCGCAGGAACAAAATTGGGATACGGAAATTCTGGTTGTCAACGACGGCTCGACAGACGATACCGCGCAAATTGTGCGGGAATACGCCCAGCGGCATCGGCAGATTTTACTGCTGGAGAATCCCGGAAACCGCGGCAAGGGTTACAGCGTACGCAACGGGATGCTGCATGCGCGCGGGGATATCTGCCTGTTCACGGACGCCGATCTTTCTTCGCCGATCACAGAAGCGCAGAAATTGTTCGACGCCATCGGGCAGGGCGCCGACATCGCGATCGGATCACGCTGGCTACGAACGGAATTGCAGACCGAACGGCAGCCATTGTACCGGCAAGCATTTGGCCGAATCTTCAATCTGGTGCTCAGGGTGATTCTGGGCTTGCGTTTCGCCGATACGCAATGCGGATTCAAAGCCTTTCGGCGAGACGCAGCGCAACGTATTTTTCCTTTGCAGAAAATTGAGCGCTGGGGATTCGATCCGGAAATTCTGTTTCTGGCGCGGCGAGCGGACCTGCGGGTGGAAGAGGTTCCGGTTCTGTGGGCGCACAGCGCGGGGACGCGGTTGCATCCTTTCCGGGACGGACTGCGCATGTTCGTCGAAGTCTTGCGGATTCGGTGGAATGCGATGACGGGGGAATATGCGACGGGCACGGTGCACGCTCCAGGAAAGTTGTAAGTCAGACCCTGTGTAGGGATGGGGCTTTACCCCGTCCAAGCGGGGCGGAGCCACGCTTCCACACCTGCTACGAAACGGTTCGATGGTTCGTGTTTGCCGCCAAGCGCACGAATTCTGCGATCTGGGCTCCCATTTCCATGGTGGAGACGGTTTGCTCCCCGGGGCGGGCCAGATCGCGGGTGCGAAAGCCTCCGTTCAAGGTTGAGATGACGCCGGCCTCCACGCACTCCGCTTCCTGGCGCAAATGAAAGGTATGGCGCAGCATCAGGGCCACCGAGAGGATGGCGCCTAACGGATTGGCGAGGCCTTGACCGGCGATGTCAGGAGCCGATCCGTGAACCGGTTCGTAGAGGCCGACCGGACCTCCGATGCTGGCCGATGCCAGCAGGCCGAGTGATCCCACGATTCCGCCAACCTGATCCGACAGGATGTCGCCGAACATGTTTTCGGTGAGGATGACGTCGAAGTCGGCGGGCCTGAGGACGAGCGACATGGCGGCTGAGTCCACGTACATATGGGAGAGTTGGACGTCGGGAAAATCGAGGGCGATGCGAGTGACGACTTCGCGCCAGAGCCGCGAGCACTCCAGAACATTCGCCTTGTCGACGGAGAGCAGTCGCCGGCGGCGGGTGCGAGCCAGTTGAAAGGCGACCCGGGCGACGCGCTCGATCTCCGGCTCGCCATAGCGCATGGTATTGACCGCCTGGCGCGTGCCGGGTTTGCCTTCGACGGAGCGAGGCTGGCCGAAATACAATCCGCCGAGCAATTCGCGCACGATGAGAATGTCGGTACCTTTGACGATCTGCTCGCGTACCGGCGAACAGGCAGCCAGCGCCGGATAAAAGACGCCGGGACGAAGATTGGCGAAGGCTCCGAGTTCCTGGCGGAGGCGCAACAGTCCCGCTTCGGGGCGAAGCTCGCGAGGATTGTGGTCGAAGGCGGGACTGCCGACGGCTCCAAGCAGTACGGCTTGCGATGCAAGGCAGGCTAGAACGGTTGAGTCGGGAAGAGGATTGCCGAACTTTTCCAGAGCTACCCCGCCGATCTCTTTTTCGTCGAGTTCAAGATCGTGGCCAAAGCCGGTGGCCACCTCTTCCAATACACAAATCGCTTGAGAAATTACTTCAGGGCCGATTCCATCACCGGGGAGGGAAGTGATACGGAGTTGCATGCAATCCTCGAGTCGTTCTGAACGGACAAAGGATAAATGAGGATGAAGACGTAATGGTAGCGCGGTTTCGGGATGTGTCTTTTAAATTTTCTGTAAAGATGTGAGCTGGCCCCGTCTCATTTTGCGGCGGTGGGAGACGGGGCAAGCCCCGTCTCTGCAGGTGTTCGCTCACACACCCCAGAGATAGTCCTCTTGCTCGTTGTGATGATCGGCGTGAGTGACCGGCGCCCCACCGAACCAGTTGGCAGGCGCAGGAGCCCCTGGCCGGGCCTGGCCAGCGTTGGTTGATATCTGAGCCGGATGCGAGTCATTGGCGCCGATTCCCGCGCCAGCGGAGACGGCCCGCGGAAAAGGCAAAGGGGCCGTAGCGGGTGGAAACTTCTTGCTTTGGCCAGTGACATCGCTGGGGCTAACGGCGCCGCGGCTGACGTCCTGGATCAGTTCGAGCAAATGGCTATCTTGGACCTTCTTGATCCGGTCCGCCAGAACTACAAACCTGCGATAGATCTCATCGAGTTCGCGGCGTTCAAACTGGTGTCCCAGTTGCTCGCAGCGGAGAGCGAGCGCGTGGCGGCCGGAGTGCTTGCCCAGCACCAGCCGCGAATCGGGCACACCGACCGATTGGGGCGTCATGATTTCGTAGGTCAGCGGATTCTTGAGCATGCCATCCTGGTGAATTCCGGCCTCGTGCGCGAACGCGTTGCGGCCGGTGATGGCTTTGTTGGGTTGCACGGGAACGCGGGTGATTTCCGCCAACATCTGGCTGGAAGCATACAGGTGCTCGCTGGCCACCGCGGTTTCGTAACGATAGCGGTCGGGACGCACCCGCATGGCCATGACGATTTCTTCGAGGGAGGCATTGCCGGCACGTTCGCCAATGCCGTTGATGGTGCACTCCACCTGACGTGCGCCCTGCTGAACTCCCGCCAGTGAGTTCGCGACCGCCAGACCAAGGTCGTTGTGGCAGTGCGTCGAGATCGTTACTTTGTCAATGCCGGCAACTTTTTCACGCAGCGTGCGAATGAGCTGTCCGTATTCCTCGGGCATGCTGTAGCCGACGGTGTCGGGAATGTTAACGGTGGTGGCACCGGCTGCGATCACGGCTTCGACCACCTGGCAGAGAAATGGAACGTCGGTACGGGTGGCATCCTCGGGTGAGAATTCAACGTCGGCGCACAGAGACTTCGCGTGCCGGACGGCGTTGCGCGCCTGCTCCAGGCACTGCTCGCGCGTGATGCGCAGCTTGTATTTCAGATGAATGTCAGAGGTTGCCAGAAAAACGTGGATGCGCGGATGTGCGGCTCCCTGCAATGCCTGCCACGCCCGGTCAACGTCACCGTTACAGGCGCGGGCCAGACCCGCGATGATGGGACGCCTTACCGTGGCGGAGATGCGCTGTACCGCTTCGAAGTCGCCATCGGAGGCAATCGGGAATCCGGCCTCGATCACGTCCACGCCCAGGCGGTCGAGTTGCTGGGCCAGGTGCAGCTTTTCCTGCACATTCATGCTGCAACCCGGCGACTGCTCGCCGTCACGAAGCGTGGTGTCGAAAATGGTGATGCGCGGCTTATCCATAAATGCGAGCCTCCCGGAAAAGTACTTACTTACATTATCGGCAGACTGAGGCTAAAGAAAAGATTATTATATTTACGACAACATTAGAAATTGTGATAATATTAGACGAGCTTATGGAGTATCTATGATTCACAACAAGGTCTCAGGTGTCAGGTCTCAGGTGTCAGGAGCCCCAACTGCGGACACTCGCAGCCTGACACCTGACACCTGACTCCTGATCCCTATGGACCTTTCGCAACTGGAAGTCTTCCTCACCGTGGCTCGCGAACGGCGGTTTTCGCGGGCGGCGGAAAAGCTGTTTCGCACGCAGTCGGCGGTCAGCCAGACCATCCGCAAACTGGAGCTGGAGATCGGCGAGCCTCTGTTCGACCGTTCTTCGCGCGAGGGTGTACTCACCGACGCGGGACGGGTGTTGCAGGAATATGCCGAGAAGTTGCTTAACCTGCGGCAGGACGCGCAGACGGCGTTGGTGGAGATGCGCGAGTTACAGAAAGGCCAACTGGCGATCGCCGCCAATGAATTTACGGCGCTCTACCTGTTGCCGGTGCTGGGCGAGTTTCGCCGCCTGTATCCGACGATTAAGATCACGGTGCGACGTTCGCTGGGCAGCCACATTCCCGACGATGTGCTCAAGCACAACGTGGAACTGGGCGTACTTTCCTACGATCCGCAGGAGCCGCAGTTGCAATCGGCGGTGGTGTATCTGGACGAGTTGACCCTGGTGGTTCCTCCGGGCCATCCCCTGGCCGCGGCGGGTGAGGTCAGCGTCCGGCAGTTGGGCGCGGAGTCGTTCGTAGCCCACATCGTGGCGTCGCCGTACCGCGATAAGGTGATCGAAGCGTTCCGCCGCCACAAAACTCCGTTGCACATGGACGTGGAACTGCCCACGCTGCAAGCCATCATGCGTTTCGTGTGCATGGGGAATGGAGTGGCGCTGGTGCCCGAAATCAGCGTGGAAAACGAGATCAGCCGCGGAGAGCTGGTACGCATTCCGGTGCGCGATCTGCGTTTTCAGCGCAAGTTGCGGTTGGTGTACCGGCAGGAATCGACGTTGTCGCATGCGGGAAGAGCGTTTTTGAAAGTGGCAGAGCAGGTGGCAAAAGACCGAGGCGGCCGGTATCTGTTTCAGCGAGAAAAGTAGAAGCTAGGCGGATTGCCTCACCGCTTCCATGCCCGAATCAGCGGGATCCAGCGGCGGACGTTCCGGCAATATTCTTCATACTCCGCGCCGAATATCTTGCGCAGGTGCGGTTCCTCGTACAGCAACACGAATAAGACCACGCCGAGCGCAACGGCGCACACACCTAGGATCGCGGCCAGGGTTGCCCGTCCGAAAACCACCCACAGCCCCACCCAACCCGCGCCAAACCCCAGATACATCGGGTTCCGCACGTAGCGATAGAAGCCCACCACCACCAGCCTTGTCGGTGGAGCGATCGGCGCCGGCGTTCCATGCCCGGTTCGTCCGAAGTCCCACACGCACCGGAGAGCCACCGCGAAACCAAGCACCGATGGCAGGGCCGCAATCCAGCGCCAGGGTGCTCCAGATGTTGCTTCGACGCGAAAGCCCAACCATGAGGGCAGCAGCCAGAACCACAGCCCAAAGAATGCAGCGCCCACGATCAGGGAAGCACTGGTGGTCGGCCAATGTGCGCCAGGATTATTGTTCGTCATTGACGTCTCCTTCAGCCGTGCTGCCAAACGGGCGCGAAACCCGCTCTACTTCGAACCGTCTTTTCGCCTCGATGAATCCACGACAGGAATCAGGGGACGCCGTAGCGGCACGATCGCGCCTTTGGAGGGATCGGCGGCCGCCGTGCCCGGGTCAGTACCTCGCGTTGAATGTACTGCACGAACTCCTGGATCTGGCGCTGCATTTCTTCCATGCGCTCGCGCATTTGCAGAATGATGGCGATCCCGCTGATGTTGACGCCCAGATCGCGCGCCAGCGACAGGATGAACTCGAGCCGCTGCAAATCTTCATCGGTGTAGAGCCGGGTATTGCCTTCGGTGCGGCTGGGTTTGAGCAGCCCTTCGCGCTCGTAGAGGCGCAAGGTCTGCGGATGAATCTCATACATCTCGGCGACCGCCGAGATCATGTACGCGCCCTTGGATTTACGTTTGGTCATCGTGGGAATCCAGGCACCATCATCGCATCGCGCGCCCCAAAAAGAAAAGAGACGGGGCAAGCCCCGTCTCAACGGTAAAGGCCGAAGTACTGAAAAGCTACGCCGCCATCTCCGGTTTCGGCGTGACGGTGGTCCAGCCGGCCGGCTTCAGAGCATGGTTGATCAGGTAAGCAACCACGCCGGCGACGATCACGATCAAGCCGAACAGGAGCGAGCTCATGCCGAGCACGACTTCGTGTTCGCTGCGGATAATGGCAAATCCCAGCAGCAGCACGGGAGGAATGCCAACGGCAATCGCTCCAAACAGGCCGCCAGGCACGCGGAACGGACGCTTCAACTTCGGTTCCCGAATGCGCAGGCAGATCAAGGCCACAAATTCGAGCGCCAGGCTGGCGCCGTAAATCATGATGTCGAGCGTGACCAGCCGTTCGAAGCCAAGATTCAACGCCAAGCCCCAACCGACGGCCAGCGCCAGAATCGCGACCCACGGCGCGCGCGATTTCTTATGCAGCTTGGCAAAAACTTTCGGCAGCATGCCATCCTGCGCCATGGCCAGCGGCAGCCGCGAGTAGCTCATAACCAGCGCATTGAACATACCGAAGCCGCTCATCATGCCGCCCGCCACCAGCGCGATCCGAAGCAGCGGTCCACCCATCAACTGCGCGATGTCGGCCCAAGCGCCGGTTTCCCAGGCGCTGGCCGGAAGCCCGGTGATCCACATGGCGGCAAAGGGAAGAACGTAAGTGACGCAGACAATGACCACCGCCCACAGCATGGCCCGCGGATAGGTGCGCTGCGGACGCTCCACTTCGGTGGCGATGGTGGAGGCGTTATCCCATCCCATGTAGTTCCACATGCAGATGAGCAGGCCGCCAAGGATGTCGACGTTCGAGGTAGTCGGTTTGGTCACGGCACTGGCCAGTGCGTGAATCTTGAACGGCGCCAGCACAAAAATGGCCGCAAACGGCGCCGACAGGGCGAAGAACAGCCAGAGCGAAGTCGTCGAGACGACCTTTACGCCCATGATATTGAGGATTGCGCACACGATCACCACGCCCAGTGCCACGGCTACGCCGCGATGGTTTTCCTGGAACCAGGGGAACATGCGCGTGAGGTAGGCGACAAACAGCGTGGGATAAATCGCCATATCGAAAATGGACGCCACCAGCGACAGCCATGCTTCCTGAAATCCCCAGAAACTTCCCATGGCGCGCCGAACCCAGGCGTAGTAGCCGCCTTCAAAAGGCAGCGCGCTGGAGAGTTCGCCGATCATGAACGCGGTCGGAAGGCTCCAAAGCAGCGGGGTCAGCAGCAGGATGAGAATTGCCTTGCCATACCCGGCGCCGTGCACGATGTCCTCGGTGCCATAGGTTCCGCCCGAGACCATAAAGAAGGTCGCGGCGACCAAAGGCCACAGGGTGAGACGGATAGATTTCTTCCGGGGGGCGACAGTAGGAATAAAGCTAGGCTGCGAAAGGTTAGCGGTTCGGGTAGCTGTTGCCAATTTCTATGGCTTCCTCCTCAAGCGACTCACTCTCACCACCGCGTCTCCCTTGACTTTCGTCACGCGGCTCCCAGGGTGAACTGCGATTTCCGGGCATTGTCGGCGAAGTTAGTTCGCAATTGTGAGATTACGGCAAATTTCCACAGATGCAAGAAATTTCTTAAGAAATCTTGAAAAATTTTGTCGTAGGGACAGGTACGGAGGTAATGGGAGCCGGAACCCTGTCACCGCCGAGACGCCGAGGGAAGGAAGCGACTGACGGCTGCAGCGGTCGGATGAGGTGGCAAAAACCTGTTTAGGAATATTCCCACCGGCGGGCGAGCCTGCGAGCGATGGCGCACAACACGGTGCCCACTGCAAGCAGCACCAGGACCTGCGGCCAGAGGTGTGAAACCGGCTCATCGCGCCAGAAAACCTTCGTGAAGCCGTCGATTGCCCAGGCGTTGATGGTCAGCAAACCAGCTTTCTGCATCGCTTCGGGCATCAGGAAACGCGGGAACATGCTCCCCCCAATGGAGGACATGATCAGGATCACCAGCGTCGAGAGCGGACCCAGTTGTGCGCGCGTGCGGCAGATGCTGGCCAGCAGCATGCCGAAGGCTCCCACCGCAAAGGCCGTAGAGAGCCCCATCACCACAAAGCCGGGAATATGTGAGGGGAAATCGATTTTGAAAATCAGCCATGCCCAGATAAACATCAGAACCAGTTGCGCGAACGCCAGCAACGAGCAAAAGCAGAGCTTACCGGCCAGCAGCGCTCCCATGGTTACCCGCGAACTCAGCACCCGGTCGAGCGTTCCACTTTCGGCTTCGTCCAGCAGGGAGCCTCCCGCACCGCTGGCGGTAAAGAGCAGGAACATCACTCCGATGGCTGCGGCGTAGAAAGACACCATCGGATTGTTCTTGTGCTCACCGACTACATCGCGGGAGGCCACTGCAATGGGCATGCCGGCGTTTGAATCGGCAGGCGCGGCTGGTTGGCCGTTGCTCTCTGCGCTCTCGCGCTGGCGCAGAGCTTCGAGGCCCTCGTCGATCCTTTTCCTTTGTTCCGGGGTAAACCCGCCGGCGTACTCATCCATGTACTTCGATCCCTGTTCCGCCATGATGTCGGGCATCGAGGTCATCGCAACTTTCTGGAGCATCCCGGCGACCACTTGCGGCGCGACCATGTCGCTGCTGTCTTTCAGCAACTGGATCGTCGGCCGGTTCGGAGCGGCGCGGCCGAATGAAATTGGATTCTCTCCGAAGCCACGAGGTACGATCAGCGCCACCGGCGCCGATCCGGCTTTTACCGCCGCTTCTGCCGTCGCGGCCGTGTAGTCCGGTTGCTCCACGCCCTGCTTCGCTGCCGGCCTTCTCTTTACCGACAGCGATCCTTCACGCTCGAGGCCCTTGATCAGTCTCTGGGAGGCGGCGCTGTGGTCTTCATCGGCCACCAGGAGACTGACCTTGGGGGTGCTGTCACGGCGACCGCCGAAGATCACGGCAAAGATGGTGAAAAACGCTATCGGCAGGATAAAGCTCAGCGCCAGAGCGCCACGGTCGCGGCGCAAGGCGATCAGTGCAGTGCGCACAATGGGGAGAATCAATCGCGTAACTCCCTTCCGGTCAAGTGCAGGAAAACGGATTCGAGGTTGGGCTTCCTCAGTGAGATGTCTGCCAGTTCATGTCCCGCCTTGGTAGCGGCGTCGAGCAATCCGGCAATTTCAGTCGCGTGCTCAATGGTGAACTGTGCCATACCGTTTTCGTAAAGTCCGCCACGCTGTTTCACCCATGCGGCAACACTGTCGTCGCGGTTCGCGAATCGCGCCAGCACCTCGCTGCGGAATGCGAAAGCATTCCGTACCAGTTCATCCCTGGTTCCCAAAGCAATGATGCGCCCATGATCGATGATCGCGATGCGATCGCAGAGCCGCTCCGCTTCCTCCATGTAGTGCGTCGTGTAAATCATGGAGACTCCCTCACCGCGCAGCTTCTCGATCATTTCAAAAATGCGGTTGCGGGATTGCGGATCGACTCCGACCGTGGGTTCGTCCATCAAGATCACTTTTGGGCGGTGAATCAGTCCGGCTGCCATGTTCAGCCGTCGTTTCATTCCTCCCGACAGATTCTTCACCGGTTCTTGGGCGCGGTCGGTGAGCGCGGCCCACTCGAGGCACCATGCCACCGCCGTTTTCAGGGCGGCACGTCGAAGGCCGTGGTACTCGCCGAACGATTCCAGGTTTTCGCGGCTGGTGAGCTTCGGGTAGAGCGCCAGTTCTTGCGGAACCCACCCCAGTGCCATGCGCGCGCCAGTCGAATCTGCCCGCTCGCCGAAGATCGATACTTTACCCGCGTCCGGAATGACGCGGCCGACTATGCTCCGAATCAGCGTGCTCTTGCCCGCGCCGTTGGGGCCGAGCAATCCCAAGCATTCCCCACTCTTCAATTCCAGCGTAATGCCATTGACCGCAGTCAAGTCGCCGAAGCGTTTGACCAGTCCCTCAATTCGCAAGGGGAACGTCAAAGATGGAATGGAAGTGACGGGTGCAGACGCCATTTATCCTCCGCCGGCGATCGCGCAATGCAGTTCTGGAACCTCAACTCCGCCGGCAACCGGTCTCAGACTTGTTTCCAAAGTTCTTCCCGAGGATCCTCAGGATTCAGCTTAGCCAGCTCGCGCAGCAGTTCTTTGGTTTTTTCGTCGCGGGGCATGGGGACGGTGATCTTGACCTCGACAATCTCATCTCCGCGGACGTCGTCTTTGGTCGCCGAGGGCACGCCTTTTTCGCGCAGCCGAAGCTTCTGGCCGGACTGCGTCCCGGGAGGAATCTTCAGCATGCTTCGGCCGTCGATGGTGGGTACTTCGATCTTCGATCCCAGCGCGGCTTCAACCGCCGTCACCGGCACCGTGATGTGGATGTCGTCGCCCTCGCGCCGGAACAGCGGATGCTCACCGATGCGGATGATGACGTAGAGATCGCCGAC
Source organism: uncultured Acidobacteriaceae bacterium (assembly GCA_963838935.1). Taxonomy (GTDB): domain Bacteria; phylum Acidobacteriota; class Terriglobia; order Terriglobales; family Acidobacteriaceae; genus Acidiflorens. The sequence continues at coordinate 102,306 of CAWITH010000005.1, forward strand.
GCCGCCTCCCCGCAGCCCGGCGTTGCCTTTGCCGGCGATCCGAATGCGCTGCCCATCGCGGGTTCCGGCCTTGATGCGTATTTCCAGTGGATCGGTGCGCTCGACGCTGCCTTCGCCATGGCAGACCGGGCAGGTCGAGATATTCTTGCCCGTCCCATGACATCGGGGGCAGGTGACGTTGAACTTCATGCGGCCGCCGGTTTGTTCGATCGTTCCCTTGCCGTGACACTGCGGACACGTGGCCCGGCGACTTCGGTGAAGCCATTGCCGTGGCAGTTTCCGCAGACGTCGCGCCGGGCGATATTCAGCTTCATCACCCCGCCGCGGATCGCTGTCCAGAACGGCACGTTGACCTGATACTCAAGGTCGCTGCCCGGTTCCGGGCCCTCGTCGGCAGGCTCGCCGTGCCCGCCACCACTGAAAATACTGGAGAAGATGTCGCGGAATCCCGCCGCTCCCGGTGCTCGAACTCTTCCGTCCCCCAGCGCGGGCGCCTTCGAACAGGTCGGAAAAATCAAAGCCGCCGAAATCGACGTTGCTCGGTCCTCCGGGATGACGACCTCCCGGAAAGCCTCCGCCAAAGTCGGCGGGGCCAGTGCCCAGGCTGTCCGCCGCCGCGCGCGTAAGCCTCCGCAGTCGCCGGATCGATGTTGTCGGAATAAAAACCCAGTTGATCGTAAATCTTCCGCTTTTTCGGATCGCTGAGGACGTCGTTGGCCTCGGAAAGCGTCTTAAACTTTTCTTCCGCTCCCTTGTCCCCAGGATTGACGTCGGGATGATACTTGCGGGCAAGCTTGCGGAATGCCTTGCGGATGTCGTCGGTGGAGGCCGACTTCTTTACACCGAGAACGCCGTAGTAGTCTTTGTTAGCGGTTGTCGCCATTTTTCAGCAATCAGCACTCAGCATCCGGCCCTTCATTGTAGCGCGTGTGTGGCGGCCTTCGCGGAACTGAGAACTGAGAACCGCGAACTGAGAACGGCTTCCTCAGTTCACCACTTCCTTCGCTTGCTCGTCCACCGAAACGGTGAACGCCTCAAATGGCGAGGCATCCATCGATACCGCAATCCGCTGCACACCGATTGCGGTGGGCGCAAAGCAGTACCAGCGTCCCTCTTCGGGGATGAAGTTCACAAAAAACATCTGTCCATTGACTTCGAATCTCAATTCGCTTTCCTCTTTCCTGCACGAGGGATGACAAGTCCTTTAAGTGTGATGCAAGTTGGGGGCGCCTTCGCGCCCCCACTGAAGTGCCACTCGCTGATGGCTGACAGCTGACGGGTTACTTCTTGTCTTCCACGTCCACGTACTCAGCGTCGATTACGCCTTCGTCCTTCTTCTGAGCATGACCGTCGCCGCCCGACGCGGGGCCTGCACCGGGAGTCGGACCTGCACCAGGAGTGCCCGACGCCTGCGTAGCCTTGTACATCTGCTCCGCCAGTTTGTGCGACGCCGTGGTCAGCTTTTCGCGCGCCGAATCCATCGCCGACTTGTCGCCGCCTTCGATGGCTTTCTTGGCGTCGGCCAGTGCGTTCTCCACGTCCCCGCGTTCGGTGCCGGAGATCTTGTCGCCATGCTCTTTCAGCATCTTCTCGATGTTGTAGACCATCGAGTCGAGCTGATTCTTGGCCTCGATCTCTTCGCGCCGCGCCTTGTCTTCGGAAGAGTGCGCGTCGGCTTCCTTGGCCATACGATCGACCTCTTCCTTCGACAAGCCTGAAGACGACGTGATCGTGATCTTCTGATCCTTGCTCGTGGCCATATCCTTCGCGGTCACGTTCAGGATGCCGTTGGCGTCAATGTCAAACGTCACCTCGATCTGTGGCACGCCCCGAGGCGCCGGAGGCAGTCCGGTCAGATGGAATTTGCCCAAAGTCCGGTTCTGCGCCGCCATTGGACGCTCGCCCTGCAGCACATGCACTTCGACCGAAGTCTGGCTGTCGGCTGCGGTCGAAAATGTCTCCGTCTTTTTGGTCGGAATCGTAGTGTTGCGCGGGATCATCGCCGTTGCCACGCCGCCCAACGTCTCGATCGACAGAGTCAAAGGAGTCACGTCCAGCAGCAGCAGGTCTTTCACCTCGCCCTTGAGCACGCCGCCCTGAATCGCCGCGCCGACCGCGACCACTTCATCCGGGTTCACGCCCTTGTGGCCTTCGCGTCCAAACAGTTCTTTCACGATCTGCTGGATACGCGGCATACGCGTCTGTCCGCCAACCAGCACCACTTCATTAATCTTGCTGGCATCGATGCCCGCATCTTTCATGCACTGCTTCGACGGCCCTACCGACCGCTGCAAAATGTCCTCGACCATCGATTCCAGCTTGGCCCGCGTCAGCTTGATGACCAGGTGCTTCGGACCGGAAGCATCCGCCGTAATGAACGGTAGATTGATCTCATGCTCCATGGTGGTCGAAAGCTCGATCTTGGCCCGCTCGGCTGCATCGCGCAGACGCTGCAAAGCCATCTCATTGCCCTTGCCGCGCAGGTCAAGGCCTTCGTTTTTCTTGAACTCGTCAATCAGCCAATCCACCAATCGCTGATCGATGTTGTCGCCGCCCAGGTGCGTGTCGCCGTTGGTGGCCTTGACTTCGACCACGCCTCCGCCGACTTCGAGAATCGAAATATCGAACGTGCCGCCGCCGAAGTCGTACACAGCGATGGTCTCGTCCTTGCCCTTGTCGAGCCCGTAGGCAAGCGCTGCCGCAGTCGGCTCATTGATGATGCGCTTCACGTCCAGCCCGGCAATCTTGCCCGCATCTTTAGTCGCCTGGCGCTGCGCATCGTTGAAATACGCAGGCACGGTGATGACCGCTTCGGTCACTTTCTCGCCCAGATAGTCTTCCGCCGCCTTCTTCAGTTTTTGCAGGATCATCGCCGAGATCTCCGGCGGAGTGTATTTCTTCCCCTGCGCCATGACGGCTACGTGGTCGCCGTCCCGCTCAACCTTGTATGGGACCATCTTGAGTTCTTCGCTGACCTCGTCGTAGCGGCGTCCCATAAACCGCTTGATCGAATAAACTGTGTTCTCAGGATTGGTAATGGCCTGCCGCTTGGCGACCTGCCCCACCAGCCGTTCCCCAGTCTTGGTGAATCCGACGACCGAAGGCGTAGTCCGCCCACCTTCTTCGTTAGCAATAACCTTAGGCTCTCCGCCCTCCATAACCGCTACGCAGGAGTTCGTGGTGCCCAGGTCAATTCCAATAATCTTGCCCATAACGCATCCTCCTAAACTGATAAGTGCTTTATAATCAATGCGATGATTATTACGCTCTGTGTCATGCTATAACCTGAGCGAGTCATTGTCAAGGTTTAGATGCTCGGGAATAGGGTGGGAGATTGGGGGATGCGGGCTTAATCGTGGCGGGGGTTCTCGACCACCAACAGTATTTCCAGCGGCTCCGGCCGCTCAGTGTAGTCCTCGTTAGCGGAGGCGAACAGAAAGGTGCCGTCGCGATCGATAACAAAGGTTGCTGGGATGGGTAGCTCCCAGCTGGAGTCGCCGTTAGCGAAGGGGAGGTTGACGAAGGTGCTGCGGTAGAGCCCCTGCTGTTCTTCGGGAACGCGGTACACCAGTCCGAACTGGCGGGCGAGCTGGTTGTGAGTGTCCACAAGCAGCGGGAAGGCGAGCTTGTGCTGGTCGTTCATGAAGAAAGCCTGCTTTTCCGTTTGCGGAGAGACGGCGACCAGCGACGCTCCAGCGGCTTCGATCTCGGCGGCGATCGAGGACATGGCCTCCATCTGTCCAACGCAAAATGGGCACCAGCGCCCGCGGATGAAACAGAGCACGAGTCGGCCTTTGGCCAGAAGATCGGCGGAGGAAACGAGCTGGCCATTGTGGTCGGGAAGTTCAAACGAAGGCGATTTGTCGCCGACCTTGAGTGCACAGGCTGCAAGCCCTTGAGCCTTGAGGCCAGCTACGGCGCGTGCGTGCACAGCCTGAACGTCGGCAGGAACGTACCTGGCGATCTCTTCTTTGCGCTCGGCAAGAATTTCGCGCAGAGGCCGAAAGTCGCTGTAGGAGCCGGATTCTTGAAGAGAACGCCATTTCATAAGAATCAACGCGAGTCGGCAGGCTAGATTTTACTGAGAACTGAGAACTGACAACTGGTTCCTACATTCCCGGAAACTTCATTCCGGCCATCCTCCGAGCGAAACTCGGTTTCCCCATTTGCTTGAACATCTTTTTCATCTGCGCGTACTGGCGAAGCAAATTGTTGACTTCCTGCACGCTGGTGCCCGAGCCGCGGGCAATGCGCTTGCGGCGGCTGCCGTTGATCGATTCGTGATGGTTGCGCTCGTACGCGGTCATCGAACTAATGATGGCCTCGACCCGGTTGATCTGCTTTTCGTCAATTTTGTCGGCGGCTTTCTGCATACCCGAAAACGCTCCGACATTGGGCAGCATGCCCATCAGACTTTGCAGCGACCCCATCTTGCGGACCTGCCGCAACTGGTCGCGGAAATCTTCAAGCGAAAAGCCGTCCCCCGCGAGCATTTTGGAGGCCAGTTCGTTGGCCTTCTTCTTGTCAATCTGCGACTCGGCCTTTTCGATGAGCGAGAGAATGTCGCCCATGCCCAGAATGCGCGAGACGATGCGGTCGGGATGGAACGGCTCCAGCGCGTCGTATTTTTCGCCGATGCCGATGAACTTGATGGGCTGTCCCGTGACCTGGCGAATGGAGATCGCAGCACCGCCGCGGGCATCGCCGTCCATTTTAGTGAGGATGACGCCGGTGAGCGTGAGCTTCTTATGGAATTCATCGGCCGAGTTAACGGCGTCTTGTCCAGTCATGGAATCGGCGACGAACAGAATTTCCTGCGGATTCAGCAGCCGCTTCAGCGACTGCATCTCTTCCATCAGTTGTTCGTCGATGTGGAGACGTCCAGCAGTATCGACGATAAGCACGTCGCACCCGGAGTTGATCGCTTCGCGCCGCGCTTCTTTGGCAAGCCGCTCGACGGTTGCGGTATTCGCTTCACCAACTTCGCCTTCGTAAAGGTTGGCCTTGATCGCCGCCGCAACCACTTTGAGTTGCTCGCGTGCCGCGGGACGATAGACGTCGACCGAGACCAGCAGCGGACGATGTCCGCCATTCTTCAGCCAGTTGGCAAGCTTGCCGGAGGTCGTGGTTTTGCCGGAGCCTTGCAGTCCGGCCATGAGCACGACGGTCGGCGGTTGCGAGGCGAACTTTAACTTAGCCGTATCCTTGCCAAGCGTCGTGACCAGTTCGTCGCGAACGATTTTGATGACCTGCTCGCCGGGCGAGAGCGCAGTCAACACTTCCTGGCCGACAGCCTTGGCGTGAATGCGGTCGATCAGCTCTTTGACAACTTTGAAGTTGACGTCGGCTTCCAGCAGCGCCAGACGGATCTGTTTCAACGCCTCGGAGATGTTCTCTTCGGTGAGGACAGCTTGTCCGCGGAGAGATTTGAAGGCGCGCTGGAGTTTTTCCTGGAGATTCTCAAACATGCGGGACCAGCATTATTTTAACAGGCGGGAAGATGGTCGCAGGCTGCGGGCCGCGAGTTACGAGCAATCCTCTCTCTTCACTCCACCTTCGGCCGCACCATCTCAAAACGCTCGGTGGTCCGCGTGTACTGCATGCCGCCCATGCGGCCGATCAGATCAAGCGAGTTCCGGTCCAGGCGGCCTTCTTTCACGTGCTGCTCGTTGATGTGAATCGAGACGATTTCTCCAATCACCAGGCTGCCGCCTTCGGGAGCGGGATTGAAGTCGAGAATCTGATGCAGCTTGCATTCAAAGCTGACGGGAGACTCGGCCACGCGCGGCGGACGCACGATCTTCGAAGGTGCCGCGGCGACTCTCGCCACTTCGAATTCGTTGATGGACGCGTCATAGTCGCCACTGGTCAGGTTCATGGCCTCGGCCAGTTCGTAGGTGACCATGTTGATCACGAATTCCCGGGTCTCGCGAATATTCCGCAACGTGTCTTTGGGCACTCCGGCGAGATCAGTTCCTGCCGCTCCCTGTTGTTTCGGCGAGCGCATCCCCGGCGCAAATGCCAGCAGCGGAGGTTTGGCGCATACCGCATTGAAGAACGAAAACGGAGCCAAGTTGGGCTGTCCGGAAGCACTGAGGCTCGAGACCCACGCAATCGGCCTCGGCACCACGGCGCTGATTAGAATGTTATAGATCTCACGGTGCGCAAGCTGAGAAGGAGTGACGTCCATAGCGTCGAGTATAACTTCCGCGCTTTCTCGGACCTCGGTTAGCCCCCGCTAAACACTTCCTTTGCGGCGATTACCGTGTTGCAGTGAATGGTAATTGTGTCTGCGAGCTTCAGAGCGTAGCCGCCGGCGAGTGTGACCATGACGGGGATGCGCTCGGCCTTGGCGATTTGGAACACAAGAGCATCGCGCTTCTTCAGTCCCTCAATCGTCAGCGATAATCCGCCAAGCTGATCTTCGCAGTAAGGATCAGCTCCGGCGAGGTAACAGATGAGCTCCGGCTGGAACCTGCCCAATCCCAAACTGAGCGCATCGCCCAGGGCCGCCAGGTATTCGCCGTCGCCAAGCCCATCGGGCAAATTCATGTCAAGCGAAGAAGGAGGCTTAAATACCGGGTAGTTGTTTTGCTGATGGAGCGAGATGGTGAAGACATCCTCGGCGTGGACGCTGCGCGGCCTCATTCCGGGCGGGGCCGGGCGCCCGGTGTGGTGCGCGGGATCGAGAACCGAAGCCAGCGTCGAGGGTAGCTGATCGCTGGGAGCGCGCGGGCCGGAAAAAACCACGGCCGTGCCATTGCCTTGATGGACGTCGCAATCGACGGTCATCGCGGTGCGGATCCGGTCATCACGCTGCATGCGGCGGATGGCGACAGCCACATCGTTGATCATGCAGAAGCCTTCGCCGTGACCGGGATGGGCGTGATGGAATCCTCCGCCGATACTGATCCCAATTCCGTTGTCGAGGGCATGATCAGCGGCCAGCACGGAACCGCCTGCCGCCAGCCAGAAGGCGCGGACTAACTCCGGCGAATAGGGGACCTCGAGCTCCAGTTCTTCCATCGCGCTCAGCGTACCGGTCTTCAATTTTTCGACGTATCGCGGAGTGTGGACGAGCAGCACGTCCTCGTCGGTTGCCGGAGGAGGCGCAACAAAATCGGAAGGCTCTGCAATTCCAGACGCGAGCAGCCGGTCATGAATGCACCTGTATTTTTCGGAGGGAAAGACATGGGACCCGATGGGCAGGTAATAGTCGTCGCTGTAGACGAGCTTGAAGGGCAGCATTCAGCACTCAGCATTCAGCACTCAGTGCGTCGAGGGCCGAAAACTTCATATCATACGCGATTGCCCAAGGTTTGGAAGAACGTCATTCGCGGTTCGTTGCGATCCCCGAACTTTCTTAGCTGTTAAACTTGGACTATTGCCTTCCAAAAAGAAATCGACGTCGCAAGTGAGTGCCACCACGCCTGGACCTTCTTCTGTTTCCGCACATAGTAAGGAGAAGGGCCGGATCTTCCTGATTGACACGATGTCGTTTATTTTTCGCGCTTATCACGCGATGGCGCGGCAGCGGCCGATGACCACTAAGACCGGGGTTCCGACGGCGGCGACGTATGTTTTCGTCAACATGCTGCGCAAGCTGCGCGACGATTTTTCGCCCGAGTACCTGGCGGCGGTGTTCGATGTGGGGGCACCGACGATCCGCAATCAGCAGGCGGAAGCGATTACTACCATCCGCAAATTCGACATCAAGACGCAGACCTTCAAGGAAGCGGAGTATGGCGGCTACAAGGCGAACCGCGCCGAGATGCCTGGGGACTTGGTGCAGCAGATTCCCTACATTCGGCGGGCGCTGGAGGGATATCGCATCCCAATTTTGCAGTTGGAAGGTTATGAAGCCGACGATGTGATTGGAACGCTGGCCCGGAAAGCGGCGGCGGAATCGCACCCCGTTTTTGTCGTGTCGAGCGACAAAGACATGCTGCAACTGGTGAACGACAAGGTGCAAGTGCTGAATCCGCCGAAGGACAACCTGATCTGCGATGCGGCGAAGGTGGAAGAGCTTCTCGGAGTGCCTCCATCGAAGGTAGTGGATGTGATGGCGCTGCGCGGCGACGCAGTGGACAACATTCCGGGAGCGCCGGGGATCGGCGACAAGGGATCGGTGGAACTGATTCAGCGCTTTGGCAGCGTGGAACAGGCGCTGGAACGGGCCGCCGAGGTGGAAAAGAAGACGTATCGGGAATCGCTGCAGAACAATCGTGACAACATCCTGTACAGCAAACAATTGGTGACGATTGACACCGATGTGGCAGTCGAACTGGATGTTTCCGCTATGAAAGTGGGCGAACCCGACGTTGAGGCGCTGCGCGCGCTATTTGCCGAACTCGAATTCACCTCTTTGCTGAAAGAGTTGCTTCCCGTGGTGGAAGTGAAAGAGGGCGACTACCGGGAGATCAAGTCGAAAGCCGAATTCGAGGAGTATTTGAGAGGTTTGGGCGAGAACGCGCCGCTCGCGCTGGCCATTCCGACGGAACAAAGCGAGAGCGTTGAAGAGGACGATGAAGAGCCTCAGCCGGCGCAATCGGGGTTTCTGGCTTTGCAGGATGCGGACACTGAGGATCAGAGTGCCGTCGGTCTGAAGCGCCTAGCCGTTTCAAATGCGCCAGGGGCTGGAGCGATGGTCGCGCTCGATGACAAGGCGCTCGCCGATCGAGTGAAAAGCGCGCTCGAAGATCCTACTCTGCCGAAGACGGTTCATGACTTCAAGTTAGCCCTGCACCATTTTTCCGAACAGGGCATAGCGCTGACCGGAGTGCGGCATGATCCGATGCTCTATTCCTATTTGCTCGATCCGACCTACTCGTCGCATTCATTGCCCGAAGTTGCGCTGCGGAGATTCAATTTGAAGCTGAGCGGCAACCTGGCCGAGGCGGCGGATGTAACCGGCCGCCTAGCCAGTGCGCTCCGCAAAGAAGTCGACGAGCAGGGATTGACCTCGGTGTACGAGGAAATTGATGTGCCGCTGGTGCCGGTTCTCGCGCGCATGGAAGATGCGGGCGTGAAGATTGATCTGGCGGCACTAGAACAGATGTCAGGGAAGTTGCAGCGCGAGGCCGCCGCCAAGGCTCGGGATATTTATGAGCTTTGCGGCGTGGAGTTCAACATCAATTCGCCAAAGCAGCTTGGTGATGTGCTGTTCAACAAACTCGTGCTGCCGATGCCCTCGAAATACGGGAAAGGGAAAAAGATTTCGACCGCAGTGGATGTGCTGGAAGGACTGGCGGCGGATCACGAAGTTCCGCGGCTGGTGCTGGAGTTCCGGCAACTGACGAAGTTGAAGTCGACTTATGTAGATGCATTGCCGGTGCTCATTCGCAGCCAGAGCGGCCGCGTCCATACGACCTTCGGGCAGACGGGAACAGCGACGGGCAGGCTGTCATCGGCGAATCCGAACCTGCAGAATATTCCGGTCCGCACTGAACTAGGGCGTGAGATTCGAGCGGCGTTCATTGCCGAGCCCGGGCACGTACTGCTGGCCGCCGATTATTCGCAGATCGAACTGCGGCTGCTGGCGCACTTCTCGAAAGACAAGCTGCTGGTCGAGGCGTTCCGGCGCGGCGACGACATCCACACTCTGACCGCGTCGCAGGTATTCGGAGTGCCGCCGCTGATGGTAACGCCGGAACACCGCCGGCAGGCCAAGGTAGTGAACTTCGGGATCGTCTACGGATTGTCGGCGTTTGGGCTGTCGCAACAACTTGGCATTGAGCCGGGCGAGGCGCGGAGATTCATCGATGCGTATTTTGAAAAGTATGCGGGAGTGCGGGCCTTCATCGATGCCACGCTCGAGCAGACGCGGGGCGATGGCAAAGTGAAGACGCTCTTCGGGCGCGTTCGGCCGATTCCCGATATCAACAGCAAGAATCGCTACCCAGCGCGGATTTGCCGAGCGCACGGCGGTGAACACTCCGCTGCAGGGAACGGCTGCCGACCTGATTAAATTGGCGATGATCCGGACTGATGAGGAGATCCGAAAGCGTGGGCTGACAGTCGCGCATGACTTTGCAGGTGCACGATGAACTTGTGTTTGAAGTGCCGGAGAGCGAAGTGGACGCGATGAAGCCGCTGGTGCGGGAGCACATGGAAGAGGCGCATCCGCTGGTCGTCCCGCTCGTCGCCGATATAGGTATTGGCCGGAATTGGCGCGACTTAGAGTATTAGACCTCCACTGAAAACAAGTTCGGCAGAACTTCAGCCGCAGCTCCTTGAATACATTCGTCGAATGCCAACGCATTGGCGGGCTTTTCCGGACCGACGTAGTATGTGCGCGCGCGTCCACGGACATGCGCGACGAAGCTGGCGGCAGGTTCGACGACACCGGACGTTCCCACTGCGGCGAACACGGCGCAGCCATTCAACGCCGCTAAGATGCGATCCAAATCGTAGGGCACTTCCCCGAACCAGCAGATGTGCGGACGGATTCTGCCTCCGCATTCGCAGCGCGGTATTTCCGCCGGCGCATCGTAGCGGGAGTCATCGGGGAATGGCGGTCGCCGGCACGCGTCACAGCGGCTCTTGAAAAGCTCGCCGTGCATGTGAAAAACGCGGTGTGATCCGGCTTGTTCGTGCAGGTTGTCCACGTTCTGCGTGCAGAGGGACAAGCGGTCCGCAATCCTGCCCTCCAGATCGGCGAGCGCAAGATGCCCGCGATTGGGTTGGGCGGCGGCGGCAACGCGCCGGCGCATGGAATAGAAATCCCAGACCAGCCGAGGATCGCGCGCCCAGGCATCGGGCGATGCCACTTCTTCGATGCGATATTTTCGCCACAGTCCGCCCGTTCCGCGAAAAGTGGGAATGCCGCTCTCGGCGCTTGTGCCGGCCCCGGTCAGAATGAAAACAAGGTCTTGTGGCCCGATGTGAATCATGAACGGAGTATTCGGACGTTGAGGAAAACTATTCTCCATTTCCGTTATACTCTTGACACCAGTTGTCATGAAGCGCCGCCTTCGTCGTTGACCCAGCCGCGTGACCAGAAAGTGTTTCACCTTGCGGAGGCAGTTGGATGAGTGCAGCTCGATCGCTGGCGCTGGAAGAGACACAACGGCGCGCATTTGCCCGCCACCCGGTTCATGTGCCTCTCGATGTAATAGCTCTCCGATGCGGAGTCCCCGAAAATTTACCCGGCCGTTGTACCGATCTCAGTGAAAGCGGAGTTGGCGCCGTCATTGCTGGAGAGTTAGTTCCAGATCTGCAAGTCGCCGTCGAGTTGCGGCTTCCCAATGTGGGCGTGCCCGTGCGTGCCCGCGCGCTGGTTCGCCATCAGTCGCGACTCCGTTGTGGACTTGAGTTTGCGGGGCTGTCGGTGGAGCAGCGGGAGATGATCCGGTATTGGGTTTATCGGTCCGCTTCAGAGCCGGTGGATATCGGCGATTTCAAGAACGAAGAGAAAGTTGCAGCTGCAAGAACGGAGACGGAAGCGCGTGAGGCCGCTGCCGTGCCGACTGCCAAAGCAAGGCGAAAAATTCGCGTCGGGCGGCGAGGCATCTACGTGCTCTTTGCGTGCACGCTGGCGCTGGCTGGTCTGGGATGGTGGCAGTGGCAGAGGTCCTGGAACGAACTCGAAGCGCATGCGGCGGTTGCGGAGTCGGGGTTGCAAGGCTCTCCCCAACACGTCTCTGCAGAAACCATGGCAAAGCGGATTTTAACCAAGGTCGAGCCGGTCTACCCGGAGGCTGCGCGAAGTGCGGGTACGGAAGGACTTGTGGTGCTGGACGCGGTGATTGCGCCAGATGGCAGCGTAGAACGCTTACGGGCTGTGTCCGGACCCGATCTGCTGGTGCAGTCAGCGACGAAGGCAGTCCAGTCCTGGAAATTTGAGCCCTACCTCTCCAGCGGCAGTGCGGTTGAGGTGGAAACCACGATTGCGGTCGAGTTCCGGCTGCATTGACTCGGGCGTTACTCGAATTTCTCAGCCTGCGCGAAGGGCACGCCCCGCTGGTCCTTTGCCGACACGATCGCAGAGACGCCTGGTTCGCCGTCAAGTTCCCACGCGATCTTCAACGCTGGATCATTCCATGCCACCGTGCGTTCATGCTCGGGCGCATAAAAATCCGTCGTCTTATAGAAGACGTGAGCCGTTTGGGATACAACTCGGAAACCGTGAGCAAATCCACGCGGCATCCATAACATGAGTTTGTTCTCGCCGGAAAGTCTGAAGGATTCCCATTTCCCGAACGTAGGAGAACTACGGCGGAGGTCGAGCGCGACATCAAGAATCTCGCCGGTGATGACGCGCACAAGTTTTCCCTGAGGCTGGTGAATCTGGTAGTGCAAACCGCGAATGACATTTTTCTCGGAATAGGAATGATTGTCCTGCACGAATGGCTCTGGAATGCCAAGCTCGGCAAAGGTGCGCTGGTTGTAGCTTTCCAGAAAGAAGCCGCGGTCGTCTCCGAACACACGCGGTTCGAGGAGCAGGATTCCAGGCAGGCTGGTGGCAGTTTTTTTCATCAGACGATCTTCACCAACAAGACTTCATCAATCAGAACACGCGTTCCCGTAGCAACTGCAGCAGGTAGGCGCCGTATCCATTGTTGCGCATCGGCTGTGCCAGTGCTTCCAGTTGCGCGGCGGTGATGTAGCCGGAGCGATAGGCGATTTCCTCGGGGCAAGCGACCATCAGGCCCTGGCGTTTCTCCAGGGTCTGGATGAACAATGACGCTTCCATCAGGGCTTCGTGCGTGCCCGTGTCGAGCCAGGCCGTGCCCCGTCCCATCACACAGACGTTGAGTTGATTGCGCTCGAGATAGACGCGGTTGACGTCGGTAATCTCAAGTTCGCCACGCTTCGAAGGCTTGAGGTTCGCGGCAATTTCGACAACCTGCCGGTCGTAGAAATAAAGTCCAGTGACCGCGTAACGCGATTTCGGCTGCTTCGGCTTCTCTTCAATACTGAGCGCCTTTCCCTGTGGATCGAATTCGACCACGCCGTAGCGCTCAGGGTCATGGACGGGGTACGCGAAAACGCGAGCACCTTTGGGCTGAAGCGTAGCTGCGCGTAATTCCTTGACCAGATCGTGCCCGTAGAAAATATTGTCGCCGAGCACGAGGGCGCAACCGCTCCGGCCGATGAATTCCTTGCCGATCAAGAATGCCTGAGCAATGCCCTCAGGCTTCGGTTGTGGCGCGTACTGGAAATGGACGCCGAACCGCGAGCCATCGCCGAGCAAATGCTGAAAGCGCGGGAGATCTTCGGGCGTCGAGATGAGCAGAATTTCGCGGATGCCGGCCAGCATCAGCGTGGAAAGCGGGTAATACACCATCGGTTTGTCGTACACCGGAAGCAAGCTCTTGGCGATAACGTGAGTGACGGGATAGAGGCGCGTGCCCGAGCCTCCCGCGAGAATAATGCCTCGGTAATTCGGTTGCGCGATCTTCTTTTTTGTCATGTCGAGTTTCAGTTTTAGCTTTTCGCCTGAGCTCTCCGCCTCAATGCTCCGTAGCGTAGTGTTTCGCGATCCATTGACGATAGCTGCCGCTGGTGACGTCACGGACCCAGTCTTCATGTTCAAGATACCAGCGGACGGTTTTCCGGATGCCGCTATCAAACGTCTCGAGCGGATGCCAGTTCAATTCGCGCTCAATTTTGCGCGTGTCTATGGCGTAGCGGCGGTCGTGACCAGCGCGGTCCTTGACGAAGGTGATGAGCTTGCTGTGGGGAACGACGGGGTCGTCGGGGCGCAGTTTGTCCAGCAATTCGCAAATGGCGCCGACAATCTCCAGGTTCTTTTTTTCGCTTCGACCACCGATGTTGTAGGTTTCTCCAACGCGACCATGGGAGAGCACAGCGCGAATCGCGCGGCAGTGATCCTCGACGTAGAGCCAGTCGCGAACGTTATTGCCGTCACCATACACCGGGAGCGGCTTGCCGGCGCAGGCATTCAGGATCATGAGTGGAATCAGTTTTTCCGGAAACTGGTGAGGTCCGTAATTGTTGGAGCAGTTAGTAGTCAGAACCGGGAGGCCGTAGGTGTGGTGATAGGCGCGGACCAGATGATCGGAAGCCGCCTTCGACGCGGAGTACGGGCTATTAGGCGCATAGGGAGTGGTTTCGCTGAAGGCCGCGTCATTGGGTCCGAGCGATCCGTAGACCTCATCGGTCGAGACGTGCAGGAAGCGGAACGATGCACGATCAGTCTCCGGCAGCGCTCGACCAGTAGGCGCGCGACTTCTTCGAGCAGGCTGAACGTGCCGTTGACGTTGGTGCGGACGAAGTCATCAGGGCCGTGGATGGAGCGGTCGACGTGGCTTTCGGCGGCGAAGTGAACGATGGCACGCGGCTGTTCGTGCCGCAGCACGTTTCGCACTAGCTCGCGATCGACGATGTCGCCCTGTCCGAAGCAATAACGCGGGTGCGTTTCGACGGCACGCAGGTTGTTGAGATTGCCGGCGTAGGTCAGCTTGTCGAAATTCAGAATGCGCGCGCGTTCCGAGGCAATCCATTGAAGAATAAAGTTCGAGCCGATGAAGCCCGCGCCACCGGTGACCAGAATGAGATCTTCCATGCTCCGAATGCGGCATTGCGCAAAACCGCCGCGTTTCGATTCTAATCATTATCACGGCCGGACGCGAAGTCGCAGCTTGCGGCGGGCGTCCAGATCGGGCGGAGAGCTTGATCCAGGGGCACTACCCGGTCGCAGAAGTGCGGATCGGAATCTGCTCATTCGGCATCCAGCCCAGCACGTTGTAATAGGCCCTTTCGATGGAGCGGGCGATTTCCGGCCAAAGATACTGACCCTGGATCCGCTCGCGCTCCCCTGCCGCAGATTGACGGCGAAGTTCGGGATTCTGGACGAGCAGGTCGAGCATGTGCTCAAGATCGGCCTGGTCGCCGCGACGAAAAGTGAAGCCGGCGCCCTCGACCACTTCTTTATTTTCCGGAATATCGCTGGTCAGCACGCAGACCCCGGCCGCCATGGCATCGAGCAGCGCCAAAGACTGACCCTCAAGTTCAGACGGAAGCACGAACAGAGCCGCGTTGGAGAGAAGCTCTTCGAGATCGGTTCCAGAGACCCAGGGCAGGAAACGGATCTGCTCGGATTCGTGGCGGCGCAAGCTTTTGACGTAGGCATCGGAGTGACTCGATCCCCCGGCGAGCACCAGGTTCATGCTGGTGGTGGTGTTCTCGAATGCCTTGATCAGGAGCTGGCAATTTTTCTCCGGTGAAAACCTGCCCAGGAAAAGAACGTAGTTGTCGGGGAGGAGATCCCACTCGATCAGTTGCCGAGGGACTCGCCGGGAGGCCAGCGTGGCCCCGTTGGGGACGTAGATCGTATCGCGCTTGTACTGCTGACGGTAGTACTCCTGCAGGGTATGCGAGACCACCATGGTGGCATCGGGCAAGGACACCGCAGCCGCTTCTCCCCAGCGCAGTACGCGCGATGCGATCCGGCCCCATTTGCCGCGCTGCCAGTCAAGACCCTGCACGGTGACGACGGTCTTCTTACCGGCCAGCCGTGGAAGAAAAGAAAACAGCGCCGGTCCCAGGCAGTGGTAGTGGACGACATCGTAGTCCGCCATCATGGCGTGCGCCGTGCTCAACAGAGTGTGGACGACAGTTTCCAGATGCTTGCAGCGGATGGTCGGCAACCGCCGTACGCGCATGCCGTTGTGCGTGGTGATGGGAGGAGTGAAATAGCTGCGGCAATAGACGGTGACTTCGTGCCCCAGCCGCGCGAGTTCGTGCCCGGCCTGCTCGTAATAGGATTCGATGCCGCTGTATTTGGAGACCACGCCGCGCCCCCCAATGAACGCGACGCGGACGCCACGGCGCGGGACGGGGTGCTCCGGCGCGGCGGGGAAGGATAGAACCTTCTTGGCGGATGTGAGCTGGCAATAAAGTTCGAGTAGTTTCTCCATGTGTTGATCGGGGTCATGGTTTGCCTTCACCCGACTGCGCGCTGCGGCTCCCATCTTTTCGATCAGGCCGGGGCGGTCATACAGGAATCCGATGGAATGGGCCAGCTGTTCGCGGTTTCCGTCGGAATAAAGAAGTCCCGTGATGCCATGTTCGACCAATTCGCGGCGCGAACCCAGATCGGAGGCGATGACGGGCCGTCCCCAGGCATAGGACTCCAGAATCGATTTTCCCAAAGTCTCATAGGCGTGGGAGGGAAAGACGGAGAAGGTGCAACCGGCGATCAGTTTCTGGAGTTTCTCGCCATGAACCATGCCCGCGAACAGGACGTGGTTCAAGTTCAATTCCCGCGCCAGCGACTCGAGGCGCGAACGCTCGGGTCCGTCTCCCGCGATGACGAGAGGAATGTGCGGCAGGCGTGCCATCGCGCGCAAGAATTCGTAGACGCCTTTCTCGGGAGACAGTCGGCCGAAGTAGAGCACGAATCCTTCATCGGCGGTGAGTTGTTCATCGCTGGGCAGGGCCTGGAAGTGGGGCAGGACCGCAATGCATTGCGCAGGAAGGCCGCTGGCGATCAACTTGCTCCGCACGAATTCGCTGGGAGCCAGAAACAGGTCCACGCAGCGTTCGTAAGTTCGCAACCATTTGTGCAGGTAGGCTTCGGCGGCAAGAACCAGGGCGCTGGAGCGCGGACCGGCATAACAACCTTTGGTGACGGCGTGGTGGAATGCGCCGTGAATGCAAAGCTCACAGGGGTGGCCGTCGGCGACAAGATTGTAGGTTGGACACAAAATCTTGAAATCGTTTACGTGGTAGAGCACGGGAATCCCCTGACGCTTCAGTTCCCAAAGAATCGAGGGCGACAAGTGGTGGTAGATTCCGCGAACGTGCGCCAGGTCAGGCGAAAAGTCAGCCAGGCAACTGCGCATCGCGCGCCGGGCGGAAGTTGAATAGATGGCGTGGGCCGCCATCTTGACCTTCTTCAGGAAACCGGCGTTGGGATCTTTGAAGTCGAGATAGGGAATGCGATAACTGCGCCCCGTGAAAGCCGGAGTATGGCCGTGGTCCATGCTGAACAGAGCGGTTTCCTGACCGCGTTGATCCATCCGCTGGATGAGGTCGAAGAGGTACGCCTCGGTGCCGCTAAACGGATAGTCGTACTTGTTGCAATACAGGATGCGCATGGTGATTTTCCAATAGAGGAATGCGGGCCAGGAATTGCTCGGCAAGAGCGCGTAAGTTTCGCTGGCGATTATAGGAAGCGGCGATGCTGGCCGCGGCCGCGCGCAGGATTCCGGCCAAGGAGGCTTGGTTGGCTTGAATCCAGCGGACGGCGCTGACGAAATCGGGTAGAGAGCCAGGTTGGTAAAGAAATCCCGTGCGCCGGTGCTCAACCAACTCGGGAATCCCGGTGATAGCCGGGGCCAGCACCAGTTTTTCGTGAGCCATGGCCTCCATCAGGACTACCGGTATTCCTTCGCTCTTGCTGGTCATGACAACCAGGTCGGCGTAGCGGTAATAGCCGGGTAGCTCGGTGCGAGGCACGTGACCAATCAGGTAAACAAGCCCTTGCAGCCCCAACGCCGCAATCTGATTTTCAAGAGTCCGACGCTCCGGCCCTTCGCCGACGATCCAGCAAATGAAGTCGAGACCTTGGTCGCGAAGCGCGCCGCAGGCCTGGATGAGAAAGTGATAATCCTTCACCCGATGCAGGCGTCCAACCGAGAGCAGGCAGAATCGCCGGTGATCTGAATCGACTTCCGCCGCGGCTGCGGGGGCGGCAGTGGGCCAGGGCAGCACGCGATCGACGCCCAGCCGTTGCACGATGATTTTCTCTGATGGCGTGGCAGGGTAGTTGCGGAGAATATATTGCCGGTTGAAATCGGACACGGTCACGCAGAACTGGCAAGCGCGCAGCTTGGCCGCGAGCAGGTCCGCGCGTTGCAGCAGGTCGGAGCCGTGCAGGGTGAAGCTGAAGCCGATTCCGAGCAGACGGGCGGCGGCTAAGGCCATCCATGAAGCGAAGTAGCCGTGATGAGCGTGGATATGCTCAACATGGAGTGGCTCCAGTTGTTCCGCCAGCGCGGCGCCCATAATCGTGTGGCCTAACCCGCGAATGCGTCGGGCCGGGGAAGGTCCGCGCTCCCACAGCAGGGGCCGCAGGAGTTGCCAGAGGTGGTGACGGTCGGAGCCGAGCCGGCGTGCCGCCCGCAGCAGTTCGAGGTCGGAGAGCGGCTGAAAAAAGCGAGTCTCCTTCCAGAAGCCAGCTTCCGCCAAGCTGAGATTTTCCTGCGAGACGTGTTTGCCGCTGCAGCAAATCACTTGCGCCCCGCGGCGGCGCAACTCGTTGATTTCGTCCATTACGTAGGGTTCGAGAGGCGAGGGAAACTCGTTAGCGATGTAAGCGATGGTCGTCATGCGGCGGATTCCTCAGACGCGCAGAGCATTCCGGCAACGGTGAACACGAGTCCAATGACGAACTGATACGCCATGTCGACGAAGAAGGCGTTGAACAGATACACGCCGAGCAAGATGGGCCAGACTTTTCTCAGGGAGGCGACCGGGCCGGACTCACCGGGCGGACCGTGCCCATACGAAGCGGAAGACAGGCGGAAGAGGTTGAAGAACAGAATGCCGTAGAGGGCCAGCCCCGGCACTCCGAACTCCACCAGCAAGGCGAGGTAGGTGTTGTGCACGTAAAACGTGCGGAGATGATAGCCCTCCATGCGGCGGGCAAGCTCGGCGTACATGCCACCGGCGGCCCAGCCGGTGAACGGCCGCTCCCGGAACATCGCCCAGCCGGCGTCGTACACGGCGAGGCGAGCCTCCACCGGACCGCGTTCTCCGGTGCGATCCCCAAGAGCAATCTTCAGCGAAGTGTGGCTGAGGCCGACGGTCAGGCCGATTATCAGGCCCGCAACCGCCAATAAGGCGCACACGGCTTGCAGACGGCGCTCGACCAGGCGGAATCCGAGAACGATGGTGGAAACGGCGAACGAAATCCAGACAGCCCGCGTCATGGTGGCAAGCACGGCCAGAGGTAGGACCATCCATAGCAAACTGACGATGGTTTTGCGCCGTTGCGCCAGCGCAAGGAGAAGGATCCCAAGGATGTTCAACGAAACGCCATTGGCTACCGCCTGCAGAAACGGGCCGCGAGCACGGTCGGGATGAAAGCCCAGGCTTTCGTCGAGAATGAAACGCGGAAAGATAAGCGAGCGGGCGTCTGCGAGGAAGGCAATGGCAATGAACACGAGGTAGGCGAGCGCGAGAATGACGAAGATCTCAAAGTGCCTTCGTTGCGACGCGTCCCGGAAAACGAGCACCGCAATGTGAAACAGGGCAAAGGGGACGATGTATTTGCTGGCGATGATGCTCCAGATTTGAGCGTCGAACGGCTCCCGAAGCGCACGGAACACGGCGAGCGCTATAAGGCCGAGCATGGGCAGACTGAGTCCGGCAAAGAATGGGATCTTCTGGCGGAGCGCCATAGTGCGCAGGGCAACGAAGAAAACCAGAATGCCGAACGCGATTCGGTCAGCGTAATACGAAAAGAGGTCTGGTGGCCGAAACAGGAAAACGGTCATCGCGGCCACGTAAAGAATGGAGGGAAAGGCCAAGCCTAAGTGAAGAGGCCGCAGCAACAGGCCGGCAGCATGCCAAAGCGGGTTATCGTCACTTTCCCGGCTTAAAGCCAGGGCGCGGCTGGTCGTGATTAGTGTGCCCATGGCGGGATCAGGCTCCTTCCGGCGCGAACAGCACGTGAATCGTGCCTGCCAGGATGCGCAAGTCCAGAAGCAAGCTCCAGTTCTCGATGTAAGTGAGATCAAGGTGCATGTTGAGCTCGAACGACGGACAACCTCGCGCCGTGATTTGCCACAGACCGGTGATGCCGGGTTTTACGTCAAGGCGCCGGTAGTGCTGAAGTTCATACTGGCTGACCTCGGCGACGGGATGAGGCCGCGGCCCAACCAGGCTCATTTCCCCGTGCAGCACGTTCCAGAGTTGAGGGAGTTCGTCGAAGCTGTAGCGGCGGAGGATGTGGCCGATGCGAGTGATTCTGGGGTCGTCGTCGATTTTGAAGATCGGGCCTTGACGCTGGTTGCGGCCGCGCAGATTTTCCTTGAGGTGTTCGGCGTTCGCCACCATGGAGCGAAACTTGTAGCAACGGAAGGGGCGGCCTTTGACCCCGGTGCGTTCCGCGGAGTAAACGACCGGACCGGGCGAGTCCAGGTGGATGAGCAGAGCCACGATCGCCATGAGAGGACTGACCAACGCCAGGCCGAATGCGGCGCCGACGACATCGATCGAACGCTTCAGAAACAAAGCGGCGCAAGGCAGCGGTTCACGATGCAGGGTGATGACTGGTACTTCCCCGATGTGGTCGATGCCGGAGTCGGGCCATGGGCCCGGTGGCAGATCAGGCACGGCACGAATATCCAGATGATTCCGGAATGCGACTTCGGCAGCTTCTCGCGACTGAGCGCGCTGGCCGGGAAGAGCGAGAACGACTTCGTCAATGAACTCAGCGCGAGCCAGCCAATCCAGGTCTGCGATTCGCCCCAAGATCACCGGGGAAAGAGGCAGATCGTCATCCACGAAACCGCAGACGGTGGTGCGCTGGAGAGGATCATTGCGCAGTGCCTGAGCGATGGCGCGAGCGATCGGTCCCCCGCCAACAATGAGGACCTTGCGCGGCGCCGTTCCGCGGCAGCGCCGCTTCCATGCTATCTGCCGCACCCGCCGGCACAGCACCAGGCCAGCCAGGCTGCTGGCAAATATGGCAAAGGCGGCGAGAGGATGCATTCGATCCCAGGCCGCGACGACGACCAGCCCGATCGCGAACAGGGTCGACCGGGCGAGAGCGGGGACGACCCCGGCGGGAGATGGATCTCCGGCGTGCTGGTACAGCCCCTCAGAAGAGCCGAAGAGCGTTACCAGAACGGCAAACATCGGCAGGTAAGCCCACGGCAAGCTCCACACGGGAAAGATGAACGACGAGGCGGCGCACATCACCACCAGAGCAATCCAATCAGCCGCGGCCAACTGAAAACCGAGGAAGCGACCAACCGTGGGTTGCGGCAGGAATTGCTGAGTTGGCCCCCTTACCTGCGTGCGTCTGGTGTTGGCGTCGGCAGCGGGCGCGAACGTGGATGTCTCGACTCTGGGGCGCGGCATTGCGGAAGTCCCCGGAATCATGCGGGTATACGGCGAGGGGCGATCTTTGGGTGCGGTGGCCCACAGTCGGTTTGTAATCAATTCAGCCATAGGATTCACAGACTTCGGTACAGGCCTTCAGGCACAGGTAAACGACGTTCGGAGAGAACCGTTCCGAGCACAGGAACCCGGGCCTTAGCCAGTTGATCTTTGATTTGAGCGGCGACCAGGCGCCTGGTCTTGTTGGCGGTCAGCACCAGCACCAAGCCGTCGCAGGTCCGACCGATACTCGCCGTGAGCCAGGAGGCGGAAGCACACCACAGAATGGAAAAATCGAACTCCGTCGTGAGTTCGCGGAGCCTCGACAGGTTCTGGTCGGTGATCCGGCGCCCACAGGCGTCTGGCAGCCAGTTCTGACGAGGAACCATCCACAGCCGTTGCGTAATCGGCCAGTTGGCTTGCGCGCGGATGGGGGAAGGAATCCGAAGCTGGGTTTGCAGAAGGACCGAGTCCAGGTTGGCGTCGATCAGACCGACCTTATACCGGTCCCGTTCAGCCAGAGCTTGGGCGACCTCGAGGCATAGAGTTGCAGTCGCAGTCGATGCTTCGATGGCGGCAAATCCGACATGTCGCACCGCCTTCGATTCATGCCCGAAGAAAAGTTGCTGCACCAGCGCATGGATCTGCTCATGGTGAACCGAAGCCGCCGGAGGAACTTCCTGGCGCCGGATTTGCTCGTGAATCGGACTTAACAACCGCTGTTCAGTGGCATTTGGGGTGCCGGCAACAAGATCAGGGAGGGTGCTCACTGGGCTACCACCTTGGGTCGGCCGACACGAAAGAGAGAAGGTCGCGGAACCTCGGCCTTCGGCGCGGGCAGCCAGGCCAGCACAGGCACTCCCAGCAAGACGTGAGCTTCGCCGGGGGTGCGAATCGTCGGGTCAAAGTATTCCGTCGTAAAGGCAATGCCGACGCTGAGCGCTATAGCCAGTCCGAAAGCAAGCAGGAAATACAGGAGCATGGAGTGCACTGGCAGCGCCGGTGCAACGGGCGGTTCCACAATGGCCACATTGAGGATGCGGCGCTCGTCGAGCGCGTCACCGATGCGCGCTTCCTCGCGCTTGCGAAGGTAGAGAAGGTAGTTGTCCTCTTCGGCCTTGGCGGCGAGAATCAGGTCCTGCTGATCCACCGAGTCGGATTGCATCTGCTGGGCGACTTGGCGCAGAGAAGCAACCTGGGCGGCAGCGTCTGATTGCCGGGCCCGTAAACCGTCGCGCTCCACCTGTGCCTTCTCCATTTCCATCCGGGCCCACTCGTAATTGGGGTCCTTGTCGGTGGTTTCGTCGCGTACCGGGGTGAGCGCTTCGGCGGCAATTTGCGCACGGGTTTCGGCGATTTCCTGTTCCACTTCCTGCACCGGCCGGTAAGACGGTTCAAAACGGCTGAGCAGTTCAGTCCGCTTGAGCAGAAGCTCCAGCAGGTGCGTTTTCATCTTTTCGAGGGCCTGCGGATTATCGGCCCAGCGCTTGAGCGTGACTGACCGCGAAGGGAACAACTTAAGCTGTTCGCTGAGTGACGCAACCCGGCGCTCGGTCTCCACCCGGTCCTGGTCGATCTGGCGGCAGGCCGCATCCGCTTCGCCTAGCTTTTGCAGTGCGATGTCCCGTTCCAGCGCCGCCGAAGCCACGCCCCGGGCACGGGTAAAGTGCACCAGGTCAGCTTCGGAGCGATGCAACCTCTTTTCGTATTCTGCGGTTTGCTGATCGAAGAACTGGATCTCTCCCGGGGGGCGCTGGAGACTGGTATGCCTCTGAACGTAGAGTGTAGAAAGTGCTGCCAGGATGCGGGCGGCTCGTTCCGGATCGGTGTCTTTGTAACTGACCTGAATAAGGTTTGACTTCTTCAGGGCATCGACATCCAAGCGGCGCGCCAACTTGCGAACCACATGTTCGGCCTCGGCGGGACGGTCGAGATCGGGCGTGTCGGCAGGGACGAGTCCCGCCATTTTCACCACCTGCTTCAGCAGATCATCGTCGCGCAGGAGTTCGACTTCGGAGTTGAGTTCTTCTTCCGTAATGTCTGGACGGGTGAAATCCATAGCGCTCGGGGGTTGGGAGGAAACGATGGGGTCGAAACGGCCCCGTCGCAGCAGAACCTTGAAGTGGGATTCATAGCGGGCTGAGAAGACGACGAAAAGCATGGTCGCCAGCAATGCGAGCCCAAACGAAGCGGCGACAAGCCGCGGACGCCGGAACAGCGTGGCCGCAAGTTCGCGGGGGGTAGGGGAAATAGCCGGGAGTGAGTTTCCGATCAATTCCGCGGACATGGATCGTACAGCAAAGCCGATCACACCCGGCGGGCTTTATGGGAACTCGCCAGATTTTGAAGAACGCAATCAGTGAATGCTGCTGCTCCTTTCTGCTAAAACTGCAATGGGTTCACGTACCAGCTCATGGAGTTGGTTGGGACATATTTGCGGATTTTTGAAATTCGGCTCTGTGGCACAAAGATAAAGTCGCCAGGCTGAAGGTGGAGATCTTCGTGAAGATCGCGAGAATCCAACATCTTCTTCAAGTCAATCACGTGAGATTCGGCTACGTACGCTGAAATCCGGCGAAACACAACAACCTGCGAATGACGGGCTTGCTGCGTGAAGCCGCCCGCAATCGCCACCGCTTCATTTACGGTCAGATCCCCGCGCAGCTCATACTTCCCCGGCCGCGCGACCTCGCCGGAAGCAAGGAAATAAGGCTTGTCAAAATCCTTTAAGGTCACGGTGACCTCCGGTTCGTGCAGAAAGCCGCGGTAGGCGTTGGCCACCGCCCGCTGCATCTGGGGAACCGTGAGTCCTTCCGCGAACAGCGTCCCCGCGCCTTTTAACGCCACGAAGCCATCGGGCTGCACGGTCAAGGTCTGATTGAATTCTGGAGAAAAAGTGAAACTTACGTCCACGATGTCCGATTTTGAAAGCCGATAAAGCGGATGGCGTTCCCCTCCGAATGCAGGATCTCCCATACCACCCGCTTGATCGGGCTGTGCGATCGCTCCTTGTGTAGAAGTGCCCGTGTCCGGCCGTTCCTGGCTCTGCGAGCTCTCCGCCACCTTACCGGCTGACGGAGCAGAGGACCCAGGCGCCGAGCCAGCCAACCGTGCAGTCTCCTGAGCGGACGCGATCACGGCCAGTTGCAGGATGAGCATGCCCGCAGCTCCCAAAACGACGTTTCTGGTAATTGCATTCATCTCCGCACTCTCACCGTTGCTCTGAACGGCGAACCAGGCAACTCGGGCTTTTGAGTTGTTACCGGGAAAGTAACGCTGCATTCAAAGCACAACAAGACTTGGAAAGTACTGTCCACCGCCGTACACAACACGTTTCCGCCATCCGAAAGGTGATGAAATCAGCAACCGGGCCGCTGGGCCTCAGCTTCCGGTCCCAGGTTCCTTCCATCTGGCAGAGTGCCGCTGCGAAAGTTGTGCACTAGAGTGGTCCTACGAAAGTGGACATCCACTGCGGAATTCATCACCAACAGAGTGTGACGAGGGCTACATCCGGTCCGTGTGCTTAGGGGCATGATAGGAGCGTGAAAACCATGCGCTCTGTCAAACCGTCCACAGAAACCGGGCCGGCCGCAACCGAAGTGGTGCACGTCCTGGTCGCCGATTCGGGGCCCATTCAATCCCAACTCTTGACGCGGGCGTTAAAGAGCCGGCGGGAGTTTCAGGTTTCGGCGGTCGCTTTGGAAACGTCCGCTCTCCACAATTTCATGCAATCGAATCCGGCTGACGTGGTCCTCTTGGCGGGAAACCACCTGCCGGATTTGGGCCTGCTGCGCTGGTTGCGCGTTTCGTATCCCAGGATCGCTCCCGTGCTGCTGGCCGAGAGCGATGACCGCGAGGTGGTGGTGAACGCCTTGCGCGCGGGCGCAAAAGGCATTTTTCTTTTCACCCACACCCCTTTTCCCATGCTCTGCAAGTGCATCCATTGCGTTTTTCAGGGAGAGGTTTGGATCAACAGCCAACAGATGAATTACGCGCTCGATGCTTTATCGGAGGTGCCCACGCTGCGCGTGGTCAACTCCAATGGCAGGACTCTGTTGACACCTCGCGAGGAGCAGGTAGTCGCGCTCGTAGCCGATGGCTTGACCAACCGGGCGGTGGCCACGGAATTGGGGCTCAGCGAACACACCATCAAGAAATATCTGCTACGCATTTTCGATAAGGTCGGAACTTCCAGCCGGGTGGAACTGGTTCTCTACGCCATGTCACACGGCGAGAATCGTCCGGCGGAGTGGATGCCGAGCAACGCCTGATTGCTCCCGTGGCGCTGAGGCCGTGACTGGAGCCTCACAACGGGTAGCCCAGTGCAGTAGACGAGACCGCCGAGGATACAATGGCGATATGCAAAATGACGAGGATAGCTCGGTGACAAGCCCCGGGGCCCAGTCCCAGTCCAAGGTTGCGCGCCGATGGACGGTGATCGCTTCAGGATTGCTTCTTCTGGCGCTGGCGCTGGTCGTGATCTATACCGGGCCGAATGCCTTCTCCAGTCCCGTGGCCTTGGTGGTGGTAGCTGCGATCGGGCTGGCCGCGCTGCTGCTTCAGGTTTGGTTTCACCGGGAACTTCCCATTCATTCTCCCCTCTGGCTTAACGTCCTCGGGATTCTCTGTGCCACGGTGTCGTTGTTCGCGGATTACCTGCGAATGACGCGGCGTGCGCTGGATCTCGTCGCGTTTGCTGCCGTGATTTGCTTCGGCATCAGTGGATCGCTCATTTTGCACGCCCTGAGGCGGCGACCGCGAATACCGCAGTCTGCGGAAACCGAGTAGCAGGATACGAAGGCCTTCCCGTTTACAATGCCCTCATGCGCGTTACCCTTTTCGGTGCCTCCGGTCTGCTCGGCCATGATCTGGTTCCGGAACTGAGTCGCGAGCCGTACCAATTGACGGCTCTGTCCATCGAAGACGTCGACCTGCGAGACCACGCGCGTGTGCGCAACCTGATCCGCGAATCCCGTCCCGAGTGGATTCTTCTGCTCGCCGCCTACACCGACGTGGATGGCTGCGAGTCGAACCGCGACTTGGCCTTCGCGGTGAATTGTGACGGCGCCGTCAACGTGGCCGAGGCCGCGCGCGCAGCCGGATCTCGATTGCTGTTCGTGAGCACCGACTACGTTTTCGATGGCAGCAAGCGTTCGCCTTACCAGACCAGCGACGCCCGGAATCCGGCCAGCGTTTATGGCGAGAGTAAGGCCCGGGCCGAGGAGCAGCTTCTCGAGATTCTGCCCGAAGTGTGCATCGCCCGGACTTCTTGGTTGTTCGGGCACGGGGGCAAGTGCTTTCCGGGAACGATTCTGAAGCTGGCGTCCAGCCGCCCTGAGATTCCCGTGGTGAACGATCAGCGCGGCAGCCCAACGTTTACGGTCGATCTCGCATCTGCTCTGGTGCAACTGTGCCGTGCGTCCGCTCGCGGCATCGTGCACGTCACCAATTCCGGCAACTGCACGTGGTACGAGTTTGCGACAGAAGTCGTGCGCATGTCCGGATTGCCGACTGTAGTCAGACCCGTGACCACAGCCGAATTCCCGCGCCCGGCGCGGCGGCCAGCCTATTCCGTTCTGTCGCCCGACAGCCTGCACGCGTACAACATCCATATGCCGGAATGGCAGGATGCATTACGGCGCTATCTTGGAAGTTCTCCGGTTGCTGCCTCCGTCGTTACGTAGAGAGACTGCGCCGCTGAACAATCGTTTCACTAGGTTGCGAAAATATGAAACGGGCGTACAATTGGCCAGTTTTTGGGGTCAGGAAAGAAAATCCGTGCTATCTGCGTGACCGAGGAGGTCAACCATGAAAAGAATCGCGGGGGCGATGCTCGCCCTGGTCGTTCTGCTGCCGATCGGCACCGGCATTGCTGCTGCCCAGGACAAATCCATGGCCACAATGCCACCTAAAATATTGGTGGCTGGACGGGAGTACACCAAGCCGGGGAAATCCGGTACTCAACACGAAAAAACCGAAAGCCTATTTGTTCAAGCCATGATGCGCGCTAACTGGCCGACTCATTATCTGGCCATGGAATCCCTTTCAGGGAAAAACCGGGCGCTCTTTTTTACCGGCTACGAATCCTTTGAAGCCTGGGAAAAAGACACGCGCGCAACCGAAAAAAATAAGATGCTGTCTTCGGCTCTCGACCACGCCTGGGCTGCCGATGGCGATCTCTTGAGCGAGACCGACGGTGCCGTGCTCGCATTCCGTGAGGAATACAGTCTGCGTCCCGAGGTCGACATCGCGCACATCCGCTATTTCGAAATCTCAGGCTGGCAGGTCAAGCACGGACATGACAAGGACTGGGACGAAATCGTAAAGATGGTCAAGGAAGGCTACAGTAAAATCCCCGATGCACACTGGGCAGTTTATTCGGCGGTCTATGGAATGCCAGATACCACCTACATAGCTTTCACTCCGATGAAGTCGCTGGCGGAGGTTGACAAGAACATGATGACCGACAAGGAGTTTGAAAAGGCCATGGGTGAAGAAGGCATGAAGAAGCTCAACGAGTTGTCGGCGAGGGCGATTGAATCAAGCGGGACCAACCTCTTCGCAATTAATCCGCGCATGAGCTACGCGGCGGACGAGTGGGTTAAGGCAGATCCCGAGTTCTGGAAACCAAAAGCCGCTGCTGCTCCTGCCGCCGGCAAGAAACCAGCGGCGAAGCAGGCTGATAATCATTAGGATCTGAGTTTTGAAAGTACTGAACCCGCCCTTCGGGTTGCTGCAGGGCGGGTTTTCTTCTTGACGTCGCATATCCGACCGCACTGTCCATTCGTCGCTGCCGTGATTTATCCTTACTCTTCCTTTGAGGATCAACCGTGAACCAGCGACTTCTTCTGGATTTTGCTCGCCGTGCTCTGCATTTTGCTTCTTCCCTTCGCGCTTTCCGCCCAGCCGTATGACACTGCGCTGTACCAGGAACTTCGCTGGCGCATGATCGGCCCGTTTCGCGGAGGCCGCACCGTGGCGATTTCTGGCGTCCCTGGACAGCCGAATGTCTTCTACATGGCGCCCAACAACGGCGGAATCTGGAAGACGACGGATTTCGGCCGCACCTGGAATCCGATTTTCGACGCTCAGCCATCCGGTTCTATCGGAGCGCTCGCGGTTGCACCGTCGAGTCCCGATACGATCTACGTAGGCAGCGGTGAAGGCCTGCGCCGCCCCGATCTTTCCGTGGGTGATGGCATCTACAAGTCAACCGACGCCGGCCGCACCTGGCAGCATCTGGGTCAACCTGATGGCGCTCTGCGCGACGCCCAACAGATTGGATCAATCCTCGTCGATCCCAAAGATGCAAACCGCGTTTTTGTCGCCGCCCTCGGACATCCTTATGGTCCGAATGCCGAGCGCGGCGTCTTCCGTTCGTTAGACGGCGGCCAGACGTGGCAGAAAGTTCTATATAAGGATGAAAACACCGGAGCGATTGATCTGGCGTTCGATCCGCGAAACACGCAGGTCGTCTTTGCCGACATGTGGGCCTCGCGTCGTCCACCCTGGACGACTGGTGGCGCCTACAAAGGCCCCGGCAGCGGCCTCTACAAATCAAGCGATGGCGGCGACCACTGGCGGCAGATTACAAAAGGATTGCCGAGCCAGACAGAAAAACTGGGCCGCATCGGTTTCGCCGTTTCGCCGAGCGATCCCGACCGCATGTACGCATGGGTGGACGCACGGGTCGACGCTCAGAAGCCCGGCGGTCTTTATCGCTCCGACGATGCTGGCGAAAGCTGGCAACTGATGAATAGCGAGGATCGCGTCGTGGGACGCGGTGACGACTTCGCCTGCGTGCGCGTCGATCCGCGAAACAAAGACGTCGTCTATGTCGCCAACACTTCGACCTATAAATCCACCGACGCGGGCAAGAACTTCACCGCCATCAAGGGCGCGCCCGGCGGCGACGATTACCACACCATCTGGATCAATCCTGAGAACTCCGACATCATCGCGCTCGGCGTCGACCAGGGCGCGACCATCAGCGTGAATGGCGGCCAAACCTGGAGTTCCTGGTACAACCAGCCCACGGCGCAGTTCTATCACGTCATTACTGACAACGAGTTTCCCTACTGGGTGTATGGTGGGCAGCAGGAAAGCGGCTCCGTTGGCACCGCCAGCCGCAGTGACTTCGGCGAAATCACGTTTCGCGATTGGACCACGGTCGGGACCGAAGAATACGGATACGTTGCTCCTGATCCGCTGCATCCGAATCTGATTTACGGCGGCAAGGTCACGGTATTCGACCGCAATACCGGACAGACGCGCGACGTTTCGCCGGTGGTTCTGCGCACCGGGCAGTATCGCTTCAATCGCACCGCGCCGCTGATCTTCTCTGCCGCCGATCCGCACCTGCTCTATCTCGGATCGAACGTGCTGTTTGCCACGCGCGACGGCGGCAACAGTTGGCAGATCATCAGTCCTGATCTGACGCGTGAAGATCCGGGAGCGCCCGCGACGCTGGGGCCGTTTGTGGCGTCCGATTCGGCGAAGGGCAAGCACCGCGGCGTGATCTATTCGATTGCACCGTCGCCAAAAGACGCCAACCTGATCTGGACTGGCACCGACGATGGCCTGATTCAGGTGACTCGCGACGGCGGCAAGAACTGGGAGAACGTGACCCCGCCCGAATTGACTCCCTGGAGCAAGCTCGCCCAGATGGACGCATCGCACTTCGATACTGACAGCGCCTACGCCGCGGTGAACCGCTTCCGTCTGGATGACCTGCATCCATATATCTATCGCACGCACGACGGCGGAAAGACGTGGCAGAAGATCATAAGCGGCCTGCCCGAGGACGAACCCGTCAACACGGTGCGGGAAGATCCCGAACGCAAGGGACTGCTCTTTGCCGGAACCGAACGCAGCGTGTACGTTTCTTGGGACGATGGCGATCATTGGCAGTCGCTGAAGATGAATCTGCCTCCGACCTCGATTCGCGATCTCGTCGTGCATCATGACGACGTTGTAGTCGGAACTCACGGTCGCTCGTTTTGGATACTGGATAACATCACGCCGCTGCGGCAGTTCAGCGCGGACCTAGTGGGCTCGGCCGCGCATCTTTTCGCGCCGCAGGTCGCATACCGCGTACGCCGAAATAACAACACCGATACGCCTTTGCCGCCGGAAGAACCTGCCGGACAGAATCCTCCAGATGGAGCGATGATCGACTACTGGATCAATTCAAAGGCCGCGGCTTCTGGTCCAGTCACGCTGGAAATTGTCGATGCCTCGTCAGGAAAAGTCGTGCGCCATTTTTCGAGCGCCGACAAGCCGGAAGTCGTGAACCCGAAAGAGTTCAACGTTCCCATGTACTGGGCGCGCCCAGCGCGAACGCTATCGGCCGCGCCTGGCATGCACCGTTTTATCTGGGACCTGGCGTATCCCGCCCCGGACGTGTTGACTCGCGACTACCCGATTTCGGCGATCTACGGCGACACACCGCTGTATCCGCTGGGAGCGACGGTGCTGCCCGGCGAGTACGGGGTTGTGCTCACCGTTGCCGGCAAAAGCTACACCCAGCCGCTGAACATTCGCATGGATCCCAGGGTGAAGATTGCGCCCGAGGATCTGGCACGGCATTTCCAACTCGACTACAAGATTGCCGTTGCCCTTCACCAGGATTACGAAGCTCTGCAACAGGTGCGCGCCCTGCGGGCACAGTTGAAGACGCTCGCAGGTCAAGCATCAATCACAAAATCTGCGGCTGCCTTGGAAGCGAAAGCCGCAGCCCTCGAAGGCGAAGAAGGCGACTACGCCACACGCTACCTGAGCACGCCTGAAGGCCGCAGCCTGGCTCGCCTGAACGGCGGCTTCAATGCGCTCGTCAGTGCTCTCGATACCGCCGACGCCGCTCCGACCACCCAGCAGGTGGCCATGTTCGTCGAGCTGGAAAAGGCGCTCGAAGAACAGTTGTCGGCGTGGGAACAACTCAAGTCGAAAGATATTCCGGAGCTGAATAAAGAGCTGAAGAAAGCGGGACTGCCGCAGATCGATCTGCAAAAGCCGGTTCCGGGCGCACCCGATGCGGCGCAGACCACTTCGCGGGACCGGGACAAGAACGAAGAATAATGTGTAGCGCGGGCGCCGTCGCCCGCGAGAAGCCAGCGCCAAAGATGCCCACGCGAGAGAAGACGGTGGAATCCCAGCCTAACGTCGAAGAGCACGACGTTAGAATGGGGGCACCCAGCACCAATCATCGTTATTGTTCATTAAAGCTTTTGACGCGGTTACCGAGAAGGACACGTACTACACCGGAAATTCCCGCCGCACATACACCATTGCCGCCTCGCGCGAGGCGAGTCGGCCTTCCAGTTGGGCGTCCTCGACTGCTGACAGCACCTCTTTGAAGCGCGGACCGGGTTCATAGCCTGCTTCGATCAGGTCTTGGCCGGTAATCAGCGGAGTGGGACGAATCGCATCCGGAGGCATCGAACGCAACCGCTCACGCGCGTAGTCATATGCGTCGAGTTGGCCGTGGCTGGAGAGACAGTCGATGCGATGCAACTCCAGATGTTCGTCGAAGGCGGGCAAGCGAAGGAACTTTTTCAGCGTGGATTGGTTCATTCGCTCGACGTCGGCGAAACGCATGTGGTTCTCGACCAGCGCCAGAATCTGATCGGTCTCGTCGTTCGAGAAGCGCAGACGCCGGCAGATTTCGGCAGCCATCTTTACTCCAACTTCTACGTGGCCGTCGAAGCGGATGCGGTCGGGCGCGACGCGGAAGGTTGGAGGCTTGCCTACGTCGTGTAGCAGTGCTCCCCAGGCTAGAGTTTTCGAGCAGCCAGCCGGAAGTTTTTTGAGCAGCAGCAGGGTGTGCACGAACACATCGCCTTCGGGATGGAACTGCGGCGGCTGCTCGACTCCCTTCATGGCGGCGATCTCGGGCAGGACTTCGGCTAAGAGGCCAGTCGCATCGAGTAGCTGAAACGCGCGCTGGGCACGCCCTTCGGTGAGCATCTTCGTCAGTTCTTCGCGTACGCGTTCGCAGGAAACCTGGTGAATGTTAGGCGCTAACTTTTGGATTCCCGCCAAGGTTGCCGGATCGATCTGGTAATCGAATCTTGCCGCGAAACGAACGGCGCGGAGCATGCGGAGCTTGTCTTCCGCAAAACGGCGTTTGGGCTCGCCGATGGCGCGGATGATTCCGGCTTTCAGATCGGCTTGTCCGCCGACGAAATCCAGGATCTCGTTCGTGGCCGGATCGAGCATCATGCCGTTGATGGTGAAGTCGCGGCGCTCGACGTCTTCGCGGGGATCTTTGGTGAAGCGGACCTCATCGGGATGACGGCCGTCGGAGTAACCTAGGTCGGAACGGAAGGTCGCGACTTCGACAGACTTCCGCAGAGATGGCGGCAAGAACAGGTAGCGCTGTGTTCCAGATCCTCCCATCGCGCCTGGCACGACTCGCCCCTCGAAGGAGCCTGTTCGCGCAGGTTCGTCGCCTTCGTGTTCCTTGGTGTCATTTGTGGTATCAGGTTTGAAAGGTACGAGCACTACTCCGAATTGCTCGCCCACGCCGTAAGTCTGCGGGAAGATTTGCATTACCTGTTGCGGCGTCGCGTCGGTGGCTACGTCGTAGTCGGCAGGCTCGCGGCCTAGCAGCAGGTCGCGGACGCAGCCGCCGGCGAAGTAGGCCTGGTATCCGCGTTGGCGCAAGGTGCGAACAATTTCGGCGGCGTGTTGTTTGGCAGTCAGCATTCAGCCGTCAGCTAAGGCAACACCAACCGCAAGTCGTCTAAACTAGAAACTGATAGCTGATGGCTGAAAGCTGACAGCTAATTATGCCTGACGCTACCATCCTCGGCATTGAAAGCTCGTGTGATGAGACGGGGGCGGCGGTGGTGCGCTCGGGGGAACGGATTTTGTCGAACGTCGTTGCCTCGCAGATCGCCACTCACCAGCCTTATGGCGGAGTGGTTCCGGAACTGGCTTCGCGCGAGCACTTGCGCGCATTGGTTCCGGTGGTGCGGCAGGCGCTGGCCGAAGCGGGACAGACTTATCAGTCGGTCGATGCTATCGCCGTGACGCAGGGGCCGGGACTGGCGGGCGCTTTGCTGGTGGGCATCAGCTTCGCCAAAGCGCTGGCCTTTGCGCTGGAGAAGCCGCTGATCGCGGTTAACCATCTTGAGGGACATATTCATGCCGTGTTGCTGGGTCACCGGCAAATGGAGCAGCGGCAAAGCGACGATGCCAGCCTACAATTTCCGGTGCTGGCGCTGGTGGTTTCGGGCGGACATACGCATCTTTATCTTGCCGAGGTGCAGGAAAATCTCTGGACCTACCGGAACATCGGACATACTCGCGACGATGCGGCCGGAGAAGCGTTCGATAAAGTCGCGAAGCTGCTGGCATTGGGTTATCCCGGAGGACCGATCATTGACCGGCTTGCACCGCATGGCGAGCCGGAAGCGGTCAAGTTCCAGATGGCGCAGATCAAGCATCGCGACCGGCGCGATCACAAGCTAGGTGAAAATAAACAAAATCTGGCGGAGGAGGATGGGCCGCACTTTGATTTCTCCTACAGCGGAATCAAGACGGCAGTCTTGCGCTACGTTGAGATTGAGAACATGAAGCCTGCGATTGCGGCTCGCCGACAGGCACTTTTGGGCATCGGTAAACCTGCGCTCGAAGATATTCTCCGACTCTGCGACCGGCAGACGCTCAACCTGGTGGCTTCTTTCCAGCGCACCATGGTCAACGATCTGGTTACGAAGACGTTGACGGCGGCGCGCGAGTATGACGTGCAGACTCTGTTCGTCAGCGGCGGCGTGGCCGCTAACCGGGAATTGCGGGCGACGTTTGAGCGCGAGGCAGGGATGCAGGGACTTCCCGTGTTCTTTCCATCGCGGGCGCTTTCCACCGACAATGCCGCCATGATCGCGGCTGCGGCGTTCCCGAAGTTTCTGCGGCGGGAATTTGTGGCCATGGATTTTTCGGCTGATGCAGGGATGGTGCTGCGGTAACTTTCAGGCGACGCGGTCGTCCTTCCGGGACTTGAATCCGGTCTGGTATCGAATTGAAACATTTCCCAGATACAATGGATCGCGTGAAACCGACAATCTATGTAGTCGAAGACGACCCGGATATTTCCCGGCTGGTTCGCCATCACCTGGAAGGGGCGAGCTTCAGCGTGCGGCTCTACTCGACTGGCAATCTGGTGGTGGCGGATGCCGAACGGCAGCGTCCGGCGCTGTTTCTGCTGGACATTATGGTGCCGGGAAAAGACGGTCTCGAGCTTTGCCGGCAGATCCGGCAGTCGGTGTCGCTGGCGTCGGTGCCGGTGATTTTCCTGACGGCCAAGAGCGGCGAGGCGGATCGCGTTCTGGGATTGGAATTGGGCGCGGACGATTATATTCCCAAGCCTTTCAGCCCGCGCGAACTGGTGGCGCGGGTGAAAGCGGTGCTGCGCCGGTTTGAGCGGCCGCTGCCGCCGCTGCCCACCAAGATTGACGAAATCCACATTGACCCGGGCGCGATGACGCTCACCGTTCGCGGGAAACAGGTGCCGACTACGGCAACCGAATTCCGGCTGCTCGACCACTTCATGCGGCATGCCGGGCGGGTTTTTACGCGCGACCAGTTACTTGACTCGGTCTGGCGCGATACGGCCTACGTCACGCCGCGCTCGGTGGACGTTTATGTGCGGCGCATCCGTGAAAAAATTGAGCCCGATCCCGAGAACCCGCGTTACCTGAAAACGGTGCGGGGAGCCGGCTACCGCTTTGAGGTCGCGCGTTGAGAAGCCGCATCTTCGTCAAATTGATGGTGGTGTTTCTGCTGGTGATTGGCGTAACTGCGATCACGCTGCAGTTGACCGTGCGCACGGTCTGGGAACGTACCCTGCGCGAGCAGATCGAGCGCAATCTTAAACAGAAAACTTTGATGTTCGCCTATCGCGTGGAGGCGGACCGGCAGCACTCGCTGGCCGACATCGCCGCCCAGGAAGGCCAAGCGGCAGGAGCGCGCGCCACCGTCATTGATCCGACCGGCAAGGTGCTGGCCGATTCCGAGGCCGATCCCAATGCGATGGAGAATCACGGCCATCGCAAGGAGTTTGTTGCAGCGCTCGCCGGCAAACTCGGCATGGATGAGCGCAAGAGTCACACGCTTGACATTCCCTTCTTATATGTGGCTGCGCCGGTTTCTGGCGGAGCGGTGCGTTTGGCGTATCCGTTGCCCGAAATCGAAATTACGGATCGTCCACTGGGCGTAGCTTTGTTCTGGGGATCGTTCAGCGCTTTCATTTTCGCGGTGCTGGTTGCCGGGGTGGCTTCGCACTATGTTGGCCGGCGTCTGCAGCGGATCGTAAGTTTTGCCGAGCGCGTGGCGAGCGGGGACCTGACTGCCAGAATTGCGTCGACTGCGACGGACGAGATCGGGCAAGTGGCGGCAGCGCTCGATAAGACAACGCACCACGTGGAAGAAAGTTACGCGCGCGTTCAAACCAGTCAGCGAGAGCTGGAAACTCTGCTCAACAGCATGCAGGACGCCGTCATTGCGGTGGATGTCGATGGGCGCGTGCAGTGGGCGAATCGGGGCATGAACCGTCTGCTGCTGCGCGCTCCCCGCCTGAATGCGCCGTTGATCGATAGCGTGCGCGACCCGGACTTTCTCGCCGCCATTCAAGAAGCGGCACGCGACCAAGTCGTAACTACTGCGCGCTCGAACACCATCGCTTCGGGACGCACCTTTGATGTCACGGCGGCGCCGATGCCCGGAGGCGGCGCGGTGGCCGTGCTGCGCGACCTTACTGAAACCGAGCGCATGGAAAAGAGCCGCCGCGATTTCATCGCCAACGTTTCCCACGAACTGCGCACTCCGCTGACCTCCATCCAGGGATACACCGAGACGCTGCTCGATGGTCCTCTGGCGGACAATCATGTGCGAGAATTCATGGAGATCATCCGCAAGAATGCGGCCCGCATGTCCCGCCTTACGGAAGATCTGCTTACTCTGGCCCGCGTCGAATCGGGGGAGCAGAGGTTCGACATGCAGCGGGTCAGCCCGGAAGAACTACTGCAGGATGCACTGGAAAGCTTCCGTGAAGTGGCACGCTCTTATGACGTCGAACTCGCGGTGGAGAACTCAGTTCCCGCTGCCAATGTGAATGCGGACCGCGAAGCGATTCACCAAATTTTCTCCAACCTGATCGAGAATGCCTTGAAGTACGCGGGGTCAGGAAAAAAAGTCATTCTCGGAGCGCGCGCGGCCGCGGGGGGCGTCGAGTTCTACGTCCGGGACTTCGGGCCCGGAATTTCCTCCGAGCATCTGTCCCGTCTTTTCGAGCGTTTCTATCGCGTCGATAAAGCGCGCTCGCGGGAATCGGGAGGCACGGGGCTGGGACTCGCCATCGCCAAGCATATTGTTCTGGCGCATGGGGGAGCGATTCGCGCCGAGAGCGAGCTCCACCACGGCTCGACCTTTTTGTTCGTCCTAACCGTTGCCGCGCCGGATTCGGCCTGACCTTTTAACTGAAGCAATTAAAGATGCGCGTAAGCCCGCTAGTCGCCTCGGCGGTAGAGCTACCCCAGATTTGAACTATGCGCCGGGGTGAATCAATCGCACCAACCAGAATGCAGTGGCGGCTACCAGCGCGGCCGCTGGGATGGTGAGAACCCAGGCCCAGACGATGCGGGCCGCGACTCCCCAGCGCACTGCCGAGAGCCGATTTACGGCGCCGACTCCGACGATCGCTCCGGTGATGGTGTGGGTGGTGCTGACGGGAATCCCGGCCAGCGCCGTGGAAAACAGGGTGATGGCTCCGGCCGCCTCAGCGCAGAATCCTCCCACTGGCTTGAGCTTGGTGATGCGCGATCCCATGGTGTGAACAATCCGCCAACCACCGAAATATGTTCCCATGGCAATCGAAAAATGCGCAGCCAGGATGATGGGCCAGTGAAATTTTCCCCAATTGCCGGCTAGTTCGTTCGAACTTAAATAATGCGCTCCGTAGAGGGCGGAGGCCACGATTCCCATGGTTTTTTGCGCATCATTGCCGCCGTGGCCGAGGCTGTACGCAGCCGCCGAGAGGAGTTGCAGACGTGCGAAACCAGGCGTCAATTCGTCGTGGGGCTTTATTCCGCAGAAGCCAGAAGACGGCAACCATGAAGGTCAGGCTCAGAATGAGTCCCATGACTGGCGCCACGACAATGAAGATCAGGGTTTTGTACCAGCCCGAGGCAATGATTACGTGCCATCCTGATCGCATGACCGCCGCGCCAGCGTAGCCACCGATCAAGGCATGGGAGGAGGAAGTCGGCAGCCCCCACCACCAGGTCAGCAGGTCCCAAACTATGGCGCCGAATAGTCCCGTGATTACGACATACTGGGTCACGGTTTCGATGTGGATCATTCCTCCACCGATCATCTTGGCGACCGCGGTTCCGAGAAGAAACGCGGCCACAAAATTGAAGAACGCCGCCCACAATACGGCTAGTTTTGGGGACAAAACCCGAGTCGAGACGACAGTGGCAATGCTATTGGCGGCGTCGTGAAATCCATTCAGGAAATCGAAGATCAGTGCGACCAGGATTGTGACGATCAGCAGAAGCAGATCAGGCTTCACCGGATTTCCTATTTGGATAAATTATGGGGCTCTATGTGCTTTTCAATACAACTGTTTCCAGTACGTTGGCGACGTCTTCCGCCTTGTCGGTCGCCCGTTCGAGGAATTCCAACAGCTCTTTAATTTTTATGAGGTTGATGGGGTCTTTCTCGCATTCAAACAGCCTGGCAATGGCCTGCTGGCATACTTGGTCGGCTTCGTTTTCCAAGCGGTTGATCTCCACGCAATGGACGAGGATATTGCCATTCTTCTGCATGAGAGACACGGCTTTCTGCAGCTCCTGGCTTTGCATCAGGATGATATTGGCGAGTTCTCCAGCAGCCGGTGGAGGAGCCGTAATCCGATACATCACGATGCGGGCGCCGGCAGCGTTGATGAAATCGAGGACATCGTCGAGCTTAGAGGCCAACTCGTGAATGTCTTCCCGATCGAAGGGTGTGATGAATGTCTGATTGAGTTTGGTCAGGATGGCATGGGTGAGTTCATCGCCGTCGCGTTCGATGCGGTGAATCTGTTCGATTTGTTTTTCGACGTCCTCATAGTTTGCGAAGAGATCGACCAGGGTGCGAGCCCCGGCGATGAGGTTGTCGGACATCGCGGAGAACATCGCGAAGAAGCTGTTATCCCTGGGAATGAGGCTGAACATTTTCGCAGCAGCAAAGGTATTGGCGTTGACAGTCAGTTGCAGTGATTGGAGCAGGCCACTATCTCACGCGGCATGGAATACAGTCAAATGCTGGAACGCCAGCTATGGCGGGCAGTTAGCGCATTTTTCGACGGTTGACGATGATTGCCGAACGGCGAGGCAACCCGAGCCAGGTGAGCAACAGTAGAGCAAGTACTGTGGCCGCTCCGACTGCGATTCGCTGGAGAAAGCCGAGAAAGAGCAGATCCAATCCCATGGGAAGATTGTGCGGCTATCGAGAAGCCTGAGCGAGATAACGATGGTAATCCTCAAGAAATTCACCAGGTCGTAACCTCCCTTGGGATGCCGGGAATTATGCTTTTACTGGGCCGTTGTGCCCCACTGTGGATTGAGGCTGCTTGCGTCCACCGGAGCGGTCCGGCATAGAATAGAAGAGAGTGGTTTTGTATATGAGCACAGCCAGCGTAAGAACGCCTCCGCCTGAGCCGTCGCAAGCCCATTTGGTGCAGCGAACGGTGGAAGCGTGTGGACTGGCGCGCGAGGCTGCGGCCATCGCGGCCGAAGGCATTGCCACCGGGTCGATGTCTCGTCTGGACGCTATTCGGCAGTACGAAAAAGAACTCGATGCCATTGACCTGGAAGTGGACTCGGGTGTGACCTCGACCATCACCCGCGTTCCGGAGTCCGAAACCGGGCAACTGCTGGCGTGCATGAAAGTCATGATCGGACTGGAGCGTATTGGAGACCTGCTGCTGAGTTTTGCCACCAGCGCGCAGGCTGCGGGAGGCCGCATCGATTCGCAGGATGCTCGCGACTTGACTCAGATGGCTACGATCCTGGAGAAGATGCTGGCCGATGTTGGGCATTCGTTTTCCCAGCGGGACGTGAAGAAAGCCATCGACGTGCTGCGCGCGGATGCCGAGATGGACCGGCTGCGCAATATCATCTTCCTGCGCCACATCGAGAATCCGGAGAACGTCGCGCATCACTCCAGCCTGCAGGTCATCTTTATGACGCAGTCTCTGGAACGCGCCGGCGAC
Source organism: uncultured Acidobacteriaceae bacterium (assembly GCA_963838935.1). Taxonomy (GTDB): domain Bacteria; phylum Acidobacteriota; class Terriglobia; order Terriglobales; family Acidobacteriaceae; genus Acidiflorens. Next base: position 141,643 of record CAWITH010000005.1, read on the forward strand.
CATGCCAAAAACCTGGCAGAAGAAGTTTGCCACTTTGTCAGCGGACGCAGCATTCGGCATCTGCTCATGGCCTACGACAAACCGAAAGAACAGATGTTCATCGAATGGCTGCGGCACAAGGACGAAAAAGCGTAGTTCTGCTTTTGTTCGCCTAAAAATAAATTTCCTGGTGTGAATTGGCGGGAAGGAATTTTTGGTGTTTTCTGGTTCTTGGTGGGTTTGCCGGTTGGTGGCGGGGGTACCCCCTCCCTATGACCGGTCTTTTGGAATCAAGACTTTGGCGGGGCATCAATAGACCTGCCTAACCCAAATGTGATACGGTCGAAGGACCGTGACAGGGCAGCCTACTGATGTACTTTAGAGGGAAGATGGGTGAATATGGGTGCACAGAATTGATGAGAACGTATATTTGGAGAGTGGTTCCGGTGAAGGAATTAAAGGCGAGAATCTAGTGGAGTTCCATCTGCTCTACAGCGGGCCGCTACACAGTGCTGCAAAAGAAAACCCCCGTAAGGAGAAACACGCTATTCGCAAGGTGTTTCATTCGCAATTGCGCCGATTATGGGAAACACATCCAAACCTGAAGGACTTTGCAGAAGGGCATGGAGATTTCGGCATCACTCGGGAGGAATCCGACGCACTTCCGCGTGCCGAGATTTTTCAAAGAGGGGTATTGGAACTGGGAAGCAAGTGGAATCGAAACGACTTCAATTTCTTGCCACTCGTTACTGAAAAAGTGGCCTTGCGATGCAGTCTAGATATTTTGTTCCTGCGGACAGATGACAACCCATTTGTGTTACGGGGCGGAGATATTGATGGCAGGCTCAAAATGTTGTTCGATTCTCTGCGTATGACCGACAACGCTAGTGAGTTGCCTCCGGGAGCTACACCAGACTCAACAGAGATTCCCTTTTTTGTCTTACTGCAAGATGACAAGTTGATTTCAGAAGTGCATGTCAATACTGATCGTCTCTTGAAACTGCCTGAGAATAAGCCACTGGATGAGCATGATGTGTACCTGCAAATCACCGTGCGACTGAATACGACAGTTAAAGTGGCAAACGCTTGGGTATTTGAGTAAACTGGCCGCGTGCTTTGGATAGTGATCGGCCTAATCATCGCGGTTTGGGCGTTCGGAAGGACGGATGCCGGTAAGAATTGGTGGAAACCACCACAGAGCAGATCGCCACTGATTCAGTGGATACGCGATTTCAGGAACAGAAAGAGTACAACTAAGTTTAGACCATAGAAAAGCCCGGATGCCAGTCCGGGCCGCGTGCTCTGCTCATGCCCACATTAGGGCCGGAGCATGGAGTGTGTCAATAGCACAGGTCAAAACTACTCCCACCCAGAAGGTAAATCTTGGACGTGTCCGCATTGACATTTCAGGCTTCGCCCCTTCCACTCGGCGGTCTCTTTTTGCAAGGCTTCATCGGTGGTATCGGCTTTCCGGACTGCGATTACTGCTATTGGAAGGCCGCAATTTAGTTCATCGCATCGGATCAATACTTGAAATCGCCGCATGGGAGCGCCGGGGTTATAAGGCTCCAATCCCCAAAGCGTTGAATCAGATTTCAATTCCTTCGTTTCAATTGCATAAACACGCTTACATGCTTCACATGCAACAAACAGAATCGGCTTTTCCGTTTCTGTCCATCTTTGATCTTCACCTGGTATCGCAGGCTTGGAAGGCCGGATTGGAGTACGGAATCCGCACCCGCACTGAGCAAAATCAAGAAGCACAGTCATCGCTGGACTCCCTCTAAGAATGCGTTATGATGGGAACATGAAGTCTATTCCTGATCCCGACACGACGCCAGCGCAGAAGATGCGAGCGTTTAACGCGGGCCTGCGTCAAATCCTCACCGTGTCTAAGAGCGATCTAGCGGTGCGCGAGGAGCAATACCAGGCAGAGCGCGCCACGAAGCCAAGGCGCGGCCCTAAGCCACACTCTTCGGTTTCGGACCACGCTTCCGGCGATATGGACTAGAACGGCTCAGGCGTCGTAGACACCGAATCGTTCTTGCCAGTGAGTTCCTTGTAGGTAAGCCGCTTGTTCGACACTTGAGAGAGCGCCAACAGGAAGCGGTCGGAATCGTTCAGCGGATTGTCGGGAGTGGCGCGGTTGTTGTAGCGAAACACCTGTTCATCGACGTAACGCTCTAGGTGGAACGGCTCGACTGCGACGTAAGTACCTTTCAGATTCCGCTTCAACAGCGACCAGAAATTCTCAAGGCCATTGGTATGCACGCGGCCATTGACGTAAGTTTCCGCATGGTTCACGGTTTCGTGGATGTAGCGCGATCTCAATTCGTCGTAGGGTACCGCGTCATCGGTGTAGACTGGCGATCCATATTTCACGTTGTTGAGAACTTCGGTTTGTAGAGTCTCGCGTTTCACATCCGGCACGACGGTTGCGCGAATCTTGCGTTCGTCACGGTCCAACATCCCCATGACGATAGTTTTGCCAGTAGCCCCGCCAGTGTGCCCAGACTTCGCAGCAAAACGCTCACGGCGATCCCGGTGCATGTTGCGGAGCTTCCCGCCTACGAAAGTCTCATCTACTTCCACGCCGCCGCTCTCAGTGCCTCCTAGCTTTCCTACAACGCCAGTCTTGAGCGCGAGGCGAAGGCGATGGAGCATGAACCATGCCGACTTCTGCGACACGCCGAGAGCGCGGTGAATCTCCCAAGAGCTAACGCCATTCTTGCAGCTAATCAGCAGCCACAGAGCAGGGAGCCACTTCTGCAACGGGATGGGCGAATCCTCGAAGATGGTTCCAACCTTGACTGAGAACTGGCGACGGCAAGAACGGCACTTCCAACGCTTCTGAGTCTTGAGGTAATATGGGTTCTTGGCATCCTCGCCGATGCACTCAGGGCAGAGCGGCCCATTCATCCAGCGCATAGCTGCCACGGCGTCGATGCAGACCTGTTCGTCGCTAAAGTATTGAATCGCTTGCTGTAATGTCTTTGGGCTGTCCATGACCAGAATCATAGCAGAATGGCGCGGGTTAGTCAAGACTATTATTGCCTTTGGCGGGATTCTCCCGCCAGGTCTTTGAGGAATAAGGGCTTATCGATAAAGTCTTTATTTTCCTTTGGCTTAGAGCCGCTTCCGCCGTCCGGCTGGGGCTCCGGGATGGCCGCTATTGCTTCTTCCCGGCGTTGGACCCCCATTTCCTCCCGATCAAAAAGTCAAGCTTGACAAGAGCGAGGCCAGCTGGACGCCTCAAGTCACGAGATCCGTTCGCTCCGCTCAGGATTTCGGCAGGGGGCTCCCGCCTTCGACTGCGCTCAGGGTCACGCCCGCTAAACGCCTCAACTTGTCAAAGATCGCTCAGAAGGGTTTGGGGCAGTCAAGCGCTCCAATCAGATCTTTATCGTCGGGCGCGACGGGTCCTAAGTCAATGGATTTCGGACACGGATGATTTGTGATCAAGAAAGTTGCAGGTGATGGGCGCCGTAGTAGCGACGCAAGGCGCGAGGCATGACCAGCCTCATGCTACCAGCGGCATCGCGGCCCACCCTTGCAAAAAACGCAAGGATGGGGCAGCCACGTTTCATTGTGGGAAAGGAAGAACGGAGCGGGAGAAGGGTGGGCCGGCCTGAATCCTTTTCCCACCAACCGCGCTCTTTCCTGATAGAGACCTTTTACGGGAGGAATGCTTGGACTGCGTCGCCGTTTCTCAACTGCGAAATCGCCCGGCCACCCCGGCCCTGCTGGTGGACGTGCGCTCCGGCTCCGAATTCGCTTCCGGCCACATTCCGGGTGCGGTTAACATCCCGATGGACCAGATTGAAGCGCGCCTCGATGATCTTGATCGCAACCTTCAGATCGTCCTCATCTGCCAGTCGGGCGAGCGCGCACGCATGACCGCCGGGGTGCTCGAGCCCTGCCAGCTGCAGATTGCGATTCTTGAGGGTGGCACGAAAGCGTGGAGGGAAGCCGGCCTGCCGGTCGTGGTTAGCGTGAGGACGCGCTGGTCCCTCGAACGCCAGGTCCGTCTGGGGGCGGGACTATTGGTGTTGACGGGTGCCATCCCGGCACTGACTGTCAATCCGCTCTGGGTTCTTCTTTGCGGGTTCACCGGTTTGGGGCTAACCTTCGCCGGACTTACCGACATCTGCGGGATGGCCGCGATCCTGGGAAAAATGCCATGGAATAAGGTGAGTCAATGCCGGATCACTGATCAGAATGCGGAGCAATCCAGGACTGCTCTTTGTCCTTGACTAGCTGTCATGCGTTGGAGACCGAGCAGTGCCACAATGGATTTATGGACTTCGACGCATTGGCCCGGCAACACAAGGACTCGGTCTATCGACAGATGGTCCGGGTGTGCGGCAACCGCGAAGATGCGGAAGACGTACTCATCGAGGCCCTGCTCAAGGCGTACCGGCATCTCGATCAACTGCGGGAATCGGCAGCTTTCCGAGCGTGGCTGGCGCAGATCGCAAAACGCGTTTGCTGGCAATTGAAGGAGCGCGAATCGTTGCTGCCGCTCTTGCAGCTTTCCGCAATGGAGGACGAAGGCCGGGAGGTTCCGGGAATGGAGCCTCCTCCGGACGTGCAAGCGGCACAACAACAAATGAGGCAGTTGCTGAAAGAAGCCGTGGAGACGTTACCCCGGCTGTACCGCCCAGTTTACGAGTTATGCGATGTCGAAGATCTGCGGGGCGACGAAGTTGCGGAGAGGCTGGGCATCTCTCGCGCCGCCATGAAATCGCGGCTGCACCGAGCCCGCGATCTGGTCAGGACTTACCTCGACGCAGCGTTGGCTCGTCAAACATTGAAGTAGCTTTTTTCTGATTTGGACTTAGTCAGTGGATCGATGTAATGGATTGATGGATTGGGAGGCACTCATGGAAGTCACCGTGGAACATCTTGGAGCATTACAGTTTGCAATCAATGCACGCCAGCACAGCATCGTGAGTGACCAGCCGCCGGAAAATGGCGGCCACGACGAAGGTATGACACCGCCAGAACTCCTGCTGGCTTCGTTGGGCTCGTGTGCTGCTTTTTACGCGGCGCAATATCTGCGCAAGTACAAGCTGGCGACTGAAGGTACCCACGTCCGGATCACCGCCGACAAACTGAAAGATCCGGCTCGCATCGATAATTTTTGCATTGAAATCGAAGCGCCCGTGGCGCTCACCGAGCAACATCGTGCCGGCGTCGAGAACTCGGTTCATCACTGCCTGATTCACAACACGCTGTTGCGGCCGCCGAACATTGTGGTCGAAATAAAGCACGCCGTGCCAGTGGCAGATGTTTGCCCGGTATCTCCGATCCCTGGCCATTGACAGCCGGGGTCTCCGAGGGGGCTGCCCCATCCCTCGCGGTTTTTGCGGAGGGTGGGAGGCACTGCAGAGGGCACGACCAGCTTCAGCTTTCATGCCGCGCCCGTCCGAAACGAAATCTTTCCCGAGCCCTCTTTCACGTTGCGAGGCATGACCAGCCTCATGCTGTCAGCGGCATCGCGGCCCACCCTTGCAAAGAACGCAAGGATGGGGCAGCCACGTTTCTTTGTGGGAAAGGAAGAACCGAGCGGAGGAAGGGTGGGCCAGCCCCCTTCCCGGTTAATGTGGACCACCCGCCGGAGTGTCGTGGGCCCACAAGGAAAGTGCCAGGCCAACGACCATAAGAGCGACGAGTGCGAGGTTCACAAAGACACCTGGGGGTGTTCCCGTCCTGACAATGGGCATCACAAGAAAAATCAGTCTTCGGCTCAGGTGTTCGAGCAGGAGTACGGCAAACAGGAAGGGAACCAAGGCGCGATATCGAACCAGGACCACGATACAGAGCAAGCAGAGGATGAGCTGGCCCAGTCCCCAGGCGGCAAAAAGTGAAACGACTGCCTGAGCGCCGGCTGGGGTGAATGTGTCTAGTGGAATCCCATCTGCCGAACTCGCCACCGTGTGGCCGTTGAAGATGGAATTGACGCTCATGGCGCCTTTCGCCAGCACGACTAAGGCGAACAGCCAGAGAGCGGGCCTGTAACCGCGATAAGTGTTGTCGACTTGCCTGGGCAGAAGCCGGTTGAGCACGGGACCTCCGGTAACGGCGGCTGGGCGGGGCCTTTGAGGGGGAAGTATAACGCGGGTGAGTCACTTAACGTAAGAAAGCAGGCTGGGTGCTGGCCCAGTCTTTCGCCGACACTGCTAGGTGCCGTCCCTTGCGGGACTCGATTGGTTAGCTTCCCACTACCCGGCACTCCCGTGCCGGGCCTTCCTGTTCCGCCGCTTCGCGACTGGAGGATCACAGGTTCCACTTTTTCACTCGACCTGAATTCAGTTCTTACGCACGCTCTTGACGCCGCGCGCTCTTGACAGCCGGAGTCTCCGAGGCGAGACTCGGTTCAGCCTTTTCCATGCGTGGATCCATCCAACCCGAAGAGGGGTTCCCATCGGCGAATACCGGGGACACGGGCGCCGGGACGGGTCGAGTTGGTTCAGTCGGCGATAAGTCGAACGGGAGCCGGGCTTTTGAAGAAACGGAGCTGGACTCGGCACTCCAGCTGTTGGTGGAACGCGCGCAATACATTACGGGCGCGACCGGAACTGCCCTCGCTTTGCCCCAGGGTGAGGAGATGGTTTGCCGCGCCAGCGCTGGGGTTTCGGCTCCGGCAGTCGGAGTGCGGTTGCAGGTTCGCTCGGGACTGACGGGCGAAAGCATTGCGCGGCGGCAGTTGCTGCGGTGTGACAACGCAGAAGCCGATCCGCGGGTGAATCTGGAAACTTGCCGGGCTTTGGGCATTGCGTCCATCGTGGTTTTGCCGCTGCTCCGGCGTAGCGGCGAGGTTCGCGGGCTGTTCGAACTGTTTTCCGATCATCCGTACGCCTTCGAAGAGCGGGATCTGATCGCGCTGGAACGCATGGCCGATCTTACTTTGACCGCTCTTGATCTGGCCGAGCAGCGGCAGAACTTCGCAACTACGCCCGCGCCCGAGGTTGAACCGGGAAAGGCCGTCGGACCTCCTGCGACAACGACAATGACCGCGCCGCAGGCTTCCGCGACTCCCGTTAACGGCCCTCTCAAGCCAGAGTTCGCCGAGCCCCCAATACTGCCTGACGAGGCACACGTAATTTTGCCTGCAGAAAATGCTCCTGTCCCAGAAGCCATGCTGCGCGTGCAAAAATGCCCTTCCTGCGGATTTCCAATATCCGAGGGGAGAACGCTCTGCCTCGACTGCGAGCAGAAGGATGCCGGAAGAAAGGCGCTGGAGAAGGAGCAAGGCGAGAGCACGCTACGCGAACCGGATCAGGAGACGCCGTCTGACTCCGCGGCTTCGATGGCGGATGAATTCGTGCCGGCCTTCCTGGCAAATTCAGTGCCAGTCAAAGAATCGTGGCTGGCAAACCATGTGAATCTGCTGGCGATTGTCGTCGTCATCCTGGGCATTCTGGTTGCGGTGGTGGTGTTTCGATAACCACTCTTGCACCCTGGGGCGCCTGTTCTCCTTGACAGATTGCGGTGGAACCCATACTCTGCGCTTAATCTCTTGTTCCAACACAGGTGGCAAACATGAAGAATGTTTACGAAGTTTTGCGGCAAAAGGAACTTGAACTGACCCGGCTGGAAAAAGAAGTTGAGGCCTTACGCGTGGCCGCGCCGCTGCTTTCGGACGAAAAAGAGTCGCTGGCGGAAGCGCCCAAGCCGACCTTAACGGCCGCGCCGCCACAACCGGTGCGGATTCCTCCGGTGGTTGCCGCGCAGGCGGCAAACGCGCCGACGCGCGTTGCGGGGTGGGAAGAGGCGGCCAAGCGCTGGCCGTAGGCTCGTCCGTTGCTCGCGGCAAAGACGGGGTTGGCCCTGTGTGTGCGTCAGTGAAAGAGCCCAGGATCGAAGATCGGTCTTGGGCTATTGTTTTGCGCTCTCGCTTGCCAAGGTTGCATAGGCTGCGAAAAAGCATCCACCGCGTCGCAGTCTCACCTCAGCGGCTGAAGCCGACTATGAAACAAGCGACTTATCGCAGCGCTAAAGCGCTGCGCCACCCCAAATCCGGAGCTACCCCAAATCCGGAGCTACCCCAAATCAGGGGCAGCAGCGATTCTTTCCGCAGGCTTTTCAGTCCTGGGTTGTGAAGGCCAGGGCCAGGAGTGTTTTCTGTTCGACCTCGTGCGCTTTGGCCGAACCGGTTGCTGGGCTCGCACTTCCGGAACGCTTCACGGAATGCACTGGGCGGTCATTGGCGATGTACCTTAAGCGCGGCAGCATGTAGGAAAGCGCACCCATGTTGGAGGGCTCTTCCTGCACCCAGACAATGTCTCGCGCGGTTCCATGGCGCTCGAATTCTGCGATTAGTTCGGCCTCGGGGAAGGGATACATCTGCTCGAGGAAGACGATGGCGGTGCTCAGATCTTTACGCTTCTGGCGTTCGGTGCGCAATTCGTGGCCGATCTTGCCGGTGCAGAGGAGAATCCGTTTTGCATCATGCGCTTCCGTGTCGGGGATGACGGACAGAAACTTCTGATGCGTCAGGTCTTCCAGCGGAGACAGGGCATCGGGATGGCGCAGCATGCTCTTGGGCGTGAAGACCACCAACGGCTTTCTCCACTTGCGCAGCGCCTGCCGGCGCAGCAGATGGAAATACTGGCCGGCATTCGAGGGCTGGCAAATCTGGATGTTGTCGCGCGCCGCCAGTTGCAGGAAACGCTCAATGCGGGCGCTGGAATGCTCCGGGCCCTGGCCTTCGTAGCCGTGGGGCAACAACAGCACCAGGCCTGACAGCAGCAGCCATTTGTCCTCGCCGGCGCACACAAACTGATCGATCACTGCCTGCGCGACGTTGGCAAAATCGCCAAACTGGGCTTCCCACAGGACCAGACGCCTCGGGATAATCGCGGCTGTAGCCGTATTCAAATCCCATCACGCCGGCTTCGGAAAGCGTGGAGTTGTAGATGTCGCATGGCGCCTGGTCCGGAGCAATGTGGCGGAGCGGGACATATTCCGATTCGTCCTCAGTATCGAGCAGCACGGAGTGCCGCTGATTGAAGGTTGCGCGGCGGGAATCCTGGCCGCTCAGGCGCACTGGGATGCCATCTTTCACCAGACTGGCAAAGGCCAGCGCTTCGGCCATACCGTAGTCGACCGGCTTCTTGCCCGTCCCCATCTCCTGGCGCTGCTCGAGCAACTTCTTCACCTTGGGATGGATGTGGAAACCTTCGGGATAGGTGGTCAAGCGCTCGGTGAGCTCGCCCAACTCTTCTCGCGGGATGCCAGTGGGCTGTTCGTATTCTGGTTTATAGCGGCCGCCGAAATAGTCTTTCCAGTAGTTGGGAAGGTCGCGCATCAGCGGCTTCTTGGTGACTTGCGTCGCGTCTTTCTGTGCGGCCTCGTACTCGCTTTTGATCGTTCGCACGCGCTCGGCAATATTTTCGTCATCCAGGCCGATTTGTTTGGCGTAGATCTGATACAAGCGGCGGATGCTGTTTGATGGCCTTATACATCAGCGGTTGGGTCACGGTGGGATCGTCTACCTCGCTGTGGCCATGGCGACGATAGCCGATCAGGTCCACGACCACGTCGGTGCCGAACTGGTAGCGGTACTCGGCGGCGATGCGGGCGATCCGCATAACTGCGTCGACGTCTTCGCCATTGACGTGAAAGATGGGAATTGCCTGCCGGCGGGCCAGTTGCGCGGAGAAGCGAGCGGAATGCTCCTCGCGGGCATTGGTGGTGAATCCGATCAGGTTGTTGACGATTACGTGAATGGTTCCACCCACGGTGTAGCCGGCGAGGTCGGCATAGTTGATCGTCTCGGCGGTGATGCCTTGGCCGGCGAAGGCGGCGTCGCCGTGCACCAGCAGCGGCACGTACTTCGTTTGCCGCCTTCGCCAGCGCGGTCCTGCTTGGCGCGAGTGCGTCCTATGGTTACAGGGTTCACGGCTTCGAGGTGGCTGGGATTCGACACCAGGTGGATATGAATCTTCTTGTCGCTCTTGGTGACATATTCGCCGGTCGCGCCCATGTGATACTTCACGTCGCCCGATCCCAAGACGCTGCGCGGATCTACATCCTCAAATTCGGCAAACACTTGCTCGGCGGGGCGATTGGCCACATGAATAATTACGTTCAAGCGTCCGCGATGACTCATGCCCATTACCAGCTCTACCGCGCCGCGCTCGCCGGCTACGTCAAGGATCTGATCCACGGCGGGCAACAAGGAGGTATTGCCTTCTAGGGAGAAGCGTTTGTTGCCTAGATAGCGCTGCTGCAGCGTTTGCTCAAAGAGTTCGGCGCGCGTTAGCAGATCGAGGGCTCGTTCGCGGTCAACCGCGATCGGTTCGGCCTCGATCCGGTCTTGAATCCAGCGGCGGCGCTCGGGGTCGGCGATGTGCATGAACTCCACGCCTACGGTTCCGCAATAAATACGACGCGCTTCGCGTGCCCACTCGCTGTCAATCTCGAGGTCGGGATGCGGCTGCGGAGGCAGGAGACCGAGGGGGTTCAGTTCGGCCTCCAGATATCCAAATTGGCGGAACAGTCCAAAAACGCGCTCGCGTTCGTAATTTTCGACGATGGCGGGAGCTGCGCTCCCGACGGTATTCCGAGTTGAAGTGGCCATAAAAGGTGTCTATAGAATAACGGATGATCCGACCGGTGCGGCCGATTCAGCCGGAAGAAAAGGAGTTGTGTGGCGGCGGGGCTTCGCCCCACATGGACGGGGCCGAACCCCGTCACCACACAACCCTGGAAGAGTATTCTGAGCGGGAGGGACAACCCCATGGCACTTCATCCCAACGCGGTCAAGCTTGGAACCCCGGTCATTCTTGGCGTTCCCTTCGATGCCAACTCCTCATGGTTGCGTGGAGCGGCGGGGGCGCCGCCGATCATCCGCGTCGCCTTGAATTCCATTTCGTCGAACTTATGGACGGAAACCGGCGTCGACCTCGGAGCCGAGGGTACGTACTGCGATGCCGGCGATTTGAAGTTCACCTTCGATGAGCCCTTTGCTGCGATTGAAAGAAAAGTCGGCGAACTGCTGGACAAGGGCTTGCGCCCGGTCTGCGTGGGCGGCGACCACTCGATTACGCTGCCGATCGTCCGCGCCTTCGGCAAGCATATTCCGGGACTGACGATTCTCCACTTCGACGCCCACCCCGACCTTTACGACGAACTGGAAGGCAACCGGCTGTCGCACGCTTGCCCCTTCGCCCGCATCATGGAGGAGGGCGCTGCCAAGCGGTTGATCCAGATCGGCATTCGGACTATGACTGGGCACCAGCGCGAGCAGTCCAAGAAATTCGGCGTCGAAGTGATCGAGATGCGGCAGTTGCCGGTGCTCGACCGCATGAAGGTCGATGGCCCTATTTATATTTCTTTCGATATGGACGCGTTCGATCCGGCGTTTGCTCCCGGCATATCGCATCGCGAGCCGGGAGGCATGTCGGTGAGAGAGGCGATCGCGCACATTCATGCCATCACGGGGAAAATCGCCGGCGCCGACATTGTGGAATTCAATCCCGCGCAAGACAATACACAAATCACGGCTACGGTTGCCGCCAAGTTGCTCAAGGAAATTCTGGGGAAGATGATTTTGAACTAGAAATGCGAGACTCGCCTGTGGAGCGCGGAGCAAAGCTCGGCAAGCATTCTTGTAGGTTTACTATCTTGCATTCTGTTGCATTCTATTCCATTCTATTGTATGCTGCGATCTGCCGCGTAATGAATCGAGAAGGAGGTCAAAGCTAATGAGGGACGCTGACAGAGTTCGGGAATATGCGAAGGAAAGGTACGTGCTACCGGCACGTCAGCAGAAACAGAGGCGCTTTTCGATCAGGGTAGGAGATGTGGTTCGCGAACTAAGAATGAATCGTGCGGTACCTGCAGTGTGCAGCGCTCTGAAGACCAGCGAGTTCCGCCAAAGCAATGACTTACGGTTGGTTGATACCAGCGGTCCCAAGTCCGGACAAAGCACGACCGTCATCTACACATACGAATTTGCCGATGACCAGCAACCCTCCCCAACGGAGGATTCCTGGAGTCGTTTGCGCGGCGCCTTGAAAGATGTATTTTCCGAACATGGCGGCGGTGAATCCTATCTTCGGGCCGAGCGGAGCAACTTCCATCCGACCAAGGAGGGTGAGTGAGCCGAGTCTATTGGGACACGATGCTCTTCATTTACTGGCTCGAGGACCATCCCGAGTACGCGCGAAGAGTCGACGCGATTCACTCTCGAATGAAGCAGCGCCACGACCAGCTGATTACAGGCGCCTTCACCTTTGGAGAGGTGCTAGCCGGAGCTTATCGCAAAGGCACTCCGCAACTGGCGGATGAGATGCGTTCCTTGTTGAGGAATGCGGTGGGAGAGGTCGTGCCGTTCACGGTCGAAACCGCCGACCGTTATGCGCGTATCCGAGGGGCACTCGGCATTGCTCCGGCGGATGCCATCCATCTGGCGTCCGCTGCCCAGGCCAACACCGACCTCTTCCTGACCAACGACAAGAGGTTGCTGGGGAAAATCATCCCAGGTATTCAATTTATTGCTTCCCTGGACACCCAACTGTTGTAGAGACTAGGAGCTGGAACGACGCGTCCTCGCCCGTCCGCCAAAAGAAACTATCGTGTGCCGTTAAAATGCTTTTGCTCGAATAATTCCCTGGAATCCCCAGGAGGTCCCCCATGGCGAGCGGAATGATTGATGTATCCAGCCGCTACTCCGTGCCGGAAACTTTGGCGCGGCTCCAGTCCATCCTTAAAGAAAAGAGCATCACGGTGTTCGCGCTCATCGACCACAGCGGTGAAGCGGAGAAGGCCGGCCTTAAAATGCGCCCAACGCAGCTGCTGATCTTCGGCAGTCCTAAAGGCGGCACGCCATTGATGGTGGCCGCGCCCCGGCTGGCTATCGACCTTCCGCTGAAGGCGCTGGCATGGCAAGACGAACAGGGCAAAGTCTGGCTCTCCTACAATTCGCCGGAGTACCTGCAGCAGCGGCATGGCTTTCCTGCCGACCTGCTGAAGAACATTGCGGGAATTGCTGCGCTGATTCAGAAGGCTGTGGAATAATAGCGGGCTGGACTTCGCTATTCAGGCATGCCCGATAATCCCAACCCCAATCGCGCCCGCGATCACCTGGCCAACGAACGCACGTTTCTGGCCTGGGTGAGAACCGGGGTGGCGACCATCGTGTTCGGATTCGCCATTGGACGGTTTTCGATCGCGCTGCGCGAATTCCTGAAGATGCAGGGGTACAACTCCGTCACTCCGGGCCTGACCACATGGCTCGGCATTGTTTCGACGGTGGGTGGGGTGGGGCTGATTCTTGCCGGTCTGGGGCGTTATCGGAAGACCAGAATGCAACTTGATTCGAACAGCTTCGAGCCTGCCGGATTCGTGATTGACCTCGTATCTTATTTACTGGGTCTTTTCGGATTGGTACTGGCGGGGTATCTTGCCTACATTGCAATCTTCAACAAATGAGAGGCTCTTTGAGCGGGTGAATCATGGCGAATGAGGTAGAAAAGGAAGCTGCCAGCCGTGCCGCCGCGAAGCTGGTGCGTGACGGTGACATCGTCGGGTTAGGCACTGGCTCGACCGCGTATTTCGCGGTTATCGCTCTGGGCGAGCGCGTGAAGGCCGGGCTGAAGATGGTTGGAATCCCAACTTCCCTGCAGACCGCCGACCTGGCGCGCGCGGTTGGCATTCCGCTGACCACGCTCGAGGAACATCCGGAAATCGATATCACCATCGATGGAGCCGATGAGATCGATCCTCAGCTGAACCTGATTAAGGGCGGTGGCGGCGCGCTGTTGCGGGAGAAGGTGGTCGCCTCGGTCACAAAGAAGATGGTCGTGGTTGCGGACTCGGGGAAGATGGTCTCCGCGTTGGGCAAGTTTCCTCTGCCGGTCGAAGTCATTTCGTTTGCTCGAACCGTGGTTGAGAAGAAGATTGTGGCGCTTGGCGGGTCGCCGAAATTGCGCGCGAGGCGCGACGGCAGTCCCTACATTACCGACAACGGCAATCAGATTCTTGATTGCAGCTTTGGGAAGATCGCGGATCCGGCGGGGCTCGCGCGGGAACTGAATGGCACGCCGGGGGTGGTTGAACACGGATTGTTTATCGGGCTGGCGAAGCTGGCGCTGGTGGGGAAGGGCGATTCCGTAGAGGAGGTTCGGTCACAACGGTAAGCCGGCGTAGATCTGGTGGTGAGAAAAATCTCTGATAAGTCCACGCTACTTCTTTGCTCGCTTTGCCGGTACTATCCACGATTTCGAGAGAGACCTTGCCCAGCTTGCTAGGCCGGATTGGTGTTTCCAAGTGTAACGTATAGAAGCCGTTTACTTGAACGTTGAGCGCCTGCGTGTAACGTTTAATTCGATCTTGAGTTTTCTCACCAGCGTCGTAGTTGAAGTCAAACAGGTCAAGGCCGCGCTCGCCGGCGACACCGAAGACAAAACCGCCCGTTTCGTGGGCCAACTCCAGGACGCCGACGGGACCTGCCTCCGACTGCAGTTCTAGCGGAGTTGGCTCCGCAAATAAGAATAGAAAAAGGCGGATGCCAGACTGCAACAAAAGCTTTCGCGTTTCGGTACGCGAAACGTGGCTGTGGTTGTCACCTCCATCAGTGATGGCGTAGATCGCGTCACCAGGTCTGGCTGGTTGCAAAAGCTTAGTTGCCGCGACTAGCGCGTCATAGAATGCAGTGGCTCCGTTGATATCGGATCTCTGGCTGGATCCCTGCTTCAACCACGCTGCTATGGACGCCCTGTTCTGCGAGAAATCGAATACGTCATGGACCTGAGTTGAGAAAGTGATTAGCGCAACCTGCACGTCGGCTGGAGTTTCCGTTATTAGGTCTTCGATTGCCTCGCGCGCAACCTGCCATTTATTGTTTTGTTCAGCCCGACCCGCCATACTGCCGCTCATATCGAGCAGCACGACTATCCGTCGCGGAGCAAGACCATAGTCGGCCGCCACAACCGCTGCCGGGTGTCCGTTCACTTTGACCCGAAAGTTATCTTTCGTCAGATTTCGAACCGCGTTGCCTTTTCGATCCAGGACATTCACGAGCAAAGAGCTTGTCGATTGGGTGGGCGGGGTCTGCGCTGCGGTGAAAAATCCGCAGGCTAGAAGGAGGATACTGGCGAGCGCATGCGACGGTTTCGCCATGCTCATTCACGCTTCCCGAACGGCGGGATTCTACCACGAGACAGTTCGGATGTTCCGTGACCAGGCTTCGGCCGGCTATCTACCCGCAATCTCCCGCAACGCTGCTAGCAGTCGCTCCACTTCCTCCATCGTGTTGTAGTGGACCAGGCCGATGCGCAGGAAGCCTCCCAGGCGCTCTACGTCTAACTGTTCGGTGAGGTTCAGGGCGTAGTAGTTTCCGTCCCAGGTGAAGAAGCCGCGCTCGCCTAGTTTGGTTGCCAGTTCCAGCGGCGTGTGGCCTTCGATGCGGACCACGAACGTTGCGCAACGATTGTCGAAGCGGCGCGGGTCGCTGATGCCGTACAGCTTTAATCCGGGAATCGCTAGCAGGCCGGCGATCATTTTCTGCGTCATCGCCCGCTCGTGCTGATGAATCGCTTCGTGCGCAGCCAGGATCGCGGCGCGCCGGGTTGTGAGGGCGGGATTCGCGTGGCGGCCTAGCTCTTCCCAGTAATCCACGCAGGCTTTGATTCCCGCTATGCATTCGTGGTTCAGCGTGCCCCATTCCCAGCAGTTGGGAATGTCGTCGGTGTTGGGGCGGACTTTGTACGGACGCAACGTTTTGAGGTGCTCGCGCTTGCCGTAGAGCACTCCCATGTGGGGACCGAAAAATTTGTAGGTCGAGCAGACCAGGAAATCGCAATCGAGGGCGCGCACGTCGATCGGGCCGTGCGGAGCGTAGTGGACGGCATCGATGTAACTGAGCGCTCCCGCTTGCCTGGCCAGTCGCACCACTTCGGCTGCGTTGTTGATTGTGCCCACGGCATTGGACGCATAGCCCACCGCAACCAGCCGCGTGCGCTTCCCAATTTTCGCCGCCAGATCGTGCATGTCGAGCGTGCAATCGGCTTCGTTGAATTTCACCGCGCGGATGACCACGCCCTTCTCTTCCAGCGCTTTCCAGGGCGAGAAATTTGCGTCGTGGTCGAGCAGCGTTAGGACGATTTCGTCGCCGGGCGCCAGTTCGCGTCCGAGGGCGCGGCTCATGGCGTATGTCAGCGTCGTCATGTTGGGGCCGAAGACGATTTCGTCGGCATCGCAATTCAGGAAGTCGCCCATGGCGGCGCGCGCTTCGTCAACGATGCGGTCGGTATTGTGGCTGGTTTGATAGGCGCCATGGGTGTTGGCGTTGTTGCGCGCCAAGTAGTCGGCGATGGCGTCAATCACCCGCTGTGGTACCTGGGTACCTCCGGGACCATCGAGAAAGACGGCGGGATGTCCGTGGGCGGTTTGGGCGAGCGCGGGGAACTGCGCGCGAACCCAGGCGAGGTCGAGGGCGGTGGAGGAAGCTGAAATCTGCTCGGCGATTGGCATAGCAGACATTCTAATTCGGGGGACGGGGTTGGTGGCGCAGTTCCGCGCCCGGGTTGGGATTCGGCCGTCCCTCCGGGACCTTACGGCACGCCTGAAGGCCGTGTCCCGGGGGTGTGCGGGGAGGTTCATTTTTTCCGGCGCCGCTACCCTTCGATAACCATCTAACGATAGAATCGTCTAAAGGCAATCAGGTCTTATTTGTCGACTTCGGGGTGGAATGCTGAAAGTGCCGATAAATCGGGGCGGATTCGTCAGAGCGGTGGGCGTGCTCTGCATTGCCTTGGTGTGCGTGATGGGGACGGTGCAGGCGACCCACTCGCATTCCGAAAACTCGGCCACATCCCACCACACCTGCTCGATTTGCGCGACCGCTCATGCCGGAGTTAGTACGCAGACGGTTGCGGCCGCGCCGGTTTTGGCTTCGACGGCCCTGGCAATTCTGGTTGCAGAAGTATCCCCGATCTTCCGTCCGGTTACTACCCAGTTTATTCGTCCTCCACCTGCGCTCTGATTCCGCGCCCAATTCAATCGGTGTTTCCAAGAGACCGCGAGCTTTGATTTGATTTGCGATCTGTGATCAGACTCGCTCAGAACCCATTATTGGAGGAATCATGCCTTTGTCTTACAGGAGTTGGCTGGCTGCGGCTGTGGCGACGATTGCTGTGCTATTGAGTGCCGGGGCTGCGCATGCGCAGTCGGGCGGAAGTGCGATCAGCGGTACTATTCTGGACCCTTCGGGCGCGGTGGTGTTGAATGCCAAGGTTCAGATTCATAACGTGGTGAGCGGCTATGATCGAACCACCACTTCAGACAGTAAGGGGAATTTCAGTTTTCCCAACGTGCCGTTTAATCCGTATCACATGACGGTGACGGCTACGGGATTTGCTCAGTACGCGCAGGATGTGGAGATCCGGTCGGCGCTGGGCGTGAATGTGAAAATCAGTTTGACGGTGGCCAGAAGTACCGACACGGTCACGGTCGAAGCGGGCGCCGATCTGGTGGAGAACGATCCGATTGGCCACACCGACGTGGATCGGGGATTGTTCGACAAGATTCCGCTGGAAAGCCAGTCCTCGTCGGTGAGTTCGCTGGTCACGCTCTCGGCACCGGGAGTGGCTGCCGATTCGAACGGCCTGTTTCACGGACTGGGCGATCACGCGTCGAACTCATTCTCGGTGGACAACCAGCCCATCACGGATCAGCAGAGCAAGATTTTTTCGAACCAGATTCCGGTCGATTCGATCCAGTCACTCGAGGTTATTCCCGGAGCGCCGCCGGCGGAATATGGAGGCAAGACGAGCCTGGTGATTGTAGCGACGACGCGCTCCGGCCAGGGCGTCACCACACCGCACGGCAGCGTGAATGCCTCGTACGGATCGTTTGGCTCGTCCAATGTGGGCTTTGATCTGGCTTACGGAGGCCAGAAGTGGGGAAACTTCGTTTCTGCGAACGGGCTGAATAGCGGCCGGTTTCTCGATCCGCCGGAGTTCACCGTGATGCACGACAAGGGCAACGAAGAGAACTTCTTCGATCGCGTGGACTACCAACTCTCGACCGCGGACTCGATTCACCTGAACCTGGGTGTTTCACGTTCGTGGTTCCAGACGCCCAACAGTTTTGACGGCCAAAATTCGACGCTGTGGAATGGAGTGGTGGTGGCAAATGGGGGTCTTGATCCGAACGGCAACGTCGTCGGCCCTACCGACCAACGCGCGCTGATTAAGTCCTTCAACGTTGCGCCAACCTGGACGCGGGTGATCAGTCCAACCACCGTCTTTAGTTTTGGCGGCTGGGTGCGGCGGGACGCCTTCAATTACTATCCCAGCAAGGACCCGTTCGCGGACCTTGGCCCCTCCAATCTGCAGCAGGAGACCATATCCCAGTATCGGACGCTGGCTAACACCGGGCTCCGCTCCGATATTTCGTATGTGAAGGGTATCAACAACGTTAAGCTGGGGGCTACGTACCAACAAACTTTCCTCACCGAGAATTTCAATTTTGGAATCGTCGATCCGACACTCAACGCGCCTTGCGTGGATGCGAATGGCGTCCCGGTATTTGTCGGCAACCCTGGACTCAATGACCCGTCGCAGTGCGCGACGGCGACGACGACGAACCCGAACTATCCAACGCCGTTCGCTGCGAATTCCAGTTTCATTCCCTTGTTGGGCTGCTATGACCTGACCCGGCCGACTCCGTCGTCCAACGATCTCTGTTCGGGTGCGAGCAGTGCCTCGTTTCCATTTCACGGCCATACGGATATAAAAGAGCTTGCCATCTACCTTCAGGATGCGATCACCAAGGGAAACTGGTCCCTTAACCTGGGGCTGCGGGGTGATTTCTACAACGGCCTGACAACGTCTCGCCAAGCCGAGCCGCGTCTTGGAGTAGCCTACAACATTAAGCGGACTAACACGGTGCTGCGCGTTTCCTATGCGCGAACGCTGGAGAGTCCGTTCAATGAGAACCTTGTCCTGGCCAGCGAAGGATGCAACATCACGGTCATTGCAGACCTTATCCCTTGCGTGCAAAAGCCAAATACGCCAGGCTTTCGCAATGACTTCCATGCGGGCTTGCAGCAGGCGTTCGGGCGCTATGCCGTTGTCAGCGGGGACTACATTTGGAAGTACACGCACAGCGGCTACGATTTCAGCACGCTGGCCGCGACTCCCATCTTCTTTCCCATCGGATGGCACAATTCCAAGATTCCGGGATATGCCATTCGCGTGAGCGTGCCGGACTTTCATGGATTCACGGCGCTGGTAGTGATGTCGAGCGTGGCCGCGCGCTTCTTTCCGCCCCAAACCAGCGGCTTGGGAGCGACGGTCGGGCAGGCTGGAACTCCCTTCCGCATTGACCACGACGAAAAATATAACCAAACGACCCACCTGCAATATCAGCCTTGGAAAGCCGGACCATGGCTCGGCTTCAATTGGCGATACGACAGCGGCCTGGTGGCTGGTAATGCGCCGTGTTACGGGGCAAACGTTCCCTACAACAACTGCCCGCAGTCAACTACTCTAGGCGGGCAGCCAGCCATCAACATGACAGATGCGTTCTTAGCCCCCCTGACGGCCGACCAGGAGTTCCAAGCTGGGTTCACCTGCAACGGCGTCCACGCAACCCCAACCACGGCGCTGCCTTTCACGTGCCTGGCATCGCAGTTTGGGTCCACTCTGATACAGGTACCAGCGCCGAACACGGAGAACGACGACCACAATCCGCCGCGCATCGCGCCGCGCAACCTGTTCGATGTTTCGGTGGGCGAAGATAATCTGTTCAAAGGCGATCGTTACAAATGGAGTCTCACGCTTACCGCCATCAACGTGACCAACAAACTGGCGCTGTATAACTTCCTTTCGACCTTCAGCGGGACGCACTATGTGACGCCGCGCGCGCTGACGGCTGAGATCGGGTTCCACTTCTAAGAGATGTCCTTCCCCGGGCAAGGGCGGTACGGTTTCGACCGTGCTGCCCTTATTTTTTGCCCTTTCCCTTTAAATCTGGTTGAATTGGAGATCGATCTCTAATACCATACCGGGTATGGTATAGGTGGGAATTCTATAAAATGAGTCACACGATCAAAGATAAGCGGAAGCTAATCCTAAGGGCAAAACGTATTCAAGGGCAGGTAGATGCCCTGGTGCGAGCGCTTACCGAAGAGCGCGACTGCTCTGAAGTGCTGCAAGTGATGAGCGCCGCCAGGGGAGCCATGAACAGCCTGATGGCGGAGCTTTTAGAAGGCCACATCCGCAGCCACGTTCTGAAGGGCAAACAAAGGCCAACCTCGCAACAGGTGGCAGCCGCTGACGAAGTCATCGACATGGTCAAGTCCTATTTGAAATGATCGGCCCCCGCGTCAGCGGAAGGGACATTGGTATGAGCGCTCCGCATTTGATCGAAAGAAACCCTGCAAACGGTCCGCAACCTAGCGAGAACTCGCACTGTGCGGACCTAAAGCAGCCCAAGACCTCGGAACCTCCCGAGCACGATCACGCATTCGCGTGGGCTGACCTCGTTCGCATCGCGTTTGTAGCCTTAGCTGCGGTTGCGGTGTGGTTTCGGTTTTGGGAGCCATTTCCACACATCAGTGTCATTGGCATTGCCGCCGCCCTGGTCGGCGGATACCCCATTTTCAAAGAAGCCTTCGAGAACATCGTCGAACGAAAGATGACGATGGAACTCTCGATGACGATTGCTCTTCTCTCGGCGCTAGCCATCGGGGAGTTCTTCACCGCACTGGTTATCACGGGCTTCGTCCTTGCCGCCGAAGTGTTGGAGGGCCTTACGGTGGGGCGGGGCCGACGCGCTATCCAGGATCTTCTAGATTTTCTTCCGAGAACTGTCACGGTCAGGCGTGGTGGTGACGTGCTGGAAATAGCGTCTAGCCAAGTTCAAGCCGGTGACACTGTCATTGTGAAACCGGGCGGGCACATTCCGGTGGACGGTGTCGTGCTTGGCGGCCGTTCGTTTGTGGAACAGGCGGCGATTACAGGCGAGGCTATGCCGGTGGAGAAGGCGTCCGGAGATATCGTCTACGCCGGAACTATCAATCAATCGGGAGCTTTGGAAATCGGCGCTCAGAAACTGGGTCGCGACACGACGTTCGGAAGAATCATTGAAGCCGTCGAACGGGCCGAGAAGTCACGGGCTCCCATTCAGAAGACCGCGGATCGACTAGCGGGCTACCTTGTATATTTTGCGCTCGGGGCGGCGGTTCTGACATTCATCGTTACTCACAATGTCAGGTCAACAATTTCTGTGGTAATCGTTGCCGGAGCGTGCGGGATTGCGGCTGGAACTCCTCTTGCAATTCTCGGTGCAATCGGCCGAGCGGCGCATCAGGGAGCCATCATTAAAGGTGGCCTGTACCTGGAAGCGCTGGCCGCTGTGGACACGGTGCTCCTGGACAAGACTGGCACGCTAACTTTCGGTACTCCGCAGATCCGGGAAGTCGTTTCCGCCAATGGTTTCGGGGAACAACAGATCTTAGCCGCGGCCAGCATTGCGGAACATAAACCTGAACACCCGCTCGCCAAGGCAATTGTGGCGCGGGCCATAGAGCTCGGCGTTCCTCTCGTAGAGCCTGAGGAATTCTCCTATACGCCCGGAAGAGGAGTCAGAGTGAGTTATGAAGGCGAGGAGATCCTTGCGGGTAGTCTTGCGCTCCTGGTGGAGCACGGCCTGACGAGGGGTTTGCCCATGCCTAGTAACGGTGCGGGCGGGGCATCGGAAGTCTACGTCGCTCGAGCTGGGCAAGTTCTTGGGAGCATCCGAATTGCGGATGTTCTGCGGCCGGAAGCCAAGAATGCAGTTGCGGCCATGCGAGAGATGGGTTTGAAAACTGTTCTGTTAAGCGGAGACACACAAGCTGCAACTTCATCGGTTGGCCGCGATCTTGGTGTGGACGAAGCGGTGGGAGGGCTCCTGCCGGAGCAGAAAGCAAAGTGGGTCACTGAGCTGCGCAACAAAGGGCGTAAAGTCGCGATGATTGGAGACGGCATCAACGACGCTCCCGCTCTGGTGGAAGCCAACGTTGGAATTGCTATGGGCTCGGGAACTGCCGTGGCCCGGGAGAGCGCAGACGTGATCTTAATCGGAAGCGACTTGTCCAAGCTTGTCGAGACCTTGCGGCTGTCGCGGCGCTGTCGCGGTATCATCATGCAGAATTTTGCGGGCACCCTGGCCGTAGACAGCATCGGAGTCGGAATGGCAGCGTTCGGTTTTCTCAATCCGCTGCTGGCCGCCTTTATTCACGTTACTTCGGAATTGGCGTTCATTCTAAACTCCACGAGGTTGTTGCCGCGGCCGTTCTGAAGTCGGGCAATGACTCCTGCTCTTTTGGCTTTCTTCCTGCAAACTCGGCGACGCCCCGGTCGCGTACCGGTCGTTCATCGTGATAGAGAACATGCAGTTCTGGAACCAGCGACGGCAATTCGTCTCTCCTCAACGGATCGGTGCTGATGGTCGCGCTGCTATCTGAATTCCATCGCAGGCTCATTTTGCAAATGAGGACACCATCCGGTTTCAACGCGGAAACTATTCTTGGGAAAAGACTGCGGTCGAGGTGATAGAAGAGCACGATCAGATCAAACCGTGCGAGTTCAAGTTTGTATTCGGAGGCGTCCCCTGCAAAGAGGTCGAGTTTGACGTTCAGTTCGCGAGCAGCCTGACTCAGCTTTCCAATCGCTACCTCGGAAAGTTCTACTACGGTCACCTGCCAGTTCTGGCGGGCCAGCCATAGGGCGTGTCTGCCGAGCCCACCGGCCAAATCCAGTGCCATGCCTGGCTGCGGGAATGATGGACCCACAAACCTCTCGTAAGCCGAGATAAAGAACGGATCGGGCTTTGTCAGTGAAGGCAGGCCTTGCTCGTACTTGAGATCCCAACGCGCCCTTGGTTCTTCGCTATTCATGATGCCAATCCATTGCTTAGGATTGTCTAATTAAATCTCCCGTCGGGGCAAGACTGGATGCTAGGCGTGGGTGCACCTCAGCGGCTAAAGCCGCTTGCGTAGCGGGTTCTGACGGCGTGGCTGAAGCCATGCCCTTTCAAAGCTATCTCTCGACCAAATTAATCAGAGCTTCCCTGACGCGCTGCCATCGCTACTGCAGTTTGGCGTATTCGGCTTTGGCTTCGTGCAGGAGGGGGACGTCGGGATCGGCGTCTTTCCAGTCGGCGAGGAAAGTTCTGATAAGCGATGCGAGCTTTGGGAATGTCGCCCTGCTTTCTGATACAACCGGCCCAACTCCAGTTGAGCGATTACGGACGCTATGTCGGGACCGTTGTGGGATTTCATTTCCAGGGCTTTCTGGAAATCCTGCTGGGCTTCGGGGTAGCGCCCAGCCAGCTCATAGGCGCGGCCTCGGGCGTAGAGGACGCCGGCATTGGCGCGAGCGTACAGAGCCGCGGTGTTCAGCAAGTCAATGGCCTTGGCGGGGTCGGCTTTGGCGGGATTTGCGGGCCACATGGCGACGATAGCGCGAATGGTGGGGACGGTCACGTTCACCGCCATGGTGTCGTTCGGATGGGTACGCTGGATTTCGTCGGCCAAGGCGTTCGCTTTCTGATCCTGGCGCAAGATGGCGAACGTCGTAGCAACACTCCCCATCACAGAAACCGTTCGGGATAGGCGCAGCGCCTCGGTGGCCTCGGCGTTGGCTTCGGCATGGTTGCCTACCACGGCTTCGAAGACGGCAAGCTGAGCTTCCATATCTGCCCGCCCCTTCAGGTGCAGGCGATCCAGAGCATCTCCGTTCTGACGCACATAGTCCCGGGCTTGGCGCACTTGCCCGCGGGTGCTGGCAATGCCCGCGCGGAGTCCGAGAACGCCCGCCTCTCCATCGGGGGTCGCGGACGCACTTTGCAGTTCCTTCTCCATGTCGGCTTCTTTGCCTTCACACCAGTCCAACATAGCCAGCCCTAGACGGAAGCCTGTAGTCTCGGCCTTGTGCTGGAGTGCGGTGTTGATGGTGGTGCGTGCTTCCTCGATCCGGTTCAGTCCCACGTAAGCAATGGTGACATTCGAATAGCCGGTCGCCTGGTCGGGGTCGAGCTCCACGGCATGCTTTGCGTTCTCCAAGGCGTTGTCGAATTGTCCGAGTTCGTTATAGATGCCGGCCAGATTGACGAAGGGAGTGGAATCCCGCGGGTAGGTCTGGCGATAGAGTTCGTAGGCGGTGATGCCTTTGTCGAGCTGTCCACTGTCGGCGTAATAGTGGGACGTAATGTAGAGCTTCTCGCGCTCGCTGGCACGATCGCGAAGCTCAAAAGCCTTCTGACGGTTTTGCTCCGACAGCTCCGTTTGCCCAAGGTTGTTGTAGGCCGTGCCGAGACGGGCGTAGGCCATGGCGAAATTGGGATCGATCTCGACGGCGCGCTGATAGTTGGGGATCGCGGCCAGATCGTCACCCATATTGTGCTTGGCATCGCCCAAGCTTAGGGCCTTCAGCGCTTCGAGCGATGAAGTGGTGGCCTGGGAAAGAGACATGTCATATTTCTGCACCATGGACAGCGACTCGCCGAGTTGAGCGCGCAATTTGGTGGCGGCGCTATGCAGCGCGTTCAGCACATCTTCTTTTCGTTCGGCTTGAGCCTGCTGGCGTCCCAGGGAATCGCCGGAAGCGACATTGGTTGCATCCAGACTGATGACATATTGGCCCCCGACGCTATCAATGCTGCCGTTGAGCATGGCCTTGATGCCATCGCGCAGGCAGATTTCGCGGCCGACCTCGGTGGTGATGCGGTCGCCGGGACTGCGACCCATGAACTGCAATGTCTGGCGGATCTTCTGATCGGGGAAGACGTTCAGATATGGAGATTGCCCCAGGTCGACGGCCAGCGCTTTTTTGAGCGTGCCATCGAAAACAGGGTCAGCCGTGGTGTTTACGAAATCGGCGATCAGGATCGAATCTTTTTCGGTGAGGGCGTGGCCGCGCTTGAGAAACACGAAGCCGATGCCGGCGGCGACCAGGGCGACGATCACAACCGGAATGAGCCAGCCGGGCAACTTGCGGCGGAGTTGACGAACCGACGAACTGGACGAAGTCGCGGCCGAAATGGTACCCGATTCGGAATCGCGTTTCAGGCGCTTCAAGTCGGAGCGCACTTCTGCGGCGCTCTGGTAGCGCAGGTCGCGGTCTTTTTCGAGTAGCTTGTTGAGGATCACTTCAAACTGCGGAGGCAGGTCGGGGTTCAGGCGAAGCGGCGGCGTCGGGGGGCGATTCAGAATGGCGTCGAAAATGACGGCGGACGTATCGCCACGGAAGGGAATCGCACCGGTGGCCATCTCATAGAGGACGGCGCCGAAAGAGAATAGATCGGTGCGGGCATCGAGATCCTTGCCGCGAGCCTGCTCCGGCGACATGTAGGCAACAGTGCCGACGGTCGATCCTGGGCTGGTCAGGAATGGCTCGTCCACCGTGGCAGCGGTGCCGACGGTTGCGGCGGATAGAGGGGAAGGCCTGGCGGTGCGCTTGGCCAATCCGAAATCGAGAACCTTGGCCTGGTTGCGAGTGGTCACGAAAATGTTGGCCGGCTTGATGTCGCGGTGGATGATTCCCTTGGCATGGGCGGCGTCGAGAGCGTCGGCGATCTGCGTTCCGAGGCTGAGCAGTTGCTCGAGGTCCATGGGTTGGCCGTGGTGAATTCGGGCCTTGAGGGTCTCGCCTTCCAGCAACTCCATGGCGATGAAGTGACGCCCGCTGTCTTCGCCAACCTCGTAGATGGTGCAGATATTCGGGTGGTTGAGAGCGGAGGCGGCACGAGCTTCACGCTGAAAACGATCGAGTGCGAGCGGATCCTTTTCGGTTTCGGGGGGCAAGAACTTGAGCGCGACACGGCGGCCCAGGTTGAGGTCCTCGGCTTCGTAGACAACACCCATCCCTCCACCGCCCAGCTGTGAGAGGACACGGTAGTGAGAGATGGTCTGTCCGAGCATACTCTGGACCGGCATTCCGGGGAACACTCCTGGGCGAGAGACACTCATGTTAGGCCGACCCCTTCCGGCAAGTCAAACCTGTGGGCTCTGCGGTTTATACGCGGTGGCGGCCAAGGAAGTTCAAGCGTCGATTACCCCTTTACTTTCTTTAGCTTGAGAGCCACACACCGTGGTTCCGAGAGGGCGAACAGCGCCAGAAAGTCACTATCCTCCTGTTACGGAAGTTTGGCTCCAAATGTCCGAATGCTTTCCTGCCCGCGCGGTGCCTGCTATCTAATGAGTGTTCCCTCATTATTGCCGCTGGGAAGTGCAACCGGGCTTCCCGGGGAGGAGTTTGCCGAATTGAAATCTCACCCGCAATCCTGGAGGGAAATGAGCGCGGCGCCTCGTTTTTTTGTCGCCGTGGTGGTGATTTGCGGGATGGCCGTCTTGACCTATACGGTCTTTCACGGCAGTAGTCAGAATCCGCTCAAATTTATCTGTTATCTGGTCATCGCGCTAGCCGCCTCGCGGCTCAAGGTGAATCTGCCGGGCATTGCCGGGACGATGTCGGCGAACTTTCTATTCCTGCTGCTGGGCGTGCTGGAACTGAGCTTGTCGGAAGCCATGGCGCTGGGTTGCGCCGCGACGGTGGTGCAGTGCCTGGGCGATCGTCCGATCCCGATTCAGGTCGCTTTCAATGTCTGCTCGACCGCGTTGGCCATCGCGGTGACGTTCGCCGCCTATCACCACCACTGGTTGCATAATGCGGTTGAGAATCCCACCACCTTGCTGTTTGTGGCGACGTGCGTTTACTTCGTGGCCAACACGGTTCCGGTGGCCTCGGTTGTATCGTTGACCGAGCGCCGGTCGCTGCGAAAGCTCTGGGCGGACAGCTACTTCTGGAGCTTCCCCTACTACCTGGTGGGAGCGGGTGTAGCCGGCATGATGAGCTGGCTGCACGGCTTCACCGACTGGCAGACGTCGTTGCTGACGCTTCCGGTGGTGTACCTCATCTACCGTTCCTACCGGATTTACCTGGGCAAACTGGAAGATGAGAAACGGCACGTGGAAGAGATGGCCGACCTGCATATGCGCACGATCGAAGCGCTGGCGCTCGCCATCGAGGCGAAGGATCAGACGACCCACGACCATCTGCAGCGAGTCCGGGTTTATGCCGTCGAGGTGGCGAAAGAACTCGATGTTGACCGGGAGGGAATGGAGGCCTTGCAGGCCGCAGCCTTGCTGCACGACATCGGCAAACTGGCGATTCCAGAGCACATCATCTCAAAGCCGGGGCGGCTGACGCCGGAAGAATTCGAGAAGATGAAGATCCATCCGCTGGTGGGAGCGGAAATTCTGGAGCGGGTGCGCTTTCCCTACCCGGTCGTCCCCATCGTGCGCGCCCATCATGAAAAGTTCGACGGGACGGGCTATCCGCTGGGCCTGCGCGGAATGCAGATTCCGATTGGCGCGCGCATTCTGGCGGCGGTGGATTTTCTGGATGCGCTGGCTTCGGACCGGCAATACCGGCGCGCGCTGCCTCTGAAGGAAGCCATGTCGCGGCTGTCGGCTGAATCGGGAAAATCCTTTGATCCGCAAGTGGTCAAGGTGCTGGAACGCAAATACGTGGAACTGGAGCAACTGGTCCACAGGCGCACTGACAACATGGGCAAGCAGAAATTGTCCACGGAAGTCAGAGATTATGACCCGAAGGCGATGCCGATGCAAAGGCCGGCAGCAGGATTCGAGGCGCAGGGCGTGCGGCACTTGCCTGAACGCAGTTTCCTGGGTTCGATCGCAGCCGCGCGCCAGGAAGCGCAGACTCTTTTCGAACTTACCCAGGATTTGGGAGCGTCACTCAGTTTGGGCGAAACACTCTCGGTGTTTGCGGTGAAATTGCGCCGGGCGATGCCTTACGATGCGATTGCGATCTACGTCCGCCACGGCGATGAACTGGTGCCGGAATATGTGAACGGCGATAATTTCCGGCTGTTTGCTTCGCTGCGCATTCCGATCGGGCAAGGGCTTTCGGGATGGGTAGCGCAAAACCTTAAACCGATCCTGAATGGCAATCCTTCGGTCGAGCCCGGCTACTTGAACGATCCTTCGAAGTACAGCACCCTGAACTCAGCCCTGGCCATTCCGCTGGAGGGTTTGCAGGGCGTGGTCGGCGTGGTCGCTTTGTATCACGCGGAGAAAGACTTCTTTACCTCCGACCACCTGCGCATTTTGCTGGCGGTAAGTTCCAAGATGGCGCTGGCCATCGAGAACGCGATGAAGTACGAGCAGGCAGAGAGTTCGGCGATTACGGACTACCTGACCGGCCTTCCCAATGCGCGGTCGCTGTTTTTGCAGCTCGACCGGGAACTGGCGCGCTGCAAACGCGACAAGAAGACGTTAACCGTGATGGTCGCCGACCTGGATCACTTCAAGCAGATCAACGACCGCTTTGGACACCTGGAAGGGAACCGCGTACTGCGGCTGTTTGCGCAGGCTCTGAGAGATACCAGCCGCGAATACGATTATGTGGCGCGCATGGGCGGCGACGAGTTCGTAGTCATCGCTCTCGGGCTGACGCCAGACGCGGCCGCGCGCAAAGCGGAACAGATGCGCGACCTGGCCCACCAAGTTGGCCGGGAGATCTGCAAAGAGGACATTCTGTCGCTGAGCGTGGGGCAGGCGGTGTATCCCGAGGACGGCATGGATGCCGAAAAGATACTCTCGGAAGCGGACAAGCGCATGTACCTGCAAAAGCAGAGTCACTCGGTGCAGAAGAACCGCCGCGTGTATCCGAGGGTGCGCGCCCGGATCACCACAGAAATCTCTGGAAACGGCCAGGAGGTCGCGATGCTGGGCATCGTGACCAACCTGAGCCTGGGCGGCTGTTATGTTGAAACCAGCGGCCTGCTGTTACCCGGGTCGCAGTTGACACTCACCTTCTCGCACGAACATGTCACGGTTAGGATTGCCAGCGAGGTCGTGCGTCTGGATATGGGCATTGGAACGGCGCTCAGGTTCAGCGAGGCGAGCCACGAGGTCCGAACCGCCTTGCAGAGTATTCTGGAGAAGTTGGCCAACGCCGAAGTGATTGACCTCAAGCGCACCCGCAACACCGCGGCCGGACGCTCAAACTAAAGGACTCCAGCGGGGTCTGGAAGGAGCGCGGCTGCACAACGCGGTGCCGTCCCTGAAGGGACTCCGATTTGTTCCGCTTTCCTTCCCGGTACTGCCGTACCGGGCTTTCCTGTCCCGCCGCTTCGCGGCTGGTTGGGTAGCGCGTTCCACGTTATTTCTGTGTGCGACACAAACTCGCCCGTTCTTGACGTCGATCGCTGCATCAGGCGGGAACGGCGACCGGCCTGA
The DNA here is from genome assembly GCA_963838935.1 of uncultured Acidobacteriaceae bacterium. Classification (GTDB taxonomy): domain Bacteria; phylum Acidobacteriota; class Terriglobia; order Terriglobales; family Acidobacteriaceae; genus Acidiflorens. The sequence continues at coordinate 170,891 of CAWITH010000005.1, forward strand.
TCTGAATCAGGGGCGCGGTGGTGCGCGGTTTCGACAACCCTTGCCGCAGCATGTTCGCTGTCGGCACGCCCGTGCGGTAGAACGACTTCTCGCAATCCGCGGTCGATGGTCCGCGCATACTTCCTTCCATGTAGGCTAAGCCCGGGCAACGCGAACAACTGCTGACGTGCGAGCACGACGAACAGACGGTCAGGTCTTTGGCCTGGATGGAGCGAACCTCTTTCATTTGTGGGGAAAAATTCCAGATATCCAAGAACTTCTGCTGACGAATGTTTCCCGTGGGCAGCGGGAACTGCACACAGGGAAAGACATCGCCGTAGGGGGAAATGTAGCAGTAGGAATGGCCCGCGCTGCAGGAGTAGCCCTCAAGGTCCTCCTTCGAGGGAGGCTTGGGAGGGGCGCAAAACTCTTCCTGGCTTCCGACTAGGTCAGGGTTGTGGAAGATCTCCGGTAGTTCTTCTCCCGGGATGCGGAGCGAGAGAACGGAGGTGTCGCCGTCCATCATGGGCGTGATGGTGGGATCGAGTGTGTAATGCGCGCCGAGTTCGGTGGCCAGTTTTTTCACTCCAAGATGATCGGCGGAATTCACCGTCATCATCACGTTGGCGATGGTGACGCGCAGGCCTTGTTGGCGCAGGAAGCGAATGGACTTAATGGTGCGCTCGAGCGAGTGCGGGAGCTTGGTGATGGCGTCGTGAACTTCGGGACGATGGGAATAGACGCTGATCTGGATGGTATCGACGTCCAGTTCACGGATTCTCCGCGCTTCCGCTTCATGGATCATGACGGCGTTGGTCTTGATCTTGACGTTGAACATCAGACGGCGGGCGTGTTCGAGGATCTCAAAGAAATCGCGGCGCATGAAAACCTCGCCTCCACTGAAGGTGAGGAAGAAAACGCCCGCCTCGGCCAGTTGATCAAGTACATCCTTGATTTCAGCGGTGGTCAGTTCGCCGTGGTCGTCGTGATCGAGATAACAATGCACGCAGCGCTCGTTGCAGCGATAGGTGACGTCCATGTGAACGGCGATGGGCACGCCCAGATTGAAGGCCTTCTGGCCCATCTCGCTCATCAAGGTCATCGGGACGCCTCCGCAGCCAACGGCCGGTTGGAAACCAGTAGGATGCCATGGCTGGAAAGCTCGTTGACAAACTGCTCGGCATCGGCCTGAGCCTGCTCGGGATTGACGTCAAATTGTTCGCAGACGCGGTCGCGGACAATTTCCCGCAAAGGAGTGCGGCCGTCGGCCGCTTGAAAAATAACGGTTGCCACTTCGTTCATGGTGAAGAACGTCGAATCGGCCGCATTCATGACCATCATTTCGCCGGCCAGCGCGCGAGCGGCAATGGCAGAACTGCGCGCAATGTAGACGGAATCTTCAGGCATGCTCGGGCACCTCCTGGAAGTTGCGGTCGTATTTTCGTTCGAAATCACGTTCGAAGTTTCGCACTAGGTCCCACACCCTGGCATCAGGATAGAACGTCAGGCGGCGAATGGGAACCCTGGCCACGAAATCGCAAGCGGTGGCGAAGAGCATATTGACCAACCCCTGGTCCTCGGCGAAGAAGAGAATATTGCGCATCAAGCGGCGGACCGCTTCCGGGGAGGGCAATTCCTCGATTCGGTTCTCCGGGCCCTGCTCCAGAAAAAACAGAGCTGCGACCGGGGCGGAGCGGTTCTCACCGGACCGGGCCAACTCTCCGGCGAACGGAGTACCGAATGCCGAATACCCGTCCCGGTTCGGGCGCAGGTAGGACATTTCGTCGGTGAGCAGGGTGATGTCCGGTGGTGCGAGCCGCGTCATGGTGGTCTTGCCGGCGCCCGATACGCCTGAGAACAGATACGCCCGGTCGCTGAAACCTGCGCTCGGCGCGCGGCAAATCGCACTGGCGGAGTGCAGCAGGAATCCGCCGCGCTCGGCAATGATAAGGCTGTGCACGATGCGGAGCACCGAATCGAGAGAGTACGGGTTGGCATTCTGCCGGACGCCGGCCTCGTCCGGTGCGCGGATTCCAGCGAGCCTGGAAGTCTCCGCGCTCCACGAGCCAGTGGTCACCTTCGCGACGGACGCGAACGTCCGCGTCGGAAGGCGGCGGCGCATTCTTGAGATCGAACTCCAGCTCAAACTCGGGGCGCGACGAACTCAGGAACCCGTTATAGCGCTGGCGCAGCAGATCGAGGAAGCCTTGGTCAGAAGTGGAGAGGGCAATCGGGATGCCTCCGATCTCTACGCACGCTACCTTTCGGGGCGTGGTCATCGTAGGACTCCCGCCTCGGTGGCACGAGCAGAGTTCCGAAATTCGCCCGCCGCTCGCTTCCGGCGGCTATGAAGTTTCAGAGCAAGACGGCGCGCCAGGCCGCAATGACAAAGCAGAATTCCCAGCGCGCGGGACCACTTTGCGCCAAACCCCGGGCGCAGGGCGGGTGCAGCCTCGCCGCCGCTCGCCAGTCGACCCAGCAGCGCTTCGGGAGGGAATAGAGGGTCGGGACCAGGCACGCAATCGCCGCGCAGCAGGAAACCATTTGGTGTACAGGGAGCGACGAAACGATGTAAGACGAGGCGGTCATCACGCAACGCAAGCACGATCTCACCGGGCCGGACGTCTTCGAGCGAGCAACTTGCGATCTGGACCACATCGCCCGGCCAAAGCGCCGGCAGCATGCTTTCCCCGTGAATCTCCCCTCGAACCCGCGGACCACCGCCGCGACGCAAAACCTCCGCCACCAATGCTGAACGAACTGCGCTCCAATTCGAGCCTGCCGTGTTGGTGGCATTTTCCAACATCAGGAATTTTTTGTGCTGGAACTACAATTGGGGATGGGGCCGGAAACGGTCTTGCCGCAAGACAGAGCGAGCGTTTCAAAAACCCGTTCATGGCGGAATGCCGGTTTCTGGTATAACTTTTTGGGCTTGCCCGTGCTATCCAGTTCCTGCTGTTTCTCGCGAGTAGCGCGATCGTTGGTCATAGTTGGTCAAGCCAGTTGATCGAAAAAAACTGGCTTATCCCCCAGTTTTTGATGAGAGTAAAGGCAGTGTACTACACGGCTTTGCCCGGTGCCAATAAGACCAGGGAGCAAACCGAGGAGAGCGAATCAACATTCTTAATAGAAGGACAGGGTTCCATTCAGCCTCGCCCGCCGCAGGCTTAGCGACAGACCGGTGAGAGCCAGTAGAAGCAGAACCGTGCCAAACCCCGCCAGGACAGCCAGTGTGCCAGCCATCGCCACCACAGACTGCCCCTGCAACAGCGCCCGGCGCATTCCGTCGATGGCGTAAGTGAGGGGAACGGCACGCGCGAGAAGTTCGAGGGGGCGGGGCAGGCTCTGGATAGGAAACATGGTTCCGCTGAGAAACCAGAGCCCGGAACCGAGCAGCCACAGCACAGCCGAGCCTTTCTGGAACGCAACTTGAAGTGTGGCGGCGGCGATCCCGAGGGCTAAGGCGATGGCCATAGAAAAAATCAATACCGCCAAACACGCAAACAAGTTGGCATGGATGGATGCCCGGAAAACTGCCACCCCCGTGACAAGATAGACGAGCAGATTGACCAGGTTTCCGGCGAAGGCGGAAATGGAACTGAGGACCAGAAGCTCAGCCGGAGCGGTCGAGGTGGTCATGAGCACTTCCAGCGTTCCGGTCTGTTGTGCTTCCTGCACCGCGCTCAGGAAGGCCTGGGCGCTCATGACGAAGAAGGTGTAGATACCGGTGCCGACCAGAAGGAATGGGAAATACTCGAGGCCACCGGGTCGAAAACCGGGACCGATGGCGCGGGATAGGAAATAAAAAGCCGCCAATTCGGTGAACACTCCGACCAAGGTCACAACGAAACCGCTGCGGTGGCGGATGGCGGTCAGCAGATCGCGGCGCAGGATGGCGTGGAGTTTGTCGAGGGTCGAAGTCATTGTGCCGTCCTCGCCCGATGCGCCGCGTCAATGGTCTCATCGACTTCTCCTGTCAAGCGGAAGTAGAAAGAGCGCAGCGCCTCCGCGCTTTCGTTGTCGCCCACAGAACGATTGGCAAGCAATTCGCCTCGCTGCAGCAGCAGCAGGCGATCGGCAACGGCAGCCGCCTCCGCGAAGTTGTGGGTGGCGAGCAGGATCGTAGTATCTTGCTGGGCCAAACTGCGAATCGTCGCCCAGAAATGAGCGGTGGTGGCGGCGTCGAGGCTGCGGGTCGGTTCGTCGAGCAATAGGACACACGGGCGCTTGACGAGGGCGCGCGCGATCCCCAAGCGCTGGTACATGCCGCTGGAAAACTTCATGACCAACGTGTCCGCCTGTTCTTCGAGTCCGGTGTCGTGGAGAACTTCATTGATCCTTTGCGCGCGCTCACGGGACGGCACTTCGTCGAGCGCGGCAAAAAAATCAAGGTTCTCGCGAGCTGAGAGGCGAGGGAAGAAAGAACGCTCGGCGGCGACAGCGATGCCGACTTGCCGCCGGACAGCACCGGCATCACGCCGCGCGTCGAAACCTCCCACGCGCACTGACCCAGCGTCGGGCAGGAGTGTGGTCGAGATCAGCTTGAGGGCTGTGGTTTTCCCGCTGCCGTTCGGGCCGAGCAGCACCAGGACTTCAGCGCTGGCCGCCGAAAAAGAAGCATCTTTCAAGGCAATCGTCTCGCCACCCCGCTCCTTTCCGAGCCAATTAAACAGGGCTGGACGATGGCGGAAAGTCTTGCAGACGGATTCGAAGACGACTCGGTCCATGGAAGTGCGAACGACGAAAGCGCGAAGGCAGCCGCGGACGCGCATTAGAGACTCTGTATTATAGAGGCGAATTCGTGGTCCGAATTGACTTTGGGTGAGGCGGCGCTTCAGTGCGCGCGGAGGACTGATCTTTCGCCCCTTTGGGGCTTGGCCGTTTTCCCACGTTCCCCACGGCTTGCGCCGTGGGCTGCGTTCTTACGCCGCTTCGCGGCTGAAAGTGCAAAGCTTTGTTTCACGGCATTCAGCTTCCATGACCGAACTCTTGGCTTCGCCATCCGCGTCGAACAGCTCTTTTCCACCAGGAGATGAATTCGAATTTCTATGCGCGTTGGCTGCCGTGGAACTGGATCCTGAGCAAATCGAACGCATTGCTAGCTGGGGTATCTCAAAACTTGACTGGAGCGAAGTTCTACGCCTGGCGGAGCAGCATGGAGTTCTTCCGCTCGCGGCCCGGAACCTGATGGAATACGTTCACGGGCTTTCTCCGGAAGTCGAGCGCTCTCTGCGATCCGCGTATGAGGCTAACCTGCGGCGCAGCTTGTGGTTCAGCGCCGAATTGGCGCGCATCCTGCAGCACTTCGAGCGGAAGCAGTTGCGGGTGCTCCCGTATAAAGGGCCGGTGCTGGCGCAATCGGCATACGGCGATCTTGGGCTGCGGAGGTTTTCAGATCTCGACTTCTTGATTGCTCCCGCCGACTTCGAACGGGCGAAGCAGGCTCTTGCCGAGATCGGATATCGGCCTTCGGCGGATCTTGCCGCACCGGTTGAGCGGTTTTTCCTGCATACAGGTTACGAACGTTCGTTTGACAGCGCCGCGGGAAAGAACCTTGTCGAACTGCAGTGGGCGTTGCTGCCGCATTTCTTCGGGGTTGATGTGCGCGTGGAGGATCTGCTGGGGCGCGCCGGAAAGACCTTCGTTGGCGGGTGCGAAGTGCCTTGCCTGTCGCGTGAAGATTCCGTGCTGGTGCTCTGCCTGCATGCCGCCAAGCATCTTTGGACGCGGCTGATCTGGCTGGCGGACATTGCGGAGACTTTGCGATCCCGGGCCCAAATTCAGGCCATCGATTACCCTCTGGTGTTTTCAAGGGGGCGCGCGCTGGGGATTGCCCGCATTCTCGGGGTAAGTTTCTGGCTGGTCAAGAACGTGCTCCACGCGGACCTTCCTAAGCCAGCGGAAGAAATGATTGCGGCCGACTCCAGAGTGCCAGCTTTAGGCAGAGAATTCGCCGAGCGTCTGGCTCGGGGCGCGGCCTATGGCTTCGAATCTACGGAATATTTTCGACTAATCCTGAAACTGCGCGAGCGGCGCAGCGATCGTTGGCGATATCTCTGGCGTTTAGTTTGGACGCCGGGCGTGGGGGAGATTGCAGCGGTACGACTGCCGGAAGCGCTTTTCCCGCTTTATCGGATCGTGCGGATCGCCCGACTGATGCGGAGGCTTTTAGCGAGAGCTGACAGCTGATAGCTGACAGCGGGGCTTAGTGTGTTTCGCCGTCACCGGGCGCGACGTCTGGCGTGTCGACCTTTCGCGCGACGGGCGGGCTCCCCTGATCTTGTGCAGGCTGAAACTCGCCGGGATCTTTGCCGGCTAGCGCGATCTTCATGAACTGCATCCAGATGGGCAGGGCGGCGCGAGCTCCAGTTTCTTTCTCGCCGAGCGATATCTTCTCGTCGTAGCCGATCCAGACGCCGCAGGTAAGCGACGGAGAAAAGCCTATGAACCAGGCGTCGGTGAAATCGTTGGTGGTTCCTGTCTTGCCCGCCAGTGGATAAGGCATTTTGGCGGCAGCGACCGCGGTGCCATGGAGCACCACTTCCCGTAGCATGGAGGTCATGATGCGCGCGGTGCGCGAACTTATAGCGTCTTTAATGTCGGAGTAGTCTTCTTCCAGAATGCGGCCTTCGTAGTCGGTCACCTTGGTGATGTAGCGTGGAGCGACACGCACGCCGTCGTTCGGAAACACGGAGAAGGCCGAGGTCTGCTCGATCGGCCTAATCTCCGCCGAACCGAGCGCCACTGGAAGGTACGCGGGAATGTTGGCAGTGATGCCGAAGCGGTGCGCGTAGTCGATCACAGTCTTAATGCCGATGTGGTCGGCCAGTTTGAGCGCGGGAATGTTTCTGGATTGGGCGAGCGCACGCCGCAGCGTGATGGTGCCCTCAAATTTGTCGTCGAAGTTGTGCGGCGTGTACGGGCCGGAAGCAGTTTGAAAAGTTACCGGTGCGTCCAGAATGGTATCGTCGGGGCTGCCGCCCTGGTCGATCACGGCGGTATAGACATACGGCTTGAAAGACGATCCGACCTGACGCAAGGCCTGGGTGGCGCGGTTGAACTTGGAAAGATTGAAATCGCGGCCGCCAACCATGGCCTTGATTTCTCCGGTGGCATTGTCGATCGCTACGAGCGCTCCTTCGGCTCCAGTGTCCTGCTCGAGGCTGACGTGGGATTTTCCGCCAGCGTCGAGCGAGAGCACTTTGACGTAGACGATGTCGCCGGGGTGGAGAATGTCGGGGAGCCTGCGCTTGGTCCAGGCCGCGTCGGATGGCAGGACCATGGCCGTATGCTGGCCGAAGTGGACCGCGGCGGCGGCGGGCGAGACTTGCGTGACCAGGGCGTGCATGTATCCGTTGATTTCGGGTTCCTCATCCCAGTCCGGATCTTGGTAGCTGTCGAGCTTTTGACCCAGGGCAATTACATTCGCGAGTTTGCCGTGCCAACCGTGGCGGCGTTCGTAGGCGACGAGGCCGTCGAGCAGCGTCTGGCGGGCGGTCTTCTGCAGGTCCATGTCGAGCGATGTGTAAACCCGCAACCCGCCAGCGTGGACCTGGTCGGTGCCGTACTTGGCTTCGAGGTAGCGGCGGATTTCTTCCACATAGTGCGGAGCCAGGGAATTCGGATCTTTCTGCAAGTCTAGGATGATCGGTCGGTTCCTGGCCTCGGCCGCCTGGGAGGCGGTGATCTTGCCGTCCTCGAGCATGGCGTTGAGCACGAGGTTGCGGCGCTTGAGAGCGCGGTCGGGGTGGTTGATGGGCGAGTAATATTGCGGCGCTTTGGGTAGGCCGGCTAGCAGCGCGGCCTCTTCGAGTTTCAGTTTCTTTGCCGGTTTGGAGAAATAGTATTCCGAGGCAGCCTCAAAGCCGTAAGCGCCGTGGCCGAGAAAAATCTGGTTGGCATAGAGGGTGAAAATCTGCGGCTTAGTGAAGCGGCGCTCGATCTGGATGGCGAGCAACGCCTCCTGCACCTTGCGATAAAACGAACGGTCAGGAGAGAGAAACAGGTTGCGGGCGAGTTGCATGGTGAGCGTGGACGCTCCCTGCACTTTCCCGCCGGATTCGATATCGCGGTAGGCTGCGCCTGCGATGCGCCAGAGGTTGATGCCGGAGTGCCGGTAGAAATCTTTGTCTTCGATGGAGACCAGAGCATTGCGGAGAACTTCCGGGTAGTCGTCGTAGGAGGCGATGACGCGGCGCTGGAGCGCGAAGGTGCCGATGACTCTGCCCTGTCCGTCGTAGAGTTCGGTGACGGAGCTGGGACGGTAACGTTCCAGTTCGTCGACTTGGGGTAGGTCGGTCGAATAGACCAGGAGCAGCCCAACCGCCGCGCCCACCGCGACGGAGAGCAGGACGAGCAATCCGAACACGACCAGCGAGAACAGCTTCCGCCCACCAATTTCTATCTCCGGAAGATGTTCAAAGGCAAGTTTCAAGGTGTGAGAGTTGCAACGGCTCAATGGTAACGCAAGGGCCAGGTTTCAAGGTTTCAGAGTTTCAAGGTTTCAACGTTCACGGAAGTGGCAGGCGTTGTAATCGTTCGAACTCGACCTTGCGGACAGGGTTGGCAAGGCTCCACGTAGCAAATCGGCGCTTCACCCAACCTTCGGGAAGCGCTATCCGTCGCATGCCCATATTGGACACCACACGTCTCTGAGACGCGCCTGGCTGCCCGACCGCCCGCACGACGCATGCCACCGCTCCCGGCGGCAGTATGGAAAAAGTCCTCAGACAACCGTTCAAGCGGAATCTCTACCTCGCAGTGGCTCCTCCAGGGATTTTGCAGACGGGGGCCGGTACGCTGATCGCAAACCGCTGCGGCAATTCGCCTCGTATCCAGATATTACTGCTCGGAGTGTCGTCGGTGCCTGAGCAACTGGATATCGATCCCAAACATCGGCCCGAAAACATTAATGCCATAGTTCGAAACCTTCGGTTGGGATAAACCAGCATTGGAAATATGCATGTAATTCAGTCCGGCCGAAATTGCATACCGGGGACTGAAGTTATATCGCGCTCCGGCACCCATGTTAGCTGTAAATGTGAAGTCTTGTCCTTGCGCGTAATGCACGCCTTCGGGTCCCTTAGCGTTAATGTCCCCGAGACCGAGACGTATATCCCAGTAGGGCGCGACCATCCAGTTGCGCGGGACAAAATTACGTCGAATGCCCATGTCGTAAGAGAAATAATGTGTCTCAGCGCCCCTCGGAATCGCGGTAGCCGACCCGCTGCACGTAAGATCCCAATTGCCGCGTAAAATCCAAGGACTTCCTACGTTGTCGATATGCCATCGGAGAGAAGCGATGATGGGTACCAGCGTGTAATGAAGAGGGTATAGGATGTAGGCATCGCCTTCAAAAACGTCGAAAGGAAAAGGGACATTAATGGGAAGCCATCCCCCGTCCAGTGAGAATTCGAGCTTGTTTTTGTAATATATGTCTCGGTTGAAGTCAGCCGGTTTGGGGCCCCATGACCTTTTCTCTGGCGGCTGGCTCTTGGAATCTTCTCCAGGCTTGTTTCCCGGCGTTGCCGGTGACTCCAGCCCGCAGTTCGGGTTCCTCTCTTTGGTACCAGCCACGGCACCGCCATTCTGACTGTAGTAGGTACGCTGAGACTGACCACCGCTGTATATCGAATCGAAGGTAAGGTGCGCCGGGTTGGAGCCGCACTGCAGGGCGCTGGCAAGAGAAGTGAGAATTGCGAAACTAGCAAGGAGCGTGGCTGAAGAGAGGATGATTTCGCGGGTCTTCTTTTTTATGAGCGTATGCGCCAAGCAGGTTTTTGCATCCACGAGTGGCGTCATTCGCGTTTTCGTCTACCAAGTGCAATCTGGGATGGAATCCTCTGTCAGCCAGACAGATTGTATCCGGAATTTTTTCATAGGCGCACTGAATTGTCAAAGCGCCCACCCCAGGGGTAGTGGCTCAGTTTAATTGCCATCCTGTGCGAGGTTTTTCTTGCGCTTGCAGCAAATAAAGAATTGTCATCCTGAGCGAAGGCGAAGGACTGCTTTTTGCGTGAAACCTTGAAACTCTGAAACCTTGAAACTTTTATCCTTTTGCTTCCCGGTTCTTGAGCACTTCCAAAGCTTTGTTCAGTTGGTCGTCCTCGATGTTCTTCGGTTTCTCGTCCTTCTTTTCGTCGGGAGCTGCCGTCTGATCTTCGTCGGGCAATCCGCCGTCGTCTTCCGCTGTGTCAGCGCTCAGCACGTTCGGGGTAACGGCCACGTCCTGAATTGCTTTGCCGCTCGGCGAATAGTACTTCGCGACGGAGAGAATCAGCGCGGAGTTGTCGGGCATCTCTATCAGTTTTTGAACCGAACCGTCGCCGAAAGTTTTGTCGCCGACCACGTCGCCGCGAGCGTTCTCCAGAATTGCGGCGGCCACAATCTCGGCTGGGCCCGCCGTGCCACGATTCACGAGCACCGCCACGGGCAGCTTGGTGATGTCTTTGGCAGGATCGGCGTTGAAAGCCTGGCGCGGATACTTCTGCCCCTGCAGATAGGTGATGGTGCCATGGTCGAGGAAAAGATTGGCGGCGGCAACACCTTCCGACTCCGCGCCACCGGCGGAGTTGCGCAGATCGAGCACCAGCTTCTTCGCGCCCTGCTTCTGCAGATCGCGAATTCTTGGCGGCAACCTCCTGCGACTTGCCTTCGGGGAAGGCGTCCACCTTGATGTAGCCGACGTTGTCGGCCAGCATTTTATCGCTGACCGGCGGAATGGCAACCACGTCGCGGGTGATTACAATCTTCTCCGGTTCGGCGCGCCGCGGCCGGACTACGGCTACGGTAATCGTAGAGCCGGTCTCGCCCGACAGCAGGCCATGAATTTCAGCCAGCGACATGTCGTGCGTGGTCTTGCCCTCGATGGACTCGATAATGTCGGAGTTCTCTACCCCAGCCTTGTCGGCCGGGCCTCCGGGAATGACCGCGACCACGGCCGCGTATCCGAAGCGTTTGGAGACGGTAGCGCCAATATCGGCCTTGCCGTCGTTCTTCATCGTCTTGTAGCGCTTGTACTCATCGGGCGAGAGGTAGCTGGAATTGGCGTCGAGCGACTCCAGCAGACCGTGCAGCGCGCCCTCGGTGACGCCGGCAATATTCGGCTCTTCCACGTATTCGAGGCGGATGCGCGACAGCACTTCGCTGTACACCGACAACTGGCGATACGCGCCCTCATTTGAAGAAGCGCGAACGTTGACAAAATTGCCCACAACGGTGAACAGCAAAATAGCCAGCGAACTGGCAATGATTGTGACCTTCAACTTCTTTGACATAATTTGATCTTCGCTTCTTTGGATCTGCCTGCTTTGGGTCAGGCCTTCCCCAAGGAACTAGTAGCTCATTATAGACGGTTTGATGCAGGAATCGGAGAGGAAGCTTCTGGGACAACGTCTTGGGTAACCTCGGGAGCGCCGGCTGAAAAGAGATCGCAGTCCGCTATTAAAATCATCGACTTAACAACGCCGCAGCTCGCGGGCCGAAATCGGCTGGACGGGCGAGGGCGCCCATCGCTCCACAGGACTTGACGGATGAGGGCGCCTGTCCCTATACGAGCAGGGCGGCCAGCTCCTCGTGGCCCTTTTCTCTGGCCACCATGGCAGGGGTCTTACCCTCATCGTTGGCTAGCTTGGGATCGGCGTGGTGTTTGAGCAACAGGTCCACCATGGGACGGTCTCCGTTCTGCGCCGCGGCGTGGATTGGGGTCCAGCCTCCTTGCTGGCGGGCATTCACGGGGGCTCCGCGTTCGAGCAGAAGGCGGGCTGCCTCCAGGTTGCGGGCGGAGGCGGCGGAGTGCAGCGGCATGACCCGTGTGGGATTCGCGGCCACGGCGTCGACTGCGGCTCCGCTTTCGCTGAGGAGGCGCGCGGCTTCGGGCTGTCCGAAGAAGCAGGCGAAGTGCAGGGCGGTGAAGCCGTCTTTTGAGGGGGCGTTGATGGTGGAAGGATCGCGAGTGCATTCTTTCAGGCGATCGAGACGGCCGAGCGAGGCCGCTTCGAAAATATCGAGCGTCTTTTTCTTGCTCGCGATCTGCTCCGCCAGATCGCGGCGGCCGCGGTAGAGGGAATGCATGAGCAGGCTTACGCCATTTGCGTCGCGCGCTTCGGATGCGGCGGGGTGCTGATGCAGGAGTTGCCGGAGGGCGTCGGCATCTCCGGCCTGCAAGAGCTCGAAACCGCGCTGGGAGTTTTCCATGGGTGTGTCTCCAATTACTTAGCACTCTAAGGGGCCGAGCTGCGCTCGGCTTGGACGGGCGAGTCGCCCGTCCCCACACAAGCACACGAGCTAAAAGCAACTCACTACGGTTGGTCGGCTACTGAATTGCGCAGCTGGCCTATGCCTTCGATTGAGACCTCTATGACATCGCCGGCGACTACTGGCCCTACGCCCTTGGGCGTGCCGGTCGAAATCAGGTCGCCGGGTTCGAGGGTCATGATCTGCGAAATGTAACGGATGACGAGGTCGAGCGGGAAGATGAAATCCTTGGTGTTGCCCGGACTGGCGCACCTCACCATTCACTCTTGTCTCCACCTGGACGCCCGCCCAGGGGTCAATATTAATGCCGTCGGCGACGACGGGGCCGACCGGGCAGAAAGTGTCGAAGCCTTTGGCGCGAGTCCACTGGCCGTCTTTGTTCTGGAGGTCGCGCGCGGTGAAGTCGTTGACGCAGGTGTAGCCGAGAATGTAGGGACGAACGTCTTCACTATCGGCGAGCCGATGGCAGCGACGGGCGATCACGACACCCAGTTCGCCCTCGTAGTCGGTGCGAGCGGAAACTTTGGGGCGCAGAATCGTTCCCCCCGGCGGTAGCAGGGAAGAAGGTGGCTTGAAAAACAGCAACGGCTCCTGCGGAACTTCGTGGCCGAGTTCGGCGGCATGCTCGCGATAGTTGCGGCCGACGCAGATGATTTTCGAAGGCTCGACCGGCGGCAGGAGAGAGGCTTGCGCGAGCGGGAGGCGGTCCATGCGGCGGCTGGGCAGGCCTTCGACGTCGCCATCGCTGGCGTGAGGAGGCTGGAGGAGCAGGCGAGTGATTTCGTCATTACCGGCTGCGGACTCGACCAGGCCGTAGTGGGCGGAACCGTTGAGAAGGAATCGGCAGTATTTCATCTGGGGAATATTCAAACACACTTTCTAAACACAAGGGACAGAAAGATCACGTAGGAAAATCTGCGAGCATACGCTGCGAGCGGCGAAGCCGAGCTGCGCTCGGCTTGGACGGGCGAGGCGCCCGTCCCCACACGACCCCGTCCCCACACAACCTGTTACGGGACGGGCTCGCTGGTTGGCTCGGAGCGCTGGCTTTCGTTGCCACGGACGTCTATGGCGGAAACCGAGTAGGTATAGGTCTTGCCGGAAGCGACGGCGCTATCGCGATAGGAGGGCGATTTCACTAAGTCGGAATTCAGCTTGACGGCTGTGCCATTCTCTTCGGAACGATAGACGTTGTATCCGGCTAAGTCGGCGTTTGTGACCGGGGCCCAGATGAGATCAATAAATGGTTCTTGCCCCTCGCCGGAGTAGGCCGCCTGCAACCCGGAGGGTACGTTGGGGGGGAAGACGTCATGGGCGATGACGCGGATGGAAGCAGTGTCGTCTCCTTCGACCTGCGCCTCGCTTTCGGGCCGCTTGATGATGGTCACGGCGGTGATGCGGTAGAGGTAGGTCTTTTCCCATTCGAAGGTTGAATCGGTGAAATGTGCGGGTCCAGGTTCGCTGGACGGAACTGGGACCTCGCCGGCAATCGCGTCTTTGCCGGAGCTTTCGTCGCGACGATAGACGCGATAGCGATATTGAAGGCTGGGAAGATTCTGCGATTGGCCGGCGCTGGTCCAAGTGAGCTCTACACCATCGCCGGTGAGTTCAGCGGCCAGATCGGCGGGCGGAGGCAGAGTCGCGACGGCGGAAACATGCACGCGATTCGACAATCCGGCGCCGCGAGCATTGCGGTTCAAGACCTCGACGGCATAGGTGACTTCGGCGGCCGGATCCAGCGGTTGCATGGCGGCGGGCAGTGTGCCGGTGTAAGTCTGCAGGGCAGGGCGTGCCGAGTCTGACTTCTTCGCAACTGCAGAGGGTGCGGGTAACACAGCCACTGGGCTGCCGCATTCGGTTATCTCATATTCGAGGCTGAGGCAGACGAGGGTGGGACCGACATAGCGCACTTTTTGGCGGTCGGTGGTGAGTGCGGGCTCGCTCCAGTTGAGGGTGATGCGATTGCCCTTGCGGTTGGCGCGCAGATCGGTGGGCGGCTTGGGAAGTTCGAGCGAGGGCGGCAGCGGCGGTCCGTTCTGGGCGCAGCCGGACAGGAGAAGGCAGAGCGCCGTGGTTGCGATCAACTTTCCAAGATGCGGGTGCATGCGGGAAAGGAAAGAGTATCAGAGTCAGGAAGTGGAAGGGTTAACAGAAGGTGTGGGCGCGGGCGACTCGCCCGCGCAGTAGTCAGCTCAACCACGGTCTTCGAACCACATCCACTTATATTCTCCAGGCTCGCGTACCAATGCAGCCCGAACTGGGTTTAAGCGGATGTACTCGAGCTTGGCATCGATTCCTTCCTCGTGTCGAAGGACATGATCAAAGGACTCGTCCTGCCAGACTCGGCCTTTCCGCCGGAGCAGTCTATTGATTCGGTGGGAAGATTCGCTCTTCATTTTCTGAAAGATCTCGGGCAGAGAAATGGGTCCATTGGCGTCCGCGAGTGGAGTGAAAACCAGGTGCACATGGTCCGGCATCACGACGAAGCCATGCATCGCGCATTTTGTCCCGTTGACGTGCAGACAAGCTTCTACGACGATCTCTCGGGCAGCCCCGGAAGATGCCATCGGCGGTGCGTCGCAAACGTGGCGAAGATTGCCCGGTTGTCTTTCTGGTAGTGCGGAAGCGTACGGCGATACTCGTACTCCCTGAGCATACCGGCACAACTTAGCATCGGATGAGGCGCCCGAGCAGTGTCGGATGGACAACAGTTTTGTGATGAATAGTCCAAGAAACCGGGCGGGCGAGGTCGCCCGCCCCCACACTCAGAACAACCGACGCCTACAGTATGTAGCGCGACAGGTCCTGGTCTTTCACGATTTCGCTTAGCATCTTCTGCACGTAGGCCGCATCTACCTTGAACTCCTGGCCTTTTTTCTCCGGCGCCTCGAAGCTGATTTCGTCGAGCACGCGCTCCATGATGGTGTGCAGACGGCGGGCGCCTATGTTCTCCGTGCCCTCATTTACTCGAAACGCAAAGCGCGCTACTTCTTCCAGCGCGTCAGGGGTGAACTCCAGCTTTACGCCTTCGGTTTCTAACAGCGCTATGTATTGCCGGGTCAGCGAAGATTTGGGCTCGGTGAGGATGCGGACGAAGTCTTCCATGGTGAGCGACTGCAGTTCCACGCGGATGGGGAAGCGGCCTTGTAATTCGGGAATCAGGTCGCTTGGCTTCGAAACGTGAAAGGCGCCTGCAGCTATGAACAGAATGTGGTCGGTGCGGACCATGCCATAACGTGTATTGACGGTGGTGCCTTCTACGATGGGAAGGATGTCGCGCTGCACGCCTTCGCGCGAGACGTCCGGTCCATGGCCGCTTTCGCGGCCGGCGATCTTGTCGATTTCATCGAGGAAGATGATGCCGGAGTTTTCGACGCGATCAATGGCTACACGCGTGACCTGCTCCATATCGATCAGGCGCTGTTCTTCTTCCTGAATCAGATAGTCGAAGGCTTCGTTGACCTTCATCTTCCGCTTCTTCGTGCGCTGGCCGAAGATGTTGGGCAACATGTCCTTGAGATTGACGTCCATCTCCTCGACGCCCTGGTTGGAGATGATTTCGAAGGAGGGGAAATTGCGCTCCCGGGTTTCGATTTCGACCGTGCGGTCGTCGAGTTTGCCTTCGCGCAACTGCTGACGCAGTTTCTCTCGGGTGCGGCTGGAGGATTCGGTGAGGCTGGTGCTGGCGTCGATGACTACGCCACCCGAGCTGGAATCGGCCGGACGAGGCGAAGTGGGAGGCAGAAGGATATCGAGCAGACGCTCTTCCGCGTTGAGTTCGGCTTTGTCGGCGACATCTTCGAGCTTTTCTTCGCGGATCATTTCGATGGCGATCTCGACCAGGTCGCGGATCATGGATTCGACATCGCGGCCGACGTAGCCAACTTCGGTGAACTTGGACGCTTCGACCTTGAGGAAGGGCGAGTTGGCGAGCTTGGCGAGGCGGCGGGCAATCTCGGTTTTGCCGACGCCGGTGGGGCCGATCATGATGATGTTCTTGGGGATGACCTCTTCGGCCATTTCGGGCACGAGCTTCTGCCGCCGCATACGGTTGCGCAGAGCGATGGCGACGGCGCGCTTCGCGTCTTTTTGTCCGACAACGTATTTGTCGAGCTCGGTGACAATTTCGCGCGGCGTCAGTTCGTCGAGCGTGACTTGTTCTTCTTCGGTGGTTCCGGGTAAGTAGATGGCCATAAAAATCAGGTGTCAGGTGTTAGGTCTCAGGTCTCAGGAAAACCAAAACCTAGGGACCTCGTCACAATTCCTCAATTGTTACCTTGTCATTGGTATAGATGCACATGCGGCCGGCAATCTTCATTGCTTCTTCGGCAATTTCTCGCGGCGAGAGCTTGGTGTGATCGGCTAGAGCCTGGGCTGCGGCCTGGGCAAACGGGCCACCAGAGCCGATCGCGGCTATGCCGGTGTCGGGCTCGATTACGTCTCCCTGACCGCTCAGCAGGAATGTCGCGTCTTTGTCGGAAACCAGCAGCAGGGCTTCGAGATGGCGCAGAAATTTGTCGGTGCGCCAGTCTTTCGCCAGTTCTACGGCGGCGCGGCCTAGATTGCCGTGATACTGCTCCAGTTTGGCCTCGAAACGGCTGAACAGAGTAAAAGCGTCGGCGGTCGAGCCGGCAAATCCGGCCAGAATTTTGTCCTGGTAGAGACGGCGGATCTTCTTTGCTCCGTGCTTGATAACGGATTCGCCGAGCGTGACCTGGCCGTCTCCGGCCATGACGACCTTGTTGTCGCGACGGACGCAGAGGACGGTGGTGGAGCGGATTCGGCGGGGAACTGGTGTGTTCTTCTTCATGAGCGCAATCTCTAATTATA
>CAWITH010000006.1:0-144609 GCA_963838935.1 uncultured Acidobacteriaceae bacterium
TCGGCTCGTCGCACCTCCGGCCTTTCAGGGAAGCAAGGGCAGGTCAGGGGCCCATTGCTACTCTTATGCCCAATTCATCCCGACGCTAGGGCGGTTAGAATGCTCGACGCGATTGAGCGGTGGATTAATGCAGTATTACTTATTCTTCGCTTCAGCTTCTGGTCAGGCGACCAAACTGTGCACTCCCCGCCCATAGTTGATTTGCGAGCGCACATTTTGTAACCAAGCCTCACAGTAGAGCTTGACCAACGCTATGACCTCGTCAGGCTCTTCGAAACTGACATTGCCTATCGGGTTGTCGGCGCCTTGATAAATCCGGCCGAGGCGAGCTACAACAAAATCGCTCAATCCCTCAACATTTATTTTGGGCACGTCCGGATCATCCATCAATTCAGTTATAGTAAGGGCGCTCTCCATGGCGTGCATGTTAACCACCGAAGGGGAGCGGCCCTCCTTCCATTGATCCGGATCATCCTCGCCCGGCAGATCATGAAGGCCGCTAGCTGGAATGAGCGCGTGCGTCCCAGCAGGTTTCCCATGAGGTTTGTGGCTGTCATGGGGAAACCCTGCATATTCTGCAGTATTGCTTTATGGCGCCCTTCAAATGGTTATAACCCTCAGGCAAACTATCATCATTGACGAGTTCTTTTCACGAGCTTGACCGTAGTCTTAAGATCTCCTGCCTCAATGATCGGTGCAGTAGCGTTCTTAATTAGCTCTCGGTGATGGATAACAAGGCTCCCGAGATCGCGGGCGGCTGGATCAAGCCGTTCCAACGTTCTTCCCGGTTTGCGTCCTCGCGCGCTCTCCTTTTGTCTCTCCGTTCAATGAACAACACGATGAACTCGCGGACGTTGCGTGCTATCACGTCGAACGCGCCGACATAATCTGGTGTCATCTGACGCTCCTCGTCGAATTGCAGCACTACCGATTCCGCGGGTGCCCTTCGCCTCTCCGTCAGCGTTGAATCCCGCCGTAATCCCGCTTCGCCGCACAGAGTATAGGATTCCGGGACAGCGGCGTGCGTCACTTCTAACCTGGAGAGAAATTCCGGCGTGCGACCCTCTAGGGAGAAGTCGTCCCTCCTGACTCCGGTCTAAGTCATCGGCAGTACACCAGCATATTTTTTGGCATATCCCGTCTGCTGTGTCGGACGCGCACCGTTGTGGCAATCCGGAGGATATAATTGGAGAGGCCGGCGGTCGGAAATCCGCCGACCGCGCAACGATGGTGAGGATGAAACGCACCGCGGTGAAACAAGATCTATTTGAAGATCGGTTCCTCACGTACACAACCGGCGAGCGGGTTCGGGATGACTTCGACGGCCGCCTTCAGTGTCTCGAACCACTGCTTGCCGTAGCCGGCATGCGCCCCCTTGCCTGCATGGCCGAGGGAATTGTCGCGCTCGACGTCCTCTTTGACGGCGGGCGATCCATCCGGCAGGCAGGTGTTGCGCAGATACGAAGTGGCGGTGTGCCGATGCGAATAAAACGGTTTGTTCGGATCGGTGATCTTGACTACGCCGCGTAGCCAGATCGAGCACTCGGTCGTTACCTTACTGGCTCTCTTGCCGTAGGTGTCGAGCGGCACGCTGGGGAATAGCGGTCCGCCCAGCGGTAATAACCTCCAATAATGAGAAAACCCTCATCGAGCAGCGCCCTGGGCAACGCCGACTTGCGCGTCGATACCTTGGTTTTGAGCCGCTGATCGCGCGAGCGATGCTTTCAATCAATCTGGTCGACCCAGATCCCATCGATGCACTCAATGTCGAGGGTGCTGGCGTCGGCCACCTCTGAAGTTCGCGTTCCAAGGAAGGAGCAAACCCAGTTAACCCAGTAAATATGCGGCTCCGCCTCACGAGACAGGGTCAGGATCAGCTTGCGTTCTTCCGGCGTGAAATCGTCGCGCTCCTTCCTGTCGCCAGCACTGTATTTGATGCCGGCCATCGGGTTCGACGTGATGTGCTCGTTGTCGAACGCGTAGGTGAACAGTGCCTTCAACAGCTTGAGGTGGTTCAAGATAGAGCCCGATGACAGATCGCCTTCGTCGATCATCAGGTCGCGGTAATCCCGGCAGTTCTCGAAGCTGACGCACGCCATGTCATCGTGACCGAGCCATTCGGCAAACCGGCCACACTTTGCCCCCATGTCCTGGTTGCCCTTCTTCGGCGCGTTCGTCTGTTTCGCCCAGAGGAGGATGATCCGATCGAAGGGGACCGGCTTCGTCTGCGTTTGCGGTAATGCCAGCGCCGCGTGTGGCGAGAAAGGACGCGCCTCAGGTGGAAATCGGTTCCGGCCGAGGTGGTAGGCGCGATAGCGCATGATCCGATCATGCCCATCGGGATTTTCCGTGATCGCAGCGGCGCTGATGATTGCAGCCTGGAAATCCGCGATCCATCCGACGGCCAGCCGGTTGGCCTCACGTTGATTTCCGGTGCCGAGCGCGCGCGTCAGATTGGCCTTGCCGGTATGGGGCGGCGGCAGGTACGGCCGGAGCTCCGGAGGCACCACAATTCGAACTCGGTATTTCCCGTTGATCAGTTGTAGAAACGGCAGCGCTCGCATCCTTGTGAACTCCCGTGTTGGACTCAACCTGAACTCACACGGGATCATGCCCGAGGTATAGAAGGTTGAAGTTGAGGGTATCTCGGGTGCCTGATGGTTAGCGCTACGCGGTCCAGCCGACGACGACAAATTCCTCGCGGTTGAGGCATTTGACCTTGAGCCACAGGCCGCGATTGCCGGGCGTGTAAGGCGCATCGGCGCGTTTCGAGACGATGCCCTCGAGCGACATCGCGCAGGCCTTCTCATGGAACGCGCGGCCATGGCCTCGCTGGTGATCGCTGTAATGCAGGGGTGAACTCGCATGGAGAGCAAGGCGGCGAGCCGCGCCTTGCGCTCGATCAGCGGCTGCGCGCGACGTCCTCGCCGTCGAGGTACAGAAGATCGAACAGGAAGAACACCAGCGCGGCGGCGTTGCCGCTGTCCGACGCGGCTCGGAATCATGCTGAAGGAGGTGACGCCGTCGGGGCCCACGCCGCACAGCTCGTCGAGATAGGCCTGGCGCGTGGCGAGCAATGCCACGGCCGCCGCGATCGCCGGATATTTGTGCGTCCAGTCGAGCCCGGTGCGTGTCAGCAGCCGCACCGCGCCGCGGTCGAGGCGCGCATGCATGCGGTAGCCGTCGTATTTGATTTCGTGCAGCCAGTCCGGCCCGTCCGGCGCCGCGTCGACGAGCTCGGTCAGCTGCGGCCGGATCCATTCCGGCAGAGCGGCCGCGTCGGCGCGCGCCGGCGCGCTACCGGCCGCGCCATGCCGGGAGCGGGAAGGGGTTACTGCGCCGGAGCATGGGCCTCTTTAGGCCTGGGTAGGGTGCGGCGGTCCGCTATCGCCGTAGGCTGCCAGTTCGGACAACAAGTTCGCCAGGCTATAGGACGGTTTGTAGCCCAGCCAGCGAACCGTCTCGGAAATATCGAGCCTGGTTGGCTTTAAGGCCGGATCGAGCCCGTAAGAGAGCGCCAGATCGTAATATTCGGGATAGTATTTCCGGAATGTCGAGCCCGGTCCCTCGGCATCCCAATGATCGAGATCGGCGTCGGTGTATTCATAGGCGCTGTCGAGCGTGAGGACGAGCTGCTGGTCGAGTTGCCGCCGGGAAATGAGATCGAGGCTCGAGGATCACCGCGGCGGCAACATCATCGATATGCACCGCGCCCTTCCAGAACCAGCGCGCCCAGTCGCTGTAGTTGGCGTACACCGCGCGGTCCCAATACGGAATAAACCCCCGCGGGCGCAGGGTAACGACGTTCATAAGGCGGTGCTTTCGGTAATCCTCGGCGATCAATTCGGCCAGAATCTTGCTGCTGCCGTACCGCGTATCCGGCCTGTAAACGCTGGTGGTGGAGATGAATATGACCTTGCCGATGCCGGCGGAAGCGGCGGCTTCGAAAACCTCGAAGGTGCCGCGCACATTGAGGTCAAAGAAATCGTACGCGTTTTTCTCGCCGCGATCTTCGTGGATGCCGTGCCAGGCGGCGATGTGGACGATGCAGTCGCAGCCGCGAAATATCTCCGTCAGCTTCGACCGGTCCAGAATGGACCCCTCGATAAACAGCGCTCCCTTGTTCAAAGTCGCGGCGGCGCGCGAACATCGAGAATGACCGGCGTGTCGCCTTTGTCGAGCAGCCTGGGCACGAGGGTCTGGCCGAGATTTCCCGATCCTCCGGTCAGCAGCACCTTCATGACCTTCTCCCCGATTTACCCGCGTTCCACCGGGCAATAGGCAGGCAGGCCGGACCGTTTGTCGGCATAGAATAGAGGATCTCGCGCACCCACCTGACCGAACGAGGAGGACCGGAATGAGCCCGCAGCCGCCCGCCCCGGAAAGTCACCTATTTCGAACCGGTGCCGCCGCGTCTGGCCCGCAACACTATCATCGAGTCGACGTTCGAGGTCGGCCGCCGCTTCCGCTGCACGATGCGCGTCGATTGCGGCCAGCTCGACCCCGGCGCGGTGATCCGGCCGGTGCCTGGCGAATGGCACCCGCGCATGCCCGAGCAGCTCGACGAAGAGGAGCTGGCCGACTGGCGCGCGGGCCGCGATGCGGTCTATCAGCTCGCCGCGCTGACTATCGGCGCGCGCCTGGCAGTCGCCGACGCATAAGGGACACGTCGGCGGTATTGGATATTGACGCGGGGGCGCGAAGTCCTCTCGCAGCTCACTCGGTCCCGCGGGCGCGTCTCGGCTTTGGCCTGTCACACGCTTGCGGGCGAGAGGGCACGCGCGCGCTGAAGACCGGGAGGCATAGGGTACCTCCCGATGACGATGATCGGCGCCGGAGACCCGGCGGGGCAGCGGGCTCTTGACGTCCAAAGCCTCGAATCGGTAAGAACAAACATCGAACGTGGACAACCATCTGCCGCCCCGTTACGCGTTCCGGCTCGAAGACCTGCGCGCGTCTGGCATGTGGTCCGGGTGAGCTGCCGGATATGCCGGCATAGGGCTGAAATCGCCCCGGCGGCGCTGACGCGGAGCCGGCCAGGCTATACCCGCCTGGTTGACCTCGAAGGGCGGCTGCGTTGCCGGAAATGCGGGGCGAGGGGCCGCGCGTCGCTCCTGGTGGATTTGCGGCCGCGGGATTAAATCCGGTGTATCCGGGATCCCTTGGGCCCCAATCCCGATATACGCTCAAGCGTATGCGCCGGCCTTATACGCAAAAGCGTATAAAGACACCCTATACGGATAACCGTATATTGACAAAGATGCGCAAAAGCGTATATTCTGGGGATAATCGAGTTTGCCCAGAATGGCCGATCAGATTGCCAGGACCCCGAAGCAGGTCGGAGACGCGGTGCGGCGCCGCCGGCAAGCGCTTAGCATGACGCAAAAGGATATAGCCGGGAAGACCGGTCTGCGGCAAGCGACGATCTCGGGGGTCGAAGCCGGGCGAGTCGGCCACCCTGCGCACGCTCTTTGACGTCCTTGCCGCGCTCGACATGGAAGTGGTGGTCCGCCCGCGCACGAAGGACATCGACCGATAAAATCGAGGATCTGTTCTGATGGCGCGGCCCCGGACACGCATTCCCCTCAACGTGTTTCTGAACGGCCGCCTGGTCGGCCGCCTGCGGCGGCAGGCGAGCGGCGCGATCGATTTTCAGTACGATGAGAGCTGGCTCGCCTGGGAGCAGGCCTTCCCGGTGTCGCTGTCGCTGCCTTTGCGCGAGGACCGGTTTATCGGCGATCCGGTCATTGCCGTGTTCGACAATCTGCTGCCGGACAACGAGCAAATCCGCCGCCGGCTGGCGGAGCGGGTGAGGGCAGGGGGGTACGATGCCTACAGCCTTCTGGCCGCTGTCGGCCGCGACTGCGTGGGCGCCCTGCAATTCCTGCCCGACGGGGTGGACCCCGGACCGGCGGGCGGCATAGAGGGACGTCCGCTCGAGGACGAGGAGATCGCCGGTATCCTCGGCGATCTCAAGCGCACGCCGCTCGGCGTCGATGAAAGCGAAGAGTTTCGGATTTCGCTCGCGGGCGCGCAGGAGAAGACGGCGCTGCTCTATTGGCAGGATCAGTGGCAGGTGCCGCATGGCTCAACGGCGACCACGCACATCCTCAAACCCGAAATCGGCCGATTGCCGAACGGGATCGACCTCTCGCAGAGCATCGAGAACGAACATCTCTGCATGCGCCTGACCGCTTCGTTCGGGCTGCCGACCGCCCGCACGGAGATACGGGAATTCGCCGGCAGGCGGGCGCTTGTGGTCGAGCGGTTCGACCGCCTGCACACGCGCGACGGCCGCCTGCTGCGCCTGCCGCAGGAGGATTGCTGCCAGGCGCTCTCCGTGCCTCCGACTGCCAAGTACGAGCCCGACGGCGGCCCCGGCATGCGCCAGATTCTCGACCTGCTCAAAGCCAGTGACGAGTCGGAGGCCGACCAGACCCTGTTTCTGAAAGCCCAGATCGTGTTCTGGCTGCTGGGCGCCACGGACGGGCACGCGAAGAATTTCAGCATCTTCCTGCTGCCCGGCGGAAGGTTCCGCCTGACGCCGCTCTACGATGTCATGTCGGCGCAGCCCAATGTGGATGTCGGGGAGATCCGGCGTAACGCCATGAAGCTGGCGATGGCTGTCGGCGACAGCCGCCACTACACCATCAACTCGATCATGCCGCGGCATTTCCTGCAGACGGCGGCCAGCTGCGGCGTGCCCGCGACCCTCGTTCAGGGCATCCTGGACGAGATCGAAAACGATACGGATCGCGCGATCGACGCCGCAGTGAATGATCTGCCCGCAGGGTTTCCGGAACGGATCGTTTCATCGGTTATTGAAGGTCGAAAAAGCGCAAAGTGAAAAAGCTGGCACGCGGCCAGGCGAAACGGTAAGCCGTTAGCCTGACCTGTGGCATTTCCGGGCATGGGCCAGCGCCCATGCCCGACTCCCGTTGTGAGGAGACATCCTAATCGTGCCGCCATCATCGACTGAGCCAGCCGCTGGCGTTATCCGTACTTCCAACAGCCAGGCATTCTGTTGTAAGTCCATCGACAAACTGATCTCGGAGTCGGAGAATCCCCAGCACCGGCTCAGTAAAACGCTGGGGCCGTGGTCGCTGACGGCGCTCGGCATCGGCGCTATCATTGGCTCGGGAATTTTCGTGCTGACGGGAACGGCGGCGGCTGGAGAATATTTCCAGGCGCCTTCGATCCTGCACGCGCAGGCGCTTGACGTGATTGTGAACCTTCTGCGCACCGGAAGTACGGCGGGAGCGCTGATGCATGGCCGGCCGCCGGCCGGGCCTTCGATTGCCATTTCGTTTTTCCTGGTGGCGATTGCGTGCAGTTTTGCCGGATTGTGCTACGCCGAACTGGCGTCGATGATTCCTATCGCCGGCAGCGCCTATACCTACTCCTACGCGACGCTCGGCGAAATCTTTGCCTGGATCATTGGCTGGGACCTGATTCTGGAATATGTGGTCAGCAATGTTGCGGTGGCCGTCGGCTTCGCCGGTTATACGAAGGCGCAATTCGCGGCGTTTGGCGTCAACTTGCCCGACAAATGGGCTAGTCCGGTCTGGGCTTCGGGACAGTGGACAGGCGCTTACTTCAATCTTCCGGGCTTTCTGATCGTGTTCATTCTCACGCTGCTGCTGGTGCGCGGGGTGAAGGAATCGGCGGAGACTAACAACATCATGGTCGCGGTTAAGATCGGCGCGATCCTGACCTTCCTGGTGGTGGGTGGAATGCTGGTGAAACCCGCGAACTGGACACCGTTTGCGCCTTCCGGGTTTGCCGGAATCGTCACCGGAGGGGCCATCGTTTTCTTTACCTACATCGGATTTGATTCGGTCTCGACGGCGGCGGAGGAATCGCGCAATCCGCAAAAAGACTTGCCCTTCGGCATCATCATGTCGCTGATTGTTTGTACTTTGCTTTACGTCGGCGTCGCTTTGGTGCTGCTCGGCATGATGAAGTACACGACCTTTGTTTCCGGAGAAGCCGCCGAAGCGCCCGTCGCCTACGCCATGAAGTATCTGGGAGTGCACCGGGTCTTCCGGTCGGTGATCGTGATTGGCGCGCTAACGGGGATGATCTCTTCGCTGCTGGTGTTTCAGTACGGGCAGGCGCGCATCTGGTACGCCATGTCGCGCGATGGCCTGTTGCCGAAATTGTTTTCCGCGGTGCACCCGAAGTATAAGACGCCGCACTGGTCGACGTGGATTGCCTGCTTTGCTGTGGGGATTCCTGCTGGACTCGTGGATATTGGTGATGCCGCCGACCTCGCCAACATTGGGACGCTGTTTGCTTTCGTGCTGGTTTCGCTGGGGGTGATTTTGCTGCGGCGTAATCAACCCGATCGCAAGCGCGCTTTTCGCGTGCCGTTTGTGCCGTGGTTCCCGTTAATTTCCGTGATTCTGTGCGGCGGACTGATGTTCGGGCTGACGCTGATTACCTGGCTGCGCTTTGTGATCTGGCTGGCGATTGGGCTGTGCATCTACATCTTCTACAGTCGGCATCATAGCGAGTTCTGCAAGAAAGAAGATCGGGTGATCGGATTTTGTGTGGTGACGGGGCTCTGCTCCGTCCTGCGGGGCAAAGCCCCGCCACCACACGACCCAATCCTTTAGAATCGCTGTATGCCTTCGGAGCCCTCCAGCTTCATCCGCACACTCCCCAAGGCCGAACTGCATTTGCATCTCGAGGGCTCGATCGAGCCGGCTACGCTGCTGGAACTGCGGCAGCGTCACGGGATGGAGGGCGCTTCGCTTGCCGAAGTGGAGAACCTTTACGACTACAAAGACTTTGCCGGATTCCTCTCTGCCTTCAAGGATGTGACTGGGCACTTGCGCACTCCGGAGGACTACGAGCTGATTGCTTACCGGCTGATGGAGCGGCTGAAAGCGCAGAACGTGCTTCATGCGGAAGTGATTGTTTCTGTCGGCGTCTGCCTGTGGCGCAAGCAGGATTTCGCCGCGATCTTCGAGGGGCTGGAACGGGGCCGCTTGCGCGGCGAGAAGGACCTCGGTCTGTCGCTGGTGTGGATCTTCGATGCCATCCGGCAGTTTGGGGCTGAGAAGGCGCAGAACGTGCTCGATCTTGCCATCCAGTTTCGCGATCGCAACGTGGTGGCCTTTGGAATTGGCGGCGATGAGCGTGCGGGTCCGGCGGAGTGGTTCACTGCGGTTTACCATCGCGCCGCCGAGCACGGTCTTCATCTCACGGCGCACGCCGGCGAGAGCGCCGGGCCGGAATCGATTTGGGGTGCGCTGAACCTCAAGTCAGAACGCATTGGCCACGGACTTACGGCGGGGCAGGATCCGGAATTGATGGAGGAGTTGGCGGAGCGGCAGGTGCCGATTGAAATCTGCGTGACCAGCAATCTGCGGACGGGTTGCTGCGCTGAGCTGGCCCAACATCCGGTACGGCGCTACTTTGACCAGGGGCTGATGCTGACGCTCAACAGCGACGACCCGGCGATGTTTCGCACATCTCTGGTCGAGGAGTACGCGCTGGTGCAGGAGGCGTTCGGCTTTACGGACGAACATCTGCGGGAATTGGCGCGCAATTCGTTTGAAGCAGCGTTTCTGGCGGCGGAGAAGAAAATCGAATTTCTGAATCTGTTTGATGCTGCGACGACGCGGGTCTGAATCCGCGCCGACAGCTGCCGAGCTTCGCTCGGCTTGGACGGGCGAGGGCGCCCGTCCCCACACGAGCACCTCGCCCACCACCACTCTTGTCTTCCCCACACGAGCAATCGTCGCCTATAATGTCTGCCTATGAAACTTGAAGAGAAGATTGCTGAACTCAAAAAGCGCGACCAGATGGCCCAGGAAGGCGGTGGGGCGCAGCGGCGCGAGCGGCAGCACAAAGAGGGCAAGATGTCGGCCCGCGAGCGCGTGGAGTTTCTGCTCGACGAGGGCACCTTCGAGGAAACCGACAAGCTGGTCACGCACCGCTGCAACAACTTCGGCATGGCCGAGCAGAAGTACTACGGTGACGGTTTCATCACCGGCTACGGGCGCGTGGAAGGGCGGCTGGTCTTTGTCTTTGCGCAGGATTTCACGGTGTTCGGGGGCTCGCTCTCCGAGGCTAACGCCGGAAAGATCGTCAAGATCATGGACCTGGCGGCCAAGATGGGGGCGCCCGTGATCGGACTGAACGATTCCGGTGGCGCGCGCATCCAGGAAGGCGTGATGTCGCTGGCCGGCTATGCCGACATTTTCTTGCGCAACACACTTTATAGCGGAGTGGTGCCGCAGATCTCGGCCATCATGGGGCCTTGCGCGGGCGGCGCCGTCTATTCGCCGGCTATCACCGATTTCATCCTGATGGTGGACCAGACTTCGTATATGTTCATTACCGGGCCGGATGTGATCAAACTGGTGACGCATGAGGAAGTCACGAAAGACCAACTGGGCGGCGCGCATACGCATAACGAGACTTCTGGAGTAGCGCACTTCATGTGCCGCGACGATGCCGAGTGTTTGTCGATGGTGCGCGAGCTGTTGAGTTTTATTCCCTCAAACAATCTGGATGAGGCGCCGCGCAAGGCTTGCAGCGACCCGATCGATCGGGTGGACGAGAAGCTGGACACGCTGATCCCCGATCAATCGAACATGCCGTATGACATGAAAGACGTGATTCACACGGTGGTGGATGACGGCTATTTCTTCGAAATTCACGAGCACTATGCGAAGAACATCGTTGTCGGGTTTGCGCGCTTCAACGGGAGGCCGGTTGGGATCGTGGCCAATCAGCCGGCGATGCTGGCGGGCACGCTGGATATCAATGCGTCGGTGAAGGGCGCGCGCTTTGTGCGCTTCTGCGATTGCTTCAACATTCCGTTGGTGACGTTTGAAGACGTGCCGGGCTTTCTCCCCGGCACCAACCAGGAGTACGGCGGAATTATCAAGCATGGGGCCAAGCTGCTGTATGCGTTTGCGGAAGCGACCGTGCCGAAGGTGACCGTGATCACGCGCAAAGCTTATGGCGGAGCGTACTGCGTCATGGCGTCGAAGCACATCCGCACCGATGTGAATTACGCCTGGCCGAGCGCTGAAATCGCGGTGATGGGGCCCGAAGGCGCGGTGGATATCGTCTACAAGCGCGAACTGGACGGCGCGAAAGATCGCGAAGCGGTTCGCCAGCAGAAGATCGAAGAATTCCGCGACCGCCTGGCCAACCCCTATGTGGCCGCCGACCGCGGATTCGTGGACGCCGTAATCCAGCCGCGCGAAACGCGCAAGAAGGTGATCCAGGCGCTGGAGATGCTGGAGACCAAGCGGGATAAGAACCCGCCTAAGAAGCATGGGAATATTCCGCTGTAGGGCTTGTTGCAACCAATCTACTGGCTTAGGATTGTTACTTCCGGACATTCCCGGTTTCCGGGTGTCTTACTGTGAAATTAATTCACGAAATTGAAATCGAAGGCTTTCGCTCTATCAGAAAGGAAAGCCTGACGCAGCTTGGTAACTTTACCGCCCTTGCTGGACTCAACAACTCTGGTAAGTCAAACGTGCTACGAGCACTGAATGCCTTTTTTAAGGGGGAGACGGACCCAGGCGAAGTTGTCGCGCTTGATAGAGACTACTTCCGTCCGGACTGGCTTAAGAAGAAGAAAAAACGGGTTCGCATCAATGTAACGTTTGACCTGCCGGCACAATTTAAGTTTAGGAAAGGCCTAGAGGCTGCTAGAGACTTCCTGGGTGGCAATCAGTTCAAAGTTGGCAAGGAGTGGGCTTTTGGTCAAGCTGTCCCACTGTACTATCTTAACGGGGAACTCAAGCAGGAGCTGGAGTCGCGACAGCGGATTGACCAGTTTCTCTCGCTTATTAAGCTACGATACATCCCGAACCGGGTTCTGCCGATCGACGTAATCCGCAGTGAGCACCAAGCCTTGCGCGATGTTTTGGTGCGAAGGCTGGGACGCAAGAAAGTGGAGGCGGAGGCCTTCGAGAGTATTCGACATGCGTCTGAAAAGTTAGTGTCTTCGCTAGCTACCAGATTTAGTAAAGCGGCTCCCGGTGCCGGGGCAGTCCGCCTCGCTACGCCCACATCGTGGAATGAGATGGTATTTGCCTTTGGCTATCGTCTAACTAAGGACAATGTGGAGATTGATGATTCGTTTCAGGGATCGGGCATCCAAAGTCTGCTTATGCTAGAGACCCTGTACCTTATAGATCGCGACTATTTCCAGAAGTTCGGATGGCAGCAGGCGGTGGTCTGGGCTGTAGAGGAGCCGGAATCGTCGATGCACTGCTCCCTGGAAGCACAGGTAGCCTCCTATCTCTCATCGATCTCCACTGAGCCTGAAAATCGTCTTCAGATCCTCTGCACGACGCACTCGGACCTCATGCTTCAATATGCCGACAAGGTCGTCGCTGTCGAACAGAAGAACAGTCGATCCACCTTTAGCGTTCTCAGCGATGGCCTTTCTGCCATCGAGCGACTTTCCAAGGCTGGGGTCTCTCGATGGGTTGATCCATTGCTCCACCATCCACTAGATCCACTCATCCTTGTTGAAGGCAAGTTTGACTGCGCCTTCCTAAGTGCTGCCCTCGCTCTCACGCCAAAAAGCAGAGAGGTGAAGATCAGTTATCTGGAGAATCTTGAGCCGCAGCGGAAGACCGGTGGCAAAGATGACCTGCAGAGATACGTGCAGGAGCACGCTTCCGCCATCAAAAGTCGGAGCAAACTAGCGCCTGTGCTCGTGGTTCTTGACTGGGACGCTGCTGGCAAGCGAGATTCTTATCAAAAGCCATTTGGACCATTGGATCCGTTCAAAGTAGTTGCTTGGCCAATGACCGCCCTCAACCCTAAACTTGGCGAGACATTTCACGGTGTTGAGCGGGCCTACTCCGACCGACTAATTGAGGAAGGCGAAAAAATGGGGGTCAAGATTTACAGGGCTGCAGATGGAACGTGCTCCACCGACGCCGGAGATTACGGCAAAACCAAACAGACGTTGCATGCGGTAGTAAAGCAGGGTCTGCGGGAAAGTGATTTGGGACATCTGAAAGCGTTTTTGGGGGAGATCCTTCAGGCAGTGGGAGCCGTGTAGCCCCAAAAAATAAGAGTCCCGAGGTGATGTTGAACTCATTCCTCTCGGCCAGTAGCTCGCGTTTAGACCCTTGCTGACCTTATTCCTACAACTCCCTTGCGGGTTCATTGTAAGCCGATCTTGCTCGGGCTCCGGGCTCACCGCCAACCGGATAAATTAGTTCAACGCCTCGGGACTCTATCTTGCCTTTAACAGAGGCTCCTGTTCTCCTCAACCAGCGCTTAGCTATAGACCCTTGCTCGCCCTCCCAAACTCACCTCGCGGTTGTCTGAGTGACTACGCTTGAGCCCCGGACGCCGCACCAACCGGGAAAACTTCAGAACGTGTCAAAGAACGATTATGGTTTTAACACTTTCATTTTTTACGTCAACGAAATTCATGCGTCTGTAACTGCTTATTCATCAATCGAGTGCAGGTCGTGCACAGCGGGGTGACGCGGGAATGGTGCACTCGCCGGTATTTGTCTGGGAAAGACCCAGCATCCATGCGGTATTTTCGGGTTTCTGGCCCATAAACGTCTGTTTTTGTCTGGTATTCACGGAGGACTCCGGCTGTGCAAATCGGCGGTTCAGCCGCATGAATGCTGATGGCCGACCGCCTGGAGTGAAACTCGAGTGCCCACAACGAGCGCCTAAAGGCGCTCTCACAGCACAGCGTTTGCGGTATGCCTGAAGGCATACCCTGATACAAGTCTTACTTGCGCACGGTTCATGCCCGGCATTGGCTGCTGCTGCGAGTTACACTAGGCTCCGATGGCCCTTCCGGTTTCACGGCTGCGCCGATGGTTCGCGTTGGGCGCGATTTTGATGATTGGTACGGTTACGGGAATGTATTTTTACGCGCGCTGGCGTGTGAGTACGGCCGTCCACGATATTCCGGCGAAGATCGGCCTGGACATTCAGCAGACTGCCGAGGGATTTTCGATCTCCAATTCCCGCGAAGGCCGCACTCAGTTTACGGTAAGCGCCTCGAAGGCGGTGCAGTTCAAAGAGGGCGGACGGGCGGAGTTGCACGACGTCAAGATCGTCGTCTACGGCAAGGACGCCAGCCGCTTCGACCGGATTAGCGGGGATGACTTCGAGTTCGATCGTGCGTCGGGCAAGGTTAGCGCCAAGGGGACAGTACTGATTGACCTGGAAGCGAATCCTGAGGGGATGCGGCATTCCGACCAGTCGCCTCCGGAGCAAACAAAGCAGCCGATCCATCTGGAGACCAACGGACTGATCTTCAACAGCAAGACGGGGGACGCTTCCGCTGCCGGGAAGGTGATATTTCAGACGCCGCAGGCATCGGGTTCGGCGGTGGGAATTAAGTATGTAGCCGCGACGGGCACGATGAATTTGCTGTCGGCAGTCGCGATGACTGTGAGCAGGCCGCAGCCGGTTCATCTGGATGCGGGTCATGGAGTAATTACGAAGCAGCCGCGGCAGGTTGTGCTCAGCGAAGTGCACCTGACGCGGGAGGGGCAGCAAGTGCAGGCCGACACGGCGACGTTCTTCCTGCGCGAGGACAACACGGTGGATCGCATTCTGGCCGAAGGCGAGGTGCAGAGCGAGCTGCGGGGCCGGGCGTCGTCTAACTCGGAGACGCACACGCGTTCCGATCGCGCGGAAATGTGGCTGACGGGCACGCGGAACCAGCTGACTACGGCGATTCTGAGCGGCAACGTCCAACTCGCTTCCCAGGGAGCGCAGCCGGCTGAGGCTAGCGCCGGACGGGTGACCCTGCATTTCGCGGGGCAGCAGATGCTCCAAACCGTTCACGCTGAAGAGGGCGTGCGGCTGTCGCAGAAGAAGAGCGAGAACGGAGCGGGAGCGGTGGTGGCGTCGTTGTCGGCGAAAGACGCGCAAGACATCGAAATGACCGCTCCGGTGATGGACTTCACCGTGAAAGACGGCCATCTGTTGGAGCGTGCCGAGACGAGTGGGCCGCCGCAGATCTTGATTACGCAGCCGGGGTCGAATCAGAAGACAGTGGTTACGGCCGCCAAATTTACCGCGAAATTCACGGATAGGAATCGCCTGGCGACTTTGCATGGCGAACCGGATGCGAAGATTGTGAGCAGTAAGATGGGCGGCGGAGGCCAGATTAGTGCATCAGGACAGGCCGATCGTGTATCGAGCAGCGCGATGCTGGATGTCGTTTTCCGGCCAGAGGGCGGGGTGGCGTCGATTGCGCAGTCGGGCGGGGTTGCCTATGTCGATGGCACTGAAAAGGCCTGGGCACAGCGGGGAGACTATACGGTTGGCGATCAGATGCTGGTGCTGAGCGGGTCGCCCCGGGTGGTGGACAACGGGATGACGACGACCGCACAGACGATGCGTATGAACCGGGTGACGGGCGACGCCATGGCGGAGGGCAACGTCAAGAGCACGTACTCCGATCTCAAGGCGCAGCCGGACGGCGGCATGCTCGCGTCTTCCGACCCGATCCACGTGACCAGCCGGAGCATGACGGCGCATCGATCGCCGGCGGTTGCGGTGTACAGCGGCGATGCGCGCTTGTGGCAGGACGCGAGTGTGGTGGAGGCTCCCACGCTGCAGTTTGATCGCGATCATCGATCGCTTGTTGCGCAAGGAGAGATGAGTGTAGGGACGGGGCTTCGCCCCGTCCGGGCGGGCGAGTCGCCCGCCCCCACACAATCTATGACCCAACCGGTCTCGACAGTGTTAGTGCAGGTGGACAAAAGCGGCAGGGTGACTCCGGTCGAGATCACATCCACGCGTCTGAACTACACCGACGCGGAGCGAAAAATTTTCCTGGATGGGGGAGTGACGGCGAAGGGGTCCGACACCACGATGACGGGACGGCAGATGACGGTGTTTCTGCTGCCCCGGAGCGCATCGCCAGCAGCGGCAGGACCGGGAGCGCCTGGGCAAGTGGATCGGATCGTGGCCGAACACAACGTCGTGATCACGCAGCCGACACGTCATGCTACGGGTGAGCGGTTGGTGTATACGGCGGCTGACGCTAAGTTCGTGCTAACGGGCGGAACTCCTAGCATTTTTGATGCCGAACGAGGCAAAATCACGGGCGATTCGTTGACTTTCTACAGACACGATGATAGGGTGCTGGTTGAAGGAAGAGAAGCCTCCCCTACCGTCACGAAGACGCAAGTGGCACGATAAATGCACACGCTGGCGACCGACGAAATCTGGAAATCCTATCGTGGCCGGCGCGTCGTCAATGGGGTTAGCCTTCAGGTTCTGCAAGGCGAGGTCGTGGGCTTGCTGGGACCGAATGGCGCCGGAAAAACCACTTCTTTCTATGCAATTGTAGGTCTGGTCCCCCCCGACATTGGCAGGGTGCTGTACGACGACGAAGATATCACTAACGTTCCCATGTACTTACGGGCACGCCAGTACGGCATCAGCTATCTCCCTCAGGAAGCTTCGGTTTTTCGGAAACTTACGGTCGAGGAGAATATCCTGGCCGTGCTGGAAGTGCAGCCGATTTCCTGGCATGAGCGCCGGGAGAAGGCGGAGAAGCTGATTGACCAGCTTGGGCTGGAGCATATCCGGCAGAATCGCGGTTACGCGTTGTCGGGCGGGGAGCGACGGAGGGTTGAAATAGCGCGATCGCTCTGCATCAGCCCCACCTTCATATTGCTGGACGAGCCGTTTTCGGGTATTGACCCGATCGCGGTTCTGGATTTGCAGAAGATCATTTCGGATCTGCGAGCGAGTGGGATTGGGATCCTGATCACGGACCACAACGTCCGCGAGACGTTATCGGTGACGGATCGGGCATACATCATTAACGAGGGGCGGATCTTCCGCTCGGGTACGCCCGAGGAGTTAGGGAGTGACCCGGAGGTACGTAGGATTTATTTGGGGGAAAGCTTCTCACTGGTGTGAGTTGTCAGTTCTCAGTTGTCAGTTTTCAGTCAACCCTTATTTTTCTGGGAATTGAGAACTGGGAACTGAGAACTGGTTACCACGGCGTGGGCACATTGACCTTTCGTGTCCGCACGATCTACCCGGGTGCGTGAGAAGCTAAATTTTCCACACTCGGAAGTGCAGGGAAGTTACGGTTTGACTGACGACTGAGAACCGAGAACGTAGAACGTTTTAGGGAGAACTGGTGCTGCTTCAGCACAAACTGAACGTCAAGTTGTCCCAGCGTCAGATACTGACGCCGGGTCTGGTGCAGATGGTGTCGGTGCTTGCGCTCAACAAGCTCGAGCTCAAGGACATGATCAATGCCGAGATGGTCGAGAACCCGGTACTGGAAGAACTGGAAGACGCGGTTCCGCTGCTCGATGACGTCGGACGGCAGGAGGAAGAGCGCGACCGGCTAGCCGCCAAGGCAACCACCACGGAAGAGGGTCCGCCGACCATCGCGGATGAAAAGAAGGATCCTTTCGAAGAGATCGATTTCGGCTCGTTCTTCCAGGACTATCTAGATCCCGGGTATCGCAGCTCGGGGGAAATGGAAGAGATCGAGAAGCCCTCGTTCGAGAACTTCCTGTCGAAGCCGGGAAACTTGAGCGATCACCTGCTGTGGCAGTTGGGGGCGATTTCCGTGCGGCCGCCGGTGCATGAAGCGGCTGAGGAGATCATCGGGAATTTGAATGAAGAGGGCTACCTGATTGCCAGCGACGAAGAACTGCTGGGGATCGCTCCGGTTGCGCCTCCTGAGGCCGATGTGGAAGTCGCGGCCAAGATCGTTGGTGAAGCGGAGGCGCTGGGGCTGGCTGTCGCAGGGACCTCGCCCGAAAATTCTGACCACGAGATCGCCGATCTCGAAGCTTCCGTTCTTGCACCTGAAGATTTGGCTTCCGCAGGCGGTGTTCTTTCGCAGTTCGCGCCGGATGAGGCGGGGGCGGAGTCCTTGGTAGAGCCTGATGCTGGGCCAGAGGTTGAATCAGAGACTGCGCCCGAGATGGCAGCCGAAGTCCCGCTGCCGAGCGCGGCGGGCCATGGAAACGCGAGCCACCGGAGCGGCGACGGCGCCAGCTCGGATTCCGGCTGTAACCTTCACTGTGGCCGACCTGCACGAGGCGTTGGAAGTGGTACGCCAGTTCGACCCGCCGGGCATCGCCTGCCGGGACCTGCGCGAATGCCTGCTCTATCAGTTGCGCTACCATCTGGCGCAGTTGCAGCTGCACAGAAACGGCAATGGGCTCACCGAGCAGGTTGTAAACGACGCGATTGCCATTGTCGATCATCACTTGAAAGCAGTGACGCTGAAGCAGTTCAAGGAAATTGGGCGCGCGATTGGGCGTCCGGTGGAGGCGGTGCAGGCGGCGCTTGACTACGTCCGAACGCTGGACCCGCGGCCGGGCTTGCGCTACAACAAGGTTCCGGCGCGGCTGATCGAGCCCGACGTCGCGTTTGTGAAGCATGGCGACGAGTGGCTGGTGATCATGAATGACGAGGACATGCCGCAGTTGCGGTTGAATCCCGCCTACAAGCGCCTTCTGTCCCGTGACAGCAATGACCGGGACACGCGAAACTACGTTAAAGACCGCTACAAGTCGGCCATCCAGCTGATCAAGAACATCGAACAACGCAAGCAGACGATCACCAAGGTCTGTTACTCGATCGTGGCGCGCCAGCAGGATTTTCTGGAACGGGGAATCGATCATCTGAAGCCGATGATGATCAAAGAAGTTGCGGAAGAGATTGGGGTGCATCCTTCGACCGTGAGCCGCGCGGTCGCCAACAAGTATGTCCACACCCAGCAGGGCGTGTTCGAATTGCGGTACTTCTTTTCGGAGAGCGTGCAGGGGCCGGAGGGCGGCGGCACTTCGCTTTTGATATCTGAAGCGCCGTGTCAAGAAGCTGATCGAAGAAGAAGATCCAAGCCGGCCGTTGACCGATGAACAGATCACCCGCATTCTGCAATCGCAAGGCATCCAGGTTACTCGCCGAACCGTCGCGAAATATCGGGAAGATATGAAGATTCCGAGTACACATCAGAGAAGAGTGAAGAAATAATTGCAGAGGTCAGAGGTCAGATGGCAGAGGGGAAAACCTTGACGCTCGTTGCGGTTGGGTCCACCTCTGAAATCTGACCTCTTACCTCTGACCTGGTTGGAGGCTGCTTAATGAACGTGGAATATACCGCTCGGAAATACGAACTCACTCCTACCGTACGCAAGGAAGTTGAAACCGGCCTCAACAAGATCCGCAAGATTCTAGGCGACCGATTCGAGACCAAAGTGATTCTGGCGGTCGAGAAGCGGCAGCATAAAGCTGAAATCACGATCAACCCGCCCAACGGTCCCATCGTGGGGCTGGCCCAGACCACCGACATGATGTCGGCGGTTAATGAAGCGCTCGACCACCTGCAAAAGCAGGCGCTCAAATATAAAACCAAGTGGCTCAGCAAGAAGCGCAAGGCGAGCAAGAAGTTCGACGGCCAGTCGTTGCAAGACAACATAGAGGCGGCGCTGGGGCTGGCGGAGAATCCTACGGTTTCCGTTCTGGTTCATAAATTTCCCTCGGTGGCGCGAACCACCGAAGTGCATCTGGTGCATAGCCGGGACTCGGTTGCGCTTCATCCGATGACATTGGAAGAAGCGATTAAGGAGGCGCACTTCCGGGACAAGGATGTTTTCGTGTTCCGCGATCCGCAGGGCAAGTTGATGGTGCTGCACCGGACGCGCGACGGCAAGATGGAGTTAATCGAAGCACCGTAGAGCAATTGCAGAGGTCAGAGGAGAACGGCCAAAGCGCATGCATTGGTTTCACCTCTGCAATCTGACCTCTAACCTCTGACCTTGTTTTCTTACACGCCGCTGGTTGCTTCTTGCGCCCACTGCAGGGCCTTCCACCAGGTGCCGGCTACTTCTTCATCGGGCAGGTTTAATTGCTTGGCGAGTTCGCTTGACTTGGACCACTCCCCTGATTCCTGGGCCAGCATCAGTAAGTACAAGGGGCGAAGACTACTATTCTGGCCGAGCAGGGCGGTCTTAGTTTCGCGGTCCACAGGGAGTTGCTCCAGGAGGACATCCATACTGATTTCGAGGATGGCGTCCATGATGGAGAGCAAGCCGAGTAGGAACAAGTCCGTTTTTGAATTCAGGCGGGTGGAGAGCAGTTCGCAAAAACGGCCGCGGGCCAATCCCATGAGCACCAGTTCGCTGCACTTTTGTTCAGCCGCGCCGACGGCGACCACGAGCCGGACCCAGCGCCGCATTTCGCGTTCTCCCAGAACGGCCATGGCATGGCGGACCGACTTGATTTCGAGGGAAAATCCAAAGAGCGGGGAATTCAGGTAGCGGAGCAAGCGGTAACAGATTGAGGGTTCCTGCTTGAGCATCTTCTCGAGTTCGCGCATGTCGATTTCCGGGCGGCAGACCATTTCGAGCAGCCGGATATAGTGCAAACGGCTGGCGGGAACTTCGCGGCCAACGACGAGTTCGGGGCGGCAAAAGAAATACCCCTGGAAATAGACGAACCCCATGTCGCGGGCCTGATGAAACTCGTGGGGGGTTTCGAGTTTTTCGGCCAGCATCTTGCACTTCGGTCCAAAGCGGCGCATCATGCCAGCCCGTTCTTCGGGGCGGGTGGCGCGGACGTCGACTTTAATAATGTCGGCAAACTCGCAGAGTGGGATGCGGGGATCGTTGGGTGCGAAGTCGTCGAGGGCGATGAGATATCCAGCCGCTTTCAGACGCTTGCAGGCGGCGACGACGCGGTCTTCGGGTTCGACCGTCTCCAGAATCTCGGCCACGGTCTGGCTGGGAGGCAGCAAGGTGATCAGATCTCTAAATAAGACCTCGCAGGTACAGTTCACGAAGGCAAGGCGATGATCGCAAATCGTCTCGATACCGAGAAGCAGGGAGGTATCGAGGGTGGCGCGGCAAGCCAGTTCCGGGTCAGCGTTAAAGTAATTTTCGACACCGTTGCGGAAAAGGAGTTCGTAGCCGAACACCTTCTGCGAGCGGTCAAAGATCGGCTGGCGGGCAATGAAGCGCTGTCCGGGCAAGGCGAGCGAGTCTGGGGCGGCGGCTTTCCCTGTGGCAGCAGCGGGTTTCACCCTTCTTCTATCGGCTTTGCCGCCGCCGGACTTCAGGGGAAACTGCGGGGGAGCGGTTATCCTCCGGAACCGATAGAGGAACAAGCGGGAAAACAGAGGATTTACGAACCCACCCGGTGTGGAAAACTAAAGGCACTCCCCCCTTGCGTTGTCGAGGGTTTCATGAGTAACATCAAGGTGTTCCCAATGGCCATGCTTCCAGGCTGACCGTTCGCGCCCAGTAAAACTCCAGGCGCCTGTAGCTAGAACGACGACAGTTTGAACAACGACAGTCCGAACATCGATATTAAAGCATCGTTCTCGAATAGCATCCAGCCGATGTGGGGTTTGGTCAGCCGGTAGCGGTTTGCAGTGAGGCCAGCGTAGTGATCTATGCGTTGCGCCCACGTTTTGAGCGCCGACTAGCGTGCCGACCGCAAGGGAAGACGAAACAAACAGGCCTGTGATCCAGGCCGGGGATTAACTTCAAAGATTAACTTCGGGGATCAACTTCGAAGATTAACAAGAGAAAAATATGAATGCAGGACCCGGACATCCCTCCGCAGGAGGAGGGAAACACAAACGGCGCCGTGGACGGCGTCCGCCCAGACGAGGCGCGGGAGGCCCGATGGGCCGTGCGCGCCAGGAGCAGCAGGGCATTTTTACCGCTCCCATGGACCACAGCTACCGCGCCAATATGGGCATGGATAATGGCAACGGCAACAACCGGGGAGCGCGACGGCCAGGTTTTTCGGCCTCCTACCCGGTGGTGGATCCGGAGCCTCTGCCTGTTCCACGAGAGGACGCAGCTTCGCGCGTTTTCGCGTTTGTCGAAGACCTGTTCTTCCTGAGTAAGATTCAGGATACGGGCCGCAAGATGAACGTGAAGGTGGAGTTCGTGAAGAACGAGAAGGAACTCACCGAGCGGATGACGAGCAACGGCGAAGAGAAGCCTTCCCTGATCATCTTCGACTTGAATAATGCCAATGCCAAGCCTTTGACGCTCATCCCGAAACTGAAAAGCAAGCTGAAGAAAGGGGACGTCGATCATAGGATTTCTTTCGCACGTGCAGGGCGACCTGAAGCAGAAAGCGCACGAAGTTGGCTGTGACATGGTGCTGCCGCGCTCGGCGTTTTCGCAGAATCTGCCGCAGTTGCTGCGGCGGCACGGCGCTATCGAGAGCGATTCCGGAGCGGCCGACTAGGAGCCGATTGCAGAAGTCAGAGCTCAGATTGCAGAGGTAAAACCCGTCAAACGGCTGCCCGCACTCATACGTTTTCACCTCTGAAATCTAACCTCTGACCTCTGACCTCTTTTTGCATTCCCCTGATACAATTTCGCCGTGTTCCCTCACAAGATTCTGATCCTAGCGACGGCTATGGCTATGGCCGCCTCGGTCTCTGCGCCAGCAACCGCCGGCCGACTCCCAGCAGCCTCCGGTAAAGGTGAACCTCCTGAACGTGTGTGCGCCTTCAGCCGACGAGCAGAAGGAATTGTCGTCGGCACTGGCCAAGGTACCGGGCAAGCCCGCGTTCGGCACGGACTACGAAGTGTCTCGCGGCCATTCCACACTCGACTCGAGCGTTCCGATTCCGGGCATGCAACCGATGCCGGCCGGTGCAGTCTCGGCGGCTGACTGGGTGCGGGTTCGGCGCGAGTTCCCAGGCGCTGCCCTGTTCAGCAACGTGCAATACTCGTTTAGCGTGGATACGACGAATATGGTGGAGACGCTGGTGCTGCGGGTGCGCGATCCCAAGCCCAACGACCTGATGGAGGTTTCCGTCGAGGATAGCGCTTCCGCGGTTACTTCCGCGACCGCGATGTTGTCCTCGAGTACGCCGGTTTCGCGCGTCAAACTGGAGCGCTTTGGGAAGTCGTCGGTGGTGCTGGCGCGGTGCTCGGGAGCGGAAGGAAATGCAACGGATCAAAGCGCCTATGAACCGATTTTCGGGGCCGCTTCTTCGATTATGGAGCACTATCGCGACGCTCTGGACGCTGGCAAGATAGTGCCCCAGGAACTGGCGCACTTGCGTGCAGGACGTTCAACCAAAGCAGCTGGCGGCAGCAAAAAGAAGCCGCAGTAGCGCGAGCGCGCGATAAGGCCGGCGCTCTACGAACGAGTGGAACCAAATCTGTTTTTCAGAATCTATCTACTAGCACTGTTTTTAATTTTTTATGGACATACGCAATGTTGTGATCATGGGCTCCGGATGCGCGGGTCACACCGCCGCCCTCTACAGCGCGCGCGCCAACCTCAAACCGCTGGTGATCGAAGGCCATGAACCGGGGGGACAATTATCGATGACTACGCTGGTGGAAAACTTCCCCGGTTTTCCCGAGGGCATCCAGGGGCCGGAACTGATCGAGAACATGCGCAAGCAGGCCATGCGCTTTGGCGCCGAGTATCGCATGGGCCACGTGGTCAAAGCCGATTTGAGCAGACGGCCGTTCGAGTTGAGCTTTGGCAAAGAGATAGTTCAGACGCGCACACTGATCATCGCGAGCGGCGCATCGGCTCGCTGGCTCGGCCTTCCTAACGAGCACGCGCTGATTGGCCACGGTGTTTCCTCCTGCGCTACTTGCGATGGCTTCTTTTTTTCGGGCAAGGAAATTGCGGTGATCGGCGGCGGCGACTCGGCCATGGAAGAAGCGACGTTTCTGACGCGCTTCGCGAGCAAGGTGACGCTGATTCATCGGCGCGAGCAGTTTCGCGCTTCGAAAATCATGCTTGACCGCGCCCGGGCTAACCCGAAGATCGAGTTTCTGACAGACACCGTGGTGGAAGACGTTCTTGACGTCAGCAAGAAGGAAGTCACCGCTCTGCGGCTGCGCAATCTGAAGAGCGGCGCGAGCTGGGAGTTCCCTGCGAGCGCAATGTTTCTGGGCATCGGGCACATTCCGAACGCGAAGATATTCGCGGGCCAACTTGAAACTGATGCGGATGGCTACCTGGTTACGCAGAAGAATGTCTTCACCCGAGTGCCCGGAGTTTTCGCATGCGGTGACGTGCAGGACCGGCGCTACCGGCAAGCCATCACGGCCGCTGGCTCGGGGTGCATGGCAGCATCGGAAGTGGAGAAATATCTGGAAGAGGAAGGGCACTGACGGCGCGTATGGAGGCAGCTGCCTAGCTTCGCTCGGCTGGACGGGCGAGGCGCCCATCCCCACAGAAGCCTGTGGTTACAGCAATATTCGCTTCCGCGTGGTAACGGGCAGGGTTTCGCACGCGGTTCGCAGCACCAGTCGCGGCGCGTTCTTTCGGATCTTCATCAGGTAGGGCACGGTGTGCTTCGGATCGGCCTTCGCCGTCTCGCGCAAGAGCCAGCCCAATCCTTTCAGGACCATGTCGTCCTCTTCTTCGATCTGCAGCAATTGGCTGGAAAGCCGCACGATCTCCTTGAAGAACCGGCGTTCGCGGGCTCCGCGGATCAGCGCTACACACGCCGCGCGCCGCCGCCAGCGATTCGGCGACTTCGCCCACAAGAAAACCTGACGGCTACGGGCAGGGTCGGCGGCCACCATGGGCCCCAGCAAATCATGCACCAGGGCGTCGTGATCGGCCCAACTGCTGACGCGGTCGAGCCAGGAGGCAAAAAGCTGGAATTCTTTGTCGCCGAAATTGCTCGTATGTTTTTCGAGCAGAAAGACAGCCATCGCTTTCTCTTCGAGAATCTGGCCGGAGAAAAGTTCGTCGGCAACCTGAACCAGGAAATCCAATCCCCGCTCGCGGGCGATGCTGCGCTGGAAGCGCACCGCGAACTTTCTTAGTTCGGCCGTGTACCAACCGCGTGATTGTATCTTTTCCTTGAAAAAATGTTGAACGTCTTCCGAGTGCGGCGTCGAGCCGCCATCCTTAAGCACGCGGCGAATGTGGTCTGCGATGTAAGTGGGTGTGACTCCTTTGGACATGATCTCTATTGTGCGGGAGCTGCACTGCCCGTCTTCACACGTCTTGTCATAAATCCATAGCACCGCCGCGGTGGCCAGGCCGACGGCGGTGACACTCCACCAGATGCGTGCCGGCTGATGCGTGACCTCTCCGAAGTGGTGGACTAACGTGCCGCCAAACCAGCCGCCGATCAGCGATCCGATGCCGATGGGCAGGAACGCGAAGCCCATATACGTTCCTTGCTGTCCCGGAGGAGCGAGCCGCGAAATGTATTCGTAGTAGCGCGGAGACTGGATGATCTCGCCCAGCGCCAGCACGAACAGGGAAAGCACCGCGCCCCAGATGGTCGGGCGCAGGGCGAGGATCGCCCACGAGAGCGAAGTGATCACCGTGCCTAAGATCACGGCCTGAAATGCCGGGATTTTACGGGTCAGGTAATTTACCGCGAGCGTGAGGCAGATCACGGTCAAGCCGTCGGTTACTAGGATGATTTCGACGTCGGCGCCGGAGTTGATGTAGCCGTGAATATACCCGGGCAGGCTGATGTACTGCTGCCAGAACACCACCCAGTAGCCGGTGAAGAGCACGAGGAACCACATGAAGCGACTGATGCCTGCGAGCACGAGAATCAGGAGCGCGCTCCAGATCCACCAAGGCACGGTATAGCGAGGATAGATGAATACCCCGATACGCAGCAAGAAGGCAACAGCGAGCACCGGCAGAACCA
The DNA here is from genome assembly GCA_963838935.1 of uncultured Acidobacteriaceae bacterium. Taxonomy (GTDB): domain Bacteria; phylum Acidobacteriota; class Terriglobia; order Terriglobales; family Acidobacteriaceae; genus Acidiflorens. Next base: position 25,637 of record CAWITH010000006.1, read on the forward strand.
GTCGGTAGTTGCCTACTACAACGCAGAAGTTGCGCGCGACCGTCGCGATGGAAGGCGGAGGCGCGTCTCCGGCCTTGCGCGGTTCGCGGAAGAAGAGGATGACGACAAAGAACATCGCGAAGACACTGAGCGCAGCGACGCGGTACACATTCTCGACTCCCAGGTGGCGATGGGCCCAAGATGCAAAATATGGCCCGGCGGCGCCGCCGATGTTGACCATCGTGTAATAGATCGAGTAGCCGATGGAGCGGACGTTCTCCTTGGAGGCACGCGCCGTGGTGCCCACCACGCACGGCTTCACCAGCGAAATGCCGAGCGCGGGGAGGATGAGAATGCAGCCGACAAACAATCCCAGCGGCACGGCGTTGCGCACGGGAGCCAGCCATGAGGCTCCGATCGAGCCGATCAGGAAATAGGCTGCGGCCAGAATGAGGTAGGCCATCGAAAGCGCGCGGCGGAAGCCCAGGCGGTCGGCGGCGGCTCCTCCGAAGATGGCGAGAAACCAGACCATGCCGCCGAACAAGCCAGTCAGAGTGCCGGTTTGCTCGGTCGAGAAATTCAGCTTTTCCTGCAGGTACAGGGCTAGAGAAGCGAAGGCTCCATAGTAGGAAAGACGTTCGAAGATCTCGCTGAGGTTAGCGATCCAGAACGGGCGCTCGAAGCCGGTGCGGATTTCCTGCAAACGTTCGGAGAAGGTCAATCGTGGCTCCTGAGCGGCCCCTAAAGGGGCGTTCGATTTGAAGACTTGCGGTATTGCTGAAGCGATACCCTGATACGAACCTGGGTGTTGGTCTCGATCCCGCTTCAGAGTTTCAAACGGTTTCGGACTTCCTCCGCCGACAGGCCCGCCACACGGATCACTTTATTCCGGCTGGTCTGGCCGGCTGCAATAGTAACGGAGGAACGCGGTACCTTCAAAAGTTTTGCGAAAAATTCTATGCAGGCGTCGTTGGCTTTGCCGTCGACGGGAGGAGCGGTGAGGGCTAGTTTCAGCGCGTCGCCCGACTTCGCCGGTGATGGCGTTCTTTTTCGCGCGCGGGTGGATTTTGACTGCGAAGGTCACTCCTGCCGGCGATTCTTTCAACTCGATCATCGTTTTCCGATTGCAACACTTACGGCGCGGCTGAAGGCGCGCCCCTTCAAAGCAAGGTCAAAATCAGAATTTGTCCACTGCCTGAGACGGGGCAAGCCCCGTCTCTACTGAGCTTTCGTGCGCTCCCCGAAGATCGCTGTGCCTATGCGCACGCAGGTTGCTCCCTCTTCGATCGCTACTTCGAAATCGTGGGACATGCCCATGGAAATTATCCTTGTGCCGATTTGCGGCAGGTTGCGCGCGGCGATACTGTCGCGAATCTGGCGGAGTTGGCGGAAGTAGGATCGCGAGCCCTCGGGATCTTCGGTGTAGGGCGGGACGGTCATCAGGCCTTGAATTTTCAGATTTCCCCATCGCGGGCCAGCTTGCAGAATCTGCTCCAGTTCGCCTGAGTCGGGGTCAGCTCCGCTTTTGGCTTGCTCGCCGCCGACATTGATTTCGATCAGGATCGCTAGTATCTTGCCCGCGCTCTCCGCGAATGCATTCAGTCTTTCCGCGATCCGTATGGAGTCGACGGAATCCACCGCATCGAACAACTCGGCTGCCTTGCCGGCTTTGTTCGATTGCAGATGTCCGATCAGGTGCCATTCGACATCCCGCAAATCTCGCAAAGCATCGGCCTTCGCGGCAAACTCCTGCACGCGGTTCTCACCGAAAACGCGGAGACCGGAGGCGTAGGCTTCGCGGATGCACTCGGCGGAAAAAGTCTTGCTCACGGCCATTAGCGTGATTTCGTCTGGATTGCGGCCCGCGCGGCGAACCGCGGCCGCGATCCGCTCTCGCACCTGGGCGATATTTTCCGCAATCGACATTTCCGGAGTCGCTTACACCGTCGTAGCGAGGGCCGAGCTTTGCTCGGCTTGGACGGGCGAGGGCGCCCGCTCCCCACACGCACGAGATCCCTCGCTACGCTCGGGATGACGGCGCGCGGCTCCCGCTTCGCTCACGCCGCGCAATCGCCGTCACATGATCGCCGTCGGCGGGGCCGGATCTTCGGGACGTCCAGCATTCGCCAGCGGAACGAAGACCATGACAATCGTCAGGATGACGAGCGCGACGAACGCCAGAACCATCGGCATGACGCTGTCTGGGACCCACTTGACCAGGGTTACATCGTGGCCCGAACCGACGAGGCCCGCGATCGCCAAGCCGCACAGCGCTTCGCCCGCGATCAGACCCGAGGCCGTCAGGACGCCGGCGTTCTCCACGCGCGCCTTCTGGGCATCATTCAAGCCACGGCGATCACGCAAGCTGTCGGTGATCCAGCGAATCACTCCACCTATGAAAATGGCAAAAGTTGTGCCTAAGGGCAGATACATGCCGACCGCGAAGAGCATCACGCTCTTTACTTCGATCATGATCATTGCCAGTCCCAGCAGGATGCCAACAATCACGAGCGGCCACGCCATGTCGCCGCCAACGATTCCTTTGGAGAGCATGGCCATTAGTCCCGCCTGCGGGGCGGGAAGCGCCGGGCTGCCGAAGTGGTATGCGCGATCGAGAATCGCTACCGGAAAGAAAAGGACGAGCGAGGCCACGACGATGCCGAAGAGATCGCCGATCTGCATCTTGGAGGGCGTGCCGCCAAGAATGTGTCCGACCTTCAAATCTTGCAGCATCTCGCCCGCAACCGCCGATGAAACGCAGACTACGGCCGCGACTCCGAGCACAGCCGCGACTCCGCCGGTGCCCGATACTCCCAGGGCAACCATGAGCAGCGCTGCGATCACCAGCGTGCACAGAGTGAGTCCCGACACAGGATTGTTCGAGGAGCCGATCATGCCGACCAGGTTGCCGGAAACGGCAGCGAAAAAGAATCCCACGACGAGCATGACGCCGGCCGCGACCAACGAACCCGTCAGGATCGTGGAGCTGGAGAGGTTGCCCGCGCCGCTGATGAAGAAGTGATAGAGCACGATCATGGCGACGAAGACCACGGCGATGCCGGCGAAAACGGCTTTGGCGGGCAGGTCACGCTCGGTGCGATTGGTCGCGGCCTGTGCCGCCGCCGACTTCTTGAGATCGGAGACGGCGCGGCCCATGCCGAGAGCCAACTGCTTGCGCATCTTGAACAGCGTGTAGGTCGCGCCCACTAGCATTCCGCCAACTGCGATCGGACGCACAATCGAGAAGTAGATGGCTTGCGCGAGCAAGGGCCAGGCGATGGTCTGTCCCGTTGGCATCGATGCCTGGATGTAGGGGCCGACGGTGAAGGTTAGGAGTGGAACCAGCAAGCCCCATGCCAGTAAACCTCCCGCGAAGTTTAAGGCGGCCAGTCTGGGGCCAATGATGTATCCCACGCCTAGATAGGCAGGGCTGACGTCGGGCGCCGTGAACAACGTGGCGCCACCAGTAATGGTTGTAGCCACATTTGGGTTCGTGCTGGTGCGGAGCAGCAGCTTCTTTCCGAGAGCGCTGATCTTTACCGGGAAGTTGTTGCCGGGACTGAAGACATTGACCGCTCCCAGCAGATACATGAACGCGCCGAAGCCCATGTTGGCGAACAGAATCTTGGCGGCTTTGGCTCCCTGTTGTCCGGCCTTGTGAATCTCGGAGGCGGCCACGGATTCGGGGAACGGCAGGTCGGGGTCCTCGACCATGACGCGGCGCAGGAGGGTCACGAACAGGATGCCCAGCGTGCCGCCAATCAACATCAGAGCTACCGACTTCCAGTACTGATCCTTGGTGAGTCCCGGCCAGAGGCCGGCCATGACAAAGGCAGGGATGGTGAAAATGGCGCCCGCCGCCACTGACTCTCCGATCGAGCCCACGGTTCGCGCGATGTTTTCTTCCAGCAGCGAACCCTTCATCAGACGCAGCAGTGCCATGGAAATGACGGCAGCCGGATAGGTTGCGGCTATCGTCATGCCGGCCTTGAGACCGAGGTACGCGTTGGCAGAGCCTAGCAGGGCAGTCAGGAACAGGCCGATCAGTACGGCCCGGAAGGTAAATTCCTTCATTTCCATGGTTTCAGGAACGTAGGGACGATGCTTGCGGGGGGCTTCATTAACCGCAGGAGTGCTCATGAGGGCCTCGGGATCACCAGAGATTTAATTGCTGGTTCACATTAGCAGCGACGGCGCACCTTACCATGCCGTAAGGCAGGTTTACAAGTGCAGGCCTCACTTATGAGGCTGCGGACAATTCTGGATGTCTATAGCCCAGCCGCTAAACGGGCGTCTGATTTAGAAGACATTGCGGTATCGCTGAAGCGATACCCTGATACGAAACAGGTGTCGCTACCGTTGTCGCTAGAGTGAGCCCCAAAACGACGCTGGGTTTTTTCTCTGGGCAGCCAGGAAAGTCAGGGCGAGGAGACCGCTATTTATCCGCAACTTTGCGCCTTAACCGGGGTTAGAATGGTCCTATTCAGGAGTATGTTGTGAGTCTCCCTGCCCAGCCCTCCAGGAGCCCATTTTTCGAGGAATTCCACTGCGGGGGGTGTGGCGGGAAGGAAGCATACCGCTCGCGCCCTCGGGGGTTCTTCGAAAGATATGTGCTTCCGTTTTTATTGCTGCAACCGGTGCGCTGCGAGCGTTGCTATCACCGCAGCTATGTCTTGAGCACAATTCCAGTGCTCGAACGCGTCCCTGCCGATCGTAAACAGTCGCAGAGTGAACGGGCAGGCGATTCGAAGTCCGATGGCCGCGTTGCATAGCGACATGTGCCGCGGCTATACTGACCGAGGTGAGAATAAAAGCTTAGTCCGGCCATGCCTTATCAGTTGGCCGGGAGCTGGAGGCCGTCTTCAGCAGTAGCAGTAGCGGTACTGGGTTTCGAATACGGGCTGCCCAGGGCCAAGCGGCGAATCAGGGTTTGGCAGATCATAGTCTGGCTGATCATGGTCTGGCAAAGCATGGGTTCGTTAGCTTTGCCAAGCGCGGTCTTGCGACTTTATTCTTCACTTTTTTCCCTGCCGATTGCCGTATTTGTGGTTCTCCTCTCCTTAGAGTTTCCCGGCTTCCCGTTTGTGAAACCTGTTTGCTGGCGCTGCAACCGCTGAAGGGGTCGTACTGCACGGTTTGCGGCGAAGCCTTGCGCGTCCCTGGATATCTGGATGGCGCAGGCATGGACGGCGCAGAGACCCGGTGCATGCTCTGTCAGCGCACGGATCCTCCGTTCGCGCGGGCGGTCGCCTATGGGAGCTATGACGGCGGATTGCGCGACTTGATTCATCTGCTCAAATTTCAGCAGGTTCGTCCCGCAGCGGCAGTTTTGGGGCGCATGCTGGCGGAGACGATTGCCAACCTCGAGCAGACGATGCCTGCTAAGACAATTGTGGTGGTTCCCGTTCCCCTGCATACGCGCAAGCAGGCGCAGCGCGGATTCAACCAGGCGGAGATGATCGCACGAAGCGCGCTGCAGCAACTGGCGCGTCCGGAGAGGTTCGAGCTGTGCAGCGGAGCGCTGGTGCGGTGCCGCGAGACTGGAAGCCAGATTGGGTTGACTCGTCATCAACGGCGCGAAAATCTTCGAGGCGCTTTTGCGGTGAGCGATGCGACGCGAATCGTGGACCGCGACATCTTGCTGATCGATGACGTCTATACCACTGGGACCACGGCCTCCGAGTGCGCGCGGGTGCTTCGCCGCGCCGGGGCGGCGCGGGTGTGGGTCGCGACGGTCGCACGCACGCTGAAAATTTCCGATGTCATCGTTCTGCCAAACCCGGTCTGCAAACGCAGACGATCTGCCGGAGGAAGGGAGTGAAGATCGCGTGAGCGTGGCCGCTCACGGGTAGAGATCATGTCGTTGCGATTGCACAATTTCGCTGGCAGCATGCGGTCGCACCTCCCGGCGTCGATGCTCGTCCCGGGCATGCATACCGACGGGGATGGTCATGCGCTGCATCAACCGGTGCTGGTGCTGAACGCCTCCTACGAACCGATCAATGTTTGTGCGGCGCGGCGCGCGATCGTGCTGGTGCTGAAGGGCGTGGCCATGACCGAAGAAGAGAATGGACACTTTCTGCACGCTGCCCGCGTGGCCATGCGTGTGCCTTCGGTGATCCGACTGCTGGAGTACCGCCGGATTCCGCACCAGTCGCGCGCGCTCTCGCGAAAGAATATTTTGCTGCGCGACCGCAACACCTGCCAGTATTGCAGCACCACGCTTCCTTCCGGCGAACTGACGCTGGATCACGTGATTCCCCGCTCGCGCGGCGGACTCTCCACCTGGGAGAACCTGGTCGCCTGCTGCCATCCCTGCAACCGCCGCAAAGGCAACCAGCTTCCGCACGAAGCCAACATGAAGCCGGCACGCGAACCAAGGTCGTTCAATCTCCACACCTCGCGCCACATCATGCGCCTGATGGGGCACTCGGATGATAAGTGGAGGAAGTATTTGTTTTATTAGCTCTCAGCTGTCAGCTCTCAGTAAAATCCTTGGGCTATCGCCTCGGTTGGCTTGGGCATCAGCGTGTGCTCGTAGTGCTTTTACTGACAGCTGAGAGCTGATAGCTGACAGCTTTTACTGCGGCTTCTCCGGCTCTGGCGGCTTCTGATCCGGTTTCGACTCGGGCTTTTGTACTTCCTGGCCCTCGAAGGTGATCCTCGATCTTGATCCGAAGCGCTTGTAGTTCGTGTACTTGATGATTTCGCGGATTCTTACGTCTCCCAGGGCGAACTTCAGCGTGTCCTCGGCGCGCGTGTAGGTCGGAAACCAGTACTGGCCGTCAATCTGTTCGCGCCAGGTGGTGAACTTGGGGAACAGATTCTCCTGGCCCTTCTTCTTGCGGATGTCGGGAACGGTTTTGCCGTAGGTCTCGACGATCTGAAAGTCGTGATCGTCCACCCAGATGCGTCCCTGGAAATAGCGCTTCTTGCCGACGATCTGCTTGGGAGCGATGTCGAAAACATAGGTGTTCAGTTCGTCCTGCTTTTGCTGGCCGACGTAGAGGATGTCGTACTCCCCGATTTCGTCCGAAGTCAGCACGAAGGGTAGACGGTTCTCGATGTCGTCAAAATCTTCCTCGGTCATCTGGATGCGCTGCAGGGTGGGTTGGGGCGCAAAGACCACGTTCTTGACCTTGCGTCCCTTGTCGTCGAAGGTCACGTCGAAAACTTCCTGGTAGGCGCCGTCCGGAGTGTCGCCGTCGAGAGTCATGACCTTAACGTCCTGCCGGTAGGTGTACTGATCGCGCGCTTCTTTGAATTCTTTTTCTTTGGTGGCGAAGCGCTTGATGATTTCATCGACCGTGATTCCCTTGGGCTCGGACTTGTCGAGTGGGCCCTCCTGCGCGCGGGCTGCCTGCGGCAACATGACGACTGGCAACAAAACGCTCAATAGTGTCGTCAGCAAAAGAAGCAAGGGGAGTGTGGAGGACGCAGGCCGGGACTGGAATCTCATAACCCTATTCTAGCGAAAGGGGACACGGAAAAGTTAACGGCAGCCTCCACCCCCAGAGCCGCCGTGCAAACGGCCCCTACGGAGGGGTGGAAGACTGCAGTTCTGCCTACTTCATTGGATGCTCTGGACGTCTGAAAGTTAGCTGGATTTACTTTTCTTTACTTTGGCCTGCGCGTGTCTTGGGCATGGCTTTGGCCATTCCCCACTCGACCAGTCCGGGAAACAACTGGTACAGCTTGATGACAGGGATCATGGTCCAGGGCACAACGACTTCACGCTTTCGCTTGAGATATCCGCGATAAGCCGCGCGAGCCACTCGCTCTGCGGTTACGCCACGTACGGATTGTGGGCGGACGGTGCCCTGACGGTCGGCAACCACGTGCTTGCCGAAATCGGTGCGCACGTAGCCGGGACAGACGGTTAGCACGTTGATGTTGTCGTCTTTCAACTCCAGCCGGGCGCCCTTGCCGAGCGCGTTGATGGCGAACTTGCTGGCGGAGTACAAAGACATGAACGGCACTGGAAGGTGTCCGGCAACGCTGGAGATGTTGATGATGTCTCCGCCGCCCTTTTCGCGCATGGTGGGCACGACCGCCTGCATGCAGGCAATCGCGCCGAAGAAATTAGTTTCGAACAATTCGCGGGTGGCGGACGGCTCCATATCGGCGACGGAATCGCGGATGCCTACGCCCGCGTTATTAACCCACACATCCACGCGATCGAAGTTGTGCAAGGTCAGGGCAAGTGCGCGGTCGATTTCTTCGCGATTGCGGACGTCACACGCCGGGCGCCGGGTGGCCGACGGGGCGGGCGGCCTCGGCGCGGCTGGCCTCGCGCGAAAGCAGGACCACGCTGGCTCCTGCGTCGGCAAAAACTTTGGCAATCGCTTCCCCAATTCCCATGGAAGCGCCGGTCACGACCACGACCTTCCCTGGCATGTCTTTTCCTGCTAGGCCCATGGCGACTCTTGTATCGTGTGGAGGGCGGCAAGTCAATGGAGACAGGTCTCAGGTGTCAGGTCTCAGGTGTCAGGAAAATCCGATATTTGCGTCGGTTCCGAAGCCTTGCTTTTCCTGACACCTGAGACCTGAAGACCTCTTTTAATGGCGTAAAATTGTTTACACCGGAGACGCTGTGAGTTTGCTGTTGCCCATCTTTCCGCTTGAATTGGTGCTGCTGCCGGGGGTTGCGCTGCCGCTGCACATCTTCGAACCGCGGTATAAGGAAATGATCGCGGAATGCCTGGAGCAAAAGAAGCTGTTCGGGGTAGTGCGGGCGTCTTCCGATGGAGTGGCCGACATCGGGTGCACGGCTGAGATCACGTCGGTCACCAAGAAATATGACGATGGGCGCATGGACATCCTGACGCGTGGGGTAGAGCGGTTCGAGGTGCTCCAGGTGAACGAAGATCGAGCGTTCTTGCAGGCCGAGATTTCGGTGGTGGAAGACGAACCTGAGAAGCCCGCGGTCCAGATGGTTACGCAGGCGGTGCGATTGCATGCGGAGATCGCAAAACTCGCGGGAACGGAGCCGTCCGGGCCCGACGAACACGCCGGCAATCTTTCCTTCCTACTCGCAGGATCGCTTCCGCTCGACCTGGACTTCAAACAGAGCCTGCTTTCGACTTTGTCGGAAGCAAAACGTCTGGAAGCAGTGATCGGCTATCTGGAGGCGATTCTGCCGGGACTGCGGCGGGCGGCGAAGGCGCAGTGGAATTGAACTTCAGCTCTCAGCTCTCAGCTATCAGCTCTCAGTTAAACCAGCTTTTCCCCGAGGGGTGGGCGACTGTCTTAATCAAAAAGTTTCACCTACCCGTTGCGTATTCCCAGGCACGAAAGCCAGCAAGCCCCACCGCGATAATCAGACAAGTGACAGCGCAGGTCACTGTGAACTGGTACAAGAAGCTTCTCGGACAGAAACTCTTGTATTCTCTGGCCAGTCTTCTCCATCCTCCAAAATAAAGGGAATGAGAAATCCTGCTATCTGGCGGCAGATTCCGATTCACTTTGAAGATCATCCATTGAAAAAGGCCAAAGGCGGAAAGATAGAACGCGATGAAGCCAGCGAACAGCATTGTTTCATACCGATTCACACGGCGATTCTACTACGCGATTCAAATCAAGATTTTACTGACAGCTGAGAGCTGAGAGCTGACAGCTTCTTTCAGCGGTATAATCCACGTAAGGTTTCTTCCTGTGGGGGTAGTTCCTACTATGAGTGTTGCCCGGAGTCTCGGCGAGTTGCGCCATAGTTCTTTCACTGCACAGCGTCTCGGTTCGCGGCGGGTTAAGGATGAGTTGCGCGAGAACCTGATGGCGCGGCTGCGCCAAGGCACTCCGATATTTCCGGGCATCGTGGGCTACGACGATACGGTGGTGCCGCAGATCGTGAACGCGATCCTTTCGCGACATAATTTCATTCTTCTTGGGCTGCGCGGGCAGGCGAAGAGCCGCATTCTGAGGGCGCTGACGGCGTTGCTTGATCCGCTGATGCCTTACGTCGCGGGCTGCGAAATTCATGACAATCCATACGCTCCGATTTGCCGGCGCTGCCGCGAGCTGGTGGCGAAAGAAGGAGACGCGACGCCCATTGCCTGGCTGACGCCCGACCACCGCTACGTCGAGAAGCTGGCTACTCCGGATGTCACGATTGCGGACCTGATCGGCGATATCGATCCGATCAAGGCGGCGCGTGGCGGACACGAACTCTCCAGCGAATTTACGGTGCACTACGGGCTGCTGCCGCGCGCCAATCGCGGAATTTTTGCAATCAACGAGTTGCCGGATCTCGCCGGCAAAATTCAGGTCGGACTGTTCAACATCATGCAGGAAGGCGACGTGCAGATTAAGGGATATCCGATCCGGCTGCCGCTGGATGTGGCGATTGTGTTCAGCGCCAACCCGGAGGACTATACGGCGCGCGGCAAGATTATTACGCCGCTGAAGGATCGCATCGGGTCGGAGATTCGCACGCACTATCCGGCGACGGTGGAAGAAGGGATCGAGATTACCGCGCAGGAAGCGTGGATTGAACGCACGTTTGACGACGATGTGTCGCGGCTGCATATTCCGAAATACGTGCAGGAAGTGATCGAGCGGATCGCGTTTGCGGCGCGCGACGACAAGAAGGTCGATAAGCGGTCGGGTGTGAGCCAGCGGCTGCCGATTTCGGCGATTGAGAACGTGATTTCGAATGCTGAACGGCGGGCTTTGACGCATCAGGAAGAATTCATCGTGCCGCGGATCAGCGACATCTACGCGGCGCTGCCGGCGATCACGGGCAAACTGGAACTGGAATACGAAGGCGAGATAAAGGGCGCGGATCACGTGAGCCGGGAGTTGATCCGCACGGCGATTGCGAAGACGTTCGATACTCATCTGCACGGGGTCAACCTGAATCAGGTGGTGCAGTGGTTCGATCTGGGCGGCGAGATTCAACTCAGCGACAATGCCGGGGCCGAGGAAGTGCTCGAAGGGCTGAGGCAGATTCAAGGGCTGATGGAAAAACTCGTCAAGCTGAATGTCGGGCCGAAAGACAGCTCCGAGATGCAGGTATCGGCGGCGGAGTTCGTCCTGGAAGGGCTGCACGCGCACAAGAAGATTGGACGCAACGAGGAGCGGGTGTTTACGGCGGGGGAGAAGCCTCCGAAGATCGTTGAAAAGCCTTCGTTTGAGCGGGACGAGCCGGGGTTTGGGCGGAAGAGAGGATTCAATTAGCTCTCAGCCGTCAGCTATCAGCTATCAGTAAGAGCGTTTTGGAATCAATGAAGTTCGCGGAGACGAGCGAGTGGATTACGACTGAGAGCTGACACCTGATAGCTGATAGCTGCCTTTATGAAACGCATCCGCTACTCCAAGTACGTTCCTGATCCGGCCAGCGAGATGAGCATGGAAGACTTGCTCAGCGCGCTGTTCGGACTATTTTCTGCAGAGCGGATTCAACGACAACTACTGGTACCAGATGCCGGAAGGCGAGCACACGCTCGACGAGTTGCGGCGTGCGCTTGAACAAGCGCTGCTGAATGGTGAGATGTTCGACGAAGAGATGCGTGACCGTCTGCAGCAGATGCAGATGGAGGGTGAACTCGAGGAGTTGATCGAGAAGCTGATCGAGCGCATGCAGCAGGAGGATTACATCTCAATCGATCAACCTCATGATCCGGCGAAACAGTCGAGCGTGGGTGGGCAAGTTGGCGACGCGCAGCAGCAGGCGAAGTTCGAAATTACCGACAAGAGCCTGGACTTCCTGGGATTCAAAGCGCTGCGGGATCTGTTGGGGTCGCTGGGCAAGTCGAGTTTTGGACGTCATGACACGCGCGACATGGCTACGGGCATCGAGGCGAGCGGCGCCGCGAAGCAGTATGAATTTGGCGACACGTTGAACCTCGACATCACGGCTACACTTTCTTCAGCAATTCAGCGCGAAGGGCTGGGGCTTCCTCTGAATCTCGAATACAACGACTTGCAGGTACATCAGTGCGAGTACCAGTCGTCATGCGCAACCGTACTGATGCTCGACTGCTCGCACTCGATGATTTTGTATGGGGAGGATCGTTTCACTCCAGCGAAGAAAGTCGCGATGGCGCTGTCGCAACTGATTCGAACGCAGTATCCGGGAGACTCGCTGTCGCTGGTGCTGTTTCACGATTCGGCGGAAGAAGTGCCGCTCTCGCAACTGGCGCGGGTAAAGGTTGGTCCTTACTACACGAACACGCGCGAGGGACTGCGCATGGCGCAGCGCATCCTGCAGCGGCAGCGCAAAGACATGAAACAGATCGTCATGATCACCGACGGCAAACCGTCGGCACTGACGCTGGAAGACGGGCGCATTTACAAGAATGCATTCGGGCTCGACCCGTTGGTGGTCAGCCAGACGCTGGAAGAAGTGTCGAAGTGCAAACGAGCGGGCGTGCTGATCAACACGTTCATGCTGGCGTCGGATTTTGGGCTGGTGCAGTTCGTGCAGAAGGTGACTGAGATGTGCCGCGGCAAGGCCTACTTCACTACGCCGTATACGCTGGGGCAGTATTTGCTAATGGATTACATGTCGCGGAAGACGAAGACAATTCACTAGCAGAAGTCGGATTACAGAAGTAATGCCTTGTGTGCCGCCCGGGTGCAGCTTCGGTGTAAGATCGCTGAAGAATCCTCCGTTCGGAGACGTTATGAGACGAATTGCTGCTTTCATTCTGCTGGTCGCCTTGAGTCTGGCAGGGGCGATGACGGCGCAAGGTCAACGCATCAGTGTTGCAGAAAATGAGCGCCAGTCCCGGAAGGCAGCCAAGAAGCAGCAAAAGATGTTGAACAAGGCCAACAAGAAACAGAGAAAAATGATGAAGAAGTACGAGAAGGCGCAACGGAAGGCGGCCAAGAAGGCGAACCGCCGCTATAGGAAATAACCTCTCGCGTTTTCGTAGCCATTCATCACAAAACCGCAGTGATGGCCCGCACATCCGCTTGATCCCTTACGCAGTAGTCTGATTCCACTCCCAGGACCTTTCCCGGTCCCGTTCCCTCCAGAAAGAGAGTCGCTATGAGTGCGTCAAGATGTGTCTTGGTGGTTGTTCTTGCCGGTTTGTCGGCCTTGCTGTCGAGTCGGGCCGCTGCGCAGCAATCGGATCAAGTCATTGCTGAGCGCGTTCTCGGTCCGCAATGGAGACAGCTTTCGCGACGGGCAGGGATGGTATTTGCCGGCACGGTGCTCGACGGCGCCATGCGGTCTTCGGCCGCCGATCGGGAAGTTCCCGGAGCGATTCCAGGGGTGCAGTTGAGTTTTCGCGTGGACGAGGCGATTGCCGGGGTCGAGCGTGGACAGGTTCTCACCATTCACGAGTGGGCGGGGGCGTGGGCCATGCAGCGGCCGATGAACAAGGGCCAGCACATTTTGATCTTCTTATATCCAGCGAGTCGTTTGGGCTTTACCAGCCCCGTAGGTGGATCGATGGGGCAAGTTGCTCTCGACTCCATCGGGAAAAACGTTGTCGAGCGGAACCCTGCTATTGGAGTGCAAAACGCTTCGTCTGTGCAGCCGCGTGTGCCCGTTGCCAAAGCGAGCGTCGTCCAATTGGAGCGGGCCATCCGTAGTGCCAGAAGTGAAGAGGAGTGAGTCATGCGCAGGCGAATGCTGGTGATTACTGCTTTGGTGATCTGCAGTGTCGTTGTCAGCCGCGCTGGAGGTCCGGCCTTTGTCGCGGGGTCCGGCTATGCTGCCGGAGTTGAAGGACAAGCGCTGGTTTGGGCGAACGGCTCGGTCGAGTACTTCACCGACCAGGGGAACCTGAGCCCCATTTTGACCGGTGCGCAGGCCGATGCTCTGGTTGCTACGACTTTCAGCACCTGGACAAGCATTTCCGAGGTTGCGCTCGACCGCATCGCAGGGCGGGCATCTTGCCGAAGACGTGAACGGCAGCAATATCGCGGTCGATAGTAGTGGAACGATCACAGCCCCTGCGGACATTACACCTTCAGCTACTAGCACTCCGGTTGGAGTCGTTTACGACTACGACGGAACGGTCACCGACGCGCTGCTGGGACAGGGTGCGGGAGACCTGGCCGACTGTTTCACCAACGCCGTGTATGGAGGCCCGGACAACTTCTCCACGGGCGGGAACATTGCGCATGCGTTGCTGGTGATCAACGGAGTTTGCGCGGCCACCAGTACGCAGTTGCCCGACGTTCAATACCGACTGGTGCGCGTCCTGGGGCGCGTTGTGGGCTTGGGATGGTCGCAGGCCAATGTGAACGTGTTGACAAGGGCGCCAGTTCCAACCAGCGCCGATTTTGCGGGATTTCCAGTGATGCACTTTATCGATCCGGGGAACTGCGTGCCGATCAGCCTCTGCTATCCCAACGCGGCTGTCCCCAAAATGGATGACATGGACGCGCTCGCGCGGCTTTATCCAACCAGCGTGAACCCGCAACCGGCGGGCAGAGTTTACGGCAGCGTGTATTTCACCGACGCATCCGGAAACGCGGTGCAGCCAATGCAGGGCGTCAATGTGGTTGCCCGGTTGATGATCTCAAACGAGCCCTCGCGGCAATACGTTGTGACTTCCGTTTCCGGATTCGCATTTCACGGCAACGCGGGCAACATCATTACTGGATACGTGGATGCCAATGGCCTTCGCTATGACCGGTGGGGAGGGAGCGACCCCTCGCTCGAAGGGTTTTTTGATCTCGGCCAACTGACGATTCCAGCTGGGCAAAATCTCGCCCAATACCAGTTGAGCGTGGAAGCGCTGGACCCGGAATGGTCACCGGGTGTTGAGCCGTATGCTCCCACACAGGTAGCACCTTCGGGTTCGTTCGCTCCGGTGGTGGTCACGGTGACGAGTGGGTCGAATGCGGAACGGGACATTCTGATGTTGCAGGATGAAACCGCACAAACGCATCCCGGGAGTGGATCCACTTACGCGAATCCTGCGGGGCTGCCGCAGGGCAGTGGATGGGGCTCGTGGATCTCGGGCTACGGCAGCGCGGATTTCTTCGAATTTGCAGCCCAGGCGAACCGGACGGCCTCGATTGCGGTGACCGCTCTCGACGAAAGCGGCACACCCACCGAAGCCAAACTGTTTCCCGTAATTGGGATTTGGGAATTGAGCGACCAGAGTGGCGATCCAGCACCGGCGTCGACACCTTCGGCATTCAACTCGAACACTTTTGGAATGACGCGCTTGGATGCCCAGTTCAGCGTTTCGGAAACCTTCCGAGTGGGAGTGGCGGACTTCCGTGGCGACGGTCGTCCGGACTATTTCTACCGAGCCAGCATCCTTTATTCGGATACGGTTACGCCGCCGCGTCTGAGTCTTGCTGGCGGCGTAACTGCCCTGCATGGCATCGGATTCAAACCGGGGCTGCAGGTCAGTGTCTCCGGCAACAACGGCAACACTCTTTCTGCTTCGGCGAGCCAGATCGAGGTGGCAATGCCTTCGGGAGTGCAGGATGGAACGGCTTCGATCCTGGTTGCGGATCCGGTGAGCGGCGCTTTTTCGCAAATGACGGATGCGCTGAGCTATGGAGCTCTGGCCACGGACCAGTTGCTTTTGCTGCAAGGTGCGGAACCGGCAACGCCAGTTGGAGCCGCAGCCGCCAATCCCATTCGCGTGCGGGCGGTTGCCGCCGATGGAGTTACGCCAGTGAGCGGGGCAACGATTGCCTGGAGCGCGACTATCGGCTTGCAGTTTTCGGTGTGCGGCGGAACCTCTTCCTGTTCGGTGCTGAGCGATGAGGCGGGAGAATCTTCCAGCTGGGTGACTCCCACTACGACTGGACAGAGCACGATTACGATCGCTCTGGCTCCAGCATCGTATTCGCCGCCGCAGTCGCAGCAGACGACGGTGGTGGGAACTCGTCCGCGCTCGATCTGGTTGCGGTCACGCCGACGCGCTGGGTTGGGCAAGGTGCGACGATTGCGGTTCCGCTCACGGTGGAAGCGTTGGACCTGGGCGTGCCCAAAGCGAATGTCGCGATCAATTTCGCACTCACCAAGGGCACGGCTGCGCTTTCGGCGAGCAGTGGAACCACCAACGGCTCAGGATTCGCCACCATCACGGCGCAGATCACGAATCAAAGTGCCGATGTGCAGGTGAGCGCCTGTGTGGCTCCGAATAATTCGCCGTGCCAGACCTTTACTTTGTTCTCCACGCCGACTTCGTTGTGGACGCTGGAAACGGTGAGCGGATCGCCGCAGGTTGTGCGCGACTGGGGAGTCCTTTCAGCCGCTGGTCATGCGAGTGACGGACGGATCGGCTGCTTCGAATTCGGTGATGGGAGTGAACGTCACTTTTCTGACCACGCTGGCGCGAGTCCCGGAAAACGGCATGCCTATTGTCCTTGGATCGTCGGACGCGCTGGTTGCGAGCACGCAGGATGGACTGGCTTCCATGGTTCCCTCTGCCGGAAGCGTGGGCCCGTGCGATGTGTTCATCACGGTGAGTGCTGGATCTTCGACTGCGCAGGTTCAGATGGAGGCCGTGGCGGCTATAGTTACTGGCCCGACGAACAACGGCGGGGTTAAGGACACGCCTGTGCGTCGCGGTCTGCACTTTGGTCCGCAGACGGATTCGCAAGCGTCGGCCTCACAAAGCTTGCCGGACATGCTGTTTGCGGTTCCTGAAGTTGCTGTGGTGGATGATGCGGCGCCGAACCAGAGTTCCTGTTCCGGGCCGTGTCTGGATACTGCTTCCAGTGCGGACGCGAACTCCGGCATGAACGGAACCGCCGTTGCCGACGATGCGCCCTCTCGAACTTGTGATTCAATCCCAGAGTTGCCGAAGGTCGAAGCTCCTCAGGCTCCGGCGGAGACAACGATTAAGGACACTGGTCCGTCATGCCGATGATTTGATCAGGGCATCCCCAGCCTGGCGAATCCTGGAATTGAATATGACGCAAAAACGGGCTTTGGACTTGGACTCGGAGAAAACTTCGGCGAAGACCAAGCACGGCGCGGTTCCGGTGAATGGCTCTACCCGCATCCTGACTCTGGGCAAAGACTGCGTCTACAACGATGAGTTGTGCCGGCTGCAAATTGAGCTGGTTAAATTGCAGGAGTGGATCCGGCAGAAGGAGTTGAAACTGGTGGTCGTCTTCGAGGGGCGGGACGCGGCGGGGAAAGGCGGCGCGATCAAGCGGATCACGGAGAGCCTGAATCCGCGCGTGTGCCGCGTGGTGGCGCTGGGCACTCCCACCGAGCGGGAAAAGACGCAGTGGTACTTCCAGCGTTATGTGGCGCATTTGCCGGCGGCCGGTGAAATGGTGCTGTTTGACCGCAGTTGGTACAACCGGGCTGGGGTTGAGCGCGTGATGGGATTCTGCACCGAGAACGAGTATCTCGAATTCCTGCACGGCTGCCCGGAGTTCGAGCGGATGCTGGTGCGGTCCGGCATCATCCTGCTCAAGTATTGGTTTTCGGTGAGCGATGAAGAACAGGAACGCCGCTTTCAGGACCGGATGAAAGACGCCACCAAACGCTGGAAGCTGAGCCCGATGGACCTGGAATCGAGACGCCACTGGGTGGAGTACTCGCGCGCCAAGGACGAGATGTTTGCGCACACCGACATCAAACAGGCTCCGTGGTACGTGGTGAACGCGGACAACAAGAAGTGCGCGCGGCTGAACGTGATCAGCCACCTGTTGTCACAGATCGCTTATGAGGATCTGACGCCGGAGCCGCTGAAGCTTCCGCCGCTCGAAGGAGTCAAGTACATCCGGCCTCCCATTCACGAGCAGAACTTTGTGCCGGAAGTGTACAAGTAGGAAGGTTTCAAAGTTTCAAGGCTTCAGAGTTTCAAAGACTGCTAGCCTTCGCGGGGATCGCCGTGGCGTTTTTCCTTGAAACCTTGAAACTCTGAAACCTTGAAACCTGTCTACATCATTTCTTCGTCCACTGATCCACCCAGTCGTTGACCGTTTTGTACCAGAGTTGCGAGTTCTGCGGTTTCAGGACCCAGTGGCCTTCGTCTGGGAAGTAGAGCATCTTGGACGGCACGTCCAGGCGCTGCAGCGTGGTAAAGAGCTGGAAACCTTCGCTCACGTCGAGGCGGTAGTCGAGCTGTCCGTGGATGACGAGCGTGGGGGTCTTGAAATTGGTCGCAAACAGATGTGGAGACCACTTCCGGTACAGCTCTCGGTTCGTCCACGGTGTGCCCTTGAACTCCCATTCGTTGAACCACAGCTCTTCGGTCGTGCCATAGTCCGATTCGTTATTGAACGTGCCGTCGTGCGAGACGATGCACTTGAAGCGGTCGGTGTGGCCGAGCACCCAGTTGGCCATGTATCCGCCAAAGCTCGCGCCCAGCGCGCACTCGCGGTCTTTATCAATAAAACCGTAATGCTCCTCAGCGTAGTCGAGGCCCTTCATCAGATCTTCAAACGGAGCGCCGCCCCAGTCGCCGTTGATCGCGTCAATGAACTTCTGTCCGTATCCGGTCGAGCCGTGGAAGTTGATCATGATGACCACGTATCCGTTGGCAGCAAAGAGTTCGGGATTCCAGCGATAAGACCAGTCGTCTCCCCAGGCGCCCTGCGGCCCGCCGTGGAGGAGGAACTTCACGGGATATTTCTTGGAAGCGTCGAAGTTCGGCGGCTTGACGAGGAAACCTCGGACATTATCGTCATGCGCACCCTTGAACCAAAAGGTTTCGAGTGGCGACATGGAAATTTGAGAGAGTACTGAACCATTCGGATTCGCAAGGACTGTACCACCCCATTCTCCAACGACACTACAGTACTTCTCACCGATTGTTCCATGCTCGTTTGGGGCACACGCAGCACTATAGGGATGGGCCACTACCTCGCCAGGTTTTCGTGCCCCCAGTCGATAAGAAAGGATAATGTTCGCGAATTCCACTGACATCTGGGTGGACAGAAGCGTCTTGCCGTCGGATGTGACCGCGAGGTCATCGTTGAAACCGTTGACAAATTCAATTGGTCTCTCAACACCTTCATCAAAAAGATTACTCACAAAAATTGGCGATTCGCCATTGTGTTCAGCAACGAAAAAGAGGCTATTGGAATTTGGTGACCACTCAAAACTGCCCACCCAGCGATCGAAATCCTCCGTGAGATTCTTCTTCTCCCCCGTCTTGCGGTCATACAGCATCAGGCGGAAGCGGTCGCTCTCGTATCCCGGACGCTGCTGGGCGCGATAGGCGATGTACTTGCCATCGGGCGAATAGAGGGGAGTTGAGTCGCTGGCGGGATTGTCGGCGGTGATGTTCTTCGTTCGGGCTAAGACCTGAGCGGGAGAGTCGCCCGCTCCCACACTGACCGGGACGATCCAGAGATCGTTGTTGGTGGACGTGGCTTCGACCTTATCGTGGTTCGAGGTGTAGCAAATCTCCTGGCCGTCGGGCGAGAAGGCGTAGTCGTCCTGCCCTCCGAGCGAGAATGGAGGTGCGTCGTAGTCGCCGGGGGTAAGGTCGCGAGGGCGGCCCCGATTGTCGTCGAGAGGGATCAGGCCTTCGAGCATGCCCGACGGCCTCGTCCCCTCCACTGAACCGGGTGGAGTTGAGGCCGGTTCCGGCAAAGGAGCAGGAATCACATACAGATGGCTCCGCTTGCCTTCTTTGTACGCGTTCCAATGACGATAGAGAAGCCGGTCAAAGACTAGCGCCTTGACCTTCGAGTTCCTAGCGTCTATCACCTTTTTTGTATTGCAAGCGTCTTCGGTTAGTGCCGTGCCGTCACATTCGGGATAAACATCAGAAGTGAACAAAATGTTCTTGCCATCCGGAGACCAGAGTTCGCCTCCGGCCTCAGTCTCGATCACTGTCAGTCGAAAGACACGCGCAACAGTGCCGGACGTGTTATCAAAATCAGCAATCCAGACCTGCGAGCCATCTTGCTTGGTCGAGAGGAACGCAAAGCGCTTGCCATCCGGAGCCCAGCGTGGGCGGTCGCCATCCTGATCGGAGATGAGAATGCGCTCCGCTCCTCCCGCCAGCGGGACGATCCAGATGTGCGGCGTCTTTTTATTCGCGGCCAAGTCCACATCGACCGCGCTGAAGAGCACCCACCTGCCGTCGGGCGACGGGACGGGCTCGCCTACGCGCTTCAGCTTCATCATGTCTTCGAAGGTGAAGGGATGCTTGGCTTGAGGGAAGGCGGGTAGGGAGAGGAGAAGAACGAGAAGAAATGCTAGACGGCGCATGAGGTGCCTCCGCGTGAACCAAAAAGTGTAGCACCGCGGATGAGGTCAGAGGTTAGAGGTCAGATTGCAGAGGTGAACAACTCCTAGTGCAAACGGCATCGTGAAGTCTGGAATTCTTACCTCTGCAATCTGACCTCTGACCTCTGCAATCGCCCTATCCCAGTTCCTCTAGCATGGCGGTCATCTCTGATTGAGCGTGCGCGTTGCCGGTGCGGCTTGCTGAGGAGATGCCATCGACCAGCCAGCGCTTGGCTTCAGCGACTCGGCTGGCGCTGGCTAGGGTTTGCGCTGCCATGAAGTAGGCGGGAGTGTAGTCGGGATTCTTCTCGACCAGCGTTTTATATTCCTGCAGCGCCTCGTCGATTTGTCCGGCCTTCGAGTACTCCATGGCCAGGCCGTAGCGGGCAAAGGCATCGTCGGGATTTGCAGCGAGAATTTCGGTCAGCGCGGCTATGCGATCCATAAGAGCAGGTGTCAGGTCTCAGGTGTCAGGTCTCAGGAAAAGCCAAGAATCAGAGCTCAAAGCTGAAAACTGATAGCTGATAGCTGAGAGCTGAAAGCTGTTCTTTCCATTCATATCACGGGTCGCGTTACAATGGCTGTTCTTTGAGGGAACAAGTTGGCCTGCCCTTTTTTTGTGCCGCTTGAGATTTTGAACGATGGTTCCTGGCCGCATCCTTCGCGTCTGCCGCTGGGAGCGGGATGGACGGGGAACTGCCTGGCTTCGGGGCAGGAACTGGCGGCATCCGACAGTCACATACGGGAATTCTGCAACCTGGGATACGCCACTGCTTGCCCGCATCTTCCTCCGCGGCGGGACTGGGATGCGATTCGCTTTTCGGTTGCACGCGCCGGCCGGGCGCAGGTTAGTATCTGCTTTGTTTGCGAGTTAGACCACGCTCCGATCGAACATGGGGAATTGATTTTTGATCTAGTGAACGACGCCTGGATCGACCTGCATCCCGACCCGCGTGTGCTCAGACTTGCAAGCTGTTATCTGCAGTCTTATCGCGGGCGATTGACCCTCTATGAATGACGACGACAAAGCAAAGTTAATGCGGCCCCGGCCGGTGCGCGAATCGATTTCAGAAATGGCCGAGATCGTGCTGCCTAACGATGCCAATCCGCTGAACTCTCTGCTGGGCGGGCGCCTGATGCACTGGATCGACCTGGCCGGCGCCATGGCCGCGCACCGGCATTCGCGTGCTTACGTGGTGACGGCTTCCATTGATCATCTGGATTTTCTGGTGCCGGTTCGGGTAGGAGATTTCGTGATCCTGCGCTCGTCGGTCAATCGCGTCTTCCACACTTCGATGGAAGTGGGCGTGAAGGTCTGGGTGGAGTATTATCGCTCCGAAGAGACGCTGCATGTGAGTTCCGCCTATCTTACGTTTGTCGCCGTGGATGCTGAGGGGAGGCGGATGACGGTCGCACCTGTCGTCCCCGAGACCGAAGATGAAAAGCGGCGCTACGAAGGCGCCGCGCGGCGGCGGGAGATACGCCGCAAGGAATCAGCGCGCAGAATCGAGGGGAAGAGTTAGACGGCCAGCCCCTAAAGGGGATTTGACTTAGGGGCAGTTACGGTATCGCTAAAGCGATACCCTGATAGGAAGCGCCGGTAGTTTTATTTGTTTGTTCGTAGCTTAGACCTTATAACTTAGACCTGAGGCCTTATTTATGGACAGCGTACTTCTTGTTCACCGCTTGCAGTTCGCGTTCACGGCAACATTCCACTATCTCTTTCCACAACTCACGATGGGGCTCGCGCTGTTGATTGTCGTGCTCAAGACGATCGGGTTGCGGCGCAACGATCCCGCGTATCACGAGGCGGCCCGTTTCTGGGGAAAGATCTTTGGCATCAATTTCGTGTTAGGGGTTGTAACCGGCATTCCAATGGAATTCCAGTTCGGCACCAACTGGTCAATCTTTTCCCGATTCGCGGGCGGCGTGATTGGACAGACGCTGGCCATGGAAGGCATGTTCGCCTTCTTCCTCGAATCGGCGTTTCTTGGATTGTTTCTCTACGGAGAGAAGCGGCTGAGACGCGAAAGCGCATTGGCTGTCGGCGGTCGCGGTCTTTGTGGGATCGTGGCTGTCGGGTTATTTCATTATTGCCACCGACGCTTTCCTGCAGCATCCGGTCGGCTATTTCACGGCCGCGGATGGGAGCCTGCAACTCGCGAGCTTCTGGGATTTCGTGCTGAATCCGTGGGCGGGATGGCAATACGCGCACAACATGTGCGGCGCGGCGATTACGGGCGCATTCATCATGACGGCGGTGGGCGCGTTCTATCTGCTTTCAGGCAAGTGGACCGCGCATGCCCGGATTTTCGTCAAAGCCGGCGTGATCGCAGGGTGCGTGTTCAGCGTGCTGCAGATTTTTCCGACCGGCGACGGACAAGGCAAAATGGTCACCGACCTGCAACCTGTGACTTTGGCGGCGATGGAAGGATTGTTTCAGGGCCAGTCCGCCGCGCCGCTCCTCATCGTCGGCCAACCGAACGAACAGCAAGGCAAGATTGATAACCCAATTCAAGTTCCCGGAATGTTGAGCGTGCTGACTTACCGGCGATGGAATGCCAACGTCCGGGGACTGGATGCGTTCCCGAAGCAAGACTGGCCGGGTAATATCCCGTTGCTTTATTACAGCTATCACATCATGGTTGGGTTGGGGACGATCTTCGTCGCCGTCATGGTGGTGGCATTGTTTCTGCTGTGGCGCGGCCGACTCTTTAACGCCAGATGGATGCTGTGGATACTGATGCTGGCGGCGCCATTTCCTTATATCGCCAATACCGCGGGATGGATGACGGCCGAACTTGGCCGCCAGCCCTGGCTGGTGTATGGATTGATGCGCACCGAAGCCGGCTACTCCAAAGTTGTTTCGGCCGGCAATGGCATGTTTACGCTGTTGGGTTTCATGGGCATGTACATGGTGCTGGGCATTCTGGGTCTGTTCCTGATCCGGCGAGAGATTGAACACGGCCCGGTGGCAGGGCCGGCGACGGAGGCAAAGTAGATATGGCTAGCCTTTGGTTCTGGGTGGTCGCGGTGATGGTTGCGACTTATGTGGTGCTCGACGGATTCGATCTGGGCGCAGGCGCAATTTATCTGCTTGCGGCCAAGACTAACGACGAGCGACGGCGGGTGCTGCGCGCCATCGGGCCGGTGTGGGATGGCAATGAGGTCTGGTTGCTGGCGGCTGGCGGCGTGCTGTATTTTGCCTTCCCTCAACTTTATGCGTCGAGCTTTAGCGGATTCTACCTTCCGCTGATGATTGTCTTGTGGCTGCTGATGCTGCGCGCCGTGGGCATTGAATTCCGCGCCCACATCGAAAGCGTGGTCTGGCAGGACTTCTTCGATACGATCTTCAGCGTTTCCAGTATTTTGCTGGCGGTGTTTTTCGGGGCGGCGCTGGGCAACGTGGTGCGGGGAGTTCCACTGGATGCGAGCGGCTATTTCTTTGAGCCGCTGTGGACTAACTTCAAACTTGGCCCGCAGACGGGGATCCTGGATTGGTACACGGTACTGACCGGGGTGATCGGGTTGGTGACGCTGACTGCGCATGGTTCTTACTACGTAGCGCTTAAGACCGACGAGGATCTGGGGCGCCGCGCCCGCGGTATCGCTTTGCTGTGCTGGCCGGTGCAGTTCTTTCTGACCTGCAGTTCGCTGGTTGCGACTTATTTCATCCGGCCGGAAATCATGGTGAACTACGGGAAGCATGCGATCGGGATACTGGTTCCGATCGTGGTATTCGCCAGCCTGGCAGTGATGCTGTGGGCCAATCCCAAGGGCAAGGAGAAACTGGCGTTTGTCGCTTCCAGCCTGTACATCACGTTCATGCTGGTGGGAGCGGCGTTCGCGCTTTATCCCGTCGTGCTGCCTGCCCGCAACCACCGGTACGACCTCACCATCTACAACACGGCTGCTGGGGTTCACGGACTGAGCGTCGGCTTGGTCTGGTGGGCGCTGGGCGCGACGCTGGCGCTAGGCTATTTTGTGTTCGTCTATCGCATGTTTCGCGGCAAGGTGCAGTTGGGAGAAGGACACTACTGAGAAAACCAGTTCTCAGCTGTCAGTTCTCAGTTCTCAGTTAAACCAGGACCTATCCTTCGTCCAGAGGACGATGGACTGTGGACTGAAAGCTGACGGGTGATGGCTGCCTTTTCCTCCCGTATAATCTTCGGATGAGCGCACATTCCCATCATCCTGGGCAGCAACAGTCCACACCTCAGCCTTTACCTGGCGTCAACGCCATCATTGCCGTTGGTTCCGGCAAGGGCGGAGTTGGGAAGACTACGCTCGCGGTCAATTTGGCAATCGCCCTCAGCAAGATGGGGCACAACGTGGGATTACTGGACGGCGACGTCTACGGGCCGAACGTTCCGCTTATGCTGGGCACCAATGAGCAACCGAAAGTCGTAGGAGATGGGCAGATCGCTCCCATCCAATCCCATGGACTCAAGGTTATCTCGGTCGGCTTTCTTAACCCGGGAGACAAGCCGCTGATTTGGCGCGGTCCTATGCTGCACTCGATCATGAAGCAGTTTCTGGGATCGGTGCAGTGGGGACAACTGGATTATCTGGTCATCGACCTTCCTCCGGGAACTGGCGACGTGGCGCTCTCGCTGATTCAGACTGTGCCGTTGACGGGAGCTATCGTGGTCTCTACGCCTTCGGACGTTGCTTTGCAGGATGCGCGCAAGGCGATCGAGATGTTTCGGCAGATGAAGGTGGATATCGTGGGCATGGTCGAGAACATGAGTTACTTCGTCTGTCCGCATTGCCAGCACGAAGTCGATATCTTCTCGCGCGGGGGCGCGGAGAAGACGGCGAAACAGTTCGACATTGCTTTTCTTGGCAGCGTCGAACTTGATCCGGAGATCCGGAAGTCGGGCGATGGCGGCACTCCGTCGGTGCTGCAGGGAGAGGATTCTCCTCATGCTAAGTCGCTGTTCGCTTTTGCCCGCAATGTGGCGGCGCGCGTGGAGGAGATCAAAGCCGGCAGTTCGGAGAGCGTGATTCAGATTCAGTAGGAGCAAAACAACTTAACCGCAGAGAACGCGGAGTTCGCAGAGATTTATTACGGGTGGACTTTCTTTTCTGCAAGCCTTTCGAGCCGGAAGAGCGGGTCGGCGGTTTCGTCTTTCAGCACCAGCTTTGACGCCATCTCGCCGAGCGCGGGACCGTGCTTGAATCCGTGGCCTGAACCGCCTCCTACAATCCACACGTTTGCGTTGCGGGGATGGCGATCGATTATGAAATTGTGGTCGGTGGTGTCTTCGTACTGGCAGACGCGGGACTCGACGAGGGGAGCATCTTTCATTGCCGGAAAACGGTAGGCTAGATAACGGCGCGCTTCAGCCAGGCTTTCTTCACTCACCAGGCGCTGGCCTGAGGTTGGATCGAACTTGGGGCCGCGCGTGTCATCTCCTAGTTTGAAGCCTCGTCCCTGATTGCCGGGAATTCCGTACATGAAGTGGTCGCTGTGATCGGCCCATACTGGAAGGTTCTCCTCGTTGTAACGTGGATCGCCTGCGGGAGTGCCGAAGAAGAACACGTCTTGCCGGGTCGAAATGAAATGCGGACCTACGGTTTGTGGGAAGAGCTTTCCTAGCCATGGTCCACAGGCGAAGACGTATTGGTCGGCTGCTAAGGTTGCGCCATCTGAAAGCTTGAGGGCTTTCCGTTGGCCAGTCTCCAGATCGTGCGCTGCTACTGCCTGCTGGCGATATTCTCCGCCTTCGGCTACGAACTGTTCGACCACTGCTTGCGCTGAGGCTCGCGCCAGGAGATATCCGCTTTGGGGCTCGTAGATGGCCCACTCTAGGTTCTGAAAATTGATTTGCGGCCAGCGGCGCTTGAGGTCGCTTGGGGTTAGCTGCTCGAAGGGGATTCCGGCTTCTTTCAGGAGCGGGAGCGAGCCGCGCTCGAATGCGTCGTTATTGTTACCTTCTACCATCCACAGGACTCCGATGGGGAAAAGAAATTTTCGCTTCCACTGGGCTTGGTGCTGCTTCCAGAGATGGAGGGCGCGCGCGGCTAGTTTCGTGTACGGCTGATCGGGGCCGTAGGCTCCGCGAATGACTCGGGTCTCGCCTCCGGTGGAGGCTCGCGAATTTCCTGGTCCCCAGGCATCGAGCAGAGTGACCTTGGCGCCGGCGCGAAGAAGATAGAGAGCGGTCCAGCCTCCGAAGGCGCCTGCTCCGATTACTGCTATGTGCGGCTTGATGGTCATGTTCGGGCTTTATATCTCGGAGCTTTCAGTTCTTGATTTCTGGGTACCCCCCCACCCCCCCTTCTTCTCGGTATATTAGAATCATAGTGTTAGCGAGGAAGTATCCGCAAAGTATTCAAGAATAATGACTTATATGGAAAGTCTTCCGGAATAAGGAGTTAGCTCCTCGAACACCACTGAAAATGGGGTTGGGGCAGTTTCGAGGGCCGTCCTGGTCGACTGATACATTCCGAAACTGCCCCAATCAGATCTCTATCTTTTATGGTTGCGCTCGACGGGGCTTAAGTCAACGGATTTCGAGCTTTAGTGTGCCGCTCGCAGGCATCTGCATTTCTCTGGCCTGCTATGTCGCCAGTATTATGCTATCGCGGCTGATGATGAACGTCTAAATTCATGCTACCAGCGGCATCGCGGCCGGAATCCCACTGTGCGGTCAGATGGGGAACATCCCCACTCAAACCAAAGCCGGGGTTGGTGCGCCACGCGGCCCTTCGCAAAAAACGCGAAGGATAGGCCACCTCCAATCACGTATAGAATTAATCCAGGATTGAGGAATTGTCTTGCCGAGGGTCGAGTCGTCACATCTGTCATTGCAGCAGTGTGAAGTCCATGCTCTCGGAACTCCATTCACTTTTCCGCAGTTGCCCCGCCGAGTTCTGCTCTGGATGTTTCTTGTCGCACTGACAATGCGCCTAGTGGTTTCATTTGTGGTGTGCTCGGACTATCTCAATCCAGCGCGCAACTACTGGAGTTTTGGGTGTGAGGCGGGGCAGGTTGCCTCTTCCCTCTATCACGGACACGGATTTGCCTCGCCCTTCTTTGTGCCCAGCGGTCCGACCGCGCTGCTTCCTCCTGTGTATCCGTATTTGATGTTTGCCTGCATGAAGCTGTTTGGGGGCTACACCGCCGCCAGCGCGATGGCGATTCTCGCCTTAAACAGTCTTTTCGCCGCGCTCACCGTGATTCCCGTGTTCTGTCTCGGCTGGCGCACGTTCGGCGAACGCACGGCGCGAATAGCAGGCTGGACTTGGGCGCTATTTCCGTATTCGATCTATCTTTCTGCGGGACGCATGTGGGTGGATACTCTGGCCTGTCTAACGGCCAGCCTGATGCTGCTGCAGACCATTAGGCTGACCGAGAGACGCTCGACTTGCGACTGGCTACTGTGGGGAGCGATCTTGGGCATCGGTGCGCTGATCAGTCCCGTGCTGTTGGGACCGCTTCCTTTCTTGGCCGTCTGGCTGATTGCGCGGCGACGCAAGGCCGGCCTGCGCTGGATTTTCCCCATGCTGGTTTCCGCGCTCGTGTGTCTGACGCTGGTCGCACCCTGGACCATTCGAAATTACAATACATTCCACCGTCTGGTACCCGTGCGAGACGGCTTCTGGCTGGAGGTGCATGAGGGGAACTGCGGGGACACCTCCGACGTCCAGCCCGACTCATCGCACCCCAACACGAGTGCCGCCGAATTCGCCCAGTGGGTGAGCCTCGGGGAAATCGGGTATCTGGATGCCAAGAAGGTCGAGGCACAAGCGTTCATTCGCGAACATCCGGCCTATTGTGCGTGGGTTACGCTGAGGCGTTTTGCTTACACTTGGACGGGCTTCTGGACGCTAGACCGTAGATTTCTCGCCAACGAGCCCTTCCATATCCCTAACGTGTTGTTCACTACGATCTTGACGGCACTGATGCTGCTCGGGCTAGCCTATGGCTGGCGGAGCAGTGCGCGAAAGGCGCTCATCCCTTTCGTTCTGGAGCTGCTCACGTTTCCTGTGGTCTTCTATTTGACGCATCCGAGCATGGATTACCGCCATCCCCTGGACCCCATTATCGTGATCCTCGCCTGTTACGGTGTTGTGGAGTGGTTGCGGCGGCGTAATGCCGGCAAAGGAGAGAGGGTCGACAATTCTTCCCGAGGTGTACTCCCCCCGCATCCTTGACACCCTCCCCAACGCTCCCTAGAATTCCAATTAGGCTTGGGCGGCATCTTAATCTAAGCCACTGCATCTAAAGAATTTAGAGGGGAGGGTTCCGACTCCCACTGATCGCAACGGACGCGGCGAGTGGGGCAACCTCTCCTTTGTTTAGGGACTTATGCCAGCAGGGCCAGCGGGCGGACGGGAACGGGAAATTCTCACCGCCATTGTCGAAACATTTATTGCCAGCGGAGAGCCGGTGGGCTCGCGGACGCTGGCTCGCTCCAGCCGCGAGGGGCTTAGTGCGGCTACGATCCGGAATGTGATGGCGGATCTGGCGGAGGCGGGATTTCTGGAGCAGCCGCATGCTTCGGCGGGGCGAGTGCCTACGGCGGAAGCTTATCGGTATTACGTCGAGCAGTTGAGCGGCGAGGCGCATCTTTCGCACGAGAACCAGAGCATTATTCAGGACACTTTGACTGGCGTTACGGATGTCGCGGAGTTCATGGAGCGGACTTCGCATGTGCTGTCGCTGATTTCGCATAGCGTTGGGATTACGGTGGCTACTAGCGGTCCGCGGAATGCTTTGGAGCATGTTTACTTTTCGCGGCTGGGCGATCAGAAGGTTTTGGCGGTGGTGGTTACTCGGTCGGGGGTGGTGCGGGATCGGGTGCTGCGGCTGGATATCCAGCAAGCGGATCTTGATTTGGCGGCGCGCTACATCAATGAGAATTTTCGCGGCTGGACTATGGGCGACATGCGCGCCGAACTGGCCCGGCGGCTGGAACAGGAACGCAGCGAGTATGACCGGCTGATGAAATCGATTGAGCAGCTTTATCAGCAGGGGGCGCTGGCTTCTACGGACGATGCGCAGACGGTGTTCGTGGAAGGCGCGGCTAACTTAGTTACGAACTCGGTTGGCTCCGAGGATCGGGAGCGTCTGCAGGATATGCTGCGGACGCTTGAGGAGAAGGAGAAAGTGGTGAAGCTGCTCAGCGCTTATCTGGACACTCGGCAGGAAGCGGTGCGGGTGGTGATTGGACTGGACGAGGCTTTGCCGGCTTCGAATTTGCAGAACTTCGTGCTGATTGGGGCTCCGGCTCGGGTGGGCGGGGAAGTGATGGGGTCGCTGGCGGTGATTGGACCTACTCGGCTGGATTATCAGCACACTATGTCGGCGGTGTCGTACATTGCCCGGTTGTTTGACAAACTTTTGAATGAATCGGAGTAAGCGAGGGGTATGCGTAAGGGAAACGGAAAAACCGTTGGGAAGCTTGGACTGTCTCACGAGGAACTGGAGCACGAGCTTCCGGCCGGGGAAGGCGAAGAAGAAGCTGGTGCTGGACCGGCGCGTGGCTGGAGCGGGCGAGGTCGGCGCGATTTCGGAAACGGAAAAGCTTAAGGCGGAGCGGGACGCTTTGCTGGATCGGCTGGCTCGGTTGCAGGCTGAATTCGATAATGCGCGCAAGCGGGCGGTGCGCGATCAGCAGGAGTTTCGCGAATTTGCCGCGGCGGAGGTCATCAAGAGCATTCTGCCAATCCTGGACAGTTTCGAGCGCGCGCTTAGGGCTGGCGGCGACTCGTCCGAGTTTCGCAACGGGGTTGAGCTGATCTACCGGCAGTTGCAGGATGCGCTGCAGAAGATGGGGGTGCAGCCGATTATTGCTTTGGGGCAGGCGTTCGATCCGCGGGTGCACGAGGCTATCGAAATGGTGGATACGACCGAGGTCGCGGATCATCATGTGTTTGATGAACTGCAGCGCGGGTACAGGTACAAGGACAGACTGCTTCGTCCGGCGATGGTGCGGGTGGCGCGGAATAGCAAGGGATAGAGCGGCCCGGTCGCCCCTCCGGGGCTGGACTGAGTTGCTGGCGTAAGTGTTGATTCGCTGGAAGAAAGAGTGGGGGAGTTTCTGGCCGCTAATACTAAACGCGATTATTACGAGGTGCTCGGTGTTGCGCGCGGGGCCACCGAGGTTGAAATCAAGAGCGCTTATCGCAAACTGGCGATGACGTACCATCCCGACCGCAATCCGAACAATCCTGACGCGGAAGACAAGTTCAAGGAGATTACGGAAGCGTACGCAATTCTTGCCGACAGCGAGAAGCGATCTTTGTATGACCGCTTTGGACACGCTGGCGTGGGCGGCAGCAGCGCGGGTCCAGCGGGATTCGATCCTGCGATCTTCCAGGATTTCGGCGACATTTTTGGAGACATGTTCGGTTTCGGCGACATGTTCGGACAGGGCGGGCGTCGTCGCAGCCGGGCCCAGCGCGGGGCCGATCTTCGCGAAGACTTGAATCTGGAATTTGATGAAGCGGTGTTTGGGGCTGAGAAGCAAGTCAGCGTGCGTCGCCATGAGAGCTGCGACGCTTGCCGCGGTTCCGGCGCGGCTCCGGGAAAAGCTGCGGTGACTTGCCGGTCGTGCAATGGAAGAGGGCAAGTGCGGTATCAGCAGGGGTTTTTCAGCATTGCGCGAACTTGTCCAACCTGCCAGGGCGCGGGCAGCGTCATCACTGATCCTTGTCCTAAGTGCAAAGGCGAGGGGCGCTTGCTGCGCGAGCGCGTGGTGGAAGCAAAGGTGCCGGCGGGAGTGGAGGATGGCACGCGAATTCGCTTCAGCGGACTGGGCGAAGCGGGCGCGTTCGGCGGACCGGCGGGCGATTTGTATGTAGTGCTGCACGTCAAGGAACATGCGTTCTTTGAGCGCGAAGGCAACGACTTGCACTGCGTGGTTCCGATCTCGTTTCCTCAGGCGGCGCTGGGGACGGAGATTATGGTTCCGACGCTGGAGGGAGAACAGCGGCTGAAAGTTCCTGAGGGCACGCAGTCGGGGACGTCGTTTCGCGTACGGAACAAGGGCGTTCCGGTGCTGAATGGGCACGGTAAAGGCGATCTCTACGTTGAGGTGCGAATCCAAACACCGGGGAAACTGGGGAAACGGCAGCGGGAATTGCTGGCGGAATTGGGGCAATTGTCTCCGGTGGAGAACAAGCCGCAGCACCGGTCACTGTTGGGACGGGTGAAGGATATGTTTGCGTAAAACAGTTGTCAGTTGTCAGTTATCAGGTGTCAGTTTCCAGGACCCAAACTCCTTGCCGCTATCATTCAATGAATGAGCCTTTACTGAGACCTGACAACTGAGAACTGAGAACTGCCTCATGACACGACGGCGCTGGATTGCTGACGAGGTTAACGGAGACACGGCCGCTTTGGTGGGCGAACACGCGGCTCATCTTGCCCGTGTGCTGCGCGCTGAAGTGGGGCAGGAGTTTGATATTGCCACCGGGGATGAGGTTCGGCGTGGAACGATCACATTTGTCTCTTATGATCGGGTTGATTTCGCGCTCGACAGGAAGCTGTACCCCAGGCTGAGGTCCTTGCCGTCGGCTGCTCCGAAGATCACTCTCGCGCTTGCCATCTTCAAGTTCGATCGCATGGAGTGGGCGATCGAGAAGTGCACGGAGATTGGAGTGGCTCGCATCATTCCCGTCATCGCGCGGCGGACGGATGCCCATCTGGCTGCCGCCGCGGTTAAGCGCCATGAACGTTGGCAGCGTATTGTACGTCAGGCGGCCGAGCAGTCGCGAAGGTCGGCGCCGCCTGAGGTTACGGCGCCGGTCAAACTGAAGGAACTTAACGGTGTTTTGCCCACAGGCGCATTGGCACGCATCGTTCTTGCGGAGTCTGAAGAGGACGCTCGGCTGGGAGCAGCTTTGCAATCCCGGCCCTCGGAAGTGGCGCTTGCGGTGGGGCCGGAGGGCGGATGGGCTTCCGGGGAATGTTCCTGGTTTTTTGAAACGGGATGGATCGCGGCCTCGCTGGGCGAGACAATTCTTCGAGCGGAAACTGCGGCGATTGTCGCTACTGCGCTCACGCTGGACGCGTATGCGTGAGAACTGGCGGTTTCTCCGGCGCTTGTGTCGTAAGGCGGGTGCCGTCCCTGCGGGACTCGACAGACTTCACTTCTGACTGCCCGGCACTTACGTGTCGGGCTTTCCTGTTCCGCCGCTTCGCGGCTCGGGGATCGTACGTTCCACTCTTTCGCCCCGCTGGGGCTGGTCTATTTCCAACGTTTTCCCACGGCTTACGCCCTGGGCTGTATTCTTGCGCCGCTTCGCGGCTGGAGGATTGTGACTCCTACGTGTTCACTTCGACCTGAAGCCTTACCCAGCGCTGAAGCGCTGAGCTAAGGTCGGACGCCCCCACGGGACTGGATTTCTCGCAAGGTCCCCACAACCGGGTGCAAACTTCCACAACCCGGCGCAGCCCTCCACCACCGACCTCTGATATTCTCCGGCTAGTGACTGCTACTGCCTCAATTGCGACGAAGATCGTGCCCGATGAGCGGCAACGGCAGGCCATTGGCCACGTGCAGGGGCCGATGCTGGTGATTGCCGGCGCTGGGACGGGGAAGACCACCGTCCTCACGCGGCGCGTGGCCAACTTGATTCGCGAAGGGCACGCACGCGCTGACGAAATTCTTGCCCTTACTTATGCCGAGAACTCGGCGGCGGAAATGATGGCGCGCGTTCGAGAAGAATTGAAGGGGACGGCCATTGACGGGCTGCAGGCTTGCACTTTTCATGCTTGGTGCAACGGGTTGCTCCAGCGCCGCGGCTTGGGCTTTGGCGTACTCGACGATAAAGATCTCTGGGTATTCTTGCGCCGACGGATTCGCGATCTGCGGCTAAAGCATTTTGTGCGCGCGGCCAACGTCGGGCAGTTCCTCTTTGACCTGCTCGATTTCATGCGGCGCTGCCAGGACGAACTGGTTGGTCCCGCAGAATACGCGCGCTACGTGGAGCGCCTTGAGCGTGGCGAGGTTCCACTTCCACGGGTTGCGGGCTCGAAGAAGCAGGCGGAGTTGGAAGACTCGGAGATTCTGGAGCGCTGCCGGGAAATCGCTCGCGTTTTCGCTACCGTGGAAGACATGCTCCGGGAAAAGAATCTGGGCACCTTCGGCCACATGATCACCAAGGCCTATCAGTTGCTGAAGGACGATTCGACGCTGCTTGCGGAAGAACGGCTCCGCACTCGCTTTGTGCTGGTGGATGAATTCCAGGACGCGAACTTTGCGCAGGTCGAGATTCTCTCGTTGCTGGCTGGTGCGGCAGCGAACGTTTTTGCGGTGGGCGATCCGGATCAGGCGATCTACCAGTTCCGCGGGGCATCGAGCGAAGCGTTCACGCTGTTCCTGAGGAACTTTCCGGCGGCGCGCGTGGTTGTGCTGGGAAAGAACCGGCGGTCGCTCTCGCCGATTCTGCGATGCGCGTTTGGCATTGTGAATGAGAACCCGGCGGTGTTTGGACACGCGCAAAAGGGAAATTCAATCTGCTACCAGCGGACGCCCCTGGAATCGTTGCGCGAGGAGGAGGCGCGGCAAAGGGGCGAGACCGTCGCCGCGTCTGCCGGTTGAAATTATTACGTGGAGGGACAAGGAAGTGGAGGCCGCCGACCTGGCACGGCGAATCCAGAAGAATCGCAAAGAGCGACGCTGCCGGTGGAGCGATTTTGCGGTGCTCTACCGCCAGCACAACCATCGCGATGAACTGGTCCATGAGCTTGCCGAGCGCGGCATTCCGTTCTCCATCGAGGGACTGGACGTCCTGCACACGCCTGAGGTTCGCGATGTGGTGGCTTGCCTCGCGGCGGCGGTGTCTCCGAACGAGGCCGCCAGCCTGTTTCGGGTGGCGGCGCTGCCGCAATTCAGGATCGAACCGACGGAGTTGCGGGCGGCGATGAAGGCGGTGCGGCAGCAGGAACTTGATCTCCGCACGGTGCTGGGAAGGCTCCCGAACGGCGCGGCGGTGCTGGAAAGCGTGGAGAAGGTGCACCGGGAAGTGGGGAAGGATGGGGTTCGCGCGGACGATGCGGCAAACGTTGTGATCCGCCACTTTGGCTTGCCGCAGTCGGCTATGGTGGTTGCGTTTTTGAAATTTGTGGAAACGTGGCACACGAAGGCTATTGCCGAAACTGGAAGCGCTTCGGAATTTCTCGAGTACCTCGATTACTTTGTGCAGGCGCGAGGGGCAATTTCGCTTCCGCGCGTCGAGGAAGATGCCGATGCTGTGCAGTTGCTGACCGCGCACGCCGCCAAGGGACTTGAGTTCCGGCAGGTGGCCATCCTGCGCGGTTCTTCGACTTCGTTTCCATGCAGCTACCGGGAGCCGCTGGTTGATTTTCCTCCGGAACTGCGCCGGCCGGACGCGTTTTCTACGGACGATAAGACACTGCACGAAGAGGAAGAGCGGCGTCTTTTCTACGTGGCTATGACGCGCGCCAAGGACACGCTGGCGATCTATGCGCACCAGGGCCGGGGCAAGAAGGATCCTAAGCCAACACAGTTCCTGCGCGAGTTTATGACTCACCCGGCTTACAAGAAATTCTGGTTTACGCGCTCAGCGGCGGCGGTGCAGGATACTCTGTTTGCTGAAGAGGAGCAGAGAATCGCGGTGCAGCAATCGAATGTTGCGGCGTGGCTGCTGATGCCGCCGTCGGCCAATTTCGTCAGCGGGCTGAGCGCTTCGGCTATTGAAATTTATGAAGAGTGTCCGCTGCGCTTCAAGCTGGAACGGGAGTGGAACCTGCCGCGCGATGTGTCCGCCTCGCTGCACTACGGAGCGGCCATGCATGGTGTGCTGCGTACTTTTTACGACGCGCAGCGCTATGAGCGTGAAATCGGGGACGACGAGTTGCTGGAGCAGTTCCGGTCGGCGCTGGCTTTGGCGGGCATTGCGGACCGCTATCAATATGAGCTGTATTTGCGGCAGGGGATGGAGCAGTTACGGCAGTTCTTCGAGGCGGCTCGCAGTGCGGCGCCACCCGAGGTGGTCGAAACCGAGCTCAAGTTTGAACTGCAAGTGGGTTCGGCGAAATTGACCGGGCGGGTGGATCGGATCGATCGCACAGGAGCGGATACTGTAGCCATCGTGGACTACAAGACGGGCAAGCCGCGGTCACAAGAGGATGCGGATGAGAGTCTGCAACTTTCCTTGTATGCGCTTGCGGCCAGGGATGCGTTTGGAAAGCGGGCAGACCGGCTGATCTTCCATAACCTCGAAAACAATGTGGCCGTCCACACGACGCGGAACGACGGCGAGTTGGAAGCGGCGAAGTTGCGGGTGCAAAAAGCTGCGGAGGGAATTGCTGCGGGGAGAGTTTGCCGCGAAGCCGGGGTATCAGTGTTCGTATTGTCCCTATCGCAATCTATGTCCGGCGACGGAGAAGGTGGTGGTGGCGCCGTGGAAGAAATCGACTCGGGTTAGTTAGAGGAGGAGCGAACGGTATTCTCTCGCGTCCGGCAGTGTGGTGGCCGGGACGCCCGGCACTCCACGAATTCAGCCGCAAAAAACTTTGGGGACGCTCATCGCGTCCCCTTTGTCGGTGCCTGTTGCAGGTGCTTAGTGCTTCTTGGCTTTCTTCTTTGCTTTCTTTTTGGTTGCCATGGATCTATTCTCCCTTTCCATTCTTCATGGAATTTCGCAACGATCTTCTGTTGCAACTGATTGAATGTATAGAGTCAACGCAGAACGAAGTCAAGAGAAAAATGATCGAAGCGGGCGAGTGCGACGATGCACCAAAGTCACCAACGCGAGTTCACGCGCGCAGAAAAATTGAGAGCGAGCTGTGATGGCACGTGAACTTCCTCAAAAACCCTCGTCCAAATTAATTTCCAGGACCATGCGTTCGAGTTCCTGCTCTGCCTGATCACGCTGGGCCTTGAGGTCGGCGATTTCCTTGCGCAGAGCGGCGAAGCGGTCCTCCTGCGCGTTGAGTTGGCCGGTGTAGCGCTGGATCAAGGCTTTTTCCTCGGCGCTGCCCTTGAGCGCTTTCATGTTTTCGCGCAGACGATTCTGGTCTTTAGTGATCTCGGTGACTTCCTGGTCGCGCTGGGTGATCTGTTGATTGAGGTCGCCGATCTTGCGCTTCTGCGCGAGGATGCGCTCGAAGGCTTGTTGCATCACGGGGGTGACACGTTTCTGGTCGACCAGAATCGCGACCGTGTCACTGTTGAGATTGGTGAGAACGTACTGAGCTTCTTCCGGACGGAACTCGTCGATAGAAATCGTCTCCGTCTTGCCGGGCTCGACTTTCACCCGGAAACGGTGAAAGGAGGCAGACGACTCTTCGGGCTTGGGACCATCTTTGGCGAGTTGCCAGTTCTCCTCGGCGGGATGCTCGATGACGACGTCGCGGGGCGAGGTGTCGGCGTTGTGGATGGTGTATTTGGTGTTCTGGCGCTGTTCGCGGGTTAGAACCATCAGGCCTTTGGCGATTTTGACGTGAGTGTAGGGCCGCTGGTCTGATTCTTCTTGCGACTTTACTTGCACCGCGGTGTCGGCGGCATAGGAGAGCAAGCGGCGTTCGTTGGGGTGGACGGTGGCAAATATGCCTTCTCCGGCGAAGGTGCCGCTGTCGATGATGTTGAAGGTGCCGGAGTCGAGGGTCTGGCCGCTGGTGTTCTTCAGCCAGAGAGCGCGGAGAGCGCCGGAGTCTTCGTTCCACACCGTCACTTTGTCGGCTTCAACGGGCGCGTTCAGGATGGGAACGAGTGCAGACTGGTTCTTGGCGAGGGAAATTTTTTCTCTGAGATCATATTGGAAGAAATCGCCAATTTCCTTGCCTTGCGCGTCCGGAATTCTGCCGCGCCAGGGCCGCATTGAGCATGCTGGGGCTGGTCGCCAAGTCCTTGCGCTTCGGTGTGACTTCGACCGTTTCTGACACGCTGCCGACGTGGAGGGTCGGAGTCGACCTGATTGCGCGGAGTTGGCGCTGATGAAAGCATTCGTCTGATTGGTCTTGAAGCCTGGGGAATTAAATGCCACCTTCGCAGTACCGGCGGGGACGTTGTGAAAAGTGTAGCGTCCGGAGGAGTCGGCAGTAGCAGTCTGGGAAAAACCGGAATCATTGCTTACCGTGACATGAGTGCCGGGAACGACCGCACCGGTAGAATCGCGAACGATGCCGGAGAGAGTGCCGTTGCCGGATACTCGAAATACTCCGCCACCGGTACCACCGCCTTGGCCCGCACCGTATTCAGCCGCAGGTGGCGGGGGAGGAGCAACATTTTCTTCTTGCAGCGTTGCCTCGTGCGATTGCGGCGTCAGTTGGACGGATTCCGGCAACGGAATCACGGGACGCCGGGTGTAGAAGGGCTGCGAGATTTCCTGGATAAACGATTGCGGAGCACCGGCTACCAGTGTGAGGTGCACATCCTTCCAGTCTTCTCCGATGGTGTTGTCGACGATGGCCCAGCCTTGCAGACGCGGTTTGGAGGCGGCTTTTTCGGGGAGGATGATGCGATAGGTGCTTTTCCAAACGGGCACTTCGCTGACGTAACTGACGAAAACTTCGCGGTCGCCGGTTCCGGTGGCGGAGATGGTCATACGGCGCAGATCACGGGAACGCGAGGAGCTAACCAGGCTGAGGTAGCGGCCAACCTCGTCATTGAGGTCGCGATCGGCGAGGCGGACCGAAGTACCGGGATCGAGTTCGAAATTCCGCATTTCTCCGCCGTCGGTGATGATGGAAAACTCGGTGGCCTCGATCACATCGCCCTTGGCGGTCTGCTTTTTGGTTTTGTCCACGCTGAGCAGCTTTCCGGCAGCGGTTGCCGAGCCGCTGTGAACCTCAACTCGGGCGCCGCGCAGGGCAACGAGGAAATCATCGCGGGTGATCTCTTCGCCGAAGGGGAGGCGCAGCGCTTTCAGACGCTCCGCCAGGGGAGCGATGGAGTTGTAGCGGACCGACGAGATGCGCCCGTCTCCGAGATCGACGACGGTCAGGGACTTGAGCACATCGTTGAGTTGGGAAGTCGTGAAATCGATATTGAGTTCCTGTTTGCCGCGGACTCGAGCGGAATGCTCGAAGTACCCAACGCCGTTCTTGTAGAGGACGACGCGCTGCACGGGCAGGCGGGTGTACTCCTCCGAGGCAGGTGCAGCCGCGTTCACCGGCGCTCTTTGCAACAGCGGTCTTCTGGGCATGAGCGAGACTTAAAGTGAGAGTGATGAGTAGAAGCACACGAAAGGAATTCGACATGAGGCTAACTCCTTGCCTGGTCGTCTTCAATCTTGACCGGTTGCTGCTTCCGCTGGCGCCGGTTGGGGCGCTGTCAACGGCAGGGTGATGGTGAAGACTGCGCCTCCATCGGGAGAGGTGGCGGCTTCGATGTTGCCGCCGTGCTCGCGGAGAACGGTTTTGCAGATACTCAGACCGAGACCGGTGCCGCGGCCGGGACGCCTGGTGGTGAAGAAGGGATCAAAAATGTGCTCCAGGTTTTCGGAGGCGATTCCGGGACCATCATCCTGAAACACGATCCATACCGAGTCCGGGTTTCTGCCGAGGCGTACACGAATCGTACCTTTGTCGCGAGCTTCGCGGATGGCCTGCTCGGCATTCAGCAAGAGGTTCAAGAAGACCTGCATGAGCTGATTAGGATCGGCCATGATGGCGGGGATTGACGGTTCAGGCAGGAAGTCTACCGTGATCTCGCTTTTGCGCAAGGGATACGACTGCATCTGCACGATGCGGTGCACGAGTTCATTGAGATCGACCTGGCTGCGTCCGAGAGCCGGTGGGCGGGCAAAGTATTGCAAGTTCTGCACGATCTCGGCGGCGCGTCTTGCCTCCTTGTGCAGATCCGCGATTTGCTTGCGGGCGGAATCGGTGGACTGCGAGTCCTGCAGCAGTTCGGCATAGCCCAGAATCGCGGTCAGCGGATTGTTGAGTTCGTGGGCGAAGCCACCGATCATCTGGCCCATGGCGGCGAGGCGTTCGCTCTGAATAATCTTCTGCTCCAGCTTTTTCTCGGTGGTCACGTCGCGGACGGAGATGATGACGCCCGCCGGCGCGCCTTCGGTATCGAGCAGCGGACTAGCCGTGGCCAGCATGGCGCGCCAACTGCCGTCGTGGTGACGGGAATTGTATTCGCAGGATGTCAGCGAACTCTTGCCAGTCGCGACGGTGCCGTAGAGCGCGGCCAGTTCGGGTGAAGTTCTCTCCACATCCTGATCCTGCACGTTCTTGCCCATGAGGTATTCGGGCCCGTAGCCGAGGAGTTCGCCGATGCGCGCGCTGACGAACGTGTAATTCCCCTTCAGGTCGAGCACGAGAATCAGATCGGGGAAGCTTTCCAGCAGGCGCCTGCGGAATTCTTCCTGGCGCTGCAACTGCTTTTCCAGCGCGCGCTTCTCGGTGACGTCCACGAGCGTGCCCTGATAGCGGATCAGGCGTCCTGCTTCCATGACGCCGCTTGAGGTATCGACGCAGACGGCGACTCCGCCATCTTTCCTGCGCAGTCGAACCTCTCGAGTGCGAGTGCGGCCGCTCTGGCTACCGCCGCGTCCCAGCACGGGAACGCCGCTGGCATCGGCATTCAGCTGCTCGGGCGGCAGATTCAATAGGTCTTCTTTTGTCTCGTATCCCAAAATCGTCACCAATGCTGGGTTGACCTCGAGCAACTTGCCCTCAGGATTACTGATGTACACGCCTTCCTGCAGAGACTCGAACAACTGGGTGAAGCGCTGCTCCTTTTCCCGATGTTCGGTGATGTCGCGGGCCAGGACGCTGGCTCCGGTCACATCTCCGCCCTTGACGATGGCGTTGACCACACAGTCGTAGTAAAGCCGCTGGGAATCGCTCCGCAGGTGAACTTCGACCACTCCGGACCAACTCCGTTTCTCGAGGAAGCGGGCCATGCTAACGGATGTTTCCGGATGCAGAGGCGCGCCCAGGAATTCCTCAAGCTTGCGACCCACCAACTGGGGATAAGGAACGCGCAAGAGTTCGGCGGTTCTGCGGTTCACGGTTTTGAGAGTGCCATCGAGGGAGATGGCTAGGGCCACGTCATCCATGGAATCAATCAGCTCCTTGAAGTTGCGCTGCGAGCGCAAGATCAATTGGCTGAG
This sequence comes from uncultured Acidobacteriaceae bacterium, assembly GCA_963838935.1. Classification (GTDB taxonomy): domain Bacteria; phylum Acidobacteriota; class Terriglobia; order Terriglobales; family Acidobacteriaceae; genus Acidiflorens. The sequence continues at coordinate 65,793 of CAWITH010000006.1, forward strand.
CTGATCGAGTTGCTCTTCCGAAGGTACGATTCCCGACTGATTCTGAAAGCCCTTCAGAATCTGCTTGAGCTCGGAAACCTCGCGTTTGCGGCCGAACGCATAGGCGGCAAACAGGATGGAGAGCACGAAGAGTCCGGCGGGAATTGCCCATAGCCGGTAAGGAAGGTCTTTCAGTTGTTCAAACGACAACGCCGCCACCGCGGCCGCAAACAGGACCAGCAGGAGAAGCGCCCATCGCCAGAGCTGGCTCTCTTCGCGTTCCAGCCGGTTGGAAGCTGGATCGGGCGGCTTTGAAGCGGAACTTTCATCGGGCATGGGGGAGACTCCGCTGGCGCGAAAACGATTTCTCGGTCGTCGGTCGTTGGTCCATCGTTTCCGACGGATTACCTTAAGCGTAGCACCGAAAGCGGCGGTGCAAAACAGAACGTTCCATCACGGTAACGGGGTGATGACCATCACAGCGGCGAAATCAGGGTAGGACTAGGATGATGGCAGGAATCTCCCATCCTGCGTTGTCCCCTTCGTGTGCGCACAGGTGTCCCTATGCTCTATAAGACCCTCAGTGCCGCGGTTTACGGCATTGACGCTAACATCATCGAAGTGGAAGTGGACGTTTCTGGGATCAAGATGCAGGAAGACCATTTTCACACCGTCGGCCTGCCCGATGCTGCGGTCCGTGAAAGCCGGGACCGAGTGCGCTCGGCGCTGAAAAACTGCGGCTACGATATTCCTCCCACCCAGATCACGATCAATCTGGCGCCGGCCGACATCCGGAAAGAAGGGTCGGGATTCGACCTGCCGATGGCGCTGGGCATTCTGGGCGCATATGGCGGGACTGAATAAGAAGGAGGTCCCGGACGCGCTGTTTGTGGGCGAGCTTTCGCTGGACGGAAGCTTGCGTGGAGTCCGGGGCGCCTTGCCGATTGCGATCGAGGCTCGCCGCACTAAGGTAAAACGGCTGATCGTGCCCGAAGTGAACGCGCGCGAAGCGGCCATGGTGGGCGGGGTCGAGGTTTATCCCGTCAAGTCGCTGCTGGAAGTGATTCATTTCATCAATTCCGGTAACGGAGTTTCCCGTCTGCAGATTGACACCGATCAACTGCTTACCCAGGCGCAGCAGTTCCACGTGGATTTCAAAGATGTTCGCGGGCAGCAGACCGCGAAGCGCGCGCTGGAAGTCGCTTGCGCGGGCGGGCACAACATTCTGATGATCGGGCCGCCGGGATCGGGAAAAACGATGCTGGCGAAGCGCATGCCGACGATCCTGCCGCCTTTTACCTTTGAAGAGGCGCTCGAAACCACCAAGATTCACAGCGTGGCGGGTGTGCTCGACGCGCGCGCCGGACTGGTCGGACTGCGTCCTTTCCGCGCACCACATCACACCATCTCCGACGCGGGCCTGATCGGCGGCGGTGCGATTCCGCGGCCGGGTGAAGTGTCACTGGCGCACAATGGGGTTCTGTTCCTCGACGAACTCCCGGAATTTCCGCGTAACGTTCTTGAAGTCCTGCGCCAGCCGCTCGAAGACGGTAGCGCTTGCATCGCACGGGCGGCCATGTCGCTGACTTTCCCCGCACGGTTCATGCTGGCCGCTGCCATGAACCCGTGTCCGTGCGGATTTCACAACGACCGCACGCGCGAATGCCACTGCACGCCACCCATGATCCAGCGCTATATTTCGAAAATCTCGGGGCCGCTGCTGGACCGCATTGACATTCACATTGACGTTCCGGCGGTGAACTACAAAGAAATGCGCAGCACCACGGAGCCGGAGAGTTCGGCCAAGATACTGGCGCGTGTGATCCGCGCCCGTGATCTTCAATTGACGCGTTTCTCTTCCGAGCGCCAAAAACTTTACTGCAACGCGCAAATGCCGCCGCAATCCATTCGCAAGTTCTGCGAACTCTCCGCTGACTGCGAGCGCCTGCTGGAACGGGCGATGGCGCAACAGGGGCTGAGCGCTCGCGCCCACGACCGCATTCTGAAAGTCGCACGCACGATCGCCGACCTGGAGGGTAATCCACAACTGGAGCCGAAACACATCGCCGAGGCGATCCAGTACCGAACGCTGGACCGGACGTTCTGGGCGTGAGGAATTGTACGTCTTGACAATAGTCGTGACAACGAGTAGTATAAATTTGGATGAAAGAAGCAGCTCAAGGGAAGAAGAAGCGACGGCACGCGGGCAGTCCTGAGGAAGCGGCTTTCCTGGAGCTGGCGCGCACAACAGATATGCTGTCGCGCGGGCCGATCCAGGTGCTCAAAGCCGAGGGTCTTTCGCCGACTCAGTACAATGTGCTGCGAATCCTGCGCGGGGCGCCCGAAGGGCTCCTGTGCGGCGAGATTGCGAGCCGCATGATTACGCGGGATCCAGACATCACGCGGCTGCTGGACCGACTGGAGAAGCGCAAACTGATCGCGCGCTGCCGCGAAGCCAAGGACCGGCGAACGGTGATGGCTCGGATCACTGCGGAGGGTCTAAAGCTGCTGGCCCGGCTGGATGAACCGGTGCAGGCAGCTCATCGCAAACAATTAGGCCACCTGGGGCGGGAGCAGCTGCGGGCTTTGACCGAACTATTGCGGGTTACGCGCAGCCAAGTAGCTTGATTTCTTTGGCTTAACAGTTGTTGCAACGATTATTGTTGTCACGCATCAAATTAGCTGGGAAGGAAATTACCTATGAGCACACTCGCTGTACCACAGACGGCAACTACCACCTGGAACATCGACCCAGTGCACTCGGTCGCTGAGTTCAAGGTGAAACACATGATGATCTCCAACGTGAAGGGCCAATTTACGCGGGTCAAGGGCGCGCTGGCTCTGGACGAAACCGACCTGGCGAATTCGCGGGTCGAGGCCTCGATTGAAGCAGCGTCCATTAACACGCGCGAAGAGCAGCGCGATACGCATCTGAAGAGTGCCGACTTTTTCGACGTGGAAAAGTTTCCCACGCTGTCCTTCAAATCCACGCGGGTAAGCCGTGTCGCGGAGGGGGAGCTGGCGGTAGCGGGCGAGTTGACGATTCATGGCGTGACTCGGAACGTGGTGTTCACTGTCGAGGGGCCGACGGCGCCAGGCAAGGACCCCTGGGGCAACACCCGCATCGGACTTTCCGCAACCACGAAAATTAACCGCAAAGATTTCGGGCTGACCTATAACGCCGCGCTGGAGACTGGTGGCATCCTGGTCGGCGACGAGGTTACCATCACGCTCGATGTCCAGTTCGTGAAGGCCTGACGAATATCGTCGGCGGTGCCATCGAATGGCGTGCCGTGCGACGAGGAAGGAAGAAGATATGTCACTCCGCCCAATAAGACAAATTATTCAACCGAAGCCGACGATCGAAGGCGCCGGCGTGAAGCTGCAGCGCGCCTTTGGGTTCGGCAAAACGAAGGAGTTTGATCCCTTCCTGCTACTGGATGATTTCCGGAATGACAATCCGGCAGATTACCTGGCGGGATTTCCCTGGCATCCGCACCGCGGGATTGAGACGATCACTTATGTGCTCGCCGGTTCTGTGGAACACGGCGACAGCCTGGGCAACAAGGGCAAGATGACGGCCGGCGACGTGCAGTGGATGACCGCGGGCAGCGGAATTTTGCACCAGGAGATGCCGAAGGGCGACACGCACGGGCGCATGCACGGATTCCAGCTGTGGGCGAATCTGCCCGCAGCGCTGAAGATGACCGACCCGCGCTATCAGGACATTCCGGCGAGTGCGATCCCGGAGGTCACCGACGATGACGGCACGCGGGTGCGCGTTATCTGCGGCGAGTTCTGGGGCAAGAAGGGTCCGGTCGAAGGTGTAGCCGCTGATCCCAATTACCTCGATGTATCGGTTGCGCCGGGCCAGCGGAAGCGGCTCAAAATCGAGACCGACCGCAATGCTTTCGCCTACGTGTTCGCGGGTGCGGGCACGTTCCGCGACTCGTCGAAGCCGCGCGCGGTTCTGACCGAGCAGGTCGCAAAACCCGATGCGCCGCCCGTGTACGACGCCGGTAATCACTCGCTGGTGCTGTTCGACCGCGGCGATGAAATCAGCGTCCAGGCTGGAGACGAGGGGATTCGGTTCCTGCTGGTATCGGGCAAGCCGATCGAGGAGCCGGTGGCATGGTACGGGCCGATCGTAATGAACACGCAAGAGGAGCTACGCCAGGCGATGGCCGAACTGCAAACCGGCGACTTCATCAAGCATCGCTGAGACATCGCTGAATCGTCGCCAAAGACGAAGCCCCTGCGCAGATGGCTGCGCAGGGCTTGTCTCTTGTTAAGGGGTATGGAGGGAGAGCTGCTGGGATGACAGGACGACTGCGACGCTCACTTTTTCAACTCCGCATCCCAGTTGGTTACCAGCGTCAACGGGGCGGGACTTTCGGTCGTAGAGTTGAGGAGTAGAAAACGTCCGTCCCGGGTCACGTCGTAACCACCGCCGCCGATCGAGGATCTGACTCCGGTTTGAAACAGCGGGACCGGTTTGCCCATCCGAACCTGGCCTTTGCCCAACTCGACATCGACTGCCATCAGTTTCTGAGCGGGATCGAGATAATACAGATGTTTCCCGTCTTTGCCCCACACGGGCATGGAACCGCCGCCCACAGACACCTGGTACTTGCTGCCCCCGGTGGGAAACTGGACGATGTAGACCTCGGTCTGGCGGGACTCGTTGGATTGATACGTTACCCAGCCACCGGTCGGCGCGACCCGCGCATTCCTGGCGCCCGCCAGCCCGCCAGGCTTTCCCTCCAGGTGATCGACTAGCAGGAAGGGCTTGCCATTGCCGCCCAGCGGCAAGGCTTTCAACTCTGACGACTGGGCGTCCCCTTCTTCGTACAAGAGATATTTCCCGTCGGGCGAGACATCCGCGGGGGCGAGCTTCTTGTCTCCGGCGAGAATGCGTTGCTGCGCGCCCGAACCGTCTGCCGGCCGAGAGTAGATTTCCAGTGGACCTCCGCTTTCACTGGAACTGAAGTACACCGTCTTGCCGTCCGGAGACCAGACGGGCGAACTGACGAAGCGCCCGCCAAAACTAAAGCGTGTGCGTGCTCCCGTCTTCAAGTCCAAAATCCAAATATTGTTTTCTGACGAGCCGTTTGGAAATACAACCTTGGTGCCATCCGGCGAAATACGCGTCGAGCCCAGAAATCCGGGCTCCACGAGCTGCTGAGTTTCTTTTCCTTGGGCATCGACCCACGCCATGTGCTCGCCCGCTGCCTCAATACCGTATTGATACAACAGCAAGCCATTCTGTGTGGCCGAGAACACTGCCCCGGCAACCAGGTCATCGCGCTGCACATGTTCAGCGATCACCGTGATATCGCCCGAGAGCTTGCGACTGGAGAGATCAAACTTCTGCGCGGTCAAGGCGCCATCGCGGACGGCGAGCAACTGCCCTGAGGCAAACGATGACAGGTAATAGCGGCCGTGGAGAAGTACGGTTTCCTCGCCGCCGTCGAGCGCAGCAAGGCGAACCTCATTGTTCTCATCCACCGAGCCAATCGGAGTCCGCAGGTAGATAAAGTGCTTTCCATCGGGAAGAAAAAATGGCCAGCGGCGGGACTCGGTTCCCGAAGGTATCGGGGTAACGGCCACGGGCTCGCCCCCCGAAGCGGATACGCGGAGAATAGGGGCGCCAATCTGCGGCGCAAAAATGATGACATCACCAGGGCCCCAAGAAGCGCCGCGCCCGTTAGGCGCATCACAAATTGTGACTGGAGGCCCACCCTGCGCATCCATACGCCATAGCTTTCCGTTGGCAAAGAAGCCGATGAAGTTCCCGTCCGGCGACCAAAAGGGAAAAAATGCGCCACCGGTACCGGGCAGTTCGACGGCATCCAATTTATCGAGAGAACGCACCCACAACGAGGTTTTGCCGGCGCGGCTGGCAACGAATGCGATGTGTTTTCCGTCGGAAGAAAACGCGGGAGGGCCGTTGCGATTCAGCAGCGCGAACTGCGTGCCCTCGGGCGGCAATAGTGTGGCACGTATCACCTGCCTCGGAGTTCGCGATTGCCACCATCCCATCGCTCCGGCTGCAAGGGCAACCAGCAGCAGCGCCGACGCCGATATTGCGGTCCACGCAACCCAGCTTCGCCTTGCTTGCCCTGCAGTTGCTGGCGCCGTGGCTGGCTGATTTGCGTTTTCGCCGATCCACTTGAGTTGCAGCTTGACATCGTGCGCGGTCTGAAATCTGTCCTCGGGCGATTTGGCCAGGCAGCTTTTGACAACCTGTTCTAGTGCGAGGGGCGTCAGAGGCTTGATTTTGGAGATAGGCTCCGGCTCCTTTTCGAGAATCGCGCTCGCCACGCTGATCTGGCTCTTGCCCTCGAAGGGCCTGCCGCCGGTTAGCATTTCATAAAGAACGGCGCCCAGGGCAAACAGGTCCGATCTCGAGTCTGCCTCCTTGCCCTCAATCTGTTCGGGCGACATGTACTGGATGGTTCCCATCATCGCTCCGGCTGTGGTTAGCGGAGAGACGGGACTGGCTCCGCTCATGGTCCTGGCCGCCGATAAAAGAGGCGCGTTCGATGATGCCGCATCAAAACCTGGAGCAGCGGACTTGGCGAGCCCAAAGTCCATCAACTTCGCCCCGCCTTTTGTCAGCATGATGTTCCCGGGTTTCAGATCGCGGTGCACAATGCCCTGCCGGTGAGCCACAGCGAGCGCCTCGGCGACCGCAATCCCAATCTTGAGGGTTTCGGGCAGCGGCAGTGCACCTTTCCGAAGCCGTTCGGCTAGAGTTTCCCCTTCGAGAAACTCCATCACCAGATAACCGGTTCCGTCTTGCGAGCCTATGTCGTAGAGCTGGCAGATGTGCGGATGGTTCAGCGACGAAATGGCCCTCGCCTCACGCTCCATGCGCTGCTTGAGTTCCGGCGAAGAAGCAAGATGGGAGGCGAGAATCTTAATCGCAACGGTTCGGTCGAGGCGGGTATCACGCGCACGATAGACCTCGCCCATCCCCCCGGCGCCGAGAGGAGATTGAATCTCATACGGACCCAGTTTCGTGCCTGAGGCAAGGGGCATATGTGCGCGCCATTATAACGTGTGTCGCTGTTTGAACAGGACGGCAGCCATTCTGGGGCGGCGAGCGGCGCGTTCTATAATTCTGCTCGGAGGGTTCATGCCAGGGTGGGGAACGGGCAGTTTCGAAAATGAGGATGCGCAGAATTTTCTGGGGCGGCTTCATTCGCTGGGAATCGAAGATCTGAAAGCGGTACTTGCCCGCGCCGCCGATCAGGAAAAGTATCTGGAAGCACCGGAGAGCAGCATCGCAGTGGCGGCGGCTGAAGTGGTTGCGGCGCTGGTCGCCGCCGCTAAGGACGAGACGGCATCGTCGACGACGCCGCGACAGATTTTCGATTGGATCAGCAAGATCGAGTCTGGCGCTCCGCCCGATTTGGTTGACCTCGCCCGCCGGGCCGTGGAGAGGGTGCGAACCAACTCCGAACTGAAAGACCTGTGGCTGGAGGCGGAGGGACTGAACGATTGGAGCGCGGCCCTTCGCGATTTGGCAGAAAGACTCAGCGGTTGAGCCGTCCGCTAATCCCTGAATCAGCGCCGATCACAGCCAAAAGCGGAGTCTTCATAACTCCTGCGAGTTCCTCTGGAACCAGAATGGCTTGCAGAACGTACTTGAGCGCATGGCATCCTCAGCGGTGGCTCGCCTTAGCGGTCCGGTGGTCTTACTTCTTGCATGGGTGGCTCCGGTGCAGTCGCAATGTGACTCCGCTCACTTGCCGGCGGGATTTGCGGGAGTTGCCTCCTCCGTGCAGGAGCGTGTGACGAAGGGTGAACTGCCTTCCATCGCGATTGCGGTCGCTCAACATGGGAGCATCGTGTGCGAAGAGGCTTGGGGCTGGGCTGACCGGGAGAAGCAAGTCGCAGCCACTTCCAACACAGTGTATGCGGCCGGGTCGGTTGCGAAATCGCTGACCGGAGCGGCTACTTTTATGCTCGCCAGTCGAGGAAAGATTCGGTTGGATGACCCACCTGAAAAGTATGGCGTGCAGGTTCGCGCCTATGAAGGAACTGGGATCACAATTCGACAACTTCTGTCGATGACGGGCGGCATCGAACACGGCTGGTTCTATAACTACGGTTCGGATTTGGATCGAAAAGAACTGCTGAACCGCTATGCTATTAGCGCATTCCCTCCGGGGCAGCACTTTATCTACTCAAACTTTTCTTTTGGACTGTTGGGTGAGGTGGTTGAGGGGGCCGGTAAGCGTCCGTTCCGAGGAATTCATGCGAAATGAACTGCTGCAGCCTCTGCACATGAATGCAAGCGGCTTCAATCTTGCCGGCGGCAACGTGGCCGTCGGATATTACAAGGGTAAGGCGGTTCCTGCTCACACCTTTGAACCGGAAGCGGGTGGGGGATTCTACACATCGGCGCATGACCTGGCGTTGTTCGGGTTGTTCCAACTCAATTCGGCGCAAAAGTTGATTCCCGCGAACGAATGAAGGAAATGCACACCTTAGAAACGGAGCAGCAGATGCAAGTCGCGCTATACGAGTGGCTGGGGCGTCTTTAACTTTAAGGACGGTTCGTCGGTGCTGATCAGCGACGGGGTGGTGCTGGCGGGTTCGGCAACGCTGTTGGTCCTTCCTAAGGCGGGTGTGGTGATCGCGTGTTTGACGAATACATCAAGCGAAGCGATGGATGATCTGGCCTTCCAGCTCGCCGACGCGTTCTCTACCGGTCTTTTGGCCAACCTGGAATCAGCGCGCAAAGAAGTTGAAGCCCGTGAGGCTTCTCGACCTTTCCACGCGGACCCATCTCAAGTTGGCTTGTGGATCGGAAACGTGGACACAGCGAAAGGGAAGTTGCCCGTGCGGGTGCAAGTCAGCGGCGACGATCATATGCAAATTGGGTTCGACAACGGCGGCATGGTTGCGGTGGAAGATCTGGGGATCGAGCAGGGCTTTCTGACAGGGGGAGCAGCGGCGAGCCTCAGTTTGCCGGAAACCGGCAACCAGCCTTCCAAGGTGCAGTTGCAACTTCTATGGGATGACGGGAACCGTTTGATCGGCACGGCGAGGTTGGAATCGACGGGCGATCGGCCGCATTTCGGCTTGCCGCTTTATATTTCGCTTTCCAGACAAAAGTAGAGCTTGCGTCCGGCGCGGGGGCAACGCGGCCTCAGGCGGCCACTACCCCGGTGGTTGCATTGCTGAGGTCGACGTCGCTGGTATTCTTCTCCGCCTGGCGGAGGCGCAGGGCGCGGTTCGACGGCAGGCCGGCATCACGAATCTTGTAGAGCAGGGCGCGATAGCTGATGCCGAGAGTGCGGGCTGCCTGCTTGCGGTTCCAATGGTGCTGTTGCAGCACCTTCAGGATGACCTTGCGCTCCAGTTCGTGGACGCACTGGCGGGTGAGTTTCTTCAGGGAAATCGGGCCGTCGAACGAGATGTCGGGATTGAAGAAGTCGGGCTCGCGCGCCACCAGGTCGTTGGTGATCACTTCTTCGTGACCCAAAATCACGTAGCGCTTGACCAAGTTTTCCAGTTCGCGGATGTTGCCCGGCCAGTGATATTTCTGCAGAACTGCCAGAACTTCATGGGACAGAGGGCGAGCCCGGCAGTTGAACTTGTGGTTGTAATATTCGAGGAAGTAGGCGCACAGATCTTCAATATCGCCACGGCGTTCGCGCAGCGCCGGCATGCGCAGGTTGACCACGTTGATGCGGTAATAAAGATCCTGGCGGAAAGAGCCGGCTTCGATCTCGGCTTCCAGATGGCGGTTGGTCGCGCACACCACTCGCACTTCGACCTTCTTGTCTTCCTGGGCACCGATGCGACAGAACTGGCCATCTTGCAGGAGTTGCAAAAGCTTCGATTGCAAGGATGGGTCGAGTTCGGAAATTTCATCCAGAAACAAGGTGCCGCGGTGGGCCAGTTCGACTCGCCCTGGCTTGGAGCCAAAGGCGCCGGTAAAGGCTCCTTTTTCGTAGCCGAACAGCTCGCTTTCCAGCAGGGTTCCGGGAATCGCCGGGCAGTTCACCTTCACAAACGGGCCACTCTTCCACGGGGATAATCCATGGATGAGGCGGGCGATGATGTCTTTGCCGGTGCCGCTCTCGCCGGTGATCAGGACCGGAACGTTGGCGGCGGCCACTTTGCCGAGCCGTGAGCGAACCGCCTGCATGACCTCAGAATGGCCAAAAATTATGTTGTCAGGGGGAACCTCGCCCAGTGCCTGCGCCAGAGGAATTACCGGAAGTGTTGTCATAGGCTGATTGCCCCCATGCGGAGCGACGCCACCCGCGTGCACTAAAAGTGCAACCCAAGCGCCAAACCGAGGAAGAGCACAGAACGACTGGGGAGAGTTCCGTTAAATGCCCAACGGGTGAACGGCTTGGCGGGATAATAGCCTGAGATCAAGAGCGAGGGGCATGGCACTAAAGTGCCATGCTCAGACGGAGGAGGGAAGGGAAAAATAGTTCACACCGCAGCACCGGCTCTTCTCAAACGCCAACCGGAAACCGCGGCAGCGTCGGTGTTCAGGGGGCGGGCGAACTTCAGACCGAGAAGATGGTAGTCATCGAGGTGCTCAACCCATACAGCCTTGGCTTGCATGACGCGCGAAGAGGTCTTCAAACCGTCGGCGGAGCCGATGGGAGCGCTGGGAATTTCCAGGGAAAGCAGCGTCGATCTTGGCAAAGAACGGCGAACAACCACCAAAGCACCCCCAGGAGAGATGTTGACGGCCGTGGCAAACTCCAAGGATTCACTGCCATTCCGGTCACGAGTGCGGACAAAAACCGGAATTGAGAGTTGCAGTCGTGGCCACTTGCGTTCTTCCTTCTTTAATAGGCTGCGACGCACTATCAGGACCACCTAAGAGGAGGTATTAACCGCCCTAAAGGCCGCATCTGAGGGGCCAAACTTCGGCGTGGAACTAAATTGCCCGGAATCACCGCAAACCTCGCCTCCAACAGGGGGATTACAGAGGCAATTGCACAGCGTTAAGATTGCATGAATGACCAATAGTCATGTCAAAAAGGTGCAAGGTTTTTCGCTTCAATGCCGGTTCGGGGCCTTTTCCAATTGACAGTCTGGTACCCCTGACATACGATCAATTTACCCCCCGTGTTCTGAAGGTAGAGGAACACCCTCCCCGTTATAAGTGTTCGATTATTTGGTTCTCATGTCTTCAACGTTAGACAAAAGCCCAGTTCCTGCCCACAAAGGCAGTAGTCCGAAAGAGGGTCCGTCCACTGCCAAAGCTCGGGCTGCAGGGTCGAGCTCGGCGGAGGATGTGGCGCGCGATTTGGAGCAAGTGCGCGATCACATGCGCAAGACGACGACTGCTCTGGCGTCTGCTGCACACGACCTGAAGACGCCGCTGGCGATTCTCAACGGCTACATCGAACTGCTGCAGAGTCAGAAACTCGGGCCGCTCAATGAACGGCAGCGCGAAATCATGGGCGACATGTTTTTGAGTGGACAACGATTGCAGCACTTCATTCAGGACTTCCTGACCTTCAGCCTGCTCGAAACCGGCGAACTGCGCATGCAGTTTGTGGAAGGGGACATGAACGCGTGTCTCTCCGAGGTTTGCCGGCTGTGGTCCGCGCGGTTTCAGGAACGCGGTCTGGCGTTGTATTTCCTGGCGAACGACAAGCTGATGCCGTTTGCCTTTGATTTGCCGAAGATCCAGCGCGTAATTTCGAATCTTCTGGAGAACGCTTGCAAGTACACGCCGCAGGGCGGAACGGTGTGGCTGCATGCCGAGCCGCATATGTGGGAGCGACGCAGCGTGAGTGAGTCCGCCACGAATGGGGACCGCCGGCGACAGTCGATGAACAATCCGAACGCGGTGAAAGTGAGCGTGGCCGACACCGGGCCGGGAATTCGACCGGAGTTTCACCTGGAAATCTTCGACGACTTCTTCCGCCTGCCGGGCAGCGAAGCGGCCGAGGGCATGGGACTGGGGCTGGCGATTGCCCGGCGCCTGCTGCAGGGGATGGGCGGCAAGATCTGGGTTGAAAGCGAGCCGGGCGCGGGTTGCAAGTTTTCCTTTATTATTCCGTTGAAACCAATTTTGAGCAGCCCGCCACGAGGAACCGAATGAGCGAAGCCGCCAACATCTTGCTGGTGGATGACGAACCGGGAATGTTGCGCTATATCCGCACGCTGCTGGAAGTGGATGAGCACAAAGTGCAAACTGCCAGCACCGGCGAAGAAGCGGTGGAGCGCGTGCAGAAGGGCCTGAGCCCCGACCTGGTGCTGCTGGATCTGCTCATGCCGGGTATTGACGGGCTCGAAACTCTGGAACAGCTCCGCCACCTGAAGCCGGGATTGAAAGTGGTCATGCTCTCTTGCGTGAATGACACGCGCAAAGTGGTGCAGGCGATGCGGCTGGGAGCGGTCGACTATCTGACCAAGCCGTTCCAGAAAGCCGAACTCGATGCCGTGATTGGACAGTGCGTTGGCACGGCCAAGGGTGAGAGCTACGCGGGCGAGGTCGAAGAACTTTGCGACGACGTGTTCTTCATCGCAGCCAGCCCGGCGATGAAGAAAATTCGTTCGCAGGCCGCGCTGGTCGCCAACGTCGAAATTCCCGTGCTTCTGCTGGGGGAAAGCGGCACTGGCAAAGAAGTGCTGGCGCGCCTGATCCACAAACTTTCCCCGCGCGCCCACCGCACATTCCTGAAAGTGAATTGCGCGGCGGTGCCTGCCGATCTGCTGGAGAGCGAACTGTTCGGATACGAAGCGGGAGCTTTTACCGGCGCCACTCACCCGAAGCCGGGAAAGTTCGAGCTGTGCAACAAGGGCACGATCCTGCTCGACGAAATCGGAGAAATGCCGCCGGGGCTGCAGGCCAAACTGCTGCACGTGCTGCAAGACCAGCAGTTCTCGCGCCTGGGCAGCCGGACGTTAGTCAAAGTGGACGTGCGCATTCTGGCCGCGACCAACATTGATATTCCTGAAGCATTGGCCAGCAAGCGTTTGCGTGAGGATCTCTATTACCGGCTGAACGCATTCACGATGTCGCTGCCGCCGCTGCGCGAGCGCAAGGAAGAGATTCCGATCCTGCTGAAGCACTTCATGTCGCGGATGTCGGAGTCGTATGCGCGTCCGCCGTTGCCACTGTCACCGCTGTTGCTGGAGGCATGCCTGCGGCATTCCTGGCCGGGCAACCTGCGCGAACTGAGCAACTTCATCAAGCGCTACCTGGTGCTGGGAGACGAGACGCTGGCGGCATCCGAGTTGCAGCCCCGGCCCGATGGCGGCCGAGGAATGCATGCCTATGTGGCCGACAGAACCGCAGCCGCGGGTGCGGAGTCGGTGGGCGGCCTGAAGTCGCTGTCGCGGAACGCGAAAGATGGAGCGGAGGCGGAAGCAATCGCGCGGGCGCTGGAAGAGACGAACTGGAATCGCAAACAGGCGGCGGCGCTGCTGAAGATCAGCTACAAGGCTCTGCTCTATAAAATCCGGCAGTACGGGATTGCACAAAGTCGCAGCACGCATAGGTTGTCTGCCGGGGCGTGATGAAGTCTCGAGGAAGCATCCTGGTATGGATTGCCTGGGCGCTGGTTGCCATAACCGTCTCGGGACCAGCGATGGAAGTTTTGGGGAATCCGCTCCTGCGCGTCATTCGATTCTTACATCTGCCACTCTCCATCGTCGCCCCTTTATCGCTGCTGTGGTTTCTGGATTACGCTCTGGGCAAGGCATTGGTGGGGATTCTTTCAGTTTGTGTCTTGCTCGTGTTAGTCAGCGGCGACATCAAATGGTGGACAAAGCTCAGTTTGATAGTGGCTACCGCAGTCGCTTGGCGCCTCCTGGTTCCATGGATCGAGAGGTCAAACCATCTGTGGTAACCACAGCGTCTGGAATTCATGGCCTAGAGGTAAGGTCGGATCAGAGTCCTGAGTAGGCGGGGTTTTCTCCGCACGCCAATCCCTTTACGGAAGAGAGCTATTTGCTGCGGTCTAAGAACTGACGGCTCAGAGCTGTTTTTGGTGCGGATAAGAGGACTCGAACCTCCACGACCTTGCGGCCACTAGGACCATCTGTCGGCACGTGAGGCCAAACACCGCGAGCTTAGGGCTAAGGCCCGAATCGTAACAATTCAAACGCGGACAGCGAGAACGGGGCAGGGCCCCAACTGCATCACGCGATAGGTTGTCGAACCAAACACCGCTAGATCCAAGGCGCCGCGGCCGCGCACTCCCATCGTCACCATGTCGATTTGCGCTTCCAGCGCGAATTGGATGATTTGCTGGTAAGGTTTACCGATGCGGGCTGCCGTCTTGATCTTGAGGTTCTTGCGCCTCCCCGGTGGAATCAGTTTATCGAGTCGCGCGGTCACTGCCGCTATGACCTCGTCGGACTTGGCTGGACTTGGGACCTCCTCCAACACATGCAGCAGGGTGAGCTCGGCGTCGTACTCCGCTGTGGCAGAGATGGCATAGTTCAAGGCCTGCTCTGAATTCTTGGAAAAATCGGTACAGTAAAGGACTCGGGTCAAGTGGTGGCGCCGCTTTTCACCGGCGGCCATAGAGTCGTGGGGCGGCGGCTGAGAAACCACCAAAACAGGGCAGGGAGCCCGGCGCATCACTCGGTCGGTCACCGACCCCAGCATCAGGCGGTCGTACCCGCGCTGGCCGTGCGTTCCCATGACGATTACGTCCGTTTTCCGCACTTGCGCAAACGACAGAATAGAGTCCGGAGCCATACCCAGGTGGACCACGAGCTCGGGCTGAATTTCATCGTGGGTGTGGTTCTTGACGAATTCCTGCAACTGCTGCTTGCCGCTCTCGCGAAGCGACTGGCAAAACTCGTCATAGAGTTGCGCAGAGGCAACAAAGCCAACGGAAGGATATCGCCATATCTCTACTATATGTTGCGCCACCACCTGGGCCCGGTAGTGCTCGGCCAGCGATAGCGCATAGCGATATGCGCGTACCGAGAACTCTGAGAAATCAATGGGACAAAGGATGAGTTTGACTTCCAGCATGGTGCCTCGTCAGGCGATCAATTCGGATCCATGCGCCGCCAGGAGCTGAGTTTTGGTGCGGATAAGAGGACTCGAACCTCCACGACCTTGCGGCCACTAGGACCTGAACCTAGCGCGTCTGCCAGTTCCGCCATATCCGCATAAAAAGAAAAAGTCGGCAGGCCCTTTTTTAGGGGGACTACACTAATATCTACTGGCTGGCGCCCGGCTGTCAAACGAGCGCAACATCACCGGCTTAGGTGAGTTCCGCCGTTGGCAAGGCTTCAGGACGCCGATGATTATGGGAAACACCTCCGATAAAATTCCCGCGGAACTGGCGAAAGAGCTTCGCCTGATGGCGCATGATCTGAGCAACTCGCTCGAAACCATTGTGCAAGCCACCTACCTGATTTCGCAGGCAGGCCCGCCTGAGAACTTGCGGCGCTGGGTCAAAATGATCGACCAGGCGTCGCAGGAAGCGGTGAAACTGAATCACAAGCTGCGGCAGGCGCTGCGCGAGCAAAGCTAGGGGTCAGACTCCACTGTTTGACCCGGGTAGTCCTCCGGAGACCAGCCCAAGTGCCGTCCGTTGCGGGACTCGATTGGTTCGATTTCTTATTCCGCCGCTTCGCGGCTGGAGCAGTGCAGGATCCACTTCACCCTGGACCTGAGGCTCACCGCGACAGGGTCGTGCTGGGGGACGCCGGGGAGACGCGGCGAGCCGCGTCTCTACGGGAAATCAGAACACTAGCCGAGTTTGGCATCCATCGTGATTTTTGCGTTCAGGACCTTGGATACGGGGCAGCCGGCTTTGGCGTTTTGCGCGGCGGTGCTGAAGGCTTCCGCGCTCGCGCCCGGCACCTTGGCGGTCACATCCAGGTGGACGGCGGTGATGGTCCAGCCGGCATCGAGTTTCTCCATGGTGAGGGTGGCGGCAGTGCTGATGCTTTCCGGCGTCAGGTTCGCGCCTCCGAGTTGGGCCGACAGCGCCATCGAAAAGCATGCGGCATGCGCGGCCGCAATCAGTTCTTCGGGATTCGTCCCCGGAGTGTTTTCAAACCGCGTGGTGAAGGAATAGGGCGTATTCGAAAGAACGCCGCTGGTGGACGAAACTGTCCCTTTCCCGTCTTTAAGACCGCCCTTCCAGACTGCACTGGCTTTGCGTTGCATTCCAATCTCCTGGTGCAAAGGATTAAAACGAAGTCGCACTGCATTATAAATTCAAATGCGTGGGGCATGGACGGCAATGGCTGAAGCCATGCCCTCCGCAGGAACGATTCTTGAGATAGCTTGTACACTAATAGCTCAAATTTCCCCCAAGGACTGAAAGTGGCAAACAATCCTATTCTGGTGGTTCACGGTGGCGCCTGGGCGATTCCCAACGATATGGTCGAGGCGCACCTTCAGGGCGTGCGCAAAGCCGCGGCTGCGGGATGGCGGGCGCTGGAAGGCGGCGGCTCGGCTTTGGACGCGGTCGAAGCCGCGGTGGTGGTTATGGAAGATGACGAAACCTTCGACGCCGGCCGGGGCAGTTTCCTGAACCGCGATGGCAAGGTGCAACTCGACGCTTTCATTATGGACGGGGCGACGTTGCGCGGGGGCGGCGTCGGGTGTGTGGAGCGGCTGCGCAACCCGGTTCGGGCCGCGCGCAAGATTCTCAGCGACAGCACCCACGTCTATTTTGTCGCCGAGGGCGCCGAGCGCTTTGCCGCCGAGCACGGCATCGCTCTTTGCCGCAACGAAGATCTCGTCATCCCTCGCGAGGTCGAGCGCTTGCGCGAATACCAGGCGCAGGACTCGACCCACGGCAACGATCTGTTTGCGCCCGAAATTTCGCACGACACGGTGGGAGCCGTTGCCCTTGACGGCGATGGCAATATCGCGGCATCCACCTCAACCGGGGGCACGCTGAATAAAGATCCCGGCCGCCTTGGCGACTCTTCGCTCATCGGTTGCGGCTGCTACGCCGACAATCTGAGCGCGGCGGTTTCCACCACGGGATGGGGCGAACCGATCATGAAGCTGGTGCTGGCGAAGTGGGCGGCGGATCGGGTCGAATCCGGAAGCCTGCCGGAGTGGATTGCGAAAGAAGCGATGAATTATCTGAAGCAGCGCCTGAACGGCCACGGCGGAATCATTCTGCTGGATGCCCAGGGCCAATTCGGGATTGCCCACAATACACCGCGCATGGCTTGGGCGCTGCAGAGCGCGCAAAAACAAGAAGCTGGAATTACGCGGAACGGTTGAGGCGGCAACTCTTAAGATTTGAACGCGGCGTTCTAGAATTCCACATGAAGGCGCAGGCTCGGGACTATGACCGGGCCGCGGTCGCGGTTGTAGCCGGGATTGTTGATGTGCTGCACTCCGGGAGCGATATAGATTCCGCGCCAAATGTGGGCGGTGTAGTACGTCTCGACGATGTTCTCGCGTCCGTAGTTCAGCCCTCCATCACCCAGCAGGAAACCCAGGCCGCCATCGGCAAGGTAGACCTGGTGATCTTTCTTGATGCCGTTCGACACAAAGGCAATGCCGGCGCGGTCTTGCTTGCGATGCCATAGAGCGCCATTCGCCCCTACTCCCTGGTTGAACGTGGAATCAATTTCGGTGTAGGCGAAGGACTCGGTCTTTCCGTTATCCCATCCCCAGCGGGCATAGGCGGTGAAATAGCGAGTGAGATTCTGTTCGAGGTTTACTCCGAAGCCGTACTTACGGGTGATGTGCCAGGGGTGGTTCGTGATTTCAGGGACTGTTTCCGGTACCGGTGAAGAATGATCTAGAAACTGTTCATCGCCATCCGGTAGATGCCCATATTGGCGTAGTTGGTGTACGCGAGGAGCCGCACGACGCCGGGTTTCTTTGGGATGATGCCACGCCGAAGTTCGTATTCCCAATTTTCCGCATGAGCCTGCCACGGCCGCCACACCAGATCAATTCCGTTTGCGACCTTCGGCATCAAGCCCTCGCCGAAGCGGAAACCCCAGTTGCGGTCTTCGTAATCAGCGGTGAAGCCGACAGTGTAGCCGCGCGTGTCGGCAGCGTAGTCCCAGGCGCCGTTGTTGTCCACCGACCAGTTCATGAATTGAAAATGAGTATCAGTGCCGACCGAATTCATGTCGAAGAAATCCGGCAGACTGAATTTGCCGAAGCGGATTTCGAGGCGGCGGCGCGGCAGTTCATCGAATAACGATAGAAAACTGCGCTGGTTCTCGATCTTATCTTTGCTCAGCGCGAACACTTTGTGGATCATGCCGCGCCCCAGATAGGGTTCTTTGCTTAACAGCGGATTGCGCACGATGTCCAGATCCGTATTTCCAGCCAAGCCCAGGCCGGTGCTGAGGGCGGCGCCACCGGCTTCTTCGATATCTAGCAGAAGCTCGGTGGAATTATTGAGGCGGACGCCGGTGTAGAGCGTCATGACTCGCGACGTGGCTTTGTCATAGTGTGAACTGAGGCTGTTTGGCCCGCTGTAGTCGGCGGGAAAGTCAGGATGAGTTTGGAAGATGAAGTTCATCTGTCCGGAGAGCCAGAAGCGGCTGTCCCTGAAATGAGGGAGCATGGCTTGGGGATCACCGCTGGCGGGCGGGTCGGGCGGGTCGGCCGGATTGCTCGGGTTCGCTGGTGGAGAGTCGGCCTTGGGCAAAGTTGCATCAGCCTGCTGCGCGTACGCTGGGATGCTCCAGGTTGCGGCCGTCACCAGCCACAGCACGGCCAGCAGCAGCGTCGCCGCAGTCCAGCCTGCCGATTTACAATCTTGCTTTCGCATTTTCCCCACAAGCCATCCCCGTAGTATCTACACAGCCGGTTAACAGAAGGTTACAGGTGCGGCGCACATTCGGAGAGCCGCGGTCTTTCCTCTTGCTGCTTGCCTCTTGCTGCTTTGATTCGGACCCGACGCTCCCCAGGCCAGACGATTAACGCAACCATAGCACAGATAGTTAACCATGGTTAATATCATCCGACACTAGCAATCTGCCTGCGCCGCTCCATAGAATTCGGAGTTGGCGTCCGCCGTCGGTGTCGGTGACCACGGTCCAGTTCATGCGAAGTCCTTCTCCGATCTTTTCCAATTGCGAGGAAGCGGCATCTTCGTACCGGATCGCCTGCGCGACCTGCGTGGTCGCCACCGCCATGGTTTCCGCGAAAGCTGCCAGGCAGGTCAATGTCGTTTCCTCCTTTCTTTTTGTTTCTAGAATTCGTCGAACTTGTTCTCGCTTTGGCCGATCTGACGACGCACTTCTCGCACGTGATCCCACGCGACGCTGTTTCGCTAGCGGCCGGAGTAATCCCGGCGGCAGGGTCGCCGCGGGCTGCGTTCTCGTCTCGATTGTCTGGGGATGGGAGAAGCAGAGGTGAAGCGATAGGGAAGAGTGCAGCGGCTATCGTGTCACATCTACTGCTGCCATCCAGTGCGCCGCCAATTCGGAGGCTCACACGCACTGCTGGTTTTCATAGATCCTTTTGGTAGTCTTGGCGGGAGGTCTGGCGTTCCCGCTAGGAATGTTATATCATACCCCCCTAGGGTACATGTCAAGGGAAAAATGCAGGAAAATCAAGAAAAAATTATGAAAGGCAAACTTCCGGAAATCTCGAAAGAAAAACAGAAGCTGCTGTCGCGGATCAAACGCATGAGCGGGCAAATTGACGCGGTCGAGCGCGCGGTGACAGGCGGCGATGAGTGCGCCGATATCCTGATGCAGTTGGCGGCGATTCGCGGCGGCGTCAACAGCCTGATGGCGGAGATCCTCGAGGATCACATCCGGCTGCACATCACGCATCCGAATCACGGGATGGAATCGAACGAAGAATTAACGGAAGACCTGATCAGTCTGGTGCGGGCATACCTGAAGTAGGACCTTGCGTTACTCGAAGCGTCGGAAAGTAAAAAGGACAGCCCGGAGCCCCCCAAGGCCGTCCCAAAAACCCTCCCGGTTAGAAGGGCAACTGGGATCACGATAGCTGCGAGAGATTGCGGGAGTATTGCAATTTCGTGAAAGTCCGATGAATTCGGTACGGCTACGCCCGGCGTTCCACCGGCAAGATCCGACTGTTATATTCGTCTATATTCGTCTGAGGCAGCTACCGCTGTGGAGGAATTATGGCCCGCAAGACAGAACAATCCCGCGCGCTGCAGAAACGCGCCGAACAGCTGATTCCCGGGGGCGTGAACTCTCCCGTGCGCGCTTTCGGCAGCGTGGGTGGGGAGCCGCTGTACATTGTGCGCGGCCAGGGCTCGCACCTTTGGGACGCCGACGGCAACGAGTATGTGGACTACATCGGCTCCTGGGGTCCGCTGATCCTGGGGCACGCCGCACCGACCGTGGTCGAGGCCGTCATCGCGGCGGCGCGCAAGGGCACCAGCTTTGGAGCTTCCACGCCTGCGGAAGCGGATCTTGCCGAACTAGTGATTTCCGCTTTTCCCCACATGCAGAAAGTTCGCTTCGTCAGTTCGGGGACGGAAGCGACTATGTCGGCCATCCGGCTGGCACGCGGATATACGAAGCGGAAATATATTGTGAAATTTGAAGGCTGCTATCACGGGCACTCCGATGCGCTGCTGGTGAAGGCAGGATCGGGGGTGGCGACGCTGGGCATTCCGGGGTCGGCGGGGGTTCCGGAGGAATTTACCCAGTTCACACTCGCGTTGCCTTACAACAACATCAGAGCGCTGGAGCAGGCGTTCGAGAAATTCAAGCAACAGATTGCCTGCGTTATCGTGGAGCCGGTCGTGGGGAATATGGGATGCGTGCCTCCGGCTCGCGGGTACCTGGAGGCTCTGCGCGTGATTACCGCGCGCGACAAGGCGCTGTTGATTTTCGACGAGGTCATGACCGGATTCCGTCTGGCTTATGGCGGGGCGCAGGAAGTCTATGGAATTCAGCCCGATCTCACGACCATGGGCAAGATTATCGGCGGAGGGTTGCCGGTGGGCGGTTACGGCGGACCGAGCGAAATCATGGATATGGTAGCTCCGCTCGGGCCGGTGTACCAGGCGGGAACGCTATCTGGGAATCCGCTGGCGATGGCTGCGGGTTATGCCACGCTGAGCTACTTGCGTGAGCACAAAAATGTCTACACGACCCTCGACCGGCTGGCTGGAGCGGTGGTCGCCGGGGTAGCAGCCGCGGCCCATGACGCTGGAGTGACCATGTGCCACAACCGGGTGGGGTCGATGTTTACGTGGTTCTTCGCCAAGGGCCCAGTCACTGATTGGGACTCGGCCGCCAAGTGCGACACTGAAGGCTTCGGGCGGTTCTTCCGCGCGATGCTGGAAAACGGAATCTATCTGCCGCCTTCACAGTTCGAAGCGGCATTTATGGGCGCGGCGCACACCGAACATGATGTGCAGCAGACTATTGCCGCGGCGAAGCAGGCGTTTGCGATGGCGGCGGCGTAGCAAGAGCGTCAGTTCTTATTTATGGGAAGGCAACGCGGTCCAGATTGCGGGATCCTCGGCCCCCAGCACCCACGAACAAAAGCCTTGCAGATGGCGATCGCGGGCTAAGTTCAGGCGCTCCTGAAATCCGCGCTTATCGGTGTAGAAGACCCACTCGCGAGAGTCGTCGCGGTAGAAGTAGAACCAGGCGGCGCGATCGAACGAGTCCCACTCGACGTGCGGGTGATAGGCAGCCACATACTGGTCGATTTCCTGCTGCCCTACGTACTCAGCCATGGGGTTCGGTTTCTCATCTTTGCCGGGGTCGCCGGCAAACCAGTGATATCCATAAACCGGAATGCCCAGCGACAGTTTTTCCCTGGGAACGAATTGCAGAGCGTATTCCAGTTGCTGCACCGTCCACGGATAGCCCGCGACCGGACCGGGCGGCGTCCAGCGCGTGTTTTGATCGTAGGTCATCAGACAGATCAGGTCGGCTACTTGGGCCAGGGCTTTGAGATCGTAGGCGCCGCGCCAGTTGGCGTAGAGCCAACGGGCGTAGCTGCTGTTGCCCGGGGCACCGGGAGCGTTGGGCACGGTGGCGATGGTGAGTTGCAAGCCTTGCTGGTGGAGGGCGGCTGCGGTTTCCGAAACCAGGTCCGAGAGCAGATCGCGGTCGGTCCATTGCACATTTTCGAAGTCGATCTGAAAGCCGCTGTATCCGTTCTTCTTGCACTCGCTGAGCAGCGAGTCGATGAAGGCCTTGCGCGCCGCCGAAGTGGTGAAAAGTTTGTGCAGTTCCGCTTGCACGGTGGTGGCGACGATGGGCATGACGGGGACATGGTGCTGCGCCGCGGTCTGCAGAACGTAGGGATTCGGTCCGCCCCAAAGGAGTCCGTTGCCGTCAACGCCATACCAGGCAGGCACGAGAATGTCGATTTTGTCAGCGTGCTCGGTGAAGGATTGCACGGAGTTGGGCCGGTCCATCATGTAGAAGAGCGCCTTGGGCTGGGCTGCAGCCACGATCACGCTCACGAAAAGAAAGAAAATGACGTGCTTCATGGGATGACTCCTGACGGTTGCATTTGCATCTCTTCCACCGACACAAAATCGTAGCCCTCATCCTTGTACCGCCGGATCAGATTTTCCGTTGCAATCACTGTCTGTGCGCGGTCGGCTCCCAGGCCGCGATGGCTGCCATCGTGGAGCAGGATCACGTCTCCTCCGCGCACTTGCCTGTCGACCTTCTTCTCGATCACCGCGGCAGGCGAGGCATTCCAGTCATAGCCGGTAACGTTCCACATCACGGTTTCCAGTGCGAGCTCGCACGCGATCCTGAGGGTTGCCGGGCGTCTTCCTCCAAATGGCGGACGAAACAATCTTGAATGCTCGCCAATCGCGTCCTGCAACGCCTGGTGGCAATCGACCAACTCTTTGCGCGTCTGCGTTTCCGATTCGAAGATGAGCAAGGGATGGGTAAAGGTGTGATTGGCGACGACGTGTCCGGCCTGCGCTACCGCGCGGGCGATATCGGGGCGCTGCTGCACGTAGCGTCCGATCATGAAGAACGTTGCGCGCACGCTGTGCTTGGCCAGGACATCGAGCAACTTCAGCGTGTGGGGATCGTTTGGTCCGTCGTCGTAGGTGAGGGCGAGTTGCTTGCTGCCTGGTGTCCCCGCAACGAATGTCCGCCCAAACCACTGGCCGGTTGGCGACATGGACTGATACCCGGCCGTCGTAGCAGCGGCAGCGGCCGTCAGTCCGATTAGAGCGGGGAGCATGAGGAAATTGTATGCGATGGCAGAGGTCAGAGGTCAGATTGCAGAGGTGAGAATCTTTCGCGTTCTGCGGTAACGCACAATCGTTGGGGTTTAACCTCTGCAATCTGACCTCTAACCTCTGACCTCTCCATAATCCACAATTGCGTCGGAGGCCCGAAGCAATATATTCTGCTCTTCAGTTCCGACGACGGTCGACAAGTCGTCACTCTATGGCCAAGCTTTTCGAACTTCCCCGTTACATTGCGGTTGAAGGTCCCATACGCGTTGGGAAAAGCACGCTGGCGCGGGTTCTGGGAGAGCGACTGGCGGCGCAGCGAGTGATCGAACCGGAAGACAATCCATTTCTAAAGGCATTCTACGAAGGCGAGCCAGGAGCGGCGTTCCAGGCGCAGTTCGCATTTCTCATCCGGCGCTTCGAGCAACTGAGGGCGCTCGATCTGGGGCCGCGGTCAAATAAGACAGTGGTTGCCGATTACATCTTTGAAAAAGACAAGCTGTTTGCCTGCCTCAATCTGAACGACCAGGAACTCGATACTTACAATCGCTACTTCAATTGTTTTCGCGAGCAACTCCCGACTCCGGACCTGGTCATTTATTTGCAGGCCTCCCCGGAAGTGCTGAAGAAACGGCTGAAGAAAAAGAACGCGGCCGGGGAGAAGGCCATCAGCGAGGATTACCTGATGGAAGTGGTGAAGGCATACGAACACTTTTTCTTTCACTACACGCAATCCGACCTGCTGATCGTGAACACGTCGGAGATCGACTTTGTCGACCGCAACGAGGACCTGCAGGAGTTGCTGAAGAAAGTTTCCGCGCCGATCAAGGGCACGCAATACTTCCTGCCGCTGGGCGGACAGGACGCGGCCAGCGCGTGAGAGAAGGTCTCAGGTGTTAGGTGTCAGGTCTCAGGAAATTCAACAGCCTGGTTTGCCTGAAACCGGTGGTCGTGGGCCGGTAGTTGTTGGCACTATCTTTCTACGTTACTTCTCATGCCTCGGCAGCGGATAGACGGCCAGCGCTTTCCCAACTTTTTGAAACTCAGGATCAGCCGTGACCAGCCAGGCTCCGCGCTCGATGGCCAGTTCGGCGGCGAATGCGTCGGCGTACCCGAGGCCGTGCTTCTGCTTCAAGGCACCGGCGCGGGAGGCGCGCTCCCGGTCCGCGGAGATGACTGCAATGGGCATTTCAAGCAAGCTTGCCTCGGCTTCGCGCGCCTTGGCTTCGCCGCGATAACGCCACTCCGTGTAGAAGACCTCGCCCCAGTTGATGGCCGACATCAGGATGGGCAGATCCTGGCGTGCCGCCTCACCCAGCAGGTGGCGGACCTTTTCCGCAGCGCCCCGGCGCAGCTCAAAAAAAGCGATCAGCGCATTGGCGTCGAGCACATATCGCCTCGCACTACCGCGGGGAAAGACAGCCGTCATTGATCCTCTCGTTTGCGCTCACGTTCGCGTTCTTCAAAGAGTCCCTCGAATGCCGATGGCTCGCCCGGAGCGGGTTTAAGGAAGCCCATAATCTCGTCCAGTCGCCGTTCGGTTATCGGAGTCAGCACCAGTCGCCCCTTATCTTCGGTCCAGACAGCACGGGTACCTCGATCCAGGCCGTACTCCTCGCGCAACTCGGCTGGAATCACCACCTGCCCCTTGGAACTGATGACAGTTCTGTAGCTTCGCATATTTGATTCAATCCTACCACTAAGTAAGACAGATGTACAACGTCTTACTATGACTCCTTGGCCGCTGCTCAACAACTATCGACCACGCCCCCTTTTGCAGCTATAATCTCCCCAGCGTCATCCAAAGATGCGTACAGGCTCTATCCGCGCGGTTGGCGGAGGGGCACTGGAGGACATCGTGAGTCTCACGCCTATCGGGGAACCCCGCCGCAAGATCACCACTGCCACGCTCCGCGAAAAAAAATTTCAACGCGAACCCATCACCTGCCTGACCGCCTACGACTACGCCACGGCGCGCCTGGTGGACGAGGCCGGAATCGACATTGCGCTGGTTGGCGATTCGCTGGCCATGACCATGCTGGGCTACGAGAACACGCTTTCAGTCACCGTGGGCGAGATGCTGCACCACGTCCGGGCAGTTCGGCGCGGTGTGAAAGATGCGCTGCTGATTGCCGACATGCCCTACGGGTCTTATCAGGTTGACCCCAAAGACGCGATTGAGAACGCCGCCCGTTTCGTGAAAGAAGGGGGCGCCGAGGCGGTCAAGATGGAAGGCGGCGAGAAGCGCGTGGACGTGATCCGGCGCGTGATCGACGCCGAGATTCCCGTGGCGGGGCACATTGGGCTCACGCCGCAATCGATCAACGTGATGGGCGGCTACAAAGTACAGGGCAAGACTTTGGATGCCATCGAGCAGCTCATGCGCGATGCGGTCGCGCTTGACCACGCTGGAGTGGCCTGCATCTATCTGGAAGGCATTCCGCGCGAAGTGGCAGCCATGATCACAGCCGAGGTGGAAGCGCCCACGATCGGTATTGGTGCTGGTCCAGACTGCGATGGCCAGGTGCTGGTGTTCCACGATCTGGTCAACCTGACGTTCGGACATCCGGCGAAGTTCGTTCGCCGTTATGGAGACGCGGCCGCGCTGATTACCGAATCCATACTGGCTTTCAAGGCTGACGTGGTTTCGCACCAGTTCCCGAACGATACTGAGTCGTACCACCTGTCGAAAGAAACGCAGGCCGCACTCGATACGGTACTCCTCCGCAAGCAGGCCATGCGGCGATAATAGCGGGCGGAGAAAACGTTGTGCGAATTATCGTGCGAGAGCTAGCCACTTTCATTTTGCTTGGGGCGCTGATCGCCTGCTCCAAATCGCCACAGCCTGAGCCCACGGAGACGCCGCATGTGAGCGGCCTTGAGTCCATACCCGCGGCGGATCCCGCGAAATATCCGTCGTTCGCCAACATGAGCGGTTGGCGGAATCCGTACTTGATTGTTCGCGACGATGGGATCGGCTTCCTTGACCTTGCCAATCGCGAGATTCATCTGCTGAAGCCGGAAGAAGTCCAGGCGGAGTTGGTCGCACTGCCGTCGAGCGCGTGGCCTTACGGACGCGTGGTGTTTGTCGCCGAGGCCGTTCCCAAAGCTCCGAGCGAGCAGACGAAGGCAGACGTGCGCAAGAACCGCGCGCTGCTGCTCGGAACCCTCAAAGAATTGGACGTGGAATACCGCGAGGCGCCGTGAGGGGTCAGAGGTTGGTGACCAGCCCCTAAAGGGGCGGTCAAACCGGGATAAGTGTCGGCATGGCTAAAGCGATGCCCTGATACGAACCCTTGGTTTCTCTGCATCGGCCAATCGTTGACGTGCTAAGCGATGAAGATATGCTCGACGATTCGGGAAGCTCGCGCGTCTTGCCGCGACGCGCGCGTGAGTGGTAAACGCCTGGGCCTGGTTCCGACCATGGGCGCTCTGCATGAGGGACACTTGTCGCTGGTCCGCGCTGCTCGCGCGCAGTGCGACGCGGTTGCCGTTTCCATTTTTGTAAATCCAACACAATTCCGGCCGACCGAAGATTTGTCGAAGTATCCGCGTCAATTTGATCGCGATTGCGGACTGATGGAAAAAGAGGGGGTCGAGATTCTGTTTGCGCCGACCGTCGAAGAGATCTATCCGCAGGGCGCAGTCTCCTGGGTTGTGGTCGAGGGCCTGAGCGAAAAGCTCGACGGACGGTCCCGGCCCGGCCATTTTCGGGGCGTGACCACGATTGTCGCAAAACTGTTTCACATTATCGAGCCCGAGGTGGCGTTCTTCGGACAGAAAGACGCGGCGCAGCTGGCAGTGATCCGGCGGATGGTGCGTGATCTGAATTTTCCGGTGGAAATTGTCGCTTGCCCGATCGTGCGCGAACCGGATGGCTTGGCCCTGAGCTCGCGCAATGCGTACTTGAATGGGGAAGAACGCAGGCGCGCACTCGTGCTGCAACGGTCGTTACAGGAAGTTCGGCAGCAATTTCAAGCCGGAGAAAGAAGCGCTGGCAAACTGATCTCCGCCGCTAAAGAAGCGTTCGAAGGAGAGCCGCAAGTTCGTTTGGACTATTTTGAAATCGTCGATCCCGACACGCTCGATCCCGTCGAGCGGATCTCGCAAAAGACGCTGGTTGCCGTCGCCGCCTACGTTGGATCCACTCGGCTGATCGACAATGTTGTGCTGGAACCTTGAACCGAAGCGTCAGTTGCCCCGAAAGCCTTCAGCGTCTAGGCCGCCTAATCCTCCGCGTTGTGGCGCCGATAGAGTGTGCAAGAGGCGTGGTCGATGCCTGGTTATGGGGAAACAGGGTGTTTTCTGGACCCATTGGAAATAAGGGCCGACTGCGAGGGTGAGTCCGTGATTAATGTGGAGATGATTCAGAAAGCGATTGCAGCGCATGCGAATTGGAAAGCACGGCTGCGAACCGCCGTCAACACCGGGAAATTCGATGTGGCGCCCGCCGCGGTCAGGGTAGACAACCAGTGCGAGTTCGGGAAATGGCTGTACGGCCCGGACTTTACGGCGGCTGACAAAGGAACACAAAGTTACCGCGCCGCCGTAGACTTGCACGCGAAATTTCATCAGGAGGCGGCCAAGATTGTGGAGTTGGCCACTTCGGGCAACAAAGACGAAGCAGACAGGGCTATGAGCCTTGCAGGCAGCTACACGAAGGCCTCCTCCGCGCTGACGAAAGAATTGGTACAGTGGCGACAGGGTCTGGAGTAGCGGAATTCTCAAGTTCTCTCAACACCTCACCCGTAGAAAACGGGGTTGGAACCAAGGGTGAAAAGCGCTACTGGCTCCTGCCGGAGACAAAGGGGTTTCCGGCGATGAGGTAACGCAGCGGCCGTTCGGCGGACTTCATGATCCCGATGCGAGGTGTGACGCTTACTCGGCGCGCGCGATAGCCGTCATCGACGAGGTGGAGGTCGGAGCGCGCGTTTACCAGACTTTTTCCATTGTCGCGCTCGCGGGTTATTTGCAGGGCTTCGGACAGGCGTCCGGGGCCGGAAGAAACTTTCTTTAGATCGGATTCTTTCGCTAGCTCAATGCCTCGCGCTTTAGCCATTTGCTCGATTCCCGCTACCGGTTCCAGGGCGCGAAACAGGACGCCGCCGGGGACGCCGTCGGGCAGGCAGGAAACATTCAGGCAGTAGTGATTGCCGTAGATGAAATACACATAGGCGCGACCCGGAGGACCGAAGAGAACTGAATTTCTTGGCGTCCGTCCTGCGGCGGCATGGGCTGCGGCATCGCCTTGGCTGAGATAGGCTTCGGTTTCGACAACGCGGCCGGCGAGGATTCCACTGGGGGTTTTGCGGACGAGGAGCTTTCCGAGCAACGCCCGGGCAACTTGCCGCGGGTCGCGATTGAAGAATCCGGCTTTCAGCGGAGTGACGCGGGCGAGCGAAGTCATGGGCATGAGGCTATTGTGAATCCGCAGGCTGCGGCGCGGGCGGCTGCCGAGCGGCGCTCGGCTTGGACGGGCGAGGGCGCCCGTCCCCACACTAGCAACTTCACTCAGGCCCCGCTCTTCAGGTATGCCAGCACTTCTTCGGCGTGGCCTTCCGCTCTTACGTTGTTGAAGATGTGCTTGATCTTGCCGTCGGGGCCGATCACAAACGTGGTGCGCGCGATGCCTTTCACTTTCTTGCCGTACATATTCTTCTCTTTGACCACGCCGAACAAGTTCGCGATCTTCTTTTCCGGATCGGCCAGCAGCGGGAAAGGCAAACTGAACTTCTCCTGAAATTTCTTTTGCGAAGCCGCTGTGTCTTTCGAAATCCCAAGCAGTACCACGCCCGTTTTCTTAATGGCTGAGTAGCTGTCGCGAAAGCCGCAGGCTTCCTTGGTGCACCCCGGCGTGTCGGCCTTGGGATAGAAATAAAGCACCACAGTCTTGCCGAGAAAATCTTTCAGGGCAACCTCTTTGCCGTTCTCATCCGTCGTACTGACGTCTGGGGATTTATCATTGACTTCCATGGAATTCGCTCCTCGCCGAACATTGTTACGGTTACATTGCAGGTTATATCGCAACTGGCGGTTCGCCGTCACCTTGGCGGCGATGATTTTGCTGGCCGGTTCGCGACTTGTGGCCCAAGGCCCAACCACTCAGTACGGGCGCAAAGCGGCGGTTGACAAAGGACCGCGCGCGCTGGGACTGATCCAGCTTTCACCCAAGGGCAAGAAAGCGCGCTTCATCCCGATTGCGATCATGATGGACGGAAAATTTTACGATGCCGGCGCGTATAAAGCTGACCCTGTTCCCATGGCTCTCGATTTTGGCATTGTCTACGAAGGCTTTCGCAGCGGTGTGTCGCAGGGTGTGTTCACGATTACGCAGCCGGGACAACTGAACCATGTTTGGATGGCGGAAGGCTCGTGGCTGCCGGCGGGAATGAGAGCTCCGGAGAAAAGCAAGAAGTACTCGCCGCCGGTAATCGAAGACGAGAGCGGGCCTCCGGTGCTTCACCGGCGCAGCGAAAAGGCTGCCTCTGAGGGCGGCGCTGACAGTAAGGACAAAAATAAGGATAAAGATCAGCAGAAGCCTGCCGCCCCGCCCGCCAGTGCGCCGCCCGCCCCAGACACTGCTAAGGCGACCGCGCCACCGGAGACCGCGAAGACTGCTGCGGCAGACGAGCCGATCGAGGATCCGAACCGGCCCCGGCTGCGGCGCGGAAAACCGGAGTCAACCGCTAACCGCGAGCCGTTTACGACGTTCGATGCTCTGACGGACACGACGCCGGGTGCAGGGAAGCCCGGTGCAACTGCAAAGGACGCCGCTGCCACGCCGCCGATTGTTGTCATTCCTGCAATTTCCGATGCTGGCGGCCCTGATCCGCGTCCCTACACCTATGATGTGAAGCCGGCGGAAGAAGCCACTTATCGCAGCCGGATGCTCGATCTGGCCTCAGCACAACTTCGTGCCCAGACGGGCGTTGCGACCCAAGAGGCTGCGCCCACGCGCAAGAAATCATCTTCTGGCAAATCCACAGGCAAGTTGCCCCAACCTGCCTTTGACGATGTGAGCCTTCGCATCTTTGATCTCTCCAATTCGAACGAGCCGGTGCTGGTGCTCTCGGCAAAAACCCGGCCACCTGCCACGAGCACAAACGGAAGTGCCGAGGCACCCAAAGAGTTCACGCTGATCGCCCGCACTAATCTTGAAAACGAGCTGCAGAAGCTGTTTTTCGCGCAGACGGATTCGCAGCATCTCGACGTCAGTCCGAGGATGGAGTTGATCGACGCGGTCGATGCCGACGGCGATGGCCGCGGTGAATTGCTGTTCCGGCGCACCTTTGACGGGGGCAGCGCCTACGCCATCTATCGCGTCACGGCCGATGGGCTGTGGCCGCTGTTTGAGGGAACACCTTAGAGGCAGGTCTCAGGTGTCAGGTGTCAGGAAACCCTAAGACCTGACACCTGACGCCTGCCCTCCTGACACCTGAAACTTTTCCATTTACAATTTCAGGCTTGCAGAGGCGAGACCGATGCGAAATATTGTTGAGCCAAGCACGTTCGGAGTGATCCTATGAAAAGCCTTTTGCTGTTGCTGCTGCTGTCTCTCTCTTTATCTCTCTCGGCATTTGCGGTTGATGGCAAGGCGGTTTCGTACAAGTCCGGCGACGAGACTGTCAATGGAGTTCTCTACACTCCGGCTGGCAAAGGGCCATTTCCGGCGCTCATTGTGATTCATGAGTGGTGGGGATTGAACGACTGGGTTAAGGAGCAGGCCGGGAAACTGGCGGACCAGGGTTACGTTGCGCTGGCTGTGGATTTGTATCGCGGTAAAGTTGCCGACAATCCAGAGCTGGCCCACGAACTGATGCGCGGCTTGGCCGAAGACCGGGCTACCCGCGATTTGCGAGCGGCCTATGACTATTTGGCGTCGCAAGCGAACGTGAGAAAAGATCGGATCGGCTCGATTGGCTGGTGCATGGGAGGGGGCTATGCGCTGGATACGGCGCTGCTCGAGCCTCAGTTGGCGGCAACGGTCATCCACTACGGGCATCTGGCGACCGAGCCTGCGGAGCTGAAGAAGATCAATGCTCCGATTCTGGGAATTTTTGGCGGGCAGGATCGCGGCATTACTCCGGACGATGTGAAGAAGTTTCAGCAAGCGATGGAAAAGCTGGGCAAGAAGATTGAGGTGAAGATCTATCCGGATGCGGGTCATGCGTTTGAAAATCCCGGCAATAAGCAGGGATACAGGGCCGAGGATGCTGCTGATGCGTGGCAGCGCACGGTCGCCTTTCTGGGCGCGACTTTGAAGAAGTGAAGCGGCAGAATAGAGGGCGGTCCTCAGGGGCCAAGATTATTAAGCAGTCCGAGACGGGGCAAGCCCCGTCTCTACACGAGTTTTTCCGCAACCTTTGAAGTCGTGACGTTTCCCAAGACCATTCAGGGAAACACTTCGGGTTGGAACGCACAGAATTTCCACTTGCCAGACGGTACTACTCTGGTTACTATGCACGCATCTTCAATATTGCCATTCAGTCTTGAGATTGAGTTAGTCGCGTGTCTATGAATATCGGCGAGACCATCCGCAATTTCCGGCTCCAGCGAAGCATGTCACAGGGCGACATCGAAAAGCGCACTGGCCTGCTGCGCTGTTACCTGTCGCGGGTTGAAAACGGGCATACCATCCCTTCGCTGGACACGCTGGCCAAGATTGCCGGAGCGATGGATTTGGCCTTGTCGCAATTCTTTGCCGAAGGCCACAGCAACGGCCACAAGGGGCTGCCGCAACTCTCCGATGATGAAGTTCGCTTCCTGAGCCAGATGCGCCGGTACTCGGCGAACCTGAACGACAGCGACCGGAAGCTGGTGCTGGCGATGGTCAAGAAGATGGCGTCGAGTTCGAAATAGCTCTTGAGTTTTCAGTTATCAGTTGTGAGTTTTCAGTTGAACCGCTGAGACTAATGCTGACAACTGAGAACTGACAGCTGTCCTTAGGTACTTTCGTACTATCCCTTCCGTGTCCGGTGGGAACCTCGCCAACGCTATGGTTGAACGCTAAGGTAGAGGCTGGGGAATCCTTGTGACCACTGAAGAAGAACTGAATCTCCTCGATCAGCAACTGCGCCGGCTGAAGATCGAGTATGAAATCTTCTTCAATAATCCGACCAAACGGCCTCCTACCGACGTCGAATGGAAAGTTAGTTCGTTAATTCGCAAGTTCAGCGATACCGCCCGGCTGAGTTTTTCGCAGCGCTTCCGGTACAACGAGATGGCGCAGCGCTACGCGATTCAAAGCGACCTGTGGCGCAAGAAGATGCGGATTCGCGAAGAAGGCTATCGGCGGCCAGCGGATGCGATCCTCTCGGTACAGGGCGTGCGCGTCGTCGAAGAGCGGGAAGCGAAGCATAATCCGGTCTACGGGCTCAGCCATCACGCCGAGCGTGCGGGCGAGACGAGCGAGCCGCCTTTCTCGGTGCAGTGTTCCGGGGCGGCGGTCGAGCAGGAGCAAGTTGAATCCCTCTACAAGGCGCTCACCGAAGCCAAGCAAAAATCGGGAGAGAAAGTATCCGGCAACCTGGAATCGTTTGCGGCGTTCGTCAAGAAAAAGACCAGCGAACTTCGTAAGCAGCACCATTGCGATACGGTGGTGTACTCGGTCGAGATACAGGGCGGACATGTGAAGCTCAAGGCTAAGGCAAAAAGCTAGTACACAGCACCCAGGAGCGACTCCGCGCATTGCGCAAAAGTGACCGCTGCGACTTTGCGATGGTCTTTGCCGTCCGAAAGCGAAACAATTGGAGTTGCGCAAAAGCAGAGTTCAGCCCTCGGCATGCACTACCTTCAATCCCAATCGCTTCTCGAACGGATCGAAATCGTGGTCGCGATGCAGGAGTTCGTGACCGGACATTAGGCAGAATGTAGCAATCCAACAATCGATTGTCTTGCGGACGGTATGACCATCTGCGCGCAGCGCGCGGTAGTTCCGCGCGGCTTCGGTGGCCAGTTCGACGCCTCCAGCGGGGAACACGTGAAACCGCAAAAGCTCGTTGCGAACTTCGAGGAACGCGCCTGGATCGCGCACGCCCTGCAACACCTCGCACAAAATCAGATCAGTCAATCCCAGGCGGCGCCGTTTCATCTCCCGGTCGAGCCACGCCGTTTCTGGGTTGGAGGCGCCTCTCAGGTAGTCGATCCACACGGTCGTATCGACGATGACCATATACTGCTATCCGGCAATCCGTCCGCGGCGGGACGCGTTGAGGTCGCCTTCCCATTGCACCTTGCCTTTGAGCCGCCGGATCGACTGTTGAGCGTACGTTGCGACCAGCAAGCGCAAACCGGCTTCCACCGCCGCCTTCTTGGTGCGGACGCCGCTGCGCCGCAAAGCCTGGCGCATCAAGCCGTCGTCAATATCTATATTCGTCCTCATTGTTTCAAATCTCCAATGTGTAATAATCTCATAATTATGTGTATAGGGCAAGAGCGAAATATTCGGCACTGGCAACTGTCCGCGCCTGCTAGAATTTCTCTTCTCCAATGCTCCTTCGCTCCGAGGTCCTCATGTCTAGAATTCAGCGTGCCATTCTTAGCGTTACCGATAAATCCGGACTGGTAGATTTTGCCCGCAGGCTTGCCACACTTGGCGTGGAACTGGTTTCTACTGGAGGGACGGCCAAGCTGCTGCGCGACTCCGGTATTGCGGTCAAAGATATCTCTGAGCTGACCGGGTTTCCTGAAATGCTGGATGGACGCGTCAAGACGTTGCATCCGAAAGTTCACGGGGGGATCCTGCATCGCCGCGACGACAGCGCCCATCGCGCGGCGGTCACGGAGCATGGCATCCTGGCGATCGACATGGTGGTGGTCAACTTGTATGCCTTCGAAAAGACCGCCGCCAAGCCAGGGGTGCACTTCGAGGAGTTGATTGAAAACATCGATATCGGAGGGCCTTCGATGATCCGGTCGGCAGCGAAGAATTTTCAGGATGTCGCGGTGGTTACCTCGCCCGCCGATTACGGCGCGATCGCCGACGAGATGGTGCGCTCGGGCGGCACGCTCTCGAAAGAAACGAAGTGGCGGCTGGCGCAGAAAGCGTTTGCGACAACCGCAGCTTACGATTCCGCCATTGCCTCGACGCTGGAGCGGGTGGGCGGCGACTTCGAATTGCATGCGGCGGAAGGCTTTCCGCAGAATTTGCGGCTGGCTTTTCAGAAAGTGGCCGACCTGCGCTATGGAGAGAATCCGCACCAGAAGGCCGCCATGTATGCCGACGGTTCGGGCACGGGCGTGGCGAACGTGCGGCAGGTGCAGGGCAAAGAGCTTTCCTATAACAACATCGTGGATCTGCAGGCGGCGTGGGATCTGGCGCGGGAGTTTGAGGAACCGGTCTGCGCCATTATCAAGCACACCAATCCCTGCGGAACCGCGACCGGCAAGACGCTGGCCGAGGCTTACATTCGGGCTTTGGAATGCGATCCGGTCTCAGCCTTTGGCGGCGTGATCGGAGTGAATAGGACGGTGGATGCGGCGGCGGCGACGGAGATGGCCAAGCTGTTCCTGGAAGTGATTGCCGCCCCGGCATTCGATGAAGGGGCGAAAGCGGCGTTCGCATCGAAGAAGAATCTGCGGCTGGTGGAAGTTCCTGCCGGACAGCAAACCTGGGTTCTGAAAAACATTTCTGGAGGCATGCTGGTGCAGGATGCAGATCTTCACCAGCTGGCTGAGGCCGACCTGAAAGTTGTTACCAGGCGCACGCCGACTGCGGAAGAAAAACGGGCGCTGCTGTTCGCATGGAAGGTCTGCAAGCACGTGAAGTCGAACGCGATTCTCTACGCGCGCGATGGGCAGACGGTAGGCGTCGGAGCTGGACAGATGAGCCGCGTCGATTCCTGCAAACTGGGAGCGATGAAGGCGCAGTTGCCGCTGAAGGGCACAGTGGCTGCCTCCGATGCCTTCTTCCCGTTCCCGGACGGCGTGGAGGAAATTGCCAAAGCGGGGGCGACGGCGATCATCCAGCCTGGAGGGTCAGTACGCGATCAGGAGGTCATTGAAGCGGCCGACAGGCTCGGGTTGGCAATGATCTTTACCGGAGTGCGGCATTTCAGGCATTAGCCATAAGCGTATGTGGAAGCGGGGCTTCGCCCCGCTTGGACGGGGCAGAGCCCCGTCCCCACACAAGATACAGCCCCGGCCGTCCAAGGCCCCTGTACTTCTGGCTTTTATCCCACCCTACGCTTTCTGACGGCTTAAGGGCCGGCTGAGGTTAGAATAGAACGATACGGATGGCCGGGGACCAGCATCCAATCGCTAGCATCCAACAAGGTGTGGGCTGTAATTTGCACGGTGCGGGATTTTTCATGAAAAAACAGTTTTGGATTGTCAGTATGGTTTTTGCGGGGTCTTTTTTGCTGGCGCAGGGTTTGCAGGCTCAAGATCAGCCCGCTCGCAGCGCGGATTCGCCAGTTGCGGCTGGCGAGCAGTCCGCCGCCAAGGGCAAGATGCCCGACCGCGCCGCCGCCTATTACCACTTCGCGATGGCGCACATGTACGAAGAACAAGTCGCCAACGGGCGCAGCGAGTTGGCTAATAAGGCGATTGAGGAATACCGCGCCGCCATTGACGCAGACCCGACTTCGGCGTACCTGACGTCTGGCCTGGCCGAGCTCTACAACAAGATCGGCCGCATTCGTGACGCGGTGGTCGAGGCACAGGATCTGATCAAGCGCAATCCCAACAATCTGGAGGCACGACGCCTGCTGGGAAGGATCTATCTGCGGTCGCTCGGCGACATGCAGGCGGGCAGCGGCTCCGAGAGCATTCTGAAGCTGGCCATCGAGCAG
This sequence comes from uncultured Acidobacteriaceae bacterium, assembly GCA_963838935.1. Classification (GTDB taxonomy): domain Bacteria; phylum Acidobacteriota; class Terriglobia; order Terriglobales; family Acidobacteriaceae; genus Acidiflorens. Next base: position 101,680 of record CAWITH010000006.1, read on the forward strand.
TACGAGCAGATCATCCGCTTGCAACCCGACAGCATGGACGATCACCTGCTTCTGGGACGCCTGTATCGCCTGAACAACGATCTGCAAAAAGCGGAGAGCGAATTCAAGACCGCAGTGAAGCTCCAGCCGGACTCGGAAGAGGCGGTCACGACTCTGGCCTATCTCTACAACGAGCTGGGGGACACGGCGCGCGCGGCTCAGGTGCTGAGTTCGGTGCCGAACCCGGCGCGTTCGGCGAAGCTCTATTCGGCGCTCGGGTACACGTACGAGCAGCAAAAGGAATACAAGAACGCCATTGAGGCGTACCGGCACGCGATTGAGCTGGACCGCGACAACCTGGATGCCATTCGTGGCCTCGCTCAGAACCTGCTGAGCGACGGCCAGGCCGACGCTGCTCTGGAGCAATACAAGGTGATCGTGGACGCGAATCCGGAGGATGCGCAAACCTACGTTCGCATCGCGGAAATCTACCGCAAACAGGGCAAATTCGACCTGGCACTCGACCATCTGAAAAAAGCGGAATCGATGGTACAGGACTCGGTGGAAGTTCCCTACAACATTGCCGCCATCTACCAGGCGCAGGGACGTTACGACGAAGCCATTCCGATCATGCGCGATCTGCTGAAGAAATCGGAGAAGCCTGACGGAAAGTACTCGAACGGTGAGAAGAGCAATCGGGCGGTGTTTCTGGAGAGGCTAGGGACGATTTACCGCGAGCAGGGAAATAATCAGGCCGCCATCGAGACTTTCCGCGAGATCGTTGCTCTGGGCGACAGTGAGAACATCGAGCGCGGCTATCAGGAGATCATCGATACCTGGCGCGAAGCCAAGGAATGGCAGAAGGCTACCGACGTTGCCAAGGAAGCGGTGGAGAAGCTGCCCACGAGCCGCGATCTGAAGATGGTGCTGGCGGCGCAGCAGGCGGACATGGGCGATGCCGACAAGGCGCTGAAAGACGTCCGCGCGATGTTGAGGGGCGACGCCAGTTCAGATGACCGGCAGGTTTACATCACGCTGGCGCAGATGAACACGCGGCTGCGCCGGTTCAGCGATGCCGAGCAGGCGCTCGACAAAGCCGAGCAACTCTCGACGAAGACGGAAGACAAAGAGTATATCTGGTTTCTCCGCGGCTCGACTTTTGAACGGGAGAAGCACTACGCCGAAGCGGAAGAACAGTTCAAGAAAGTGCTGGCCAGCGATCCCGAGCATGCCTCGGCGCTGAATTACCTGGGCTACATGCTGGCAGACCAGAACATGAAGCTGGAGGAAGCGCTGGGATACATCAAGCGCGCGGTGGACCTGGATCCCGCCAACGGCGCCTATCTCGATTCCCTGGGCTGGGCTTACTTCCGCCTGGGAAAATATGAATTGGCGGAAGACAGCCTGCTGAAAGCTTCGCAGAAGATCAATACCGATCCGACTGTCCACGATCATCTTGGCGATCTGTACCAGAAGACGGGGCGGCTGAAGTTGGCCGCAACGCACTGGGAGCGCGCCCTGACCGAGTGGAACCGCACTATTGCCGCCGAGGTCGATCCGGGAGACGTGACGCGAGTCCAGAAGAAGCTGGATTCCGCGAAGATGAAGCTGGCCAAGGAAGAAGGCGCGAAGTAGTGAGAGAATGCAGCCCCTGAAGGGGCATCTGGTTTGTAAGGCGCTACGGCATCGCTAAAGCGATGCCCTGATACGAAACGCAAACGCTGCTAAACTCTTTTCATGCTCGCCGACTATGCGGTGCGCGTTGAAAATTCTCGCGGACGCCGCCATCTCGAGCCGGCGCATCCTTACCGCAACGACTTTCAACGTGACCGCGATCGCGTCGTCCACTCTCGCGCTTTTCGCCGTCTGGAAGCGAAGACGCAGGTTTTTACCCGTCGTTACTCCGACCATTTCCGCAACCGGCTGACGCACACCATCGAGGTCGCGCAGATTTCGCGCACCATCGCCGCGCAACTTGGTTTGAACACCGATCTGGTGGAGGCGCTCGCGCTGGTGCACGATCTGGGGCATCCTCCGTTTGGCCACTCCGGAGAAAAGGCGCTGGACACGGCCATGCGCCAGCACGGACTTACCTTTGATCACAACCTGCACGCGCTGCGCATTGTCGAAGACTTTGAACTCCGCTACGCCGCTTTTCGCGGCCTGAACCTCACTTTTGAAGTCCGCGAAGGCATCATCAAGCACTCGCACGATTACGATGCCAAAGACCATCCGGACCTTGCTGAGTACCTGCTGGATCAACGGCCGCCGCTGGAAGCGCAGCTCATCGACCTGACCGACGAAATTGCTTACAACACCGCTGATCTGGACGATGGCTACGAGGCTCGGTTGCTGACGGTCGAGCAAATTGCGGACAGCGTCGATCTTTTCAAGCGCCATTACAACGAGGCAAAAAGCCGCTACCCGAAGGTGGCCGAGAAGCTGGTGTTCAACGAGGCGCTGAAAAGTATTTTTGACAGGTTTGTCGGGGACCTGATTACGAATACAGCGCAACGGGTGCAGGCTGCGGGGGTGCATTCTTTGGAAGACGTCCGCCGCCGGGGCGAGCGGTTGGCTGCATTCAGTGCGCCCGTCGAAGAGCAGCGACGCGGCCTCAAGGCCTTTCTCTACGAGAATCTTTACTATAGTCCGGCGCTGGCGGCTGAGAAGGAAGACGCCGAGCGAATTACCGGAGAACTCTTTGCGCACTGGATGGAGGAACCGGATGACCTGCCGCGCGCCTACCGGGAAAAAGCTGGGCAGGAGCCGCTGCCTCGCGTCATTTGCGATTACATCGCTGGGATGACGGATCCGTTCATTTATCAGCAGTATGAGAAGTATTGCGGGGAGTAACTTCATAACGCCTAAGTCCTGAATGCTAGAATCGCCGGAGACTCTTGCTTGACGAGCCAAGGTGCCTATTGGCAAACACATTTGGTACGGACATTTTGATTCAAGCTGAAGACCCGCTGGAGGCGGCTGATTTCTATGTCAAGGAACTCGGCTTTGAGATCACGGATAAGAAATCAAATCTAGTCAGCCTTCACGGGAAAAATATCAATCTGTTTATTGAGCGGGGTCCTGCTCTTGGCCCGGTTCTGGAGGTTACCGTCAAGAGCGTTAAGGAAGCCAAAGCGCGTCTCCAGAAAAAGGGCTGCCAAGTAATTAAGGACGAGCCTGATTTTCCAAGGTGTTACGTCAAAGACCCAAACGGGCTGATTTACAATCTGACCGAGTGACGGGCGTGCAGCCCGCAGCGACAGGTGCTACTTGCTGTATGTAATCCGGTAAATCACGCCGCCGGCGTCATCGCTCAGGTACATCGACCCATCACTGCTGAATACGATTCCTACCGGACGCCCCATCCACCGGCCTTTCTTCGTTTCGCCGGGTGCCAGCCAACCGGTGATGAAATCCTCCGCGCCGCCTACGGGCTGGCCTTGGTCGTCGAGTTTCACGCGCACTACTTTGTAGCCGGTGGGGACGCTGCGATTCCACGATCCGTGGAAGGCTACGAAGATGTTGTTGCGATACTCCGGCGGGAACATCGACCCTTCATAGAACGCCAGACCGAGCGGAGCGGAGTGCGCCTGCATCTGGACTTTGGGCTCGATCACACTCTGGCAGCGGTTATCTCCGGGCTTCGTGAAGTTTACGTCGGGCACTCGGTCACCATAGCAATAGGGCCAGCCGGCATCACCGCCGTCTTTCCCGAGATCGTAGATTGTCTCTGGCGGCAGATCGTCGCCCAGCCAATCGCGGCCGTTGACCGTGACCCAGACCGTGTCCGTCTTCGGATTCACGGCCAGCCCGACCGCGTTGCGCAGGCCTTTCGCGAAGATTTTCTGGCCGGTGCCATCGGGATTGAATTCCATGACGGCCGCGCGCCGCGGATCCTTTTCGATGCAGACGTTGCAACTTGATCCGGCCGAAACGTACATCTTGCCACCGTGGAACAGGAGGCTGCGGGTGGAGTGCCCAGCGCCGATCGGCAAATCGGTGAGCATTTTCGGATTGGAGGCGCGCAGATTCGCCTCGTCCCAGTCGTAGCGGCGAACTTTGTCGTTCTCGGCGACGTACAGTTTGCCTTCGTAAAATGCCAGGCCGTGCGGCTCATTCAGTCCGTCGAGAACAGTTACGATCCGCTCGGCCTTGCCCGTGCGTTTGGGATCGGGAAGCGCGACCACCTTGCTCTCGCCCGATTCGCTGACCAGCAGCACGCCGCCGGGGCTGAAGACCAACATGCGTGCGCCGTCCACGTCTTCGGCAAAGACCGAGATATGGAATCCCGGCGGCGCTTTCAGTTGGGCGAGATCGAAACGGGTTTTCTCGGCGCGCGCCAGGTTGGCGTTGGCAAGGAATGCCAGCAGAACCGGGAACAGCACAATAGATAATCGTCGCAGATTTCCGGGCATGATCCTACCGTGGGCTTTCTTTGTTTTTTTGATGTTTTCGGGAACAAAACCGCTGCACGCAGTTTTTATACCAGTTGTCGCCAAAATTACCGTCAGCGGAGCTGTCGTCCGAAAGGGCGATAAGGTACAATATATATGAAAATAAAGCACTTGCATTACGTGTTCTGCATCCTGGCATTTGGCACGCAAACTGTTAATAGAAAGGCAGGCCCGGGATACGGGTCCAGCTTTTTGAGGCAAGTTTTTTGAGGTATTCGTTGGCGTCGGCGCTTGCCTTCTGAAAGTTAAGGGTTCTGTTACTGAAACGACGCAATCAAAATCGCGCCGGAAGGCGCACGGAGTGGCTCTCCCCACTCCTCACTTGGAGGAAGTTTAAAATGAAAAACCGTACTATCTTTGCTTTACTGCTGGCCGTTGTGCTGGCTGTGCCAGCTTTTGCGCAAGACAATTCCGCCCCCCAGACTCAGCCGGCGCCGACTGCGACCGCGGCCCCGACGCCCACCAAGGCCGACAGCGCCACCGGCAAAGACCCCTTGCAACCGGAGACCCGCGAAGGCTTCTGGGGCCACATGAACCCGTTTGCGCGCAAGAAGTATGTTGCACGCCAGACCTCGCCGATCCGCGATCGCGTCAACGAACTCGACGAACTGACTGCCTCGAACACCAAGGCGATCAAGGATACCGATGCGCGCGCGCAGCAGGGAATCCAACTCGCTTCGGCCAAGGCCAATGAGGCCGATCAACATGCTATCGATGCCGGCAACAAGGCGCAGGCCGCGCAACAGACCGCACAACAGGCTCACACCCGGCTGAACACTGTTGAAAAGGTGGTCACCAATATCGATCAATACCAGGCCTCCGCCCAAACTGAAATCCTGTTCAAGCCCGGACAAACGGTGCTGAGCCAGAATGCCAAGACTGCTCTCGATGAGATGGCCGCCCCGCTGAAGAACCAGCGTGGCTACGTCGTCGAAGTGCAGGGCTTTGCCTCCGGTCACGGACAGGTCGCGATCTCCAACTCGCAGAAGATGGCCGAGTCGGTGGTTCGTTACCTGGCGTTGAACCACGACATTCCGATCTACCGGATTTACCTGGTGGGTATGGGGAATGCGCCGGTCCCGGCTGCAGGCTCCACGGGCGAAGCCAAGCCGAAGCGCATCACCGGCGGCCGGGTTGAAGTCAGCCTGCTGAAGAACGATCTGGAGCAGCTTGCTTCAACCAGCACCACCACCCCGGCGGCAACGGATCAGCAACAACAGCCAAAGTAAGAACAGTACCCTCCCCCCTAATAGCCTCCCGTGAAAGCGGGAGGCTTTTTTATTGGTGTGGGGACGGGGCTTCGCCCCGTCCAAGCGGGGCGGAGCCCCGCTTCCACACGACCTCGTGTTATCCTCCACGCGTCATGGAAACTCTGTTTTACTTCCGCACGTCTTCGCCGGTCGGTCCACTGTTTCTGGCGGCGTCCACTAAGGGGTTGGTACGACTGGAATTCGAAGATCGGGTGCTGAAGATGGACCCCGGTACGACTCATCTTCGGGAGTCCAAGCCAGCCCTGGCGCGTTATCTTCGCGAACTCGACGAATATCTCGCGGGCGAGCGCCGCGAGTTCTCCTTGCCGCTCGATCTCCGCGGAACCGAGTTCCAGCTGGCGTGCTGGCGTGCGCTGCTCGAAATTCCATACGGCGAGACCCGCAGCTACCGCGACATCGCCGAAGCCATCGGCCATCCGCATGCTTACCGGGCTGTCGGCATGTCGAACAACCGGAATCCGGTCGCCATCGTCGTGCCCTGCCACCGGGTGATTGCATCGAGCGGATCGCTATGCGGTTACGGCGGGGGTCTCGAGATCAAGCGCAAGTTGCTCGATCTTGAACAGGAACATGTTCGTCCTTGCCTTCCACTGGGAATCGGCGCATAGCCTCATGTTCAGCCGAGACGCGGCTTGCCATCCACCTTCATCCACGCAAGACGGGGCAAGCCTCGTCTCTACTGATGGACGTTTGGCGCGATTCTTGTACACTAGCCGCTATCTTCATCGTGAATGCCCCAAGTTCATCCACGGCTTCCACCGTCCGTAAAGCCAGCCTTTTTTATTTCGTCTTCGTGATGTTTTCCTACACCACCGGAGGCCCCTTCGGACTGGAAGGGATGGTCAGCTTGAGCGGCCCGGGCATGGGCCTGATCTTTCTGCTGGTCATCCCGTTCTTGTTGAGCATCCCGGTGTCGTTCGTCGCCGCCGAACTCACCACGGCCATGCCGGTCGAGGGCGGGTTCTATCGCTGGACCCGCGCCGCCTTCGGAGATTTCTGGGGATTCCTTGCGGGATGGTGGAACTGGTCCGCCTCATTCATCCTCGGCAGTTCCTATGCGGTGATGTTCACCGACTACCTGACTTACTATTTTCCCGGGATCAACGGGTGGAAGCATTGGCTGGTTTCTTTCGCGCTGATCGTCGTCATCACCTGGCTCAATGTCCGTGGCATCCAGATGGTGGGCAAAGCGGCCACTGTTCTCGAATTGTTTATGTTCATTCCCGTGATCGCCATGGTCGTCATTGGTTTTGCCAAGTGGCATCACAACCCGTTTGTGCCGTTGGTCCCGCCGCATCAGCCTTTTTTCAAAGCCTTCGGAGTTGGCCTGGCCCTGGCCATTTGGGGTTACGCCGGATACGAGCAAGTCTCGAGTGTGGCGGGGGAGGTTGAGAACCCGCAGCGCACTTATCCGAGAGCGCTTGCCGTGGTCGTTCCGCTTTCCATGGCGACGTATTTTCTGCCGGTGCTGGCGGGGACGGCCGCGCTCGGAAACTGGCAAGAATGGAATGACGGATACTTCTCCACCGCGGCGTTGCTGATCGGGGGCCCCTGGCTCGGCCATCTGATGGCGGTCGCCGCCATGGCGGGGGCGGTCGCGCTGCTCAACAGCACCATGCTCACCGCTACGCCCATGCCCTTCACGCTGGCCGAAGACGGATACCTGCCGCCATTCCTCACGCGCCGGCATCCGCGTTACGGCACGCCCTGGATCGCGATCCTGATTTCCGCCGCCATTTACGCATCCCTGGCGCTGCACTCGCTCGGCGATTTGATCAGCATCTATGGCTGGCTGCGGGGTGCTACTACCACGCTGACCGTGCTCTCCGCCTGGGGGTTGCGCCGCAAGAAGCCGGATTTGCCGCGGGCTTTCCGCATTCCTGGCGGCAACCTCGGGCTGATCTATGTGATCGCCTTCCCACTGGCGATGACCTGCGTCGCCTTGTGGAATAGCCCTAAGATCGCGAAGCTCTTGGGCCCGTGCCTCCTTGCCGCCGGCCCAGTGGTTTATTTTGTGGTGAAATGGTTTGCCAAGCGCGCCGCGCAGAAGGCGGCCAGAGCAGGGTAGATTTATATGAAGACCATATGCCCTTCACCATCAGCGAACTGAGCGCGAGAATTTTCAACCGCTCCATCTCTCCTGTCGAACTTACTCATGATTGCCTCGATCGCATCGAAAAACTCAACCCAACGCTGAACGCATTCATCACAGTCACCGCGGAATCCGCACTGGACCGCGCCCGTCGTGCCGAGTGGGAAATCTTTCACGGTACCTATCTCGGGCCTCTGCACGGCATTCCTATCGGACTCAAAGACATTATCGATACCGCGGGAGTCCACACCACCGCCGCCAGCGCGCTGTTTAAAGATCGCATTCCCACCGAAGACGCCCAAGTCGTCCGCCGCCTGCGCCGCGGAGGCGCAATCATCTTAGGCAAGCAGAATCTGCACGAATTTGCCTACGGTGGCAGTTCGATCATCAGTTTTTTTGGCGAGGTCCACAATCCATGGGACCCGAAGCGTATCGCTGGTGGATCTTCAGGAGGCTCGGCGGCCAGCGTCGCCGCTGGTCTCGGATTCGCCGCCGTCGGCACCGACACAGCCGGTTCCATCCGCCTGCCCGCTGCCTACTGCGGCGTGGTCGGAGTCAAGCCAACCTATGGTCGCGTCAGCACCCGCGGAGTCGTGCCATTAGCGTCGTCCTACGATCACGTCGGCCCACTGACAAATTCAGTCTATGACGCGGCCCTGATGATGCAGGTGCTGTCGGACTACGATTCGCCGAATCCCCGCGCTGACCGCCCAGCGCCTAGCCTCGTTTCTGCGTTCGACGACCCTCCCACGAATCTGCGCATCGGGATTCCGCGACCCTTCTTCTTCGGCGATCTTGACCCCGAAGTCGCTACCGCGATCGAGAAAGCGATCCAAGTCTTCGCCGGCCTTCGACAACGAGATTCGCAACATCAAGCTCGAGGTTCCGACCGACCGCACGCTGGCGAGCGCCGAAGCCTATGCTTATCACAAGGAATTTATCGAGCGCTCACCAGAGCTTTACCAGCCGGCTACGCTGGCGCGCATCCGGTCCGGAGCCGACATTTCCGCCCACGACGCTCTCCGTGCGAGCGCCGACCTCCAGGCGAGCCGTCACGCCATCCAGGAAATATTTCGATGAAGTGGACGTGCTGCTAACGCCCACAGTTCCGATTCCGCCGCCGCTGATCGCCGACCTTCGCGAGCATCCCGATCAACTGCGTTCGCAAGAGTTGATCATGCTTAGGAACACGCGCCCCTTCAATGTCTGGGGAATTCCCACGGTTTCGGTTCCCTGCGGATTCACAAAAGACGGCCTGCCGATCGGCCTGCAATTAGCCGCCGCTCCCTGGCACGGGATTGTTTTGCTGCAGGCAGCAAATGCGTATGAACAGGCGACGGAGTGGCACAAGGAGAGGCCGGGACTCATCAAATCTCAGAACTTGCCATCCTGAGTAGCTAAAGAAGGGTGAGACTTACTAGTTTGATTCCACGACCCACGCGCACAGTTAAGGTGCCGTTAGGGGAAACCACGATCACGTAGTTTTGTATCAGTTGACCATTGATGCTAACGGCTTTTTCTCTGATCTTTCTGCTGGCCTCTGCGACAGAACTTGCAAGGCCGGCTTCTTTGACCAACTTGTCCGTACGGATAAACAGCCTGATCGGGTCGGATGGATCGGAGTTGATGTTCGGAGGTGCCCCACCTTGCCCAGAGTCCGGCATGACATCGGCAGCTCTCACCTTAGATACTTCTACGGCAACCCGCTGTGCATCTTGCGGCAGCTCATCTCTCTGAAACTGCCCCGCCCAATCCTCGGCCGCTTTCGCCGCTGCCTCCGCCGAGTGAAAGTCGGCCACGATCCCCCGCGCCAGCTCCTTCTTCAGTGCCATCGGGTGCGCCTTCCCGCTCGCTGCATCTGCTTTCATCGCCGCGATCTGTTCTACTCGCACATCGGTCAGCAGTTCGTAATAGCGCCACATCATCTCGTCGGAGATCGACATCACTTTGCCGTACATCTCCAGCGGTGGCTCGTGAATGCCGATTGCGTTGCCCGAGCGACTTCGACATCTTGTTTACGCCGTCGAGGCCTTCGAGGATGGGCGTGGTCAGCACCACCTGCGACTCCTGCCCGTAGGCTCGCTGCAACTCGCGGCCTACCAGCAGATTGAATTTCTGGTCGGTGCCGCCCAGCTCCACGTCCGCTTCGAGCGCTACGGAGTCGTATCCTTGCGCCAGTGGATAGAGCAGTTCGTGCATGGCAATCGGTTTTTCTTCATGGAAGCGTTTGTGGAAGTCCTCACGCTCGAGCATCTGCGAGACGGTGTACTTCGCGGTCAGACGGATGAAATCCTCAGCCGAAAACTTCGAGAACCAGCGGCTGTTGAAATCCACCACGGTTTTTTGCGGGCTGAGAATTTTGAAAACCTGTGCCTTATAGGTCTCGGCGTTTTCCGCAATCTGCTCCTGCGTCAGCGGAGGCCGGGTCGCGGAGCGGCCCGTCGGATCGCCGATCATGCCGGTGAAATCTCCGATTAGAAAGATGACCGTGTGTCCGAGATCCTGAAAATGTTTGAGCTTGCGCAGCAGGACGGTGTGGCCGAGGTGCAGGTCGGGAGCGGTCGGATCGAAGCCCGCCTTTACGCGCAGCGGCTTGCCCGAAGCGCGCGAGCGTTCGAGTTTCGAGCGCAGTTCGGATTCCTTGACAATCTCCGCCGCGCCCTTCTTGAGGTATGCCAGTTGTTCGTCAACCGGTAGAAAGTTGGACATGTCGTAGTGATTATAACGACTCGCTGGTGGAGAGCCGGTCGTCTCCGCCCGTCCCTCCTAAATCCGGCGGTAGAAGCTCAGGGCGGCGTCTCCTTGTACCAGCTTGCGGTAGCGCCGTAATTCCCCAAACTCCTCTCCCGGATCGAATCTCTTGTCATGCTCGGCGATCACCAGGCTGCGCTCGCCCAGCAATTTCGATTCCGCCAGCGTTGCCAGCGTTTTCGCGTACTCATCCTGCATGGAGTAGGGTGGATCGAGAAACACGTAATCGGCAACGTTTCCCGCCGCTTCCAACTGACGCAAGGCTTTGCCGGCGTCGACCTTCAGAATCTGTGCCCCGCTCGCAATCCCCAAAGACTTCAAGTTTGAGGCAATCAGCTCCGCGGCTGCTTTGGACGATTCGGCGAAGTACACCATCCGGGCGCCGCGGCTCAGGGCCTCAATGCCCACCGCGCCCGTCCCGGCGTACAAATCGATCCACATCGACTCGGCCAGCGCTTGCGGATGGCCCGCACACAGCACGTTGAACAGGGTCTCGCGCAGGCGGTCGGCGGTCGGACGGATTTCGAGTCCAGGCAACGACCGCAACGTCCGGCGGCGGTACTGTCCGGCAATGACTCTCATAGGCATGCGTTCATCGGATTCATGTCCTTCCGGCCCAGCCCTTCCGATTTGCCTTTTCGCAACCCGGGAGAGTCAGCCGGTGTCTAAGAAGATAGAATACTGGTAGGCATGACGATGCGCAGTTGGTCCATCCCGGTCGGGCGGCTTTTCGGAATCGAAATTCGCATTCATCTCACCTTCCTGTTTCTGCTGGTTTTCTTGTGGAGTACCACCGCCGCTACTCAGGATGCCAGCGCTGTCCTCCGCGTACTCGGTTTGGTGGGCATCATTTTTGGCAGCGTGGTGCTGCACGAATTGGGTCACGCGCTGGTGGCCCGCGGATCGGGCATTCCCGCGAAGGGCATCATCCTGCTGCCGATCGGCGGGATCACCATCCTGGACGAAGCGCACGCCATTCCGGACCCGATCAACGCCTGGAAGCGTGACATCCGCGTCGCCGTTGCCGGACCGCTGGTGAATCTCTGCATCGCCGGTCTATCCGCACTGGTCTTGTTCGCAGCCGTACCGGGCTTTTCGCTTAGCGTCAGGCCGCTACTCGACCCGCACGGTCTTTTGCGGAGCATCGTTTGGGCGAACCTCTACCTTGGCTTGTTCAACCTGCTGCCGGCGTATCCCATGGATGGCGGGCGGGCTTTGCGGGCTGTTTTTTCACGCCGCGTTGACATGGTGCAAGCTACCCAGCGCGCCGTACGCATCGGCCATGTCTTTTCCATCCTGATGATCATGGTCGGAATGCTGATCAGCATGCACCCTGACACGCGATGGGACGGCTACTGGCTGATGATGATCGGCTTCTTTCTTTTTGCCGGCGCACAACTGGAAGAGCGCTCGGCGGTGTTTCAGTCGGTGCTGCAGAGTGTCCGCCTGGAAGAAGTCATGCTCACCGATTTCGCCACGCTCTCGCCCGCCGACACGCTGGAAGACGCGCTGGAAAAGGCTGTGCATACGCTGCAGGATGATTTTCCGGTGGTACGCGGGAGCGACATGGTGGGCGTCGTCTCCAGACAAAAAATTCTCGATGCTTTGCGCTCCGACGGCAACGGCTACGTGCAGGCGGTGATGAACCGCATTTTCGACGTGGCCGCCAAGCAGGAGTCGCTGGCCTCCGCTTTCCGCAAGCTCTCCGCCCGCAATCTCAGCATTATTCCGATTGTCGACGATCAGCATCTGGTCGGAATCGTTACGCTGCAGAATTTGATGCACTCCATGTCGCTGCTGGCGGAGAGCCGCAAGTTACGGCGGGAAGCGCTGGACTCGTAGGAAGGTCAGAGGTCAGAGGTTAGATTGCAGAGGTTAGAACCCAATTGCGCACAGGGCCGGGATTTTAACCTCTGCAATCTGACCTCCTACCTCTTACCTGACCTTCGCGTAGACCTCCTGTGCCGCGCGCACTGCGCTTCCGAACTCGACCGCCTTCCCCGTGGTTTCGGCGATTACATGCTCTAACGCGGCCAGAACCCCCACCGTGTCCAGATAATCGTAGTAGCCGAGGTGAGCGATACGGAATAGCTGTCCTTTCATTTCCGCCTGTCCGTTGGCCACGACCGCGCCAAACTGGTCGCGAAAGCGTTTGCAGATGGCCGTGGAATCGGTGCCGGACGGGGCTGCGACGGCGGTCAACGCGGCTGCTGGGGAACTCGGCGCCAATAACTTCAGTCCCAGCGCTTCTACGCCGGCGCGCGTCATCGCCGCGCATAATTCGGCGTTCGCGATCAGCGCGTCGCGGCCCGCTGTCAGGTTGTCGTCCCCCATTTGACGGACGTAATCGAGCGCCGCAGCCAGTCCGGCAAACAGGGAAGTCGCGGGCGTGTAGGCGGTCTCCGACTTGGCGGCCGCTTTCCGTTCCTTGCGCAGGTCGAAGTAATAGCGCGGAGACGTCGTCGTCTCCATGCGCTGCCACGCCCGCTCGCTGATGGCGCCGTAGGCCAAGCCGGGCGGAATCATCAGCGCCTTCTGCGAACCACCAATGATGATGTCGATTCCCCAACCGTCCACGTCGAAGCCGGGTTGTGCCTAACCCGGTGATGGCGTCGACGACCAGCAGGGTATCGGGTAATGCGCGCACCAGCTTGGCGATCGCCTTGACGTCATGCCTTGCGCCGGTGGAACTCTCGGTTGCTTGTAGATAAACGCAGCGGATGTCGGGTATCAGCATGCGATGCACCGCCTCCAGCGAAAATGTTTCGCCGTAGGGGGCGGTCACCGTCTCCACGGAGCAGCCAAACGCCTTGGTTAGCGAGACCCATCGTTGGCCGAATTTGCCGGCGGTCAACACGAGGACGCGGTCCCCGGGCGACGTCAGGTTCGAGACCGAGGCTTCCATGAAACCGGTGCCCGACGAGGAGAGCACGAGCACGTCATTCTTCGTGCCGATGAATTCCTTCACGTCGGCCAGAACGCGCGTGAACAGAGCGCGGAATTCTGCAGTGCGATGGTGCGCGCCATAGGAAGCCATCGCTAGTTGCGCGGCGGGCAGAAGGGGAGTTGGTCCGGGAGTGAAGAGACGGTTCTTCTTGAGCATGGGAACCAGAATATTCGAAAGCCTGTGGTTCGGGAAGGAAAGGTCAGAGGTTAGAGGTTAGATTGCAGAGATGAAAGCACTCGCTGCATATGGTTTTCGCCTCTGCAATCTAACCTCTGACCTCTATAATTCTCCCATGCCCCTCATTGATCAGATTCAGAAAGACATTGTTTCGGCCATGAAGGCCCGCGAAGAGGACCGCCTTTCCTGCCTGCGCATGGTCAAGACGGCGCTCAAGAACCGCGAAATCGACAAGATGGCGCCGCTCGACGACAAGGAATCGCAGCAGGTGCTTTCGACGCTGATCAAGCAGCGCAAGGACTCGGTTGAGCAGTTCACCAAGGGCGGACGCCAGGAGATGGCCGACAAGGAAGCCGCCGAAATCAAGCTGATCGAAACCTATCTGCCGAAGGCCGCGGGGGAGGAAGAAATCGTGGCTGGAGTCCGGGCGGCGATTGCCGAGATTACGCCTGCTCCTGCCATGAAAGACATGGGCACGGTGATGAAGGCCGCCATGGCGCGCTTTGCCGCGGCAGGGATGCGGGTGGATGGGAAGGTGGTCAGCGAGACGGTGAAGAAGGAATTGGCGGGAAAGTAGGGATTACTTACTCTGCTGCCACTCCCGGTACGCTTCGCTTTTCCCAATCCCGCGCTCTTTGGCCACTTTCTTCAGCGCGGCTTTTTCATCTGCCTTTTCAGCGGACATGATTTCTCTTACGCGCTGGGCCACGCTTACGGTGGCTACTTCAGGTCGCGAGTCTTGGGTGTCAGGTTTTGCTATCAGCAGCGTAATTTCGCCTTTGACGTCTCCGCGGGCTTTGAGTTGTTCGAGAACTTCTTTCGCGCGGCCGCGCAGGAATTCTTCGTGAATTTTCGTCACTTCACGCGCCACTACTACGTGGCGGGCTTCTCCTAAGACATCGACCACGTCGGCCAGCGTTTCCAGCAAGCGGTGAGGGGCCTCGTAGAACACCTGCGTGCGCGGAGAGTCTTTTATGCTCTCCAGCAGCTTGCGGCGCTGACCTGGCTTTCGCGGGCAGAAAACCGCTGAAGCGGAAGGAGTCGGTGGGCAGGCCGCTGGCCACCAGGGCCGCGAGGAAGGCCGAGGCTCCGGGAATTGGCACTACCGGCACGTGATGGCGGATGGCTAGCGCGATCAGGCGGAATCCGGGGTCGGAAATGCCGGGCATGCCAGCGTCGGTGACGAGCGCGATCTTGGCTCCGCCTTCGAGGTCGACGACCAGTTCGGAGGCTTTGGTCATCTCGTTATGCTCGTGATAGCTGACCAGTCTTGTCTGGATGCCGTAATGACTGAGCAACTTCAGGGTCTGGCGCGTATCCTCGCAGGCGATAAGGTCAACTTCTTTGAGTACGCGCAGGGCGCGCAGGGTGATGTCTTCGAGGTTGCCGATGGGTGTGGCGACTAGATAGAGGGATGGGCCTGCTATGGATGGACCTGCTATGGTTGCGCCTCGCTCGGCGGTGTCACCATTCTGTTTCTCTTTGCGCACAAGTTAGTCTAGCAAGAAAACCCTCTTTCACCACGGAGACACGGAGGCACGGAGCAACCCGCAAAAAGTAATTCTTTGCTCCTCTCCGTATCTCTGTGCCTCCGCGGCAGGTTCTGGCCGCACGCCCTCTGAACCACACACCCATCAACTTCCTACTTCGCCTTTTCTTCGCTTCATGTTAAACTGACCAAAACTGATGTGATAGCCAACACTTCACGCTCCAGCCCGGGGGTGTAGGCTCAAATTCCAGATCCACAAACAGGAGCAGCCATTATGGCCGACGAGCGTAGCCGAACAGACGAGCGTGGCAAGGCAATTGAACTTGCATTCGCACAAATTGAAAAGCAGTTTGGCAAAGGTTCCATCATGCGGTTGGGGTCGAAGGAAGCGATTGTCCCGATCGCGGTGATTTCGACGGGCGCAATTTCCTTCGATGCCGCGCTGGGCGTGGGCGGCGTGCCGCGCGGGCGAGTGATTGAAATCTTCGGCCCGGAGTCTTCCGGCAAAACCACCATCGCTCTGCAAGTGATTGCCGAGGCGCAAAAGGCTGGAGGCATGGCGGCGTTCGTCGATGCCGAGCATGCGCTTGATCCGGGCTATGCCAAAAAGCTGGGCGTGGACGTTGACAACCTGCTGGTCTCGCAACCTGACTACGGCGAGCAGGCGCTGGAAATTACGGAAGCTCTGGTGCGTTCGAACGCGATTGACGTGCTGGTGGTGGATTCGGTGGCGGCGCTTGTCCCCAAGGCCGAACTTGACGGGGAAATGGGCGACAGCCATATGGGCCTGCAGGCGCGTCTGATGTCGCAGGCGCTGCGCAAGTTGACGGGAACCGTGGCCAAGTCGCGCACTTCCCTGATTTTCATCAACCAGATCCGCGAAAAGATTGGCGTGATGTTCGGCAATCCGGAAACCACGACGGGCGGACGCGCGCTGAAGTTCTATTCGTCGGTGCGCATCGACATCCGGCGCATTGCGGCCATTAAAGAAGGAGACGTGGTCACGGGCTCGCGTACCCGCGTCAAAGTCGTGAAGAACAAAGTGGCGGCGCCCTTCCGCGAAGCTGAGTTCGACATTCTTTATGGCGAAGGCATCTCGCGCGAAGGCGACCTGATTGATCTGGCGGTGAACAACAATATCCTGGAGAAGTCGGGTTCGTGGTTCAGCTACAAAGGCGAGCGCATCGGACAGGGACGCGAGAACGCGCGCGCTTTCCTGAAAGAAAATAAAGACACGATGGCGAAACTCGACGCCGAAGTGCGAAAGGCTCTGGGGTTGGCCCCGTCGGCAGCGCCACCGGCGGTGGTTCCGGCGCAGGCTACCGGGACGCAGGGACGAGTCACGACCATGCCGAGCGCCTCGGAAGCGGCGAAGGTCCCGGCGGCGAGAAGGTAGCCATTGCACACCTAGGGGCGGACGTATTCGTCCGCCCCCGACTGCCGGGCGAGGACGCGGCCGGCTCTCCATTATCTTCATTGCCATCCCAGCTTGCCCCCGCATACAATCCTCCTTTCTTCGCCCGAGGGCCCCGTGAATCGCATAAAAGCCATTTATCCCGGATCGTTTGATCCTCCTACTAACGGCCATCTTGATCTGATCGAGCGCGGCAGCAAGATTTTTGACGAACTGGTGGTGGCCATTCTTCGCAATCCCGAGAAAGACCCGCTGTTCAGCGTGGCCGACCGCCGCAAGATGCTGGAGGCGATGACCTCGGACTTTGACAACGTCTCGGTTGACACCTTCGAGGGCCTCACCGTGGACTATGCGTTGCGGGTCGAAGCGCGAGTCATTCTGCGCGGCATTCGCGCCATCAGCGACTATGAGTACGAACTGCAGATGGCGCTGATGAATCGCAAACTCCAGCCCGGGGTGGAAACCGTGTTCATGATGCCCGCGGAAAAGTATTCGTACCTGAGTTCGCGGCTGGTGCGCGAAGTCGCGCAACTGGGCGGTTCGATTGCCTGCCTGGTGCCAGAACTGGTCGAGCAGAAACTTCGTGAGAAAATGGACGTGGCTCACAAATTCGAGGAGGGCGAGTCCTCCGAGGGCAAGAGCAAGTCCAGGAAGAAGAAAGCATAGTAAGCATGAGCACAGTCATGACCCCGACTCATCCCGTCCGGCTGACGGAACGCATCAACCGCATCGAGACCTCGGCGACCATGGCGGTGGTGGCCGAGGCTGAAAAGCTGCGGCAGCAGGGTATTGATGTTGTGGATTTCGGCGCGGGCGAGCCTCATTTTTCCACGCCGCAGCACATCAAGGATGCGGCCATCGCCGCCATCCAGTCGAATTTTTCGAAGTACACGGCGGTCGGCGGAACCGCTGAACTGAAGGACGCCATCGTGCACCGTCACGCCGTGGATTTCGACTCCGATTACCGGCGTGAAGAAGCCGCGGCTTCGGTCGGCGGAAAGCACGCGCTGTTCAACGCTATTTCCGTGCTCGTGGACCATGGCGACGAAGTCATTCTGCCTGTCCCCTACTGGGTCTCGTTCAAAGACATGGTGCGCTACGCCGGCGGCAACTGCGTGCTGCTGCAGAGCGACGAAGCGCAGGGATTTCGCGTCACCGCCGACATGGTGGCGAAACTGGTGACGCCGAAGACCAAGCTCATCATTTTGAATTCACCGTCAAATCCTTCCGGAGCGGTGATGAGTCCGGAAGACATGACTGAAGTCGTGCGGCTGGCCCACCAGCGCGGCATCTGGGTGATCTCCGATGAGTGCTACGTCTATCTGAATTACACCGGCAAGCGCTTCTCGGTGGGTTCGTTGCGCGAGTTCCGCGACCGCTTTGTGGTTGTCGGATCGCTTTCGAAGACCTACGCCATGACCGGCTGGCGTCTCGGATTCACGCTGGGCCCGGCGCCGATCATCATGGCCCTTCAGAAGCTGCAGAGCCAGTCCACTTCGAATCCGACCTCGATCGTGCAGAAGGCTGCGGTCGCGGCGTTCAAAGGCCAACAACAATGCGTGGAAGACATGCGCTTGGAGTACGTCAAGTTGCGCGATCATGTGGTCAAGGGACTGCGCTCCATCCCTGGCGTGCAATGCACGCTGCCGGAAGGCGCGTTCTATGCCTATCCCAATGTGTCGGCATTTTTCGGACGTGGCGGGATGAACTCGGCGTCTGACGTCGCGGGCAAACTGCTGCGCGAGAATCACGTAGCTACCGTTCCCGGAGAAGGCTTCGGCACCAAGGAACATATCCGGATTTCCTACGCCACCTCGATCGCGGAACTGGACCGTGGGTTGGAACGCATGCGGAAGTTCTTTGGCGGGTTGTAGGCATCGCGTGCTCCATAAATGTATTTGGTTTGCTGCGCATGACCCAACTCTACCCACTCCTGATGTCGCCCGCATTCGACCCGCGGCCTTGGGGCACGCTTGATCTTTCCGCCATCTATCCCAATCACAAATTCAACGAACGCATCGGAGAAGCCTGGCTTACCGGCGACAACTGCGTGGTAGCGAACGGTCCGCTGGCGAAGCGTTCGCTCGAAGACCTGAGCAAGGAATTCGGTTCCGAACTTGTCGGCACAGCCGCGCGCGACCCGCAGCGTTTTCCGTTGCTGCTGAAGTTTCTGTTTCCCGAGGAAAAACTCTCTGTCCAGGTGCACCCCGACGACGCCACCGCGCAGCGTTTCGGCGAGCCCTGGGGCAAAACCGAATGCTGGTACGTAGCCCACGCCAAGCCCGGATCGCAGATCGCGCTTGGATTGAAGCCCGGCGTTACCGTGGCTCAATTCGAGCAATCCATCCAGGAAAATCGAGCGGAAGGGCTGCTGAACTGGATCAACGTCTATCAGGGAGAAATGATTTATGTGGCCGGCGGCACGGTGCATACGCTCGGACCGGGTACCGTAATCGTGGAGACGCAGCAGCAATCCGACACGACGTATCGTCTCTATGACTACGGACGGCCGCGACCGCTGCATCTGGAACGCGGCCTGGCCTCGGTCAAGGAGCGCGTTGCCTCGGGCAAAGTGATCCGCCCCGCGCCCGTCAGTATTCACGGGGGCAAGAGCCGTCAGTCTTCGATGATTGCCGCTCCTTACTTCACGGTGGACCTGTTTGAATTGAAGGAGCCGCACGTGTTTTCCACCGCCGACGATTCGGGTAAGACGTCCGTGCAAATTCTGGTCGCGGTCGAAGGCTGCGGAGTGGTCGAGGCGCAGGGCCGCGACCCGGTGACGCTGGCCAAGGGCGACGCGGTTGTGGTTCCGGCCGCGGTGCAGGGTTTCATGGTGCGTCCGCAGTGGGCGGTCGAATTTTTGAAGGCCAGCGTGCCTGGTGCGGCGGTGCCTGAGCCCGCGACGCGGATGTAGAGGCTGCGGATAAGTTGCGGTCCATCTTGCAGCGCTAGGGGTCCGTCGACTCCGCGGGAACTTCGCTTCTCGAAGTTTCAGGATGACAGGGCTTTTATGGGTTAAGTGTTTCCCAGGATCGTCTGCACCCGGCGGTCGCCTTTCGCCGCGCACTGCGTAAATGGTAGGCTTTCTATTCCCGTGAAGACGAACCCGCACTTCTATCCTCATTCTGGCCGGCGGCCGCGGCACGCGCTTCTGGCCGCTGAGCCGCAAGCGTCGCGCCAAGCAACTGCTCGCGCTCGACGGGAAACAGACCATGATCCAGCAGACGGTCACACGCCTGGTACCCATGGCTGCGCCGAGCCGGTTCTGGATCATCACCAACGACGACCTCCGGCCCGCTATTCTTCGACAGCTTCGGAAGCTTCCGGCGAAGCAGATCATCGCCGAGCCAGCGGCGCGCAACACAGCTCCGGCGATTGGGTTGGCAGCATTTCTCTTGCTTCGGCACGATCCCGAGGCGGTGCTTGGGCTGTTTCCCTCCGACCACGTTATCGCCGAGCCTGCGCAATATCGCGCGACGCTCAGCCGCGGGATTGAAATCGCTGCCGCAGGAGACAATGTGGTTGTGCTCGGCATCCGCCCGACCCGTCCGGAGACGGGCTACGGCTATATCGAGGCGGGGGCTCCAGACTCTGATGGTTCGCTGCGCGTGCGCCGCTTCACGGAGAAGCCGGACCGTGACCGAGCCCGTCAGTTTTTTGAGGCGGGCAACTACTTCTGGAACAGCGGCATGTTTCTGTGGCGCGCCGACACGCTGGCGAATGCGCTGCGCGAGCATCTGCCCAACACCGCGGTACTCCTCGAAAAGATTGCCGCGGCCTATGGCTCCAGCAAGTTCGCGGGAACTTTTCGAAAGCTTTACCCGAAGTGCGAAAACATCAGCGTCGACTATGCCGTCCTCGAACCCCGTTCCGCCGAGGGAGTAAGCCGGTCACGCATCTTCTGTCTACCCTCCGATTTTGGATGGAGTGACCTCGGTTCCTGGAGCGCGCTGCATGAGCACCACGTGGCGAAGACGAAATCTCGCGACGGAAAACCGGTTTCGGCGTCCGGCAGTTTTGCCCTGAATGCGAGGAATAACTATGTTCACGTGCCCGGCAAGTTTGTCGCTCTGATCGGCGTGAGCAACCTGGTGATTGTCGAGACTGACGACGCTCTGCTGGTTACGACGCTTGATCAGGCGCAGGATGTCGGCAAAGTGGTGAAGCATCTGGATGAGAAGAAGCTGAAACACCTGGTATGAGCGCCGCTATTCGTCGTTGGCTGCTCGCGGTTCTCAAATGCAGATTCCTGGCTTTGCTCGGGATGCGAACTGGAGCGGTAGCACGAATGGCATAGGCGAACGAGCGCAGCGCGAACGACGAACAGCGAACGACGAGCTATGACGCAAATCACATTCGGTACTGACGGCTGGCGCGGCCTTATCGCCGACGATTTCACGTTCGACAACGTGCGCCGCGTAGCGGGAGCGAGTAGCCAGCTACGTGCTCAAGAATGAAGATCCCACGCGCGGCGTGGTTATTGGCTATGACACGCGCTTCCTGTCGGGACGCGCCGCTCGCGCGGTTGCTGAAGTCATCGCTGGCGCAGGCATTCCCGTGCTGCTGGCCAACGACTACGTGCCCTACGCCCGCTGTTTCCTACAACGTGAAGAAACTGGGCGCTGCTGGCGGCGTCATGATCACGTCGAGCCACAATCCGTGGAACTGGAACGGGGTGAAGTTTAAAGCCAAGTTCGGAGGTTCGGCCACGCCCGCCATTATGAAGTTGATCGAAGACGAACTAGAGCGAATGCCGAGTGGTGACCACGGGCAACTGCCGAGCTCTGCTCGGCTTGGACGGGCGGGGGCGCCCGTCCCCACACTGGCACGGGCAACTGCGAAAATCGAAGAGGTGGATTTAAAGCCCGCCTACGTCGAGGCGATCTGCCAGTTTGCAGACCTCAGCATGATCCGAAAAGCGAACTTCAAGTTCGCCATTGACTCGATGTACGGTTCGGGGCGTGGAGTCTTGCCGGGCATCTTCGACAAGAATGGGATTCAGTACGTAGCGATCCGCCAAGACGCTAACCCGTTATTTCCGGGCATTAATCCCGAACCAATTCTGCCGCACGTGGCGCTGCTGCAGGAAACCGTGGTAAAGGAAAAATGCCACGCCGGCCTGGTCACCGACGGTGATGCCGACCGCATCGGCGCGGTCGCTGAAGACGGCAGCTTTGTCGATTCGCACAAGTGCATGTGCGTTTTGCTGAACTGGTTGCTGGTGTACAAGAAGTGGCCGGGCGATGTGGTTCGCGCGTTCAATACAACCGGCATGATGGACCGCATCGCCGCGAAATATGGGCGCAAGCTGCGCGAGTGCAACATCGGCTTCAAGTACATTGCCGACCTGATGATGGAGCATGAAATTCTGATCGGCGGAGAAGAATCAGGCGGCATCGGATATGGCCGCTTTCTCCCCGAACGCGATGGTATTCTCAACGCGCTTCTTTTGGCGAATGTGATGGCGGAAGAAGGGAAGCCGCTCGGCCAACTCGTCGCCGATCTGCAGCGGGAATTCGGCGCGCATTACTTTGGCCGGCGCGATCTGCACATTTCCGATGAAATGAAGAACGGCGCTATCCACCGCGCGGCCGATTCGCAGACGACGAAGCTTGGCGCTTATCCGATCCTGCGCAAGGAGGATCGCGACGGCGTGAAGTTCTACCTGGATGCTCCCAAGCCTGGAAACGGCGCCGACGCCTGGGTATTGTTTCGCGCCTCCGGTACCGAACACATGCTGCGTTGCTATGTGGAAGCGGCCACGCCGGAACTGGTCGCAGAAATTCTTGAAAGCGGCGAACGGTTCGTAAGGCAGGGTTAGAAGCCGTGTCCTTCCAAAAGCAACTCAATAAGCGAAGGGTATAATCTGGCTTGCTTCCAGAAGAAGCAAGCGGAGGAAAACAATATGGATCAACTGTACTGGGTTCCGTTCGGGATATTGGCTCTCATAGTGCTCTACCTGGTTTTGGGAAGCTTTTTCACCGTGCGCACGGCAGAAGTTGCCGTGATCACGCGATTCGGCAAGTTCCTTCGGGTCGCCGAGCCTGGGTTGAACTGGAAGAGGCCGTTCTTCGATTCCGTGACCGGCACCGTCAGTTTGCGTGTGAATCAGATCACTCTGACCATGGAGACGAAGACCAAAGACAACGTGTTCGTCACCATTCCTATTTCGGTGCAGAACCGGGTTCGTCCGGAAAAAGTCTATGACGCTTACTACAAGTTGTCCGATCCGGTGGCGCAGATTAAATCCTATGTCGAGCAGGTGATCCTGGGGCATGTTCCGGGAATGACGCTGGACGAGGTGTTTGCCTCGCAATCCAGTATCGCCGCGGCGGTCAAGCAGGAACTGGATGCGGACATGGCGACCTTCGGATACGAAATTGTGAATGTGCTGGTCACCGACATAGTTCCTGATTCCAAGGTGAAGTCTGCCATGAACGATATCAACGCAGCACAGCGCGAACAGGTAGCCGCTAATGCCAAGGGCGAGGCGGAGAAGATTCTGGTGGTCAAGAAGGCCGAAGCCGAAGCGGAAAGCAAGGCTCTGCAGGGACAGGGGATCGCGAATGAAAGGAAGGCCATCATTGAAGGGCTGCAAGTCTCGATCGAACAGTTCCAGAAGGTGGTGGAGGGGGCGTCGGCGAAAGAAGTCATGCAGTTGGTGATGGTCACGCAGTATTTCGATACCCTGAAGTCGATCGGCGAAAACGACAAAACCAACACGCTGTTTCTGGCGCACTCACCCGGGGCGGTCAAGGAGGTCTCGGATCAGATTCTGCAGTCCATGCTGGGAGCGGAGAAAGCGAACGGGTGAGGCTCAAAGGCAGCCATCGTGGCTCGGGAACTGAGAACCAAAGGGCATCCTTCGCCTGCACTATCGCGTTCTAGCCAGCCACGGAACGCGATAGGATAATGACACTCAGCCTAATGGCCACCAGGGAAATAACTCCGGTTCTCGCCGATTCTCCGGAATCGCGCCGCTACAACCGCATCAAGCGGTGGCTGGGCATTGCCGATTTCGCGACCGGCTTTGGACTGCTGGTCGTGCTATTGGCTACCGGCTGGACGGGAACGCTCCGCGATATGGCCGAGCGGGGTGCTTCGCAGAATTACGCTTACTCCGTTTTGCTCTACGTTGTGATGCTGATGCTGATCAGCAAAGTGGTGGGAACTCCGCTCGAATACTACAGTTTCCGGCTTGAGCACCGCTATAACCTTTCCAACCAGAAGTTTCGCTCATGGCTCTGGGATGAATGCAAGAGTCTACTGATTGGGCTGGTCATGGCCACGATTGTGGTCGAACTGCTTTACATGCTCATACGCCAGGCCCCGGAGCACTGGTGGGTGATTGGATGGGCTGTATTTCTGGGACTGGTTGTGTTGCTGGCACAACTCGCGCCGGTTGTGCTGTTCCCGATTTTTTACAAATTCGAGCCCCTTGACAACGAGGAACTCAAGCGACGCTTGATCGTTTTGAGCGAACGTGCGGGCACGCGCGTGCGCGGCGTCTACAAGTGGCATCTTTCCGAGAAAAGCAAGAAAGCCAATGCCGCGCTGACCGGACTGGGGGCGACGCGGCGCATCATCCTCGCCGACACCTTGCTGGACAATTACTCGGACGACGAAATCGAAGCTGTGCTGGCGCACGAACTTGGGCATCACGTGCACCGGCACATTCTGAAGAGCATTGTGGTGCAGGCGGGAATCACGCTATTCGGGTTCTGGCTGGCCAACGAAGTTCTCCTCTATGCCGTGGAGCGCCGCCAGATGTTCGAGCAAATGTCCGATTTCGCCAATCTGCCGCTGCTGATTCTGGTCGCGACCGTGCTCTCATTCTTGCTGATGCCCGCGCTTAACGCCTACTCCCGCTTTAACGAGCGGCAGGCCGACCGCTATTGCTTCCATTCGGTGGCCAGCGTCGAACCCTTCATTTCGTCGATGAATAAATTGGCCGAGCAGAATTTGGCCGAAAGAACACCTTCGCGCTGGGTGGAATGGCTACTGTACTCGCATCCCGCAATTGCCAAGCGAATCGCCGCCGCCGAGGCTTGGGCAAAGACGCATTAAGATTGCAGAAGTCAGATCGCAGAAGCAGAACCTTTCTCAGCGCACTCCGCGCTAAAGATTTTGCTTCTGCAATCTGACTTCTGACTTCTGCAATTTCAGGATCTCTTCCACTCTCCGCAGATCCTCTTCCGTGTCGACGCCTACGGTGTCGAATGGAGTTTCGGCTACGTAGATGGGTGTTCCGTTCTCGAGGAAGCGCAACTGCTCCAGGCGCTCGCTGCGTTCGAGGGACGACTCAGGCCAGCGGACGAACCTATCCAGCGCGTTTTTGCGATAGCCATAGAATCCGAGATGTTTGTAGTATGGCGGGCGTACGCCGTCGCGGTCATACGGGATGGTCGTTCTCGAAAAATACAGCGCTCGTCCGGTCGCGTCCGTTACCACCTTCACCGCACTCGGATTATTGACGTCAACTTCTGCGGCCGCCGTCTTCAACGTGCCCACCTCGACTCCCGCGCCCTGCATGACCGCGATCAAGCTCTCGATATGCTCGGGCCGTGTCATCGGCTCATCGCCCTGAACATTCAAGTAAACATCCGCGGGGACGACGGTCGAGATCTCGTGAACCCGCTCGCTGCCTGAGCGATGCGCTGCCGAAGTCATGCGCGCAACAAAGCCGTGCTGCTGGCAGAATCGCATGATTTCATCGGAATCAGTGGCGACAATAACTTGATCGAGCGACGAACACCGCCGCACTCCCTGATAGACCCAGGCCAACAGTGGGGCACCGGCGATCTCGCGCAGCATCTTGCGGGGCAGGCGGGTCGAAGCGAGGCGCGCCGGAATGACGGCAATGACTTTCATGCGCCCAGTTTCGCACGGAGCTCGTGGGATTTGACAGAGCATTCGTTGGACTGCATTCGTTTGACACTGCATTCCATGCACTCTTAGAATGCAGTAGGGACGCGTCCACCCGCGTCTGCGGGATTCTGTGCCCATTTCCGGGCTGTCCCTGGTTCCTTCCGCGTATTTCAGGATTGGCGGTGTAGCTCAGGTGGTTAGAGCGACGGTCTCATAATCCGTAGGTCGTTGGTTCGAGTCCAACCGCCGCCACCAGAACCGACGCCCTCTGGACAACCGCCTGTGCGCCTCATCGGGGCCCTTCCACTCTGGCGCGCTGCAGGTCCGGGGAGGAAGCATCAGGGCTCGAATGCCCGCCTTTGCGCCGGAGAATCTCCTGCACCTTGCGCACAAGTTCATCGATGTAGAAAGGCTTTTGGATCAACATCAGGTTGCCGTTCGGCTCTGAAATATTGGCCACCTTATCATCGGTGTAGCCTGACATGTACAACACATCCGTATTGGGGCGCACTTTTTTCAGGTCTTTGGCCAATTCAGGGCCACTCATCTTCGGCATGATCACGTCGGTAATCAGCACACTAATCGAGCCCTTATATTCCTCGGCGACTTGCAGGGCTTCCACACCGTTGGCGGCAACGAGCACCTGGTAACCCTTCGCTTGCAACCCCTCGTGCAGCAAATCCCGGAAAGCGCGCTCGTCTTCCACGACGAGGAGCACCTCTGAGGTTGGTGAAATTTCCGGTGGAGGCTCCAGCGGCGCAGCGAGCGAAGAAACTCTTACAGGTTGATCGACCCGCGGGAGATAGACCGTGAAGGTCGTCCCTTTCCCCAGTTCGCTATCGGCGAAGACATAGCCGCCGCTCTGCTTCACGATCCCATACACCGTCGCCAAACCTAACCCCATGCCCTTCCCGGGCTCCTTGGTGGTGAAGAAAGGTTCGAAGAGGCGCTTCCGCGTCTCTTCATCCATACCCGTGCCGGTGTCGCTCACCGATAGCATCACGTATTCTCCCGGAGGTACGGCAACCCCGGAAAAACTGACGGCGTCCTTAAAACTGACATTCGCCGTCTTCAGGGTAAGCTTGCCGCCTTTGGGCATAGCATCGCGGGCATTGACCGCCAGGTTCATGATGACCTGCACGATCTGCCCTGGGTCCGCCTTCGTTTTCGCCAGCGCAGGGTCGAGCAGTATTTTCTGCTCGACATCTTCTCCCATCAGGCGTTGCAGCATCTTTTGGGTCTCAGTTAGCAGAGAGTTTAGGTTCAGCACTTTAGGTTGGAGCACCTGCCGGCGGCTGAAGGCAAGCAGTTGCGAGGTCAGCGAAGCGGCGCGTTTCCCGGCCTGTTTGATACTCTCGAGCCGCGCGCTAGCGGGCCCCTCGGAACTTAACTTCGAGGACAGCAATTCGCTGTAGCCAATGATCACCCCGAGCAGGTTATTGAAGTCATGGGCGATGCTGCCGGCCAATTGCCCAAGGGCCTCCATCTTTTGAGCATGGAGCAATTGCTCTTCCAACATTCGGCGTACCGTGATGTCCTCGGCAATGATCTCGATGGTGTCATCTCCGCTTTCCGGACTGGATATCCGGCGGCCACTGGCTCGTACAATGACGGGTTTGCCGTCCTTGCGCTTCCAGGTAAACTCCACGGCGTTGAAGAAGTCTGCGCCGGTCGGCTGAGCCCGAAAGCCGCCTGCATCCCCTTCGAGATAGAGATCACGGGACACGGTGAGCGCAAGAACCTCCGCCTCTGATTCGTACCTGAGTAATTTCACTAGCGCGGGATTGGCATGCAGAAACTTGTCTTGCCGGACGCTGATAGCCCCGATTCCGTACGGCGCGTGTTCGACAAAAGAGCGCAACTCAGCCTCCGACCGGCGCACCGCCTCTTCCGCCCGCTTGCTTTCTGTCAAGTCAATGCCGACGCCCGCAACATAGGGCTTGCCTTCCAGTTCTACCCGCACCGCGGTGAAATAGTAGGGGGCGGTACCGCCATCTTTGGTCAACAAGTCGGCTTCACCGTGGCTCGACCCGCGCTCGAAGATTTCGGCTCTGATCCTGTGTACGGCCTCCTTATGTTTGTCAGCTACATTAGCCAGTACAGAAACGTCCCCAGGCCCATAGCGAACCAGCGTCTCGGCGTTCTTGTTCCATCGCAGATTCTTGCCGCTCTCGTCTTGCAGGATGAAGATCCCCGGCAGGCTCTCAATTACTGCATTGGCCAGAGTCTTCTCCCGCAGGAGCGCTTTCTCTGCCTGTCGGCGACGTGCAACGCTGAATATCAGCGCGAGCATGAGGGCAGTCTCGAGAATGCAGAGCGAGATGACCGCTACGATCAGCTTATTGTCGAAGGAATAGAGGAGCAGAACTCCTTGTGGCGGGTGAACCGAGTCTTGAGCCCAGCCCGAGCTTGAAACCACGAGGGTAACGAAAACCGCGCACAGAATAGCGAAGCGCGCGGAGGAAGTGCCTGGTCGAAAAGGAAACCGGCAAACCTCAACCCGCCATCTGCTCTGTCGCGGATGCCAACGCTTCAACACGTCGATTCAGCGGCCGGAGTTCCAAGGCAAGGTTCTGAACAGCTGCGGGGGAGTGGTTTCTGGGCTACAGATCATATCCCCGGTTCTAACCAGATGTATCGAACTGTACAAAGCCGCCCGGGCTTGTGCAATACTATGGTTTCTACCGGCACAGCTACCCTCGCCAGTATAATGTGCCCACGTCGAAGATGGATACCCTGACTGGCACGTTCGTGAGCCGCAGAATCCTGCTGGCGGATGATGACGATGAGCTTCGTTACGCTTACGCGACTCATCTAACCGCCAACGGGTTTATCGTCGAAGAAGTCGGGAACGTAGCAGCGGCACGCAGGAGTTTTGAAGCTACCCGGCCGGACGTCGCCATTCTCGATTACCGCCTGCCGGATGGTACGGCGCTTGATCTCCTCTCCAGATTCAAGGAACTTGAACCCACCGTCCCAATTATCGTCCTGACCGGCTTTGGCTCGATGGAGTTGGGGGTGGAGCTCATTCAGAGCGGCGCCGAACAATGCCTGTCCAAGCCGGTCGAATGCTCCGCCCTGCTGATGATCGTGCAGAAACTAGTGGAGAACTCGCGCAATCAGCAGAAACAACTGGCCAACAGCACCCGCCGGCGCCGGGTCGTGCTTAATCCATTCCTGGGTGAAAGCTCAGCCATCAAGCGCCTTGCCGAGGCGGCGTCCAAAGTGGCAAACAGCCATAGCCCGGTCCTGTTGCAAGGCGAGACCGGGACGGGGAAGGGAGTCCTGGCGACCTGGCTTCATGAAAACGGCCCGCGCGCTGACGAATCTTTCGTGGACGTGAATTGTGCGGGACTGACCAAGGAATTTCTTGAATCGGAGCTATTTGGTCACGAGAAAGGCGCGTTCACCGGGGCCGTCAACGCCAAGCTTGGCCTGCTCGAGGTCGGTCATCGCGGTACTATTTTCCTGGATGAGATTGGGGACATCGATGCCAACGTGCAACCCAAGTTGTTGAAGGTCGTCGAGGAAAAGAAGTTTCGCCGCATGGGAGATGTTCGCGATCGCTTCATCGACGTCCGCCTGATCGCTGCTACCCATCAGGATCTGCGGCAACTGATCGAGACGAAAGTTTTTCGCAGCGATCTTTACTTCAGGATTAGTACCGTGCCGCTGGCGATTCCGCCACTGCGCGAGCGGCAGGATGATATTCCTTTCGTTGCTCATTCCCTGCTGCGCCGGATTTGCTCCGACATGGCGCGCCCTAGCGCTGAACTTTCGCCGAAGGCTGTGGAGCGGCTGCGCTCCTACTACTGGCCTGGGAATATTCGCGAGCTTCGCAATGTCCTGGAACGCGCCCTCTTGTTCACGGATCGGCCCGTTCTGGAACAGGGCGATCTGGCTTTCGAAACCAGCCCGGTGAATCGTTCCGACTCCTACAAGTCAGACTGGACCCTGGAAGAACTGGAACGCTTCCACATCTCGGCAGCATTCTCCGGGGAGAATCAGAACGTCGAAAAGACCGCAAGACGATTGGGAATCGCCAAGAGCACGCTCTATCAGAAGCTAAAAGCTCTGCACCTCAACTAAAGGACCAGCACCTCCGCCGCGTCCTCATTCCGTTTTTGGGACCGTTCGGTTTCGGGAACACTTTCTAGAAATCAACCCATCCCGCACTCCTAAGCTGCCGACACGGCGTTCGCTAACCCGAACGCTTTCAGTGTCTTACGTCGCGCGCTCACCTCGGTTCGATTTGGCTCCGCGATTGCCATTACCACTCAGGGTTCGAGGATTGATCCCCAAGCCCTCCCCCAATACATAGTCAGTGAGAGGTTACGCAATGCCCAAGAAGGTCTTGCTGGTGGACGATTCGACCACGACGCTGATGATGGAAGAAATGATTCTGAAACAGCGCACGAACTACGAGTGCGTGACGGCCAAAGACGGCTTGGATGCGATTTCGCGCGCCGTGGTGGAAACCCCGGATCTTATTCTGATGGACGTAGTGATGCCCCGTATGAATGGCTTCGAAGCCTGCAAGCGCATGCGGCTGCAGGCTTCTCTGCGCGAAACCCCCATCATTCTGGTCACCACCTGCGGCGATGAAGAATACGTCGAAGCTGGCTTCCAGAGCGGCTGCAGCGACTATATCACCAAACCGATCGACGGCTTTGAACTGGTCACGCTGCTGCAAAACTATCTCGGAGAATGAACGATTTTCAGGAAAGGATGCTTCCGGCACGCATGAGCGACGATTCCAACTCACCCACCGAGCTCGAAGGGAAAATCTCGGTCCAACAAGCGGGCGATCAGGCCAAGGTGTTCGCGGCGCGCATGCGGCTGCAGAATGCGGTCGATCAAGCCGATGCCCTGGACGCCATCCGCGAAATTGCCGTCAACCTGATCGGCACAGAAGAAGTTGCTGTGTTCAAGATCGACAAGAAGCGCTCGGAACTCTGGCTTTATTGGTCGTTCGGCACCGATCCGAACAAGCACTCCGTTCTCGAAGTGTGCCGCGAGCCACGGCTGCCAGAGGTGCTTAGCGGCAAGCCTGTGTTTCGATCCAGATTCTCAACTGAAAACCTGCTCTCCACTGACGATCCGGTGAGTGCGCTGGTTCCCATTTTGGTCGACGGTAGTCCGGCGGCGGTGATTGTGCTGTTTCGCTTGTTTCCACACAAGATGGGAATCGAGCCTGTGGATAGGGAAATTTGCGAAGTGTTGTCGAACTGTGCCGGCCGGGCGGTTGAACCGTATCACTCACGCTAGCGCAAGAGAAATACATATGGACTTTACCCGAAAAACGAAAGGCCCCAGCCCGCGGTGCTGCCGATGGAATATTTGCCGCATAATCTGGGCGCTTCCGACGACAAGCACGGGCGGCACTATCTGATCCCGGGCACGATTTTCGCCGCCGCGCAACCGTTCGCCATCAGCACCATCGTGGGTTCCGGCGTCGTGGTTTGCTTGTGGGATTCCGCCCACGCTGTGGGCGGCGCCAATCACTTCATGCTGCCCGAAGGTCCCCAGGACAGCGGAAATGCCACTCGCTACGCTAACGTGGCCAACCCAGCGCTGCTGCAGCGCCTGCTGGATCTCGGCGCTGAACGCGAGACTCTTGAGGCAAAAATCTTTGGCGGTTCGCTCCCTCAGTTGACATTCGGTAACGGCGGCAATCGTTTGGGCGAGCTCAACGTCCAGGCCGCTACTCACTTCCTGAAAATGAGCGGCATTCGCCTGGTGCAGAGAGAGGTTGGCGGTACCCGCGGGCGAAAGCTGGTTTTTCACAGCGATGACGGGCGCGCCTGGGTGGAGCAGCTCTGATGGCTATGGCAGATCCAAAACCGTGCCGACCGAATCCCGGTGATCCTCTTTCTGGCATGGCATTGAATGCGCCTGTCCTCGGAGAACGTCAGCGTGTGTACCTTCTGCCCGGACAACTCCATGTGAGCGGAGAACCTAGCCAGATTTGCACGACCTTAGGTTCTTGCGTGTCGATCTGCCTCTGGGATAAGCGCCGTCTTGCAGGTGGAATGAATCACTTTCTGCTCCCCGCTTCCCGGGAAGGGGAACCTGAGTCTCTGCGTTTCGCGGACGTGGCCACAAAAGCGTTGCTGGAGAGGTTGCTGCTGCTTGGATGCCGCCCCCCGAACCTCCAGGCCAAGATCTTCGGCGGGTCGTTGATGTTCCAAAACCAGGATCTCTATGCGGCAAGCCTGGGCGCCAAGAATGTCGCCGCCGCACTGTGCTTGATGAAAAATGCCGGGATTTCCGTGACCGCGCAAGATACCGGGGGAATTCGTGGCCGAAAAATCGTGTTTAACTCCGACGACGGCGCAGCCTGGTCCCGGCGAATTTAGAGAAAGAAAGCTCTCTGAGTAAGACAGATGGAAATCGATAACGAACTGCTGCTGAAGAGCTTTGTGACAGAGACCGGGGAAGGCCTCGTCCAAATGGAGCAGGCGCTGCTCGAGCTCGAGTTGCACCCGGAGGACGTCGAACTGGTGAATACCGTCTTCCGCGTGGTCCACACGTTTAAGGGCAATGCCGCGATCTTTGATTTGAAATTCGCACAGGAAATGGCACATGCGCTTGAGGACCTGTTGGATAAGGTCCGCACCCACGACTTGGGTTTCACACCCGATATCGCGGATGTCCTGCTGGCGTCCATCGATGTTTTGCGGGAGCTGACCGCCGCCGCAGCCGCGGGAAAAGACTCCTCCCCGTCAAAGTACAAGCAACTGCTGCAGCGAGTGAAGGCGCAGTCCGGAACCAAGCCAGCGAAAAGAAAAAGAACACGAAAAACAGAACATTCGAAAGAGATTGCCGCGGCTCCAATTCCACAAGAGATTCCTCGGGAGGCAACGAACTGGGGCCCATCGTCGACGTCGGCGCGCACGCTACGAGTGGATGTAGAGAAACTCGACCGGCTGCTGGATCTGACGGGGGAAATCGCCATCGCACGAGGGCGAACCACCCGGCTCCTCGAAAACAGGGAGCAATTCTCGATCGAAGAGTTGGCGGAAGCGCACAACATCGAGGCCATGTTGCAGGCCGAACTGCAAGAACTGGTGATGAAGGTCCGGATGGTGCCCGTAGGTCCGCTGTTCCGCCAATATCAGCGAACGGTTCGCGATCTGGCCAAAGAACTGGGGAAAATCGTCAACCTTCAGATCGAGGGCGACGAGGTTGAGGTGGACACCTCCGTAGTCGAACACCTGCGCGACCCTCTCCTGCACATGATTCGCAACGCACTGGACCACGGCATCGAAGTGCCGGAGCAGAGGCGCAAGGCTGGTAAGCCGGTGGAAGGCGTCATCTCCCTGCGCGCCTCGCATCAGTCCGGGAACATTTCGGTGGAGGTTGCGGACGATGGGGCCGGGCTGAACCGCGCCAGGATTCTTGAGGCAGCAAAGAAACGCGGAGTCGCCATGGAGGCCACGAACATGAGCGATGACGAGGTCTATCAACTCGTCTTCGAGTCCGGCCTTTCGACCGCGGAACAGGTGAGCAGTCTTTCGGGCCGGGGCGTAGGCATGGATGTCGTGCGCCGCAACGTGCAGGCTCTGCGCGGCAGCGTGAGCATTGAAAGCCGCCCCGGAATGGGTTCGACGGTGCATCTGCGCTTTCCGCTGACCCTTGCCATCATCGAGGGCTTTGCCGTCGAGGTCGGGGGCAATACTTACGTGATTCCTCTCGATCATGTGATCGAGTGCCTGGACCTGTTGGATTTGCCGGCGGAAGAGCGTTCTCGGAGTGGAGGCGCTGGCGTGATCAACCTGCGCGGAGAGCCGCTGCCCTATCTCGATCTGGGCCGGCACTTTGGCTGTACGGAGGAGCGCAACGGACGGCAGAGCGTCATCGTGGTCCGCCAAGATTCGCACCTGGCAGGGTTGGTTGTCGACAAATTACATGGGGAAACCCAGACGGTGATCAAGCCTCTAGGGGAAGTTTTTGAAGGACTGCGCTGGGCGGCGGGGTCGGCCATTCTGGGCAACGGCAAGGTGGCGCTGATTCTGGACACTGCCGTTTTGCTGCAGCAATTTTGCAAAGAAAAAGTGGAGGTTGCATGAAAGGGCAGAAAGCCGATTCCGGGGCTGGGCGCCGAGCGATGGCCATGCAAGGGGAAATCAAACACGAGCGAATCAGTACCTGATCTCGGCAAAGGATTTGTTTACTACTTATTTCTACTACAACGAAAAAAGGGAGACGTCATGAGATATAGAAGCTTACTTGGTTTTCTTTTGTGCCTGTGCGCGAGCGCGATGTTTGCACAGGACCTTTCGAATCTTCAGATCCACGGATTCGCAACCCAGGGTTTTCTTTACAGCTCCAGCAATAACTACCTGTCCACGAACTCGAGCTCGGGAAGCCTCAACTGGACCGATGGCGTGGTGAGCATAAGCGACCCAGTGTCGGACAAGCTGCGCGTGGGCATCCAGTTGCACATGTCTCAGCTTGGCGATGTCGGCGGCCCCACCCTCCAGGTGGACTGGGCCGAGGGAGACTATCGCGCTAACGACAAAGCCAGATTTTCCTTCGGGAAAGTAAAGACGGTCATTGGCTTGTTCAACGACACCCAGGATGTGGACGCGGTGCAACTCTGGGCGCTCCTGCCGCAGGGCGTTTACCCCATCGACAATAAAAGCTTCGACTTAGCCCATTACGGAGCGGATTTTTACGGCGATATGCCCCTCGGAGAACAAGGAGGAACGCTCTCCTATCGCGCCTACGCTGGATACCGCGTCCTGGATTTGCAAAGCGGTTATGTAAAGGAACTCGATTCGTCAATGCCCTGGTTTGAGCAGCAGTTCGGACTCCCGAACGCACTCATCACGACCGCACCCGGCGGCAGCGTTTTTGGCGGTGATCTGCGCTGGCAGACTCCGTTGAAAGGGCTCCTGATCGGATCCAGCGCGTCTGCCGAGGACATGCAAGGCACCGCCGGATCGGTCTCCATCCGTGCGGCTCGAAACGTTGTCACCCAAGAATATGCAAAGTTCGAACGGGGCAAGTTCCTGGCCGCTTTCGAGCTCAAGAGAATGCCGGTTGGCCTGTCATTTATCGCGAACACTGCCGGGGGCCCGATCCCGGTTCCCAATCCTGTCGATTGGCGCAGTTGGTACGTCATGACCAGCTATCAGGCGATGAAGAAGCTCCAAGTGGGAACGTACTATAGCCACTTAGTGGACGCCGGCGGCGGCCAAGATACGTCACATAGCGGGAATTACTCCAAAGACTGGACTATCTCGGGCCGGTACGATTTCAACCCCCACTTCTATGCCAAGCTGGA
Source organism: uncultured Acidobacteriaceae bacterium (assembly GCA_963838935.1). Lineage (GTDB taxonomy): Bacteria > Acidobacteriota > Terriglobia > Terriglobales > Acidobacteriaceae > Acidiflorens. Next base: position 136,414 of record CAWITH010000006.1, read on the forward strand.
AGAGCACTTTGTCCATGGCACGGACATAGGCTACTACTCGGACTCGAATCCAAACGGAGAGAAGCCCAGGTCGAACATTTTGGCAGCCAGGATCGGATTCACTTTCTGAAATGAAACTCATGAGAAAAGAGGGAATAATTATGAAGCATTTACGAGTTTGCGCCATTGCCATATTTCTGATCCTGGCCTCGGCGAATGTCTGGGCACAGGCGAAGAGCTACAAGGTCATCGTCAACCCATCGAACCCGGTGTCTTCGATGAGCCGGGAAGACGTGTCGCGTATCTTTCTCAAGAAAACGACCAAGTTTTCGGATGGACGCGGCGCGTCGCCAGTCGATCTTCCCGCTAATTCACCAACCCGGGAGAGTTTCTCTAAGGATGTTCTTGGAAAGTCCGCCTCCGCAGTGGAAGCCTACTGGCAACAGATGATCTTTTCCGGCCGGGACATTCCGCCTGCGCAGAAAAGCGAAAGTGGCGTGCTCGAGTTCGTGCGCTCCAACGGGAACGCTATCGGCTACGTGTCGGCTGGCACCGACACCGGAGGCGTCAAGGTTATTAACGTCACCGACTAACGACACCGACTAACAATCGGAAAGTTGCACACGAGGGAAATGCTCATGTTTAACAAGCTTAAGTTTCAACAAAAAATGCTGATCGGTCCAGCCCTGGCAGGGTTTTCATTCTGCCTGGTATTGGCGATCACGCTGATTCTTGGCTCCCGCAGCGCCAACCAAATGCAGCAGGTCGAATCCGGATATTACCCTTCCGTGGAAATGAGCAGGGATTTGGAAGAGGACCTGAACGCGATTCAGAGGGGCTTGCAGGATGCGGTCGCTGCCAAGAACAACGAGGCCCTGGTGGAGACCGACGCGTTTAAGGACAAGTTCCTGCAGCGTCTGCAAAAAGAACAGAACAACCCGGTACTCGACCATCGGGACCTGGACCAGCTCGATGCTGAAATGCGGGAATACTACGTCCAGGCGCGGCAGACCACCGAAGGCATGATCGCGGGCAGCGTGACCGAAGACTTGACGCAGTCGCTCGCCTCCATGAAGACCAAGTACAACACAATCCACGAGAAACTCCTGGCGAACACAACCCGCGACAAGGCCAGCATCACGCGTGCATTTGACGAGACAAAAGATTCACAGCATCGCGCGATCCTGCTGACGTTCATCGTGGCGTTGCTCTGCCTCGGACCGATGGCAGCCGCGACTTGGTACGTTGCCAAGATTGTGACACGGTCGCTGCTGGAAGCAGCGCGGGTTGCCAACGAACTCTCCCAGGGCAATCTGATGGCGGGTGTAGAGGTGTACAACACGGACGAAACTGGGCAGATGCTGCAGGCGCTGAAGGATATGTCCGGGCGGCTCTCGCAAACTCTCGGCGAGGTTAAGAACTCAGCCAGTGCACTGGCGGCGGCAGCGGCGCAAGTCGCGGCCGGAGCGCAGACCGTCTCGCAAGGCACTTCCGAGCAGGCGGCGTCAGTCGAGGAAACCACCAGCAGCCTGGAAGAAATGAGCGCCTCCATCAACCAAAACGCAGAGAACAGCCGGTTGATGGAACAAATGTCATCAAAAGGCGCGGGCGATGCGGAAACCAGCGGCCGGGTGGTAAACGAGACCGTAGGCGCCATGAGGGCGATTGCAGAAAAGATTTCGGTGATTGAAGAAATCGCTTATCAGACGAATCTGCTGGCATTGAACGCCGCGATTGAAGCGGCTCGCGCCGGCGAGCATGGAAGAGGTTTCGCAGTGGTGGCTTCGGAAGTACGCAAGCTGGCGGAACGAAGCCAGGATTCGGCAAAGGAAATCGGCAGCCTGGCATCGGACAGCGTGAGAGTGGCGGAGCGCTCGGGCAAACTGCTGGACGAGTTGGTCCCGGCGATTCGAAAGACCGCGGACCTCGTGCAGGAAGTGGCGTCGGCTTCGCGCGAACAGGCGACGGGCGTAAACCAGATGAACAAAGCGATGATTCAGGTGGATCAAGTAACGCAGAGAAATGCGTCGGCAGCCGAAGAGATGTCGAGCACTGCGGAAGAGCTGTCCGCTCAATCGGAAGCCTTGATGCAGTTGATGGCCTTCTTTCGTACAGAGGAGTCGCCAGACTCGTTTCCATTGCGCGGTTCGAGACAAGCTAGACCGGCGACGCGCGGATCCGGTTCCTGGCAGCCCCATGGGCAGCATTGGGTTCCGAACGTGCCTTCTCATTCCGGGCCGGCACAGGCTGCGCCGGAAACCCGCCAATCAAGAGAAGATTTCGCGCGCGGACACAGCACCGGAATCTAAGGAAAACTGAAATATGACACCAGTAGCGAAAGAAGCGGCAGAACAGCAGCAATATCTCACTTTCCTCCTTTGTGGCGAGGAATATGCGATCAGCATTCTACGGGTGAAAGAGATTATCGGTTACGACACGGTCACGACCGTGCCGAAAACGCCGAAGTGGGTCCGCGGAGTGATCAATCTGCGCGGGAACGTGGTGCCGGTAGTGGACCTCGCGCTGAGATTCGGACTCGCGGAAAGACAGGTTACCAAGACCACTTGCATCATCATTGTGGAGCGAGAGTTGGAACACCAGAACACGATGATGGGAGTGCTTGCCGACGCCGTAAGCCAGGTGATGGAAATAGCGGCTGCGGACGTCCAAACCGTGCCGGCATTCGGGACCCACATTAAAGTGGACTACCTGCAAGGCATGGCAGAACTGGGAAAGAAATTCGTTATGTTTCTGGACGTGGACAAGGTCCTCTCCACGGACGAACTTCTTGACCTGCGGGAAACATCGGCGGCCACGGAGGGCGGGAATGCTCGCGCCGCTTCGGCAGAGCACGCCTGAATCCGCCTCTACAGACTGGAGGAGATCGACAAAGGGGAAGCACTATGTCCAAGTTAATTCTGCTTGTGGATGATTCCGTTACATCGCTATTGAGGAGTCGTGCCTTTTTCGGAAACCAGAAGGACTATCAGGTTATCAGCGCCAGCGACGGGGTAGACGGTGTGGAAAAGGCCCTGGCACATCGGCCCGACCTGATTCTGATGGATGTTGAAATGCCTCGAATGACCGGGATCGAAGCCTGCCGGGCGTTGCGGAGTAACAAGGCGACCATGCGCACTCCAATCATTCTTCTGACCATGCGAGGCGAGGACGCGGCGGTGAAAGCCGGGTTCGACAGCGGTTGCAACGAGTACATGCTGAAGCCGATGAACGAAGAAAAGCTCACCAACGTCTTGAAAAAATACTTGAAATGAAAAGCCGAAGCCTTGCGATGGGAATCGAGGCGAACACGATGCGCAAAGGATCGTTGTCAGATTCCTCGGGGTACAGCCGCAGGGCGGCAGCAGGAGCCGCGTCATCCGATATGGCGCCCCGCGGGATTTCCTCGAAGGATTTTGAGCGCTTTCAGGCACTTATTTACCGGGAGTCTGGAATATCGCTGTCGGATGCCAAAGCAGGCCTGTTGACGGGAAGGCTTTCCAAGCGTCTTCGCGCCTTGGGCCTCAACACCTTTTCCGAGTATCACGACCGCGTGACTTTGGACGACGAAGAGCGCCGTGCCATGCTCGACGCCATCACCACCAATGAAACCCACTTTTTTCGAGAACCCGGCCATTTCCAGTTTCTTGAGCAGAAGGTTCTGCCGGTGTGGCGAGCAAGCGCGGAGTCCGGAAAACGCGCTCGGACCATTCGGGCTTGGAGCGCCGGTTGTTCGACAGGGCAGGAGGCGTATTCGCTAGCCATGTTGCTGGTGGACTGGTTCCCAGCCGCCCAAGGATGGTCCGTCGAGATCTTAGCCACCGATCTTTCGCGTCGCGTCCTGGCCATCGCCGAGGAAGGGGTGTGGAACAAGGATCAGGTCCATGAAATCCCACTGCACTACTTACGCGCCTATACGCTGAAAGGGCTGGGCGAAAACCAGGGGAAACTCAAGGCGGCTCCGGCGATTCGCGTGATTCGCTTCGCGCGTCTGAACCTGAACGATGCCGCGTATCCGGATATCGGCAAATTCGACCTTATCTTCTGCAGGAATGTGTTGATTTACTTTGACCCCGAGAGCAGGGCGCGCACCACTATGCACTTGCTCCAGCACCTCGAGCCAGAAGGATATTTCTTTGTTGGACACGCGGAGAGTTTGAATTCAACCTGCCCTGGGTTACGCCGTGTTATGGCCACGGTCTATACGCCAGCGGAGAATCGAAGCGCCCCTCGACATGCAACGAGAAGATAGCGGAACCATCAAAGTGTTGGTGGTGGACGATTCAGCGGTGGTTCGCCAGGTGCTGGAGGCCGTGTTCTCGCAAGAACGCGACATGTCGGTTATGGTCGCGTCCGATCCCTTGATCGCCCAGCAGAAGATGGCGCGCGTCCGGCCGGATGTGATCGTGCTGGACCTTGAACTGCCCCGGATGGACGGACTGACCTTCTTGCGTAAAATCATGTCCGAAGATCCTATCCCGACTGTAATCTGCTCCGGGGTGGCAGCGCGCGGGACTGAAACCGCTTTGCGTGCCTTGGACGCAGGCGCGGTGGGAATTGTTACCAAACCCAAATTTGGGGTTGGCAATTTCCTTTACGAGTCAGGTCTGGTGCTGACTGACATGGTCCGTTCCGCGGCCAGGGCACGGATTCGCCGCGCCGCCTCTCCCACCGTTCAGAAGCGATGGCTCCCAACCCCGCCGCCTGGTCCTCACTTCCCAGGTTCTTTGCCGAAGCGCATGGTCGCGATCGGAGCTTCCACGGGAGGCACTGAAGCCCTTACCGAGATATTAACCGCCATGCCACCCGACGCTCCCGGCATCGTCGTGGTGCAACATATGCCGGAGGTCTTTACCGCCGCTTTTGCCAAGAGACTGGATCGGTTAAGCCAGATTGAGGTCAAGGAAGCCGAGCCGGGCGATCGGATTTCAGCCGGAAGAGCATTGATCGCGCCCGGTAATCACCATATGACGGTGAGACGCCGAGGTGTACACAGCATCGTTGAGATCAACAACGACCCCCTCGTCTCCCGGCACCGCCCCAGTGTCGACGTCCTGTTCTGTTCTGTGGCGAAAATACAAGGCGCAAACGCTCTGGGCATCATCTTGACAGGCATGGGAAGCGACGGTGTCCAGGGTTTGCTGGAAATGAAGAACGCAGGGGCTGAAACGGTTGCCCAGGACGAAGCTACCTGTGTAGTTTTCGGAATGCCAAAAGAGGCGATCGCCAGCGGCGCCGTTGATTGGGTCCTCCCGCTTTCACAAATAGCTTCCAAGATTCTTACGGCCGCCCCGGGCGGCAATCACAACCTGTAATCAGCTTGTTCGGCTTCTTCCTTCCCGATCTTAGTTGGTTCTCACCTGTGACCGTCAGACTGTGACCATCCTCATCTTCATCTTTGGCGACCAGCTCTTGACGAATGCTCCGAAGCGGTCGAGAGCCTGGGAGAAATTGTCTCCGGCGGCGGCGAAGCCCAGGCGGAAATGCGAGGGCGCGTCGAAACAATCGCCGGGAGCCAGTAGGATTCCATGCTCGGTGGCGGCCTGACAGAAGGGGCGCGCATTTTCTCCGTTAATTCGCTCTCCGCTCACCAGCCAGGGAAACGCGGTCATGCCGCCCTGCGGCGGAATCCAGCCGAGTGTGTCGCGATGGTCCGCCATGAAGCGTTCGAGGAGCTTGAGGTTTCGGGTGGCCGACTTCCTGGGTCTTGCCGAGCACGACGTCACGTTTGCGGATGGCGATTTCGGAAAGAATTTCTCCGGTGGTGGTGTTCGAGATCGAGAAGTAGGCGCGCGCGGTCCAGTATTGCTGACGGCGTTGGGCGTCGTGTTCGATCATCCATCCCGTGCGCACGCCTGGAATCGAAAATGCCTTCGACAGGTCGGCGATCACGGTGGCGTGCGGCAGGCGGGCCGCCGATTTCGTTTGCCTTCCGTGGTAGATGGGATGGTAGACCTCGTCACTCACCAACTGGATTCCGCGCTCGGCGGTGAAGTTGTGCAGGGCTTCCATTTCGCTGTCGCCGATGGTCGCGCCCGTGGGGTTGTGCGGGCTGTTGACCAGGATGAGCTTGGTCTTCGAGTCGGCGAGCCGCTTGATCTCGTCGGGGTCGATGCAGAAGCCGTTCTCGCGGCGCACGCGATAGAAGCGGGTTTCCAGGCCAAGAGATTCCGGGAGCGCCGAGAAAGTAGTGAATCCAGGCAGCGGGATGATTACGTTTGCGCCGGGCTCGGCGGCCAGCCACATCAGGGCCACGAGCGCCTCGGAGGCGCCGGTCACGATTTGGACGGCCTCGACCGGGACATGCTGCATTTCAGCGATCGCCTCACGCAGACTATCGGCGCCGGCGGGGCGGCTGTAGACCAGGTTGTGGTTCAGGAAGCGGTGGCGGGTTTCGTCGTCGGCGAGGGCGAGGATGTCGCTTCACGGTCCAGGCCGGTCCGGTGCTCGCAGCGAGGTTGAATTCTATGTCGTGTTCGTACTGGTCGAGCCAGGCATCGAGCAGGAAGGGCTTGAGTTGCATGCGAGCACCTCGAAGGAGAAGTTGGTTGCTGTTATTGATTCTGCGAGCCGGCTCAGGGATGATTTTTTAGTTTACAGCGAGGCGAGGCGGGGTAGGGTAGAGTGTTGTTCTATCTGGTGGTGAGCGTTGCACACTTAAAAGCTCATTCCCCCGCAGGTTGAAAGGAGTGAGTGAGTGAAAACCGGAAAACACAAGGCGGTGGCGCAGGATGTCGGCCGTCTGCGCACCGAGCAAGCGCATGACGGGGCTACGAATCTTGACCAGAAATCAGCGATCGAGATCGCCCGCCTTATTAACGCTGAGGACGCGACGGTAGCTGGCGCGGTACGACGCGCGTTGCCGCAGATTGCCCGCGCCATCGACTTGGTCGCCGCCGCGCTGCGCCAAGGCGGGCGCCTGATCTACGTTGGCGCCGGCACCAGCGGCCGCATCGGCGCCCTGGATGCTTCCGAATGCGCGCCCACCTTTGATCTTTCGCCACGCACCGTTCAGGCCATCATCGCGGGAGGTCCGAAAGCCCTGGCGACGTCCGCTGAATCCCGCGAAGATGACACTAAACTGGGACGCGCCGAGATGGCTCGACGCAAGCCCGGCAAGAAAGATGTCGTGATCGGCATCGCCTCCAGCGGACGCACTCCTTTCACTGTGGCCGCCATCGAATACGCGCGCCGCCGCGGCGCGAAGACCATCGCCCTCACCTGCAACCCGAACTCGCCGCTGCAGCGCGCGGCTGGCTTTGCCATCGTCACCGACGTTGGCCCGGAGGTTCTTGCTGGATCGTCTCGCATGAAAGCAGGCACGGCGCACAAGATGGTGCTGAACATAATCTCCACCGGCGCGATGACGCGGCTGGGCTATGTCTACGGCAATCTGATGGTCAAGGTATCACCGAGGAATGAGAAACTGGTGCAGCGAGTGGTTGGAATCCTGGAGCAGGCCACCGGAGCCGACCATGAAACTGCGCGCCGTGCGCTGGAGGCTTCGGGCAATCGCACTCCTGTCGCCCTCGTGATGCTGGCTGCCGGCGTCTCCCGCGCCAAGGCCGCCGCCGCCCTGAAGAAATCCTTCGGTCACGTGCGCCAAGCGATCGCGATCGGAAGGCAGCAGCGATGCTGATGGCGCCAGTTCCAGGGTGTGAATGTCACGAATCAGAAGGTAACTTGGGCGCTAACACTTACGTAACCTCGTTATCTGGAGGTGGGGCAACTAATCTTTTTTCTGAGGGTTTCTATCGACATGAACAACAAATTCATCAACTCGCTGTTAGTCCTGGCAGTCGGGGGCCTAATGATCGCCGGTTCCGCCGCTGCTCAAACCTCAACCAACACTTCGGGCGCAGGTCCTGGCGTGGTCGATCCCGGGCATCCGCGGGTCAATCAAGTGAACGGCCGCGAAGCCAACCAGCAGCAGCGCATTGGCAACGGAGTCAAGAACGGGACGTTGAACTCGAAGCAAACTGCCCACCTGGAAAATCGCGAGACCAGCGTGCAAAACCGTGAAAAGGCGGATATGGCGAAGAATAACGGCCATCTGACCAAGGGCGAGCAGAAGGGTATCAATCGTCAGCAGAACCGGATCAGCAAGAGCATCGCCAAAGACAAAGCATCCAACAAGTAATCTGTCGAAAGGCAGAAAGAAAAAGATTGAAACACTAGGATAGCCGCAATCTTATTGCGGCCTTTCTTTTTTTCTTAGGC
>CAWITH010000007.1:0-116655 GCA_963838935.1 uncultured Acidobacteriaceae bacterium
GGTACGGTCGCCAGGCTGGAAGCAGGAAAAGAGAACGGCTGGGAGAAACTCCCAGCCGTTTCTTTTGGAACTGCTACGCCAGTTATTTTTACCAATTCAGTTTCAGCGCAAACTGAAACTGGCGCGGGTCGTAGGCGGCGGTGGCCTGGCCGGCATTGCTGAACAGCGGGCTCACGGCCGCGACATTGTAGACATTGGCGATGTTGAACATGTCGGCGATGAGGTCCATGTTGAAGCGCTCGCCAAAGTAAACGCGCTTGGCGATTCGCAGGTCGTTGAAGACCGTCCAGGGAGTAATACCGGCGTTGCGGCCGAGATTGCCATCGAGGCCGAGCAGGGTGACGTGGGGAAAGGTGGCTGGGTTGTTGGAAGTGGGAGCGAAAGCCTCATAGCAAGGCTCCTGAAAAACGCCGCTCGGAGAAAACTTCGAATTGACGGGCAGATTTCCGATGGCCGTGCAAACAGGGTTTGCGACGGTGTTGGGACGCACGGTGAGAGTGGAATTCTGCTCGTTGTCGCCACTGCCGGTGACGATGTTGAAGGGCCGTCCAGAGGAGAATTCGATCAGGGGAGAGATCGTCCAATTGCTAAAGAGCCTGCTCCCGAAGCCGCTGCCATTCAGCTTGCCAGACTGGTAGACGCCGCTGAGGACAAAGCGATGGCGCTGGTCGAAGGTGGAGTTGGCACGATCGAGGCCAGGGTAGTAGCTGTCCTGCGGCGTCTGCGTGGATTGCAGGTCGGTGGAGTCGTCGATGGCGTGCGCCCAGGTGTAGGAGGCAAGGAACTCGTAGTGGTTGCTGAAGCGCTTGCGGAGATTGGCGGTCAGACCGTGATAGACGGAGCTGCCGTTGGAGTAGTTGGCGTCCATGTCGGTGAAGGGAACGCAACCGGCCAGAGTCGCGGGGTTGCAAGCGGTATTGAAACCGGCGGTGCTGTATCCCAGTGCCTGAAACTGCTGCATGACTGCCGGCAGCACCAGGTTTACGCAAGCGGCGCCGCCATTGTTGATCAAGGCATTGGCGATGGACGGATTCATGCCGCTGGGGCGGAAAAAGTTGGTTAACGCGGCGGAAACCCAGTACAGCCCATTGTTAGGATTTTGGCCGCAAGGCGATGCGCGAGGCGGCACCGAGCCCGACGCCCAAGGCTCCGCCGGTGGTCGCATAAGACGTCGGATCGCTGTAGGCTGCCTGCCAGTTTGCCACCAACAGGTCGCCACGCACGGTATTGGCGTTGATGGGCCGGTTCAGATGGCGTCCACCGTTGAAATTGTAGCCGAGGCTAAAAGCGAAGCCGCGCCCAAGGTCGCGTTCGACGGTGAGATTGGCCTGCTGCGAGTAGGCGTACACGAAGTTCTTCCCGTTGGGATAACCATACGGCTGAAATAACAGCGGGAAACCGTCCTTGATGTAAGTCTGGTTGAGAAACAGAGAACTCGACAGGAAGGGATCGAAGCGCTGTGGGTTGGGGTTGCCGTTGGCGGATGTTGCCTGATAACCGAGAAGAGGTGCAAGGGCTCCGAGCGAGCACTGCGCGGAGGAAGTGAGGTTGCCTTGGAAAACCGGGATGGCATTCAGGTTGCCCGGGCTGCCAGGCGAACAAAATCCGGTGCCTGGAAAAGCTAATTGGCCGCTGGTGGAACCATCGGAAGCCTGGCCGAGGAAATAGAGGCCGAGCAAGGGATGGTCATAAAACATCCCGAACGAAGCCCGGACTACGGTTTTGCCGTCTCCCCTGGGATCCCAGGCGATGCCCAGGCGCGGCTGAACGTTGTTCTTGTCGGTCTGGATGCCTTTCTGTATTCCGAGGAAGTTGTAGCCGGTTTGAGCGGTATTGGCTAGCCCGGTTGGCGGAGGGAACGTGGGAGGGATTTCGATGTCGTAACGAACCCCGTAGTTCAACGTAAAATTGTTGCGCACGCGCCAGGAATCCTGCCAGAAGAAGCCCATCGGCTTGTTGGAGAAGGAACCGGCGGGATTGCCCAGGCCCTGAACGAAGCCATCCGGCATGCCCAGGCCATAGGCTTGGATCGCGCTAAAGGCGGGGACACCCGGAAACAGGGGCTGGCTGCCGACGTCAAACAAACCGCCGTAATTTACCGTGAAGTTCGCTTGAATCGGGATATAGTTGAACTCCCCGCCGAATTTGGTGTTGTGCCGCCCGATGCTCCAGGAAAAATCATCCTTGACCTGGTAACGCTTTTCTACACGCTGGGCGTAGGAGTACGGCTCGCGTCCGAAGTAAGCGTAACCGACGATGTCCACGGCCGGGTCGTTGCCGCTGGGGATCTGGGTGTTGTAGAAGTAGGCCAAGCCGCGGCGCGCGAACTGGAAAAGCAATTGGTTCACTTTGCTGGTTCCGATCGTCCAGGTGTCTTGCACAACTCCGGCCACGTCGCGGTAGGTCTGTTCGGAGGTGCGCGAGTATGCGTTCTGCCCAAAAGGCTGGTCCTCGCCGTTGACTTCGATGCCAGTGACTGTGCTCGGACTGGCATTAACCCGCAGCATGAGGCGGTTCCGGCTGTTTACGTTGTGATCGATGCGGAGCGAGTAGAGGCTGGTGCCTTCAAAGACGGGGAAATTGCCTGCCTGCGAAGCCAGCGTCTGGAAAGACGCGGGCAAGCCAGTGCAATAGGCAGAATTAAATCCAGCCGGCAAGGCAAACGAGGGATTGCACGAAGTAGGAAACTGCTGCAGTCCCCCGGCGGAGGCGGGGACGGGAACAAGGGACGGTGCCAAGACCCGCGAACCAGGACGGGTAGCTTCCGTTCAGAGCGATGCCCGAAGAAGCACCGACCATGAAGGCATAAAGCTGCACCGCGGGGACCGGGTAGGGGTTACTGGTCAGGAAAGCCGCTTGGGGGGGCGTGGCTTGGATGTCGGGCAAGGCTCCAGCCGGCGCTCCGAAGATGGGCGAAACGTCGACGTTGGTCAACCCGTAGTACGACGCGAACGAGGGATCCGCTGCCGTGGGAAGGGAGGAGAATCCCGTCTCGTGGCGGCGGGTGACTTCGTAGGAAAAGTAATAGTACGTCTTGTCTTTCTTAATCGGTCCACCGAAGGCTGTGCCCGCCTGCACCCGGGTGTAGGCAGGATTGGACGTGGTGCTGAAAGGGTTGACGGCCTGAAAATTGCGATTACGCAGGTATCCATAGACGTCGCCGTGGAAGTCGTTCGACCCCGAGCGGGTGATGATGTTGACCACACCTCCGGCAGCGCGGCCGTATTCGGCGGCGTAGTTGTTGGTGATGATCTGGAATTCCTGCACCGCTTCCTGCGAGACGGTGGAGCGGACGCCGTTGACGGAATTGTCGGTGGCATCGGCGCCATCGACGTTGACCAGATTGGAACGAGCGCGCTGGCCGCTCATGTTGAGGCCGGAAGTGGGCGCGACGCCGGTGTTGGGGGCGTTATCGCGCTGCACCTGTGAATCGGTGAGAGTGAACTGGATGTAGTTGCGGCCATTGATGGGAAGATTGTCGATGCGGCGTTCGCCAACGGTGTCGGTGCTGGAGCTGCGCGAAGTTTCAACGTTCTCTGCCTCGGAGCTGACTTCGACAATTTCCTTGCCGCCCGCGACCGTAAGCGTGACGGGCAACTCGGCCATCCCTCCGACGGTGATGTCGACGCCGGTGGCTTCGGTCTTGGCGAAGCCCGGTGCGCTGACGATAACGGAATATGTGCCGGGAGCCAATTGACGCACACTGTATCCGCCCTGGCCGTCGCTGCTGCCGGCGCGTTCCAGGCCCTTGGCGAGATCGCGCACGGTGACCTCGGCATTGATCACTGACGTTGCCTTTTGGATCTTTCACGCTGACATGGAGGTCGCCGGTGGCGGCGCCTTGGGCAAATGCAGATTGACGTGCCAGCACCAAACAGATGACCGCGAAAAAGAACAGACGCAAGGGCGCTTTCATAGGGCTCCTGGGATCTTCCGCATGGTGGCGGAAGGCGAAATCAAAGTGCGCGGTTTGTCACAAACTAGCTGAACTTCGAGCACGTTGTTAGGACGGGTAACCGCTGATATGTACATCAGTGGAGGGTGTTTAGGCAAGCGATAAGGTGGATTACCGGCTGGCGGAGGCCAACAGGCCGAGACTGTATTTGTTCTGGCTTTGCCCCCGCATTGCGTTTGCTGGCGCCTTTCTTTAGATTCAAAGAGCGAGATTACCGGCGTGTCTGAGATATTTCTAGTGCCTTCTATTGTGCGTTCCGAAAACTTCAACGGACATTCTATGACTGGCGAACTGCTGCTGGTGATGGTGTGTCCACCGGGTAACGCGGGATGGGACATTTCCGGGAAAGCGGCGGCTTGGCGGCAGCTGGGATTTCGTCATGTTCCCAATTTTGCGGCGGCGCAGCGGCAACATGAGATTCTTTGCGGATTGCTCAGCGAGAGCGGGGCAAAGGTCGTGAGCCTGCCGTCGACGGAATCGCTGACACTCGATGCCGTCTATGCGCACGATGCGTCGCTGGCTACAGACCATGGTCTGGTACTCATGAATCCGGCGAAGAAGAATCGCGTGGCGGAGGCGCAGGCGCATGCCAGCGTTTTGCGAGCAGCTCGGCATTCCGGTGCTTGGCGAGATACGGCTGCCCGGGACCTCCGAATCCGGCGACATCGTGTGGCTCGATTCGCGGACCCTGCTGATCGGTGACGGCTATCGGACGAACAAAGCGGGAATCGAGCAGATACGGGCTCTGCTTTCACCTAAGAACATCGAGGTTCTATCCGCACCGCTGCCTTACGGACCGGGCCCTTCCGCTTGTCTCCACCTTATGTCACTGATGAGCATGCTGGACGAAGAAACCATCCTGGTCGATCTGCCCTGGCTGGCGGTGGAGACGGTCGAACTGCTGAAGGCGCGTGGCTTCGGGCTGCTTGAAATTGAATACGGCGAACGCGACACGCTCGCTTGCAACGTGCTCTCGCTAGGTCAGAAGCGGCTGGTTGCGATTGAAGAAAACGTCAAAACAAATCAGCGCCTGCGTGATGCGGGCTTTGATGTACGCACGTTTCAGGGGTCGGAGATCTGCATCAACGGGGCAGGAGGGCCGACTTGTTTGACGCGGCCGCTGTTGCGGAGATAGCGAGCAGTCGTTGGTCGCTAGTCGTTGGTCGTTCGGGTTTGGTCAACGAAGCCACACTCCGCCTGACTTGATAGAATCAAGAAGAAATGCTTTTGCCGTTCGTCCGCGAAATTTTCGCGGAGGTGGAACAATTACCTGCCTTCACGCGTGCCGCCTCCCATCTCCGGGAGAGCGCGGGACGGATGAGTGTCACTGGACTCTCTCCAGCCGCTAAGGCGTTGATCGTTGTTTTGTTGCGGCGGACGGTCGAGCGTCCGTTTGTGCTGGTGGTGACCGATAACCGGGCCGCCGAAGAGTTGCTGCCGGTGCTGCGTTCGTTCTGCGAACTGACCGGAGCGGCGGATCCAGACTCAGTCGTGAGCCTCCCGGCACGCGATGTGCTTCCTTTCCAGAATTTGTCACCCCATCCAGAGATTCAGGAAGAACGGGCGACCGCGTTGTGGAAGATCGCGACTGGCCGCGCGGCAATTGTCGTCTCTCCAGTGACCGCGACCACAATTCTTCTACGCTCCCCCGAGTACTATGCGGACCTGGCGCGGGTTCTGCGTCGCGGTGAGACCTTCGATCCGGAAAAGCTGCTCGAGCACCTGAACACCGTCGGCTACAGCGCAACCGATGTGGTGGAAATGCCCGGGCAGTACGCCGCGCGCGGCGGCATTCTGGATGTGTATTCGCCGGAAGCGGATCGTCCAGTGCGTGTCGAGTTCTTCGGGGATGAAGTCGAGTCCATGCGCAAGTTTGACCCGGCGAGTCAGCGGTCGTCGAATCCCGTGGATGAAGCGTTGCTTCTGCCCCTGACGGAAACTCCGGTCACGGAAGAGCTGCTGGGTTCGATCAACGCGCGGCTTTCGGGGAAACGCATTACGGGTTCGCCGGAGGTTGTGGAGCAAGCCGTGCGCGACTCGGGCGCGGGAATTTTTCCGGGATGGGAGTTCTATGCTCCGGTGGCGGGCGCCGACCGCAGTATTTTCGGGCTGCTTCCGGATGCCCTGGTGATTCTCGACGAACCCGAAGCGTTGATTCAGGAACTCGACAAAGTCTGGGGTCGCGTTGAAGAAGCGCACGAGCGCAGCGGCGTGGGAAATCTGGTTCGTCCCGCCGATCTTTATCTGACGCCGGATAGCTGGCGGCAACAAACCGCTGCGCTGGCTGGAGTCGATTTGGAATATCTGGCGGTGGCGCGCGAAGCCCACGAGGCCGGCGCAGAAAGAGCAGAAAAACCGGAAGCCGCTTTTCTTTCGCAACCGGCCACACGCTTCCACGGCGCGGTGCCGGCGATGATCGAACAGGGTTCAGAAGCTGGTCGTTGGCGGCACGCAGGTAATTCTTGCCGTCCCTAACACGGGAGAAGTCGAGCGGCTCGCCGACATGTTCACCGAGTACAACGCTTCGTATCGCCTGGGAAGCCGCACCCGCAGCGGAGAAAGCTATGCCGACGAAACTTCGTATTTTGCCGGCGACGTTTTCACTACTACGCTGCTGAAGGCTTACCTTCCCGACGGTTTTGTGTCTGCCGGATGCGCATCTTGCCATCTTCGGGGCGCGCGATCTGTTCGACGAATCGGATCTGGTAGCGACGCGTCCGCAACGGCAGAAATCGAAGGTCTCGGCGTTTCTGTCTGACTTCCGCGATTTACAGGTCGGCGATTACGTCGTCCATGTCGAACACGGCATCGGACAGTATCAAGGCCTGAAGGAAATCAACCAGGGCGACGGCGTCGCGGAATTCATGCTGCTTGAGTACGCCGAAGCGGCGCGGCTCTATGTTCCCCTTGACTCGGCTCGATCTGGTGCAGAAATATCGATCGTCGGAAGGCGCAAAGCCCGTCCTGAATCATCTCGGGAGCGCCGCGTGGGGCAAGACCAAGGCGCGCGTGCGCAAGGCGATGAAGGATATGACCGACGAGTTGCTCAAGCTCTATGCGCAGCGCCAGTCCGCGCAAGGGCACATCTTTCCGGCCGACACGGAGTGGATGAAGGAGTTCGAAGATTCGTTCGAATACAACGAGACCGAGGATCAGGCGCAGGCCATCGCCGACGTGAAGCGCGACATGGAATCGCAACTCCCGATGGATCGCCTGTTGTGCGGCGACGTTGGCTATGGGAAGACCGAAGTTGCGATGCGCGCCGCTTTCAAGGCATTGAGCGACAACAAGCAAGTCGCCGTGCTCGCGCCTACTACTGTCCTTGCGTTTCAGCATTACGAAACCTTCAAGCAGCGATTTGCACCGTTCCCGCTGACGGTCGAGATGATCAGCCGCTTCCGGACGCCGAAGCAGGTGAAAGAAATTCTGCAAAGAGTGGAAGCCGGCAAAGTGGACATTCTGATCGGTACCCACCGTCTGCTCTCGAGGGACGTGAAGTTCGCCGATCTCGGCTTGCTGGTGGTGGACGAGGAACAGCGTTTCGGGGTCCGCCACAAAGAGCGCATCAAGCAGATGCGTACTGAAGTGGATGTGCTCACCATGTCAGCGACGCCGATTCCACGCACGCTGCACATGTCGCTGGTGGGGCTGCGCGACATGAGCGTGATCGAAACGCCTCCTAAAGATCGCATGGCCATTCAGACGGTGGTTGCGAACTGGGACGAAAAGCTTATCCAGTCGGCGATCGAACAGGAACTCGACCGCGGCGGCCAGGTTTATTTTGTCCACAACCGGATCGAGACGATCTGGGAGATTGCCGCCAAGATCCAAGCCATGGCTCCCAATGCGCGTGTTGCCGTGGGCCACGGGCAGATGGGTGAAGGGGAGTTGGAGAAAGTGATGCTGAAATTTATGCATCACGAAGCCGACATCCTGGTCTCGACCACGATTATCGAGAATGGCCTCGACATCCCGCTGTGCAACACGATCGTCATCAATCGCGCCGACCGGCTGGGCTTGTCGGAGCTCTACCAGCTTCGCGGACGGGTGGGCCGCTCGAATCGGCGCGCCTACGCATACCTGCTTTTGCCTGCGGAAATTGAACTGACGCCCATCGCGCGGCGGCGGCTGGCCGCGCTCAAGGAATTTTCCGACCTTGGCGCAGGTTTTAAGATTGCTGCCCTTGATCTCGAACTACGAGGTGCCGGAAATCTTCTGGGCGGCGAACAGAGCGGCCACATCGAAGCGGTGGGATTTGAACTTTATACTCAGATGCTGGAGCGGGCCGTGCGCGAAATGAAGGGCGAGGCGGGCGTTGAAGTCACGGAAATTCAGCTCAATCTTGGTCTCAACATCCGCATTCCGTCCGACTATATAAAGGAAGAAAACCAGCGGCTGCGAATGTACAAGCGGATTGCAGGAGTGGAGACCGAGTCGCAACTGCACGATGTGCGCGCGGAACTGATCGACCGTTACGGGGAGACGCCCCGAGCTGTCCGTAACCTGCTGGAGTACGCCGCGCTCAAACTGCAGGCGATGCGGGTCGGCGCTAACGCGATTGAGCGCAAGCGCGAATTTGTGAGTATCAGGTTCAGCCAGACGGCTGCAATTGATCCGGGCAAACTAGCGCGCTTTGTGGCGGCGCAGCGGGGCGCGCAATTTGCTCCAGACGGGACGTTGAAGTTCTCGATCAAGATCGACAGCGCCGAAGGAATATTGCAAACGCTACGCGATCTGCTGGAGGAGTTGGAAGCGCGTGAAGAAGCAGTGCGCCAGGTATAAAGGTCAGCAGGTACAATGATTCCGCAAGGAACCTAATGGAAGAACGACGAAGGAATAGGGACCGCCGCAAGATTCGGAAAGTCCGCAAAGCGGTCTTCCCCGCCGCCGGCTTGGGCACGCGCTTTCTCCCGGCCACCAAAGCTCAACCAAAAGAGATGCTGCCGCTGGTCGACAAGCCCATCATTCAGTATGGCGTGGAAGAGGCGGTGGCGGCGGGATGCGACGAGATCATCATTATTACAGGACGCGGCAAGAGCGCAATCGAGGATCATTTCGACGTCAGCTACGAGCTGGAGAAAATGCTCGAGGAAAAGGGCAAGCACGACCTGCTCAAGATCGTGCGCCAGATTTCGGACATGATCTACGTGGCCTACGTGCGTCAGAAGGAGGCGTTGGGGCTTGGGACACGCGGTGCTTACCGCGCGCGAATTAATTGGCGACGAACCTTTTGCCACGCTGCTCGCTGATGACGTCATCGATGCAAAAGTGCCGGTACTTAAGCAGTTGATGAACGTATTTGAGGAGAAGCAGTGTTCCGTGATTGCGACGCAGGTGGTCGAGGGACCTGCGATTTCTTCTTACGGCGTAATCAAGGCGAAGGAAGTCGCGGGCTCCGGGGGAAAACTCTTCGAAGTTCTCGATTTGGTGGAAAAGCCGAAGGTCGCGGATGCTCCTTCGAATCTGGCCGTGATCGGACGCTATATTCTGACGCCAGCGGTGTTCGAAACGCTCTCGGACATCAAACCGGGGGCGGGCGGCGAATTGCAGCTCACAGACGGGTTGCGCGGGTTGTTGCAGCGCGAGAAGATGTACGCCTATGTCTATGAAGGCCGCCGCTTCGATGCCGGTGACAAACTCGGCTTCCTCAAAGCTACGGTGGAGTTTGCGCTGAAACGCAACGATCTGGGCGGGGAATTCGGGGAGTATCTGAAAAGTTTGAAGCTGTGAATGTGTGGTGACGGGGCTTCGCCCCGTCCCGGCGGGGCAAGCCCCGCCACCACACAAGCCTCGGGTCAGTCTTCCATCGTCGCTTTCATCTTCTTTGATTTCTCTTCTACGCCGCGCGCGAGTTTCTCTTTGTGCGTTTCTAACTTCTTCGCGATGGCCGCGTCGGCTACGCCAATAATTTGAGCCGCCAGGATTCCTGCATTGGTCGCGCCCGGCTTGCCGATGGCAACGGTTGCTACCGGGATGCCGGCAGGCATTTGCACGGTCGCGAGCAGGGAATCCATGCCCTGCAGGGAAGTGGAAGGGATGGGAACGCCGATGACCGGCAAGGTGGTGTGCGCGGCGATTACGCCCGCCAGATGTGCCGCGCCGCCCGCGCCGGCGATGATCACGCGAATGCCGCGACTGGCGGCCTTGCGCGCGTAATCAGCGGTGCGATCGGGCGAGCGATGGGCTGACGTTACATCTATCTCATACGGAATCCCGAATTCATCGAGTGCCTTTCCGGCTTCCCGCATGATCTCCAGGTCGGAGTCACTGCCCATCACGATCGAAACGAGTGGTTTGGCCATGAGTGTAGCGCGCCCCCATCTTCCTTAAAAGTCTTAATAACAGTTGTCATCCTGAGCGAAGCGCAGGACCTGCTTTGTCCTGACACCGCGAACAGCAGGTCCTTCGCTTCGCTAAGGATGACAACACAAATTCGAGACCGCTAGCTTTTCTTCAGCGCTCTCGCCGCGATGTCTTTGCGGTAGTGTGCGCCCTCGAAGCTGATTTTCGCGCATGCTTCATAGGCGCGCTGTACGGCCTTTTCCAAATGCGTGGCCCTGGCCGTTACCCCGAGCACGCGTCCGCCGGAGGTATAGAAAGCTCCATCACGTTTCGAGGTGCCGGCATGAAAGACTTTCACGCCATCCAACTTCGCGGCATCTTCCAAACCGGTGATCTTCTTGCCCACCTCGTAGGCTCCCGGATAGCCTCCCGAAGCCATCGCCACACATACTGCTGCATCGTTTGACCACTTGAAGTCGCCGTCGCTAGTACGGCCGTCGATCGATGCCTCCATCGCTTCGACCAAGTCGCTTTCGAGGCGCATCAGAATGGGCTGTGTCTCCGGATCGCCGAAGCGGCAGTTGAATTCCAGCACCATGGGGCCGCGCGCGGTCATCATCAGGCCGCAGTAGAGAACGCCTCTGTACTCGGCGCCTTCTTCCTTCATTCCGGCGACGACGGGCCGCACAACGTGGGTGAGGAGCCATTCGCGCATCTGGTCATCCACGAGGGCCGGCGTCGTGTAGGCTCCCATGCCGCCCGTGTTGGGGCCGGTGTCACCGTCGCTCACGCGCTTGTGATCTTGCGCGGCGGCCAGCGGTGCCACCCGCTCACCATCGCTCACAACCAAGAACGAGAGTTCGTCGCCTTGGAGAAAC
Organism: uncultured Acidobacteriaceae bacterium; assembly: GCA_963838935.1. Taxonomy (GTDB): domain Bacteria; phylum Acidobacteriota; class Terriglobia; order Terriglobales; family Acidobacteriaceae; genus Acidiflorens. The sequence goes on from CAWITH010000007.1 coordinate 11,116, forward strand.
TCCTCCAGCACTACCCGCGATCCGGCTTCACCTAACATGCGGCCGCTGAGCATCTCATGGGCTACGGTCGACGCCTCGTCTTTGCTCTTGGCGATGACCACGCCCTTTCCGGCAGCTAGTCCATCGGCTTTTATCACGAGCGGAGTGTGGAAGTGGGGCAGCGCCTCGCGCACCTGCTCCGAGGAATCGCAGATCGCATAATGCGCCGTAGGAATGTGGTGGCGCTGCAGGAATTCCTTGGCGAAGCTCTTGCTGGTTTCAAGCTGCGCAGCGGCTTGCGTGGGCCCGAAAGTGCGCCAGCCTCGGCGCGTGAATTCATCCACTACGCCGAGCATCAGGGGCAATTCCGGGCCCACAATGGTGAGGTCGGGCTGGATCTGGTTGGCGAGCGCGATCATGGAGTCGAGGCTCTTCACGTCAACCGCGACGCACTCCGCCTCGTCCGCGATTCCGCCGTTGCCAGGCGCGCAGTAGATTTTCGCGGTCCTCGGTGACTGCCGGAGCTTCCATACCAGGGCATGCTCGCGTCCGCCGCTGCCGATAACGAGGATTTTCATAGTCAGAACATTTAAGGGTAGGGGCGGAAGAAGATGATGTCAAACGAGAGAATTGATTGCAGAGGTCAGAGGTCAAATTGCAGAGGTGAAACCTGAAAACCTTGATCGCTCCTCGTTTTCGCTAAGGACCCCTTTCACGGCAAGGGGTAAACCTCTGCAATCTGACCTCTAACCTCTGACCTTCCTTCTTTCGCTTAACTATGCTTAATCCCGCCGTATAATCTGTTCACGTGATCACCGTTTCCAAAGAGGACTACCTCAAGGCAATTCTCGAAGCCGAAAGCGAAGGGGAGCCCGTCATCTCGGCCACACTCGCGCACTGGCTCAAAGTCTCGCCTCCGGCCATAACCATGGCAGTGCGCCGTCTGAAGAAAGACGGCCTGGTGCGAGTGCATAAAGACGGACGGGTTCGCCTGACCGCTGCCGGACGGAAGATTGCCCGCAAGCTGACGGTGCGCCATCACCTGATCGAGCGCATGCTGGCGGAAATCTTCGGAATGGAATGGTATAAGGTGCACGACGAGGCGGAACGTCTGGAGCACGCGGTCTCGCCCGATTTCGAGGCCAGGCTGCTGGCGAAACTCGGGCGTGGAGTCGCATGTCCGCACGGCAACCTGACCGAACTGGAAAGTCCCGCCAGTCGTCGCCGTCGCGGCCTGCTGCTGCTTTCGGAAGCTGAAGTTGGGAAGAACTACGCCGTAAGTGGGATCTACGAGCGCGACCGGCACCTGCTGGAGTTCTTAGAAGCCCGCGGCATCCGGCCCGGGGCCAAGCTCAGCTTGATCGAGAGTAACTACGACAAGACGCTTTCGATCCGAACTGCGGCAAACGTCGTCGTTCTAGGCAGGCCTGCGGCAGATCGAGTTTGGATTTCCCCGTTGCCATCTCGTCCTTCATAATTAACTATTAACTACCATTAACCTCATATCGTATACTCTAGTTGACTCGGGGTTCTCTCGGGAAACAACCAAAGATGGGAAAGAGCTGAAACAACGACGGATACGACTATGCCGGAATGGCTCCGGCTCGTCATCCTCGGGCGCTCAGAGTAGCGGCCACGTGTCTTTGGAAGGGGTGCACAGTTCCATCGATGTGCCGCATCATCAGGCGGGCTTCTGGGAACAGTGGCGGGCTTTCGTTGGCCCCGCGATTCTGGTCAGTGTCGGCTACATGGACCCCGGCAACTGGGGGACCGACTTGCAGGGTGGCGCTCAGTACAAGTACGGACTCTTGTGGGTAGTCGGACTTGCCAGCTTGATGGCGATCTTCATGCAAGTAATTTCCGCTCGTCTGGGCGTGGTGACGGGCAAGGATCTCGCCCAATGTTGCCGCGACTGGTATCCGGGGTGGACGCGTTGGCCCAACTGGCTGATGAGCGAAGTGGCCATCGGTGCCTGTGACCTGGCGGAGGTGCTGGGCAGCGCCGTGGCCCTCAACTTGATGTTCCATATTCCCCTGCTATGGGCGGTCATCATCACGGGCCTGGACGTGCTGCTGCTTCTGGCACTGCAACGCTTTGGGATGCGCACCATCGAGGCGATCGTCCTGCTGCTGATTGCGACCATCGGCGTGTGCTACTTCATCGAGATTTTCGTTCTCCCGCAGACCCAACCCAGTTTTCTGGAAATGGGGCGAGCGCTGATTTCGCCGCACTTTCGACAGGCCGGGGTGTTGTATCTTGCCATCGGCATTATCGGCGCGACGGTGATGCCCCACAACCTGTATCTGCACTCGGCGCTGGTACAGAGCCGCAAGCTGCAGAAGGACGAGCCGTCGATCCGGAGCGCCATCCGATTCAACACGGTCGACTCCATCGTGGCCCTGTCCATCGCCTTCTTCGTCAACGCAGCGATTCTGGTGCTTGCGGCGATGGTGTTCTTCGGAAAGAAAAGCGTGGTCGCCTCGGGCGGGCATGTGATCACGTTCAGCGCCAACAGTGATTGGATCCGGGTCGCTTACCTGACGCTGGCGCCGTTGCTGGGGACGGCTGCTGCGAGCACGCTGTTTGCCGTGGCCTTGCTGGCCAGCGGCCAAAGCAGCACCATCACCGGCACGCTCGCCGGGCAAGTCGTGATGGAAGGCTTCATGCATTGGCGAATCAGGCCCTGGGTGCGCCGGCTCATCACCCGCACGTTAGCCATCCTGCCGGCGGTTTTCATTATCGGTTTGCGAGGCGACAGCAGCGTTACCGACCTGCTGACGCTGAGCCAGGTGGTGCTCGCGCTGCAGCTTCCGTTCGCCATGTTCCCGCTGCTTCAGTTCACCAGTTCGAGCAAGCGAATGGGAACCTGGAAGAACGGCTGGTTCCTGCTCATCGCCGGTTGGGGCAGTGCTATTCTGATCACCGCGATGGATATCTACGGTATACCCGACTCCTTGAAAGCGGCGTGGCACGTCATCGCTGGGGGATGACGCCGAAAAGACGAAAGTCGACAGAGGACGGTATGACCATGTACGAAACCATTCTGATGACGTTGGACGGCACGCCGAGCGACCGCGCGATTATCGAACATATCAAACAACTTGGCAAAACTCGCGCACGAGCCGCCTCGTGCTGCTTCATGTAGCCGATGGATGGGCGGCGAGAACCTATGGCCCGGACGCGGTGAGTCCGGAAATTACCGAAGACACTGCTTATTTGGAGAAAGTGCGGGCTGAGTTCCAATCGATCGGCATTCCTGCTGAGGCCGAACTGGCGTATGGTGAGCCAGCCGAGCAAATCATCCAATGGGTTGAAAAAAAGCGATGTGATCTGGTGGCTATGAGCACGCATGGTCACCGCTTTCTGGCGGACATCTTCCTGGGCGCGACCGCCACGCGCGTCCGGCATAGTATCGACGTGCCGGTGCTGCTCCTCAAAGCGAAATAGAGGTCAGGGCGGCATTCATCCCCAGCCGCGCATCCTCACACAAGCCTGCGAAACCAATTACACTATTAGTTTGGAGTCTGCATTATTTCCCGGCCCCATGCCGGAGCTTTCAAAGGAAGGTCAGCATGTCATCAAACAGTTTTGGCGCCCGCGCTACTTTCAAAGTTGGCAGCAAAGAATACGAACTCTACCGGCTCGACGCCCTCGACAAGCAGGGCATCTCCACCCTCCATTTGCCGTTTTCGCTGCGCATTCTGCTGGAGAATCTGCTGCGCACGGAAGATGGACGCAACGTGACACCGCAGGAAATTCGCGCGCTCGCGGCCTGGAACAAGAATTCGAAGCCGGAAAAGGAAATTGCCTTCACGCCCAGCCGCGTTCTGCTGCAGGATTTCACGGGCGTCCCGGCGGTCGTCGATCTTGCCGCGATGCGCGACGCCATGAAACGACTGGGTGGCGACCCGAAACTGATCAATCCGCTGCAGCCCGCCGAACTGGTCATTGACCACTCAGTGCAGGTCGACGAGTTCGGCTCGCCCAATGCTTTCGACGTAAACGCATTGCTCGAATTCCAACGAAACAAGGAACGCTACGCGTTTCTGCGCTGGGGGCAGACCGGGTTCCGCAATCTCGCTATCGTGCCGCCGGACACCGGGATCGTCCACCAGGTCAATCTCGAATATCTGGCGCGTGTGGTTTTTGTGCTAAAGATGAAGAAGGCAGAAAGCGCACCGCCTATCCCGACACACTGGTCGGCACCGATTCGCATACCACGATGATCAATGGACTCGGCGTGCTGGGCTGGGGCGTGGGCGGCATCGAAGCCGAGGCCGCCATGCTGGGACAGCCCGTGTCCATGCTGATCCCGCTCGTGGTCGGAGTAAAGCTGACGGGACGCCTGCGCGAAGGTGCAACGGCTACGGATCTCGTTCTGACTATCACCGAGATGCTGCGCAAGCACGGTGTGGTCGGCAAGTTCGTCGAGTACTTCGGTCCTGGTCTGCAAGACCTGCCACTCGCCGATCGCGCGACGATTGCGAATATGGCTCCGGAATATGGGGCGACTTGCGGCATTTTCCCGATCGACAAAGAAAGCGTCCGCTACCTGAAACTTACCGGCCGCAGTGACGAGCAGATTGCGTTGGTCGAAGCTTACGCGCGCGAGCAGGGACTGTTTCACGACGCCAAAACGCCCGAGGCCGAATACTCCGAACTGCTGAGCCTTGATCTTGCCACCGTCGAGCCGAGTCTTGCCGGTCCGAAGCGGCCACAGGATCGCGTGGTGTTATCGAAAGCGGGCGAATCGTTTGAGAAGGCTTTGCCTGGATTGATGAAGGCTGGCAAAGACAACGACGGGCGAGCCCGAAAACTCCAGCCAACGGGCACCTGCATCATGGCAGCGTGGTGATCGCGGCGATCACGAGTTGCACGAACACGTCGAACCCATCCGTGATGTTGGCCGCTGGCCTGCTGGCAAAGAAAGCTGTCGAGCACGGGCTGGAAGTGCCGGCGTGGGTGAAAACTTCGCTCGCCCCCGGATCAAAAGTGGTGCTCGACTACCTCCAAAAAGCTGAACTGATGCCGTATCTGGAGAAGCTGAAATTCCACATCGTCGGCTACGGCTGCACCACGTGCATCGGAAACTCCGGCCCGCTGCCCGCGGAAGTGTCGAAGGAAATTGACGAGAAAAATCTCGTGGTCGCTTCGGTGCTCTCGGGCAATCGCAACTTTGAGGGCCGGATCAATTCCGAAGTCCGCGCCAACTACCTGATGTCGCCGCCCTTGGTGGTGGCGTTCGCTCTCGCCGGACGCATCGACATTGATCTGCGCAAGGATCCGGTCGGAAAAGGCAAGGATGGCAAGCCGGTTTATCTGGCCGACATCTGGCCCTCGCAGTCGGAGGTCGAGCAATCGATGGCGAGCGCGATTACGTCGGAGATGTTCCGCAAGAACTATGGCGAAGTGTATGCAGGCGACGAGCGCTGGCGCGGGCTGCCGGTTCCGAAGGGCGAGACTTACGCGTGGGAGAAAGGCTCGACTTACATCCGGAAGGCGCCGTATTTTGATGACATGACGCTCAAACCGTCCGCCGTTGCGGACATCAAGGGAGCGCGCGTACTGGCTGTGCTGGGCGACAGCGTTACCACCGACCACATTTCTCCTGCAGGTTCGATTAAGAAAGATGGACCCGCCGGCAAGTACCTGATGGCTCACCGCGTGCAGCCGGCGGATTTCAATTCCTACGGATCGCGGCGCGGCAATCATGAAGTCATGGTGCGTGGCACCTTCGCCAACGTCCGCCTGCGCAATAAAATGGTGAACACTGAAGGCGGATTCACCCGCCACCTGCCCGATGGCGCCGAAATGTCGATCTTTGATGCTTCCGAAAAATACCATGCCGAAAAAGTGCCGCTCGTGATTCTCGCGGGCAAGGAATACGGTTCCGGTTCTTCACGCGACTGGGCGGCCAAGGGGCCACGACTGCTCGGGGTTCGCGCCGTGATTGCGGAAAGCTACGAACGCATTCACCGCTCCAACCTGGTCGGCATGGGCATTCTGCCGCTCCAGTTTCTGCCGGGAGAAAATGCCGAGACGCTCAAGTTGACCGGCGAAGAAGTATTCGAGATTGCGGGCATCTGCGATGCGGTCGAGAAGTTTTCTTCCGGGCGCAAGATTTCTGTGCGTGTAAAGGGTGGAAAGACGAAGGAATTTCAGGCCGTGGTTCGGATCGATACACCACAGGAAGCTCTCTACTACGCCAACGGCGGCATACTGCAATTCGTGTTGCGGCAGTTGCTGGCGGGAAAGACGCAACCGGAAACGGTCACGGCGTAGCAGGCTGCGGTGGATTTTTACAGCCTCTACGATCGTGACGTGGGCACAGGGCCGCCCTCCGGGGCTTGATTCGCCGTCCTCAAATTGGTATTGCTGCGTGCTAATCTCAAATCCGCATGTCCGTTGCAGCCCAATACATTCCTGCTGCTTACAGCCTGACCGCGGTTGGGGTCTGGGGCACAAGTGATTTTCTGGGCGGAGTGGGCGCTCGGCGCGCGAACGCGTTTCTGTTCACGGCCATTGTGCACATCAGCGGCCTGGTCCGGTCGGCACTCTCGCGCTGATGATCGCACGCGCCATTTCCGGGAAACGGCAGCTTGGCTTGGTCGCTGCTCGCAGGGGCGGTCGGGGGCATCGCTTTGGCCCTGTTCTATCGTGCATTGGCCAGCGGAAATATGGGACTGGTGGCTCCGGTGGCTGCCGTGCTGGGCGCTGCCATTCCCAGCGTCGCGACTGCCTTCGCCGAGGGATTTCCGGGCTATCGGCACCTTCTGGGTTTCATTCTGGCCGGAGTCGGTGTCTGGCTCATCTCACGCACGGAAGCTGGCGTTGGCCGCCCCGAAGGCTTAGGCCTGGCCGTGCTGGCGGGAATCGGTTTCGCTGGTTTTTATCTCTGTATCCACCGCGCAGGTAACGGATCTGCATTGTGGATCGCGACCTGCTCGCGCTTCGGTGCCTTGCTAGTCACGGGATCTATCGTTGCTGTTCGGAAGACACCTGCGCGCGGTGGCCGCACCGGTGCTGGGCATTGCCATGAGTGGCTGGAATCCTCGATATCACCGGCAGCGCCGTCTTCATCCGCGCGGCTCAAATCGGACGCCTGGACTCGGCGGTTGTGCTCAGTTCGCTCTATCCCGCGGTTACGGTTTTGCTGGCTCGCATCTTTCTGCACGAACACTTCAGCCGCGCCCGGACCATCGGGATGGTCGCGGCGCTGGCGGCGGTGCCGATGATTGCAGGGTGAAAAAAGTGGATAGTGGTTAGTGGATACCTGCTGATCGGTGTGCTTGCTTACCACTATTCACTATTCACTATCCACTGCTACTCTGGCTTCGTGGCGCTGCTTGAAGTCCGCAACCTGACTAAGGTTTTCGATCTTGCCGAATCCCCGTTTGGTGGCCGGGGCTTGGGTGAAGTTCGCGCCGTTGACGACGTTTCCCTCGACATTCACGAAGGCGAGACTCTTGGGCTGGTCGGGGAATCCGGGTCGGGCAAGAGCACGCTTGGACGCCTCATTCTCCGCCTCATTGAACCGACTTCGGGCGCCGTTCTCTTCGCTGGCATCGATCTGCTGAAGGCGAATGGTTCCGAGCTACGCCGTCTTCGCCGCGACATGCAGATTATCTTCCAGGACCCGTTCGGGTCGCTCGACCCGCGCTACCGCGTGGAAGATGTGATCGCCGAACCACTCATTCTTCACCAGGAGATCATCGGAGAAAGCCTCGGCCGCGCCGGCCGCCACCAGCGCGTCGCAGAGCTTTTGCGTGCGGTGGGAATGGACGAATCCGCCATGCCCCGTTATCCGCACGAGTTTTCCGGTGGACAGCGGCAGCGCATCGGCATTGCCCGCGCTCTGGCTCTGCAGCCGAAGTTCATGGTTGCCGATGAACCCGTTTCCGCGCTCGATGTGAGCGTCGGCGCGCAGATCGTGAATCTTCTGCAGCAATTGCAGCGCGATTTCGGCCTCACCTATCTATTCATCTCGCACTCCATGCCGGTGGTTCGATATCTCTCGACCCGCATCGCAGTGATGTATCACGGCAAGATTGTCGAGATCGGGAGCACGGAGCAGATTACTGTCCAACCGCAGCACGCTTACACGCGCAAACTACTGGCGGCTACGCCGGAGATGGCAGCGACGTAATCTTGCACGCCTCCGGTTGTCATTACACCGGGAGGAAATTACAATCCCTCCTGTTCGGGGAGAAGATATGGCGACCCATCCCTCCGCACCACTGCAGCCGCATCAGCCATCTCAGCCACCGCAGCTATCTCAGGAACCCGCGCCGCTGTCTGAAGGGCAGCGCCTTATCAACACTTTCTTTGCGCCGAGCAAAGCCTTTACCGATCTGCGACGGAGCGCCAGTTGGTGGGCGCCATTTCTGATCATCGCGATCGTTTCCACGTTGTTTGTCTACGTGGTCGATCAGAAGGTTGGCTTTCAAAAAGTGTCGGAGAATCTGATCCAGTTGCAACCGAAGCAGGCCGATCGCATTGACCGCTTGCCCGCCGATCAGCGCCAAAAGGTTATGCAACAGCAGGCAACGGTCACCAGAATCATCTCCTACGCTTTTCCACTCATAGCGCTCGTCGTCTATGCAGTCTTCGCGGCGGTTTTATTTGCGACCCTCAAATTTGTGACGAGTGCCGACTTGAAGTACAAGACCCTGTTTGCTCTGATTGTCTATACCAGACTGCCGCAGGTGCTGATGTCGCTGTTGGCAATCGTGTCACTTCTGGCGGGAGTCAGTGGAGACGGATTCAATATTCAGAACCCTGCGGCCACCAATCCCGGATATTTCATCGCCCCAGACGGTTCTCCGGTTCTGCGTGCACTGCTGACACCGTTGGATGTCTTCGCTGTCTGGACTTTGATTTTGACTGCCATCGGCATCACTTGCATCAGCAAGGTCAAACGCAGCACCGCGTTCGCCGTAGTGTTCGGATGGTTCGCCGTGGTGGTGCTGGCCAGGGTTGCGCTGGCCGCGGCAACCTCCTGACGCGCGTCATAGAAAACGAACAATAAACATGCATACCGCGGACGTCGTTCTTATCGGCGGAGGGATTGTCGGCTCCAGCATCGCCTACCACCTGGTTGCCGCCGACTGTAAGAGCGTTCTCGTGCTGGAGCGCGAGACCGCGCAGGGCAAGGGGTCCACGGGCAAGAGCATGGGCGGCGTGCGGGCGCAGTTTTCTACGCCGGTCAACATCCAGATGTCGCTTTATTCGATCCCGTTCTATGCCAGCTTCGAGGAGCGGCTGGGCTATCCGTGCGATTACCGTCCGCAGGGATACCTTTTTTGTGCAACCAACGAAAAGCACATCGCCTACCTGCGCGCGAACTACGAAAAGCAAGTCGCGATGGGACTGAAAAATGTGCGCCTCGTTGCTGGCGACGAAATCCGCAGCCGGTTCCCGCAACTGCGCGGCGACGACATCCTTGGCGGCAGCTTCTGCTCCACCGACGGGTTTGTCGATCCCAACAGCGCCATGGTCGGCTTCATGACCTGGGCCAGCGACCACGGCGCCACGCTTTGGAAGAACGCCAACGTAATTGGAATCACGCGCAATGTCACTTCCGGCGATGGGAGCTTTGAAGTCCTAACCACGCGCGGCACAGTTTCGACGCGCACGATCGTCAACTGCGCGGGAGCATGGGCGGCTTCGATTGCCAAGATGGTCGGCATCGATCTGCCGGTCGAACCTTTGCGCCGCATGCTGGTTCCGACCGAACCGTTTGACCAATTTCCGCATACCGCTCCCATGATCGTCGACATGTCGAACGGCTTTCACTTTCGCCCCGAGGGCCGCGGCTTCCTGCTCGCGTGGAACGATCCGGAAGAGACACCCGGCTACAAAACCGATTTCGATGCAAGCTTCATCGAGAAGATTCTGACCCGCGCGGCAGATCGCGTGCCCGTGTTCGAAAATGTCGCAGTCAATCCCCAGCGAGCCTGGGCCGGCCTCTATGAAATGACGCCCGACCATCATCCAATTCTCGGCGAATCTCCGGAAGTCTCAGGCTTTTTCTTTGCCAACGGCTTCAGCGGACACGGCGTGATGCACTCGCCCGCCACCGGGAAAATTCTGAGCGACTTGATTCTGGCCGGGAAGACGGATTTGATTGATGCCTCTTTGCTGAACTTCTCGCGCTTCGCGGAGGGCCGGATGATTCATGAGACGGCGGTGCTGTAGGTTTCGATGCAATCGTTTATCATGGCCGCGAGTTCTTTCTTTACAAAATGCCGCAGGAACTGAATTACTGGCTCACCACCGTTCAGATGCCCACCGCCCCGGCGTTGCCATTGCCGGAGAGCGCTGACGTCGCCATCATCGGCGCCGGATACACCGGACTTGCCGCCGCGCTCTCGCTGGCCAAGCGCGGCGCGAAAGCGGTTGTGCTGGAATCGGAGACCATCGGCTGGGGCGCGAGTTCGCGCAACGGCGGCATGGTGCTCACCGGAATGAAGCTCGGTGTCAACAAGCTCATCTCGATGTATGGGCGCGAGCTTACTCGCCGCATGTATGCCGCTTCGCTTGAAACCATTGGCTCGGTCGAGCGCGTAGTGAAAGAGGAAAACATCGCCTGCGATTTCGCCCGCACCGGACACCTCGAGGTCGCATGTAAACAGGCCCATTTCGATGACTACGCCCGCCAGGTAGAAGTGATCGCCCGCGAATTCAATCACCAGTTGCGCGTCGTGCCCCGCGACCAACTGCGCGGTGAAATCGGCTCCGACATTTATTACGGCGGCATGGTCGACGAAATCTCAGTTGGTCTGAATCCTGCGGGCTACGTTGGCGGACTGGGCACCGCGGCCATGCGCGCCGGAGCCCAAATCTGCGAACGCACGCGATTGCAGAATGTGCAGTGCGAATCGCGTAACGCGGCGCCCGGTTTCAAACTCAATACCTCCCGCGGCAGCTTCTGGGCGCGCAATGTGCTGGTCGGGACCAGTGGCTACACCGGAGCTGCGACTCCCGCGCTGCGGCGGAAAATCATCCCCATCGGGTCGTTTATTATTACGACCGAAGTGCTCCCGGAAGCGCTGGCCCGCGAGTTGAGCCCGCGCAACCGCCAGATCTACGATTCCAAAAATTATCTTTATTACTATCGCATCACACCCGACAACCGCATGTTGTTCGGTGGCCGCGCTGCTTTTTTCCCGGAGACCGATCAAACCATCCGCAAAAGTGCTCGAGATTCTGCGTCTCGGCATGATTGAGGTCTATCCGCAGCTGCGCGATACCAAAGTCGAATACGTCTGGGGCGGTACGCTCGATTTCTGCTTCGACATCATGCCGCACGCCGGCCAAATCGATGGCGTGTATTTCGCGGTCGGATACGCTGGACACGGCGTCGCCATGGCCACCTATCAAGGTCAGAAAATGGCGGAGTGGATCGCGGAAGGGAAGACCGACAATCCATTTACGGAGATTCCTTTCCCCGGTGCGCCGCTGGGGCTATATAACGGGAAGCCGTGGTTTCTGCCCTTCGCGGGGGCGTATTACAAAATCCTAGACTGGATATCATAAGAGCAGGTCTCAGGTGTCAGGTCTCAGGAAGAACCTGGGCCGCCTTTGGTTTTCCCGACACCTGACACCTGACACCTGACACCTTGGAGATTCCCATGTCCATCTTTGGCCTTATCGAATACGCCGACGCCAGCCCCGAAGTCCGCGCCATCTACGACGACATCATGGCCACGCGCAAGACCGACTGGATCAACAATTTCTGGAAGGCAATCGCGCACGATCCGGTGATGCTCAAGCGGACTTGGCAAGACATCAAGCAGATCATGGCTCCCGGAGCGCTCGACCCGCTAACCAAAGAGATGATTTACGTTGCCGTCTCGGTCACAAACCAGTGCGAATACTGCATCGCTTCGCATACTGCCTCGGCGAAAAACAAGGGCATGACCGACGCTCAGTTCAAAGAGTTGATGTCCGTAGTCGGCATGGCGAACGAAACTAATCGTCTGGTCGCCGGATACCGGGTGGAAGTCGACGACCGCTTCAAATGAGGCAGGTCTCTCGCGCGAAGTTTTATAATCTTCTTGTGGGGAGCGAGACTCTAATCGTCAGACGCAAAGCAGGAATCCAAACACCAGATGCAAATCATCAGCGGGAATCGAAAGAGGGAAATACATGGCTGAGATGACGTTGGCTCCAGTTGCAACCCACGGTTTCTTCTTGGATGGGAAGTGGCTGGAGGAAGGTGACATGGTCGATGTGTGCGCACCTTACGACGGCGCGCTCATCGCGCATGTGCACCAGGGACGCCGCGAGCACGCCGAGGCCGCTATTACGGCAGCGGTCAAGGCTTTTGGAACCACCCGGCGATTACCCGCCTTCGAACGCCAACGGGTTTTGCGTCAGATCGCGATTGGCATTCACGATCGCAAAGAAGAGTTCTCACGCACCATTGCGCTGGAAGCGGGCAAGCCGATCAAGAACGCTCGCACCGAAGTTGATCGCGCTGTTTTTACTTTCAACATCGCCGGTGAAGAAACGGTTCGGGGCTACGGCGAATATTTGCCACTGGATTGGCAGCAGTCAACCGCCGGACGTTGGGGCATCGTCAAACGTTTTCCCCTCGGCCCCGTCGCCGGAATCACGCCTTTCAATTTTCCCTTGAACCTGGTCGCGCACAAAGTTGCCCCGGCCATTGCCGCCGGCTGTTCCATGGTGCTCAAGCCCGCACCCGAGACGCCGCTCACCTCACTGCTGCTGGCGGAAGTGATCCAGCAAGCGGGATGGCCCGATGGAGGGTTCAACGCGGTTCTGCTCTCGAACGAAGATTCCGGACTGCTGGTGACTGACGAACGCATCAAACTCATCAGCTTCACGGGCAGTGCCGCCGTCGGCTGGGCCATCAAGAACAACGCAGGAAAGAAAAAAGTCGTTCTCGAACTGGGTGGAAATTCTGGCGTCATCGTCCACTGCGATACCGATCTCGCATACGCTGCCGACCGCTGCGTTACTGGAGGCTTTGCCTACGCCGGACAGTCCTGCATTTCGGTGCAGCGCATTCTGGTCGAGCACTCCGTCTACGGAAAATTCACCGAGCTGTTTCTGGAGGGAGTCCGCAAACTGAAAGCCGGCGATCCGCTCGACGAGTCGAGCGACCTCGGCCCGCTCATCCGCGAAAGCGACGCCATCCGCGCCGCCGATTGGGTACAGGAGGCAGTGCGCGGTGGTGCACGCCTGCTCTGCGGCGGCAATCGCAAAGGCTCGCTGTTTGAGCCCACCGTGCTTACCGGCACCAAGCCCAACATGAAAGTGAATTGCCAGGAAATTTTTGCGCCGGTTGTGACCGTCGAGCCCTATAACGACTTTGCTTCCGCGCTGAAACAGGTCAACACTTCCGCCTATGGCCTGCAGGCCGGACTTTTCACCCGCGACGCCAAACTCATCTTTCAGGCCTACGATGAACTCGAAGTGGGCGGCTTGATCGCCGGCGACGTTCCCACCTTCCGCATTGACCACATGCCTTATGGCGGCATCAAAGATTCCGGACTGGGCCGCGAGGGCTTGCGCGACGCGATTCAGGAAATGACGGAACCAAAACTGCTGGTCATGAACCTGCGCTGAAGGTTCTAACTTCCGGTCAGATTGAAGACAATGCTTCCGGGTTCTTTCAAGATTCAATTTTTTCGGATCGAAATCCCGAATGGGTGAAAGAAATCCTGCGCACTCTGTTCCGTTTCGGCGCTGTAGCTGCTATACTCGCTTGTTTCAGTATCATGCATCACAGCACTACGTGACGCAGGCCATACGGGCGCGGGGCGGCCCGGACTGGCGCGATCAAATTTCGCAACGCAAAAAACTCACAATCAATGCAGATCTTTCCACGCAGCATCAATGCAATCGCCCGGGCCTCTATGGTCCTGACTGTTTTTGCCGCAGCCGCGCTATTTTGGGTGCTGGTGCAGCTGGAGCGTTCTCCCTACATCACCTACGCCGGAGTCAGAAAGTCGCAACCCGTCCCGTTCAGCCATCAGCACCACGTGACCGGGCTGGGTATCGACTGCCGCTACTGCCACACCTCGGTCGAGCAATCGAGCTTCGCCGGCATTCCTCCGACCAAGACCTGCATGAACTGCCACGCCCAGATTTGGACGAACGCGGCCTATCTGGAGCCCGTGCGCGAAAGTTTCCGCACCGGACGGTCGCTGGAATGGACGCGCGTCAACCAACTGCCCGACTACGTTTATTTCAATCACAGCATCCACGTGAATAAGGGTGTGGGCTGCAATACCTGCCACGGTCCGGTCGATCAGATGCCGCTGACGTACCAGTACGCATCGTTGCAGATGGAATTTTGCCTCGACTGCCATCGCGCTCCGGAAAAATATCTGCGCCCGCGCGAGCAAGTTTTCAACATGCGCTATGAGCCTCCGGTCAGCGACCCGCTAGGCAAGAATGAGGTGGTTTTTGCAGGTAAGGCATACAACGATCAGATCGCGCTTGGCACTGCCCTGAAGGAGGCATACAAGGTGCGCTCGGTCAACGACATTACCAGTTGCAACACCTGCCATCGCTAGGAGCAGGTTTTTCTGAGAGCTGATAGCTGACAGCTGAGAGCCGATTTAAAGATGAGTATGGACGAGCACAAGACAAGAGCAGCCGGAACCGATGTCTGCCCGAGCAAGCGCAAGCAGCGTGATCTGGCGACCGTGAAGGCCCAATTCGAAAAGACGATCGAGGAGACGACCGGCCCCGAGTACTGGCGCAGCCTCGAAGAACTCGCTGGGAGCGAAGAATTTCAGGAAATGCTGCACCGCGAGTTCCCGAAAGGCGCTTCCGAGTGGCTCGACGATTTCTCGCGCCGCGGCTTCCTCAAAACCATGGGCGCATCGCTGGCGCTCGCCGGGTTGACGGGTTGCACGCGCATGCCGAACACCGAGATCGTGCCCTATGTGCGGCAACCGGAAAATGTTGTTCCCGGCCGCCCCATATTTTACGCGACCGCGTTCACGCTCGGCGGGTACGCTTCTCCAATTCTGGTTGAAAGCCATCTTTTCCGTCCGACAAAAATTGAAGGCAATCCGCAGCATCCAGCGAGTCTCGGCGGCACCGACGTTTACGCGCAGGCTTCGATTCTCGATCTCTACGATCCCGACCGGGCGCAGAACATCACCTACCTGGGCGATATTCGCTCGTGGAATGGATTCATGGAAGCCGTTCGTGGCCCCATCAATGTGCAGAAAAGCCTGGCGGGCGGCGGCGTCCGCATCCTGACACAGACCGTTACTTCGCCCACGCTCGCGGCCCAGATTCGCAGTTATCTCGAAAAGAATCCGCAGGCGAAGTGGCATGTCTACGAGCCGATCAACCGCGACAATGTTTACGAAGGCGCGAAGCTGGCGTTCGGCGAGGTAGTTGAGACGCGCTATGACTTGTCGAAGGCGGACGTCATTGTTTCGCTCGACGCCGATTTTCTGTACGCGGGATTCCCCGGCTCGGCGCGCTACACGCGCGATTTTGCCGCGCGGCGCAATCCTGACGCGAACATGAACCGGCTGTATGTAGTCGAGAGCACGCCGAGTTCGACGGGAATGAAGGCGGACCATCGGTTGCCGTTGCGGGCAAGGGAGATTGAGAACTTTACCCGTGCGCTGGCAAGCGCTGTTGGCGTGAATACTGAGGGATTCCCAGGCGATAAACAAAAATACGTTGACGGGATCGTTAGGGACCTGCAGTCGCACAGGGGTACCAGCGTGGTCATCGCCGGTGATCATCAGCCGCCGGCTGTTCACGCTCTTGCCCATGCAATGAACCAAGCCCTCGGCAACGTCGGCAAGACGGTCTTCTACGCCGATCCCGTCGACGCTAATCCGGTCAACCGTAACGAATCGCTGCATGCGCTGACGGAAGACATTCGTGCCGGCAAGGTCGATCTGCTGTTGATTCTGGGTGGAAACCCCGCCTACGACGCGCCCGCCGAACTGGAATTCGCTTCGGCCCTGAAATCGAATGCCGTTAATCTGAAAGTATTTCTCGGCACGCATCGTAACGAAACCGCCGAACTTTGCCACTGGCATGTGCCCGAAGCTCACTATCTGGAGTCCTGGAGCGATGCCCGCGCCTACGACGGGACAGCCAGCATCATTCAGCCACTCATCGAGCCGCTCTATGGCGGCAAGAGCGCTCATGAGATCATCACCATCCTCGTGGGTCAGTCCGGTTTCACTGGGCGCGATCTCGTCCAGGCCTACTGGCAGAAGCAGCATAGTAGCGCGGACTTCGATGCCTTCTGGCGCAAATCGCTGCACGACGGTTGGGTCGCGGGGACAGCTTTCGCACCGAAGACAGTCGCGCTCAAGTCCACCAGCTTTCCCGCATCGCAATCTGAGCCGGGCACAGGCGTCGAGCTTAACTTCCGCCGCGATCCCTCCATCTACGACGGACGGTTCTCCAATAACGGCTGGTTGCAGGAACTCCCGAAGCCGCTCACAAAGCTGACTTGGGACAACCCCATCATGATCGGTCCTGCGATGGCCGAGCGGCTCAAGCTGAATTTCAAAGACGTTGCCGAACTGGAATTCAATGGCAAGAAAGTTAAAGGCCCAGTCTGGATCCAGGCTGGCCATCCCGACAACTCGATCACTGTCTTCCTCGGTTACGGGCGCACACGCGCCGGCCGCATCGGCACCGGCACGGGCTTTGACGTTTACCCGCTGCGCACCAGTCAGGCTCCATGGTTTGCGGACGGTGCGAAACTCACGTCCACCGGCGATATCTACCAAATAGCCAGCACGCAGGGCTATCAGACGATGGAGATTCCTGACGGCGGAAATCGTTCGCTGGTGCAGGAGCGCAGCCTGGAGGAGTACAAGAAAGAGCCGAACTTCGCGAAAGAAGGCGAGCCGCCGGCCGACCTTACTCTCTACAAGCCCTTTGATTATTCAAAAGAGACTTACTCGTGGGGCATGGCGATCGACCTGAACGCCTGCGTTGGATGCAATAACTGCATTGTCGCCTGCCAATCAGAGAATAACGTCGCCGTGGTCGGCAAAGAGCAGACTCTCAGAGGCCGCCACATGCACTGGCTGCGCGTGGACGCCTACTACAACGGTCCTCGCGAAAATCCGAAGGGTTTCTTTCAGCCCGTGCCCTGCATGCAATGCGAGAATGCGCCCTGCGAACTGGTTTGCCCGGTGCAGGCGACCGTGCATAGCAGTGAAGGCCTGAACGACATGATCTATAACCGCTGCGTCGGCACGCGCTACTGCTCGAATAACTGTCCCTACAAAGTGCGGCGGTTTAATTTCCTGCTGTTCCAGGATTGGGAGACTCCGCAGTTCAAGCTCATGCGTAATCCAGACGTCACCATTCGCAGCCGCGGCGTCATGGAGAAATGCACGTACTGCGTGCAGCGCATCAGCGAGCATCGCATTGACGCGGAGCGTGCCGACTCCACCATTAAAGACGGCGATCTGCAGACGGCATGCCAGCAGTCCTGTCCGGCGAATGCCATCGTCTTCGGCAATCTCAATGATCCGAACAGTCTGGTCAATAAGTGGAAGGTGCAGGCGAGGAACTACTCGCTGCTGGGTGAATTGAATACGCGGCCGCGCACAACGTATCTGGCGGAAGTCCGCAACCCTAACTCCGAGTTAGAGACATAAGTGGAGCACGCGTAAGGCATGGCTACGAACACACAAATCCCCGCGGCAGACCGGAGAGTGCCGGTAATCGCGCCGGGCCACACCTTCTCCACCATCGGCGAGAAGATCAGCAACATCGTGCTGAGCCGCCCCGTCTCGCTGGGATGGATCCTCGGCTTCCTGATCGTTTTCTCGGGCATGAACATGTTGATGGTGGCCCTGGGGTACCTGTTCATTAAAGGTACGGGGATTTGGGGCATCAACATTCCCATCGGTTGGGGATTCGCCATCGTCAACTTCGTGTGGTGGATCGGTATTGGCCACGCGGGCACGCTGATTTCGGCGATTCTGTGCCTGCTCCGCCAGACTTGGCGCAACTCGATCAACCGTTTCGCCGAAGCCATGACGCTGTTTGCCGTGGCCTGCGCCGGATTATTCCCGCTGGCCCATATGGGACGCCCGTGGCTTTTTTACTGGATGTTTCCGTATCCGAACACTATGCGTTACTGGCCGAACTTCCGCAGTCCGCTGGTATGGGACGTGTTCGCGGTTTCGACTTACTTCACAATTTCGCTGGTGTTCTGGTTTGTGGGATTGATTCCCGACTTTGCCACCATGCGCGACCGCGCCGAGAGTACTTTGGTCCAGCGTATTTACGGGCTGCTCGCCATGGGATGGCGCGGCTCAGCCCGGCACTGGCATCGTTATGAGACGGCTTACTTACTTCTCGCCGGGCTGGCGACTCCGCTGGTACTTTCGGTGCACACGGTCGTCAGCTTCGATTTCGCGGTCGGCATCGTTCCTGGCTGGCACACCACGATCTTCCCGCCGTACTTTGTCGCGGGCGCCATCTATTCCGGTTTCGCCATGGTGCTTTGTCTCGCGATTCCAATCCGCAGGATCTACGGGCTGCAGGACTTCATCACCGATGCGGCATCTGGAGACCTCGGCCAAGGTCATGCTGGCCACCGGCCTCATCGTCGCCTACGGCTATGGCATGGAGGCGTTCATGGGCTGGTACAGCGGCAACCAGTTCGATTCGTTTCTGATGTGGAACCGGCTCCACGGGCCCTACCGGTTCGCGTACGCCGCGTTGCTCAGCTGCAACATTTTCATTCCGCAGGTTCTCTGGCTGAAAAAGTTTCGTGTCTCCACTGGCTGGTTGTGGCTCATTTCGTTCATCGTGCTGGTCGGAATGTGGCTGGAGCGCTTCATTATTGTTGTAGTCAGTTTGAGCCGCGACTTCCTGAATTCTTCGTGGGGTCAATACTACCCAACCAAGTGGGACTGGATGACGTTCGCCGGCACCATCGGCATGTTCCTGACGGCCATGTGGCTGTTTGTTCGCATCCTGCCCATGATCTCCATCTTCGAATTGCGCACCCTGCTGCCGGAGTCGCAGGTGCACGAAGCGGCGGAGGTGAAGCAATGAACGTGAAAGACGCTTCGATTTACGGGTTGATGGCCGAATTCGACTCGGCAAAAGAGCTTGTCGCCGCCGCTCACAAGACGCACGCCGCCGGCTACCAGAAGATCGACGCCTACAGCCCGTTTCCCATCGAGGGGCTTGCCGAAGCGATCGGCTTTCACAAAAACAGCGTGCCTCTTGTCGTCCTTATCGGCGGACTGATTGGCGGGATATCGGCTTACGCGCTGCAGTATTGGGTGGCGGTGATTACTTATCCGGTCAATATCGGAGGACGTCCGTTTCACTCCTGGCCGTCGTTCATCATCGTGACCTTCGAATTGACGATTCTTTTCGGCGGGCTCTCCGCTGCTGTCGGCATGCTGATGCTGAACGGCCTTCCAATGCCCTATCACCCGGTGTTCAACGTGCCGGAGTTCGCCAGGGCCTCGGAGGATAAGTTTTTCCTGGTCGTGTTTGCGAGCGACCCGAAATATGATGCCGCCCAGACGCGCGCGTTCCTTAACGGCCTCGCCCCACGCATGGTTGCGGAGGTGCCTAGCTAATGAGAATGAGTCGCAACCTCCGCATAATCTTGCCCGCGCTGCTGGCGCTGATTGCCGTCACTGCCGGATGCCGCATCGATATGCACATGCAGCCCTATTACCGGCCCATGGCGAAGAGCGATTTCTTCCCGGACGGTCGCTCCGCCCGCTTGCCGGTCGATGGTACGGTGGCGCGCGGCGATCTGCGCGAAGACACTTACTTCTACACTGGGAAAATCGGCAACAATCCGGGCGACTATCTGCCGTTTCCGGTGACCGCTGAAGTTCTTGCCCGCGGGCGCGAGCGCTTCAACATCAACTGCACGCCTTGTCACGGACGCGTCGGCGATGGCAATGGCTTCATCCCGTCGCGTGGATTTCGTCACCCGCCGTCGTATCACATTGACCGTCTGCGCAAAGTGCCGCTCGGTTATTTCTTTGACGTGATGACCAACGGCTTCGGGGCAATGCCCGAATACGGCACCCAGGTGGCGCCGCGCGATCGCTGGTGCATTGCGGCCTACATCCGCGCGCTGCAACTGAGCCAGAATGCGACCTCGAGCGACGTTCCCACGGGACAAAAGGTTCCGTCGCCTCCGCCGCAATATCTCCACGACATCGGCAATGGAGCCACGCTGCCTGAAGTAGTGCCACCCGCGGCCGCTGCAGAAGGGGAGCCGAAATGACCGCGGCCGCAGGGAAGATGACTAAGTCGGACTTGATGGCCCCGCCCGTGGCCCAGACCATGCAGCAGCGGTCGCTCGTTATTGGCGTGATTGCGGCCATTGCTTCCGTCGCCGGGGCCTACCTTGCTCCCGACAGTTTTTATTCCGCCTACCTCACCGGCTACATGTTCTGGCTTGGTCTTTCGCTCGGATGCATGGCCATCCTGATGCTTTACCACCTCGTGGGCGGCGCGTGGGGCACGGTGATTCGGCGGATTCTGGAAGCGGGCATGATGACGCTGCCCCTCATGTTCGTGCTTTTCATCCCGATTCTGCTGAATCTGCACAAACTTTATTTCTGGGCCCGTCCAGGGGCTGCTGGCCGACCCAAAGACCGATCCGAAGATCCTGGAGATCGCGCACAGCTATCTCAACTTCAACGGCATCCTGCTGCGCTACATTCTTTATTTCGCGATCTGGTACGGGATGGCGTACTTCCTGAATCGCTGGTCCACTGAGCAGGATTCGATTGCGGGCCAAAGCACGCTGCGTTTCCGGGCCATGAGTTCGATTGGGCTGGTCGTCTACTCGTTCACGATTTCGTTTGCGGTGATCGACTGGGTTATGTCGCTGCAAGCGCGCTGGATCTCGACCATCTACGGGCTGCTTTTCATTGCCGGAGAGGCGCTTTCCGCCTACTGCTTCTGCGTGCTCATCGAGAGCATCCTCGGCAAACGCAAGCCGATGTCCGAGTACCTCACCGATACGGAGGTCCACGACCACGGCAAGTTCATGCTTACGTTCGTCATGGTCTGGGCTTACTTCAATTTTTCGCAGTGGCTCATCATCTGGTCGGGCAACCTGCCGGAAGAAATTCCGTGGTACAAGCTCCGCATGAATGGCGGATGGGAGTACGTCGGCCTGTTCCTGGTGCTATTCCACTTCGCGGTGCCGTTCGCGCTCTTGCTCTCACGCCAGTTGAAGCGCAAGGCGCGCACTCTGGTTTGGCTCGCTTCGTGGCTCATGGCCATGCGCATCGTCGATACCTTCTGGCATATCGAGCCGGCGGCGTCGCATTCCACGTTTCACGTAAGCTGGCTGCACTTCACGATCATTGCCGGGATGGGCGGCCTTTGGATGGCCTACTTCTTCCACAACCTGAGAGCGCGTCCGCTGCTGGCTGTGAACGCGCCGCAGACGCTGAGATTACTGGAGCCTGCGCATGAGTGACGAAATGAAGCGTGACGAAATGAAGCACAGCCACTCCGGCAAGGAAGCCGGTTTCGAACGCGAAGACCTGAGCACGCGCGGCGTGTTCGCCTTCATGATCGGCCTGGCGATCGTTGGCATAGTGATTTATTTCATTATCGTCGGCATGTACACATTCCTCGATAAATACGAGCGCTCGCAGATGACGACGGCCAGTCCGCTGGTGACTTCCAAGGGTGCGATGTCGCGTGTGGTGACGCAGGCGGACGCAGATCGAGCCTTCAAGGACAATGGCGCCCCCATGCTCGAAACCAACGAGCGCGGCCAGTTTAGCGACTTCCTGATCCATCAGGAGAACCAACTCAACAGCTACGGCTGGATTGACGAAAAAGCAGGCGTGGCGCACATTCCGATCGACCGCGCCATGGAGTTGATCGAGCAGCGCGGATTGCCCGTGTGTCCGAACGGGTGCGCGGAGGCAAACACAGCAAGCAAGGCACCGGAGCCAAAGTCAGTCGGAAAAGGAAAAAGCAGTGCGCATTAAGAGCGGTTTCGCCAACTCGATCGCCGCGGCAGTTCTCGTGCTTATGATCTCGGCCGCTCCGCTGTTCGCACAGGGCGGACGCGGTCCTATGTCGGGCGGCGGCATCATAAGTCCGCCGGTCAACCAGCGTCCCGTCGGGCTCGAATTTGTCGGTATCGAACAGCATCTCAACGCCGAAGTCCCTGCCAATCTCGAATTCAAAGACGAACTGGGCAACCCCGTTAGAATGGCTGACTACTTCGGCCACGGACGCCCGGTCATCCTGAACCTGGGTTACTACCAATGCCCGATGCTATGCAGCGAACTGCTGGAAGGGCTGGTGGGTTCGATGAAGGCGCTGACCTTCAACCTGGGCAAAGATTTTGACGTTCTCACCGTGAGCTTCGACCCGCGTGAAACCACGGAAATGGCCGCCGCAAAAAAGCGGGACATCATGAAACGCTATGGCCGGGCGAACGCCGGTCAGGGCTGGCACTTTCTTACCGGCAAAGCCGACCAGATCGAAGCGCTCACCAAGGCGGTCGGCTTCCAATTCCAGTTCGATCCGAAAACCGAGCAGTACGCTCACGCCGCCGCCATCGTTATGCTCACGCCCGACCGCCACGTTTCGGGATACTTTTATGGCGTCGAGTTTTCTCCAAAAGATCTGCGGCTCGGGCTGGTGCAAGCTTCGCAGAACAGGATTGGCAACATCGGCGATCAGGTGCTGCTTTACTGTTATCACTACGATCCCAGGACCGGAAAATATGGCGCCGTCGTAAGTAACATCCTGAAGCTGGCGGCGCTCGCGACCATGCTGATCCTGGGGACATTTATGTTCGTCATGTTCCGTGCCGACCGCATCACTGCGCATGGCAAATTGGGGCGAGTTACCTAACTATGTCGAAATTTCTACCATTGTGGCCCGATCAGGCTTCGACCATGGCAGGACAGGTGGATGCTCTCTACATCTATCTGCTGCTGGTCTCGGGCTTCATGACCGCGCTCATCTTTCTCTCGGTGCTGGTGCTCGCGATCAAGTATCGTCGCTCCGCCGGGCACGATGCAAAGCCGATCGAAGGCTCCACGCTTCTTGAGATTACCTGGTCGATCATACCGCTCATGGTGATGATGACCTTCTTCGTCTGGGGTGCAGTCATCTATTTTCAGGAGCGCACGCCTCCCGCCGACGCCACCGAAGTTTACGTTGTTGCCAAGCAGTGGATGTGGAAGATCGAGCACATGGAAGGCCAGCGCGAAATCAACGAGCTGCACGTTCCCGTGGGCCAGAACATTAAGCTCATCATGACCTCGCAGGACGTCATTCACAGCTTCTACGTTCCCGCATTCCGCCTCAAGCAGGACGTATTGCCCGGCCGTTACACGACACTCTGGTTCAAAGCGACCAAACCCGGGCGCTATCATTTGTTCTGCGCGGAATATTGCGGAACCCAGCACTCCGGCATGGGCGGCGACATTGTGGTCATGGAGCCGCAGGAATACGCGCAGTGGATGGCGGGCGGACCGACGGCGCCCTTGCAGGACACCGGCAAGCAGTTATTTTCCACGCTCGGATGCGCCACCTGCCACCGTTTCGACGTGCAGGGACGCGGCCCCAACCTGCTAGGCGTCTACAGCAAGCCGGTCCTGCTGGAAGACGGACGCACCGTGATCGCCGACGAGAATTACGTGCGCGAATCCATCCTCAATCCCACGGCCAAGATCGTAAATGGTTTTAAACCGGTGATGCCGACCTTCCAGGGCATCGTCAGTGAAGAACAATTGAACGCGCTGGTGGCCTACGTTAAGTCGCTGGCCCAGCCGCCACCGGGAACCGCCGGGCTGCAGAATCAGCCCGCTGCTTCCCCGGCCCAACCCCAGAATATGCAGGTGCAATAGTCATGGCGACCATAGGAATCCCGGCGAATCAGGCTCCCGTTTCCACGCCGAAGCTGAATTATCTCAACAACGGGCACACCCTCAAGTCCTGGCTGTTGACCACCGACCACAAGCGGATCGCAGTCCTCTATCTGATCTCGGTTACTTTCTTCTTCTTCCTCGGCGGCTTCTTTGCCATGCTCATCCGGCTCGAGTTACTAACACCGCAGGGTGACCTGATGCAGGCCGATACTTATAACAAGGTGTTCACCATGCATGGCATGATCATGGTGTTCTTCTTTCTGATCCCGGTCGTGCCTGCCGTGCTGGGCAACTTCCTGGTGCCACTCATGATCGGCGCCAAGGATCTCGCCTTCCCGCGCATCAACCTGCTGAGCTGGTATCTCTACATTGTGGGCGGCGTTCTGATGTCGCACGTCATGTTGACCGGCGGCGTCGACACGGGCTGGACTTTCTACACTCCATTCAGCACGGACTATACCAACACCAAGATTGTCGAGGCCGGGCTAGCGGTCTTCATTGCAGGTTTTTCGTCCATCTTCACTGGACTCAATTTCATCGTTACCATTCACCGCATGCGCGCACCCGGCCTCACCTGGGACCGCCTGCCGCTCTTTATCTGGGCCAACTACGCCACCAGCCTGATCATGATTCTGGGCACGCCGGTCGTCGCCATCACCATCGTGCTCGTAGCCGTCGAGCGCCTTTTCCACCTCGGCATCTTCGATCCCAGGCTCGGTGGAGACCCGCTCCTGTTCCAGCACCTGTTCTGGTTCTACTCGCACCCCGCCGTCTACATCATGATCCTGCCTTCGATGGGCGTGGTCAGCGAACTCATTGCCTGTTCTGCGCGCAAGCGCATCTTCGGCTACAAGTTTGTCGCTCTGTCGAGCGTTGCCATTGCCGTCTTCGGATTCCTGGTATGGGCGCATCACATGTTCGTTGCCGGCATCTCGCTTTATGCCGCGATGATCTTTTCCTTCCTGAGCTTCTCCGTGGGTGTGCCTTCCGCTGTCAAAGTCTTTAACTGGACGGCAACCCTGTACAAGGGTTCGATTTCGTACGCTACTCCCATGCTCTATGCCTTTGGCTTTATCGGGCTGTTCACTATGGGCGGATTAACCGGCCTGATGCTGGCGACCATCGGCATCGATGTTCACGTTACTGACACTTACTTCGTCGTCGCCCACTTCCATTACGTCATGGTTGGCGGAGTGCTCATGGGGTATCTCGGAGGCCTGCATTTCTGGTGGCCGAAGATGACCGGCCGCATGTACCCGGAAGCTTGGGCCAAGCTGTCGGCGCTGCTCGTGTTCGTCGGCTTCAACCTCACGTTCTTCCCGCAGTTTATCCTGGGCTATCTCGGGATGCCGCGCCGCTACTGGCAGTACCCGCCAGAGTTTCAGACACTCAATGTAATGTCAACGGCGGGTGCCAGCATCCTGGCCGCCGGCTATCTGCTGCCGATGATCTACTTCGTCTGGTCGCTGCGCTACGGGAAGATCGTCACCGAGCCGAATCCCTGGGCCGCCGCTGGACTGGAGTGGAAGACCTCGTCGCCGCCGCCCACCTTTAATTTTGACGAGACACCGGTGGTGACTTGGGAAGCTTACAACTACGATGAGATTCCAGCCTGGGAACGGAGGCATCCCGGTGCAAAATAGCGAAGCGACGACTGTGGAACACGAAGCTCACAATCCGGCGCTGCTTCACCACTTCGCCGACGCCCAGCAGCAGAAGAACGCGGCCTCGCTGGGCATGTGGCTGTTCCTGGTGACTGAGATCATGTTCTTCGGCGGCATGTTCTGCGCCTATCTCGTATATCGCCTCAACCACTTCAACGCTTTCGCGGCCGGAAGCCAGCAGCTCAGCATCTTGCTCGGAGCCACTAATACCGCCGTCTTGATCATCAGTTCGGTTACGGTTGTGTTGGCGGTGAAAGCGGCGGAGGCGGGCAAGCGCAAAGTGCTGGTCGGCTACCTCGTGGTTACCGTGCTGCTCGGCATGACGTTTCTGGTCATCAAAGGATTCGAATACAGGGAAAAATTCGAGAAGCACCATGTACCCGGCCCGACGTTCAAGTTCACGGACACCTTCGACGACAACGGCAAGCAAATCCCGGTCAACCCGAAGGAAGCCGAACTCTTCTTCTCCCTCTACTTTGCCATGACCGGCATGCATGCTCTGCACATGATCATCGGCTGCGGCCTGTTTAGCGTGCTGGCGATCCTGGCGTGGAAGGGACATTACACGCCCGGCTACTACACGCCCGTAGAAAATGCGGGCCTGTACTGGCACTTAGTCGATATCATTTGGATTTATCTGTTTCCGTTGTTGTACTTGATTAGCAGGCACTCGTGATGAAACTGAGAACTGACAACTGAGAACTGAGAACTTCTTTATGTCGGAACACGAAGAACACACTACTCACTCCCAGGGATTTTACCTGGCCATTGGCGCAAGTTTGCTGATTCTGACGGCAACCACCGTCGGCGCCGCCTTCGTAAACCTCGGTCCTTTCAACCCCATCATCGCCCTGCTGATCGCCACCATCAAAGCTACGGTCGTCGTGCTCTTCTTCATGCACGTCAAAGGCGCGAGCGAAAAGCTGACCGGCGCCGTCGTCGTCTCCGGCTTCTTCTTTCTCGCGATTCTGCTGACGCTATCGCTGGCGGACTACCTGACTCGATCCTGGCGGTAGTACGCTGAACATCGATCTATGGCTGCCGTCAGATTAAAGATTGACGTTTCGGGCACGGTAGGCGATGAAGCCTGGCGCGAACTGAAGCAGTTTGACCAGATCCAGAGTGCCGATTTCGGTCCTCAGTTCGGCAGCGGCGGGCGTTGCAATCATCCGCTCAACCAGCCCCACAACAAAGGAGAATGGATTGGCGCTGAGATCCGGCTCCAGACACCGCTTCTAGCCCAATACGCGATCTCCCACTATCTGGAGCAGGACCGCGTGCTCGATGCAGATGTGGTGGAGTAATGCCTGGAAAGACCCAAACCGTTAGGCGCCCAAGTTGGCCTTAAGCATGTTGCAGAACAGTCGTCCTTGCTCGATGGCATCGTCGAGCGCCACATGCGTATGAGGCACGGGATCGAACCACTCCGGGGGCATCGACTGCTTGCCGCACGCTCTATATGGTTTGCGCAGCAACGCCTTCGCGTAGGTCTTGATATCAATTGCCGAATAGCCGAATGGGTTCTCGCCCGCGAACTCGGTGAGATACCAATAGACGAAAGAAAAATCGAAAGCGGCCGGGTAGGCGACAAACACAGGCCGCCCGCCAAACGCCTTGAGCCAGGCAACGTAGCGCTTCAGGACAACAGCAGGCGCTTCGAGATTTTGCCGGCAGGCCGACCAGGCCTCCGGCTGTGTGGCCCACCATGCGGCGGTCTTGGGATCCGGGGCCGATGCGGGCAGCGTTTCCAAGTTGGCGGAGAACGTCCCCAGCAGCTCTTTGTCGGCCAGATAGGCTGCCGATCCAATGCTCAGCATGGAATGTTTTCCCGCGACCGGTCCGTCGGTTTCTATATCCGTGCTGACGTAGATCTCACGCAATGGTGATTCAATCATGGTTTGCGATGTTCTGCTCCAATAATCCCACCAATTCTCGCAAGCTCCAAATATGATCCGTGAGGCGCGCTTCCATCGCGGGCGTCACTCCGGCGTTTGCTGATCCATGCCACATTCCCCACGCCATTGACAAAGAAAACAAATTCAAAACAGCCCCCACCGACTTTCCCGAGCCCGAGCCCCGAAACCCGCTTTCTGCTATATTTCCGTGATCCCATGCCTGTTCTCCCCGATGCAAGCGCACAGTCTTCGTCTGAGGAAAGCAAATCCGCCGGCCCTCTACCCAAGCCCCGTCCCCGCATGTCCACGAGCAACCGTCTGCTCTTTTTCCTGACCGCGTGGCTGATTGTGCTAATGCCGTTTCTGTTCTGGTGGAGCACCTGGTTCGGCCGCCAGCTCTCCGACAAACAACTGGCTGAGTATCTGCAAGACGACAAGCATCCCCGGCACATTCAGCACGCGTTGGTGCAGATGGGCGAGCGCATGAGCCGCCACGACGCGAGCGTCACCCGCTGGTATCCCGATGCTATCCGCCTCGCATCAGATCCTGTCGAAGAGGTGCGCAACACCGATGCTTGGGTGATGGGGCAAGACACAAACTACGCCAGGTTTCATGAAGCTCTGCCGACAATGCTCGCCGATCCTTCTCTCAGCGTGCGGGGCAACGCGGCGCTTTCCCTGGTCCGCTTCGGAGACGCAACCGGAAGGCCCCAGATTGTTGAACTTCTGCAACCCGCGCAGGTGATCGCATCCGATGCCGGACAGATGACGGATGCCAGCGCCGTTGGTACCAGCATCCATCAGGGCGGAGTCGTAGCCAAGCTCCAAGTCAGCGCGAGCCGCACGATTGAAATGCGTTCTCCAATTGCTGGTCGTGTGCGCACACTCTCGGCTCGGGTTGGGCAACAGGTCAAACCGGGAGACCTGATCGCGACGATCGACCCATCTACCGAGCAGGTCTGGGAAGCGCTGCGCGCACTCTACCTTGTCGGCCAGCCCAATGACATTGCCGCAGTTCTTCCTTATGAACGAGAGTTGCCCGACATTCCGGATCACGTGCGGCAGCAAGCCATGGAAACAGAGACAGCGATACGCCAGAGGATGAAATAAGGAACTGGTCAGGGATGAGCCGTCTGTCGTGCTTGAGCTAAGAGCTAAGAGCCAAGAGCCAAGAGCCAACAGCTTATAGCTGCCTTCAAATCGGCATTACGCCGACTTCTTTTTCCACTTCGACCGTGTCCACCATCACGATCGCGTCCCAGGGACAGCCGTCGAGAAAACATCCGTCGGGGCCCTTGCTGATGCACTTCTTGCAGCCGATGCATAGGATCGGGTCGACCTGGATGCGGCCAAACGGAGTGCAGTCTTCGTCCGGAACCCAGAACATGCAATCTTCCACCGGACAATACTCCACGCAGGCGGGCGAGCCCGCGCAACCGGTGCAGCACTCGGTAATCACCGCCAACTCCTTCGGTTTCTTCTTTCGAGGAGTCAATATCCCCTTGGATTTGGGCTCGAATTTGAACTCATCGGGCACCATCCCGGCGGGTTTCACGGGGTCCAGTTCAGCAGGCATGCCGGTGAGTATACCGTAGATGTTGGGGATTTTCATCGTTCTTCATCGCTCTTTGCGGTCAAAGGCTTGATCGTTTTTTGATATATTGGGTGTCGAAAATGGACGCACCGGGGTCGGGCGGCCATGGCTGGTGGGGACTGCCGGGCGGAGGCATACCGTGTCAAGTGATCAGCGTGACATTCTTGAAACTCTCAAGTTCGAACTCGCATTCCTGGAGCAGGGAGGCTATGGACGTTCGGTGCGTACTCCCCAAACGCCCACGCGGAGTTTCCAGGATTCTCTGACCTGCCTCAATTTCAGCGATCCGACGATGCCGCATCCCTGCAGCGAATGCTTCCTCACCGACTTCGTTCCCAAGAACGCGCAAAGTGAAGGCGTGCCGTGTCATCATATTCCGCTGAATCCGGAGGGGGAGACGGTGGACATGCTGCGGGAGCATCAGGTGAAGTTGGAGGATGCCTTGCGAAATTGGCTGCGCGCAACCATCCGCCGCATCGAGCGGGAGCGGGCGGCGGCAGCAAAGACGGAGCGTGCTTAAGCTCAAGCAAGAAAGCGAAGAGGACGTCGAGGGCGGCGGGCGAGTCGCCCGCCCCCACACAAAGGGAGCGTGCAAGCCTATGATGCTGGTGCTTTCCGTCGTACTTGGGATCGTTCCTCTGCTGGGAATCGCATGGATCGTTTTGCGGGGAAATGTCGGCACGGTCGACGGCCTCTTCATGAGCCTGATTCTTCTGCCACTTTCCGGCATTCTATTCCTGAATGCGTTTCTGGATATTCGGGGGCGCTTGAAGGCAAGAACGGCAGCGAGTCCTTTGGCGCCTGGCAAAATTACCACTCCCGGTATGCAAACTGCTCCGCAGCTTCCGTGTCACAAGGTCAAGATCAAGAAAGCGGGGCAGCGCGCCTGCAACGAGAAAAACGAGAAAGGCAAGTTTTGCGGCGGCCATTTGAAGCGCTGGTTTTATGGCGTCGATTTGATCGAGCAAGATTGCGGGGATGTGGAACAAGCCTGGGGACTGGATGCTGAAGTCTACCGCTGCGAGCATTGCAAGACTTTGTATTTGCCGCACCCGGGGGAATCCGTGGTGAATGTAGCTGGGCAGGGGCAGATTTCGGTGTTTGGCCTGACTCTGCCGCCGAAGGAAAGCTAAACGGCTTTGCTTTTGTTTTGACTACCTTCGGAACTCGGAACGACCGGAAGGCCACCTCAAGCACGCATTCCAAGAACCACTGATCACCGAAGTAACGTAGACCCCAACCCGGGGCCGGGCTAGGCTTTAGGCAATGGTCTGCCAAGAGTAACTTTTAAGAAGGAAGCCATGCAGCTCCCTCCCAAAACAACTCTGAGAATTGCCTCCGTCCTCAGCGCAATACTCGTCTTGATCGCCGGAACCTGGGCAATCCGACATTTCAAGGAAGAAAAAGCTGCCGCAGCTCCAGAGGGGAAACCGCCAGCCGCGGTTACTAAACCCGTAGCCGCAGCTTCCCATCCGGCGCCAGTTTCTGAACCGCAGGCTGGCATGTCGCCCAGTCCCGAAGTCATCGCGGCGAGTCCCTCCGAGCCCGAAGCCACTGGCGACGAGGCAAGCGCTCTGGCTTCGGTAGTCGACTCCCAGTTAGCCAACTTCCACGAAGGGATCACGCTCGGCCAATGGGTCGGCAGGCGCGACCAGTCCGAGAATTGGCAGACGTCGGATGACAAGGCCTATGCCGCCTGCCGTACCTACACGAATACCGAAGCGCTTCCTTCCGGGTTGCAGGTTACACGCACGCTCTACTTCTATCCGCCCGACGCCCCCACACCCGCAGTCCTCCCGACAGAGAGCGGACAGCGTCTTATCGATCAGACCTGCCGACTGGCCGAAGTTAAGGTCCACGTTCCAGCGACCCTCTATCGCAACGGACATTTCCTTGAGCAGTTCCTGCAGCAGCACCTCGACGAAAAATACGGACCCAGAATGAGTCTGGAAAGAACACGCTACCAGTTTGAGAAGGAAGCCGCGGGGTGGCAAGTTGGCTCGATGAAGATCATTGCGGACTACGAACCCCGGGCGCGCGACAATAACGGTGCCAGCCTTGCCGCCGTTGAAGTTTCGGCTCGCCTGCCCGCCGCGTATGACGACGAAGAAAAACCAGATTACGGCTTGAAGATGTACCGCTATCGTTCCATCGAGAGCGATCAGTTCCAGCGAGCCGTTGGCACAGCAGCTTTAGGCAAGGCGATCACGGACCGCGTGACCCGGCTCTTTGAAGCCTTGTTCGCGGCCTGCGCCACGCCGGAAGGGTTTGATCAGCCGGCCAATGCGAAGTTGCGACAGACTGTTCTGCCGGAATTGACCGAGTGGCTGAGCGCCACGAGAGGGCTGACTCCGGTACGCCGCGCCGCGGCCCTGTATGTCGCCGATCAGCTGTTTGTAACTGCCAGCCGCTGGGGGCAGCCGGAGTGGAGCGACAAGGCTAACAGTGATCTCCGGCCAGAATTTGAAAAGCTCGGTGCCAACTTCACATACTACGACCCATGCGGTTGTTACGAGTATCTAGGCAGCTGGCTGAACGAGGCGCGCGAACTCGACCCCCAGGGGCCGATTGGGCAGATGGCAGTGCTAATCATGCTCGCGCGAGGCGGGTCGCCGAAAATTGGCAACGACGAACAGCCCGACGTTTTTCGCACCGTAATCGCCGACGGTGAATGGCTGCTTGCGAAAAGCCCGAACACCGCGAACGCAGCGCAAATCCATTTCATCATCGGGGACGCTTACTCCGACATGGTCGCATTAGCCGGCGGAGCCGATCCAGAATGTGGAGAATCCTTCTCCCAGCAGGAGGGCGAAGCTGCTCACGAAAAAGCCCTGCAACACTATCGACTGGGCCTTGCCGTTGATAGCACCTCAGAGAACGCTAAGGACGCTTGGCTCCAAGCCTGGCATCTCCGCGCCGGCCTGCTTCCGGAGACGCACTTCGCTGCTTGCGAAGGCGACTAGGTATGGCTCGCGCAGCGTAGCTGAGCCGTATCGCGGGAATTGTTGATTGGCCAAAAATCCCGTTAGCACAAGGTTGCGCCTTCCCTTCGCCTGTCTGGCGAGAAAAAGGCGCAAAGGTGCGATTACGCTTTGGTTTCGACAGTTAACTTCAGGCCTTCCGGGCAACCATCATCCCAAGAACTACAGGCAGATAGATAGCCGAGGCATGCAAGACGCGGCTGGTCAGCGTCAGTGCGACTCCGCCTTGAACGTGAAGTTGACGTTCTTGGTTTCGTTGCCGGTGATGGTGACGTCGGCAGTCTGCGTGCCGTAGTCCTCATGCCATGCCGTGAGGGTGTACTTGCCGGGAGGCAGGTTGGGCAGCTTGAAGTTCCCGCCACCCTTGCTCACGTCGTAGTGCGACGTCTTGAGTACCGCGAAGTAGCCGTGCATCCAGGGATGGACGTTGCACTTCACCGGGATAAATTCCTCCCGGGCGTATTTTTCGGTAATCGGCGCGGCGCCGGGCGCCTGCGAATTATTTGATTCGCGGTTCACTTTGGGCTGCGGATGAATGTTGTGCGTCGCCTGGTCGTCGTTGGTGATCTTGAGTTCCTGGTTGGTGTGCATGACCAGAACGTGCGGAATATACTGGCAGCCTTTTTGTTCGAAGGTGACAGCCTGGGCCGGAACCTGGCCATCATCGGGTGCCCCGGACGAAACGTACACCACAACATTTTCCAATGCATTATTGGGCCCGGTCACAACCGCTTCGTAAGTCACAGGTTTCGAATGCTGCTTGGCGCAGTACGGTTCTTTGCCCATATCGATGGCCTTTTGCCGGTCGGGCGTGCCGGTGTAGGTCACCTTGCCGCTCACCGTGCCAGCGAACATCAGAGACGAACCGACTAACAGCGTGAAAACAGCTAGCAGCATTTGCTGAGTGCGCATTCGAGTACTCCTCCTCGGGTTTTGTTAGTCATTAGTATTAGTGGCCTCCACCGGCCGATTTATTGCCTGACTTGACGCTGTGCGACGGCTGAGCCGAGGCCTGTGGGCGACCCATGGCCGCAGCCACCCGCCTTTGTTCCTCGGGCGTGAGCTGGAACATGTAATCCACCAGCAGCTTGGTGTGGTCCTTATTGTAGCCCTGGAACGATGACGGAACCGGACCGGCGAAGACCCAGTGATCATTCTCACGCCGGAACAGGTCTGAAGGCATCGAAGTGCCCGGGCTAATGGCTTGCGGATCGATGATCCAGCGCTCCACCCAATCCGGCTTCAGGCGTCCCCGCACCAGGAGCAGATTGGGAGCGACGGCATTCTTGTCGTGCTGGGGATCACCCGTGGCATGGCACTTCAGGCAGGGGGCTGCCGTGCTGCTGAACAGGCTGCGCGCCATGTCGGTTTCCTTCGCCGTCAGCACCGGAACCTGCTCCGGTATGTACGGAAAAGGCTGCCGCGAAAGCGCCTGGAAGAAACGCACCAGCTTGCCCAGTTCATTCTCGGAAAAGGAGAAAGTGGGCATGTGCACTTGCAGGTAGCTGCGCACGCCGTTGCGATTGGTGTCCGTGTCGTTCAGCGCCGGGTTGGTGAGGAAGCGCAGGAGCCACGCGGGATCGACCCGGGCCCCTTCGGTCAGCAGCTTGGGAGGCAGTTCTTCCTGGGCGTCCTGATAATGTTTCATCCCCATCAGCGCAGTTTGCTGGCCGGGAATAAACTGATGGCATCCCATGCAGTTGTACTTCCTGACCACCCACCAGCCTTCCTGGATGTCACGGCGATAATCGAGCGGCCGGTACTGATAACTGGCGGGCAGAGCACTCTCCTGGCTGCCCATCAGGAAAGTGGTCAGGGCTCGCACCTGATCCTTGGTCAAGTGCAGGTTGGGCATGCGCAGTTTTTCTTCTTCGTTCTTGATCTTGCCTTGATCGTAGACATTGGGCTCGGCCAATTTGTGTTCGAAGAAGCCCTTGTGCTCGTACCAGGGACCTTGCGCGGGGCCGTCCGGCAATCGTGCCAGGTCTTCCGGATTGGTAATCGGTTCGGCATTCTTGCCGCCACGCTGCGCGACCTCGGTGAAGAGGGCGAAATCGAGACGCTCCAGCGGCTTGCTGCCCTCAAACGTCAACTCGGTTCCGATGCGGCCTTCTTCTTCGAAGCCGGAGATCTCGTGGCAACCCGAGCAGCCGAAGTGACGAATCCACTTCTTGCCTTCATCCTTTAGCTTCGGGTCATCCATGAAGGAAGCATCAGGGTAAGAACTCGGCTCCTGCCTCTTCTGCGCCACCAAGAACGTCGCGATGTCTTCCGCGTCCTCGACGCTGAGGCGCAGGCTGGGCATCACCGTCATGTTTTGCACCTGCAGTTCGTGGCCATCGTTGGGACATTTGCTATGTTGCAGGTCGAAGACAAAAGGAAGCCCCTTCTTGGCATAATCTTCGGGGCCAATGTCTTTCTTTTCATACGGACAATAGGGACGCGTACGCTCGCGCGCGTTATGCACCCAGCGCACGAGATAGTCATAGTTGGCCTTCTCGCCGACCCGAGTAAGATTGGCGGCGAACGTGCCACCCATCATCTGATCGCCTTCGCCGATGGAATGGCAGGCGAGACAGCCGCGCGTCTCAAAAAGTTCCTTGCCGTGCGCGCCATTGCCCGGTTTGTGCTTAGGCTGTTGGTCGATCGAGCGCCGACTGCCAGATATAGGCTGAAATGGCCTTGATCTGGTCGTCATTGAGGCGGAAGTTCGGCATCCGGGTGGTGGGCCGGAAGTCGGTCGGCTTCTTCAGCCAGACAGGAATCCAGTTCTTGTTGAGCTTGAGCCGGACGTCCTTCAGATTAGGTCCAACCTTCTTCATGTCCTGCAACAGGCTCTTGGTCTGCCGGTCCAGTTGGGCGATGCGGCCGTCAGCCTTGCTATTGGCAACCTTCAGGGCCACGGCTTTGTCGTTCAGCCGCACGGCTTCCTCGTTCGTCTCGGCGGCGTCGGCTTGGCTCATCAAGTAAGCTGCCTGCTTGAGGTTCTGGGCCTTCTCCTGCTCCAGTTGCTTGATCTCCTGGCTGACCGAGTTCAGGTCCTCCGGTTCTTTGTCGTACCCTTCATAGCGATGGCAGCCGACGCATCCCCGCTGGCGAAACAAGAACTTGCCCTCGCTGATGGTCGAGCCTACGTCACCGCTCACCAACATCATGTCTGCGGCGTGGCAGGTCTGACAGCCGGCTTCGGTGTTTTCTGTGGGGAAGAGCGGCCACAACCAATGCTCGTAAGTTCCGTGAGCCTTCTCAACGCCTGTGGTGGCCCGGCCATTGCCCTGGTGGCAAGGCGAGCAGCCAAACTTATCCGGATCGTGCGTCTTCAATAAATTGGGTTCAGGATGGCTGGTGAACGCGCGCGCATATTCGTCGGGCTTCTTGCCCTGCAGGGTCATGGCAGCCGCCGTCAGCACGAGCGGCTCGCGGATTCCCATGTGGCACGATTCGCAGCGGTCCACGATGTTGGCCTCGGCCACGTTAATCTGCACGATCTTCGGGTCCCACTCTGACGTCTTCTTCTTCAGGCCGTCGATCTGTGCCGGTGTGAGATCCACCATCTGCTGGCTGATGTAGGTTGACAACTTCGTGCTGGCTTCGGTCACCGGCTTCAGCACTTCTCCCAGTTCCGCGCTTACCTTGGTGCGTTCGTCTCTAAGCTGGTTGTATTTTTCGACCAGTTGCGGAAAATCGTATTTCTCCTTGTGACCGTCGGGATACTCAACCGACCAGGTTTCCTGCTTGTACTCTTCGAGTTTCTTCCGCTTGCTTTCCTTGCCCGACTCACTGGTGTCGGTCTCGATCTGGTAGGTGAGGGCATTCACATAAGCGCGTTTGTCGACGAAGACGTGCTGGACCGCCAGAATTTTTGCGTTCAGATCAAGAATCTGCTTCTGGAGCTCGTCCCGGTGAGGCTTGGCAGCTTGATAAACCTGTTGGTAAGCCTGCTCGAGTTGCTGGTAATCGGCACTCTGCTCGACGCTCTTTTCGGATTGCGCGGACTTCGACCCGGCAGTCTTCAGAAATTCGCTGTAGCGCTGTTTCCACTCGTGCTGAAAGGCCTTCCAGGGCCGTTGGCCGTAGTCTTCGTCCCACAGCGCCCAGAAGAGCGTGGCCATGAGGATGACCATGGACACGACGTAATGCAGCGCGTAGGACTTGCTGACAATCGGATCCTGCTTGCGGATTGGTTGTTCGGGCAACCCAGCCTCCCATTAGCCGTTGGTCGTTAGTCGACTAACGACCATCTACACGTTAAACCAGGGTGTAATCCACACGTACTTGATGTTGAACATGAGCCGCAACATCATCTTGAGCGGCAGTGCCACCATGGTGAGCAGGAAGAACACCATGATGGAATACTGCAACAGGCTCAGGCGCTGATAATCCTTCGGGTTGTAGCGCCGGAACAGCGCATGGATGATAAACCCGCCGGCCGCGTAATAACCTCCGACCACGACCGCCCCGAAAATGGCTTTGGCTAGGTTGGAGGTGATCCCGAAAATATCGGGTAGATCGCGGTTCACCTCATAAATCAACCGGCTGTGGTCCCAGGTTTGTCCCGGCCAGAACCACTGCCAGCCCGGACCGCGGATGAACGTGCCGATAATGATCATCGCGACCCAAAGAATGATGAAGCCAAAGAGAAACGAGCTGATGGCGAACTTGCGCTGCTTCCAGGTGTAATAGCCGTTACCCAGCGGATTGGTGTCGATGTAGGGAATCACCATCAGGCCAATGATGATGAGCGTCGGCATCACTACGCCGGCAATCCAGGGGTCAAAGTACACCAGCATTTCCTGCAAGCCGAGGAAGTACCAGGGCGCCTTCGCCGGATTCATGGTCAGGTTCGGATTCGAGGGTTCCTCGAGCGGCGCGTTCAAAGTAACCGACCAGATCATCAAGACGATGGTGACAATGATGGCAGCGAGGAACTCAATGCGCAGCAGGAACGGCCACACATGTACTTCTTTCTGCCACCCCGGCTCGAACGGCCAAGTCTTGCGATGGTGAGTCTTGGCCATCGCGGGATCGGTCTCCAGCTCGGCAATCAGGTCGTCGTTGGCCTTCGCCTGCTTCCATGCCAGATAGCAATAAAAGGCCAAAAGCGGAATCAGGGCCACGATGGGTACGTTGTCGGGCGCGGAACAGATCTCCCAAAGTTGTCGCCAATCCATAAATCAAATCTCCAGGTCGTTCAGGCCGCGCCCTCAGGCGTGCCTTGCGCCACGTTGCGCTTTATCTTCCGACGCCAGCACCACCGACCCCGGGCCGGAGATGCCGCCATCCTTCCGCACGCGCCAAAAGTGAACGATCATCAGTACGGAAGCCACGATCGGAATCCCGATGCAATGCCAGATGTAGGAACGCAGCAAAGCATTCGCATCCACGATGGATCCGCCCAGCAGGCCAAAGCGCACGTCGTTGTATGGCGTCATCCCCAACATTTTGCCGAACGGTCCCTCATGACCTAGCAGCGGCGTGGCGCGCGCCATGTTGGTGCCGACCGTGACCGCCCAGAACCCAAGCTGATCGTCCGGAAGCAGATAACCGGTGAACGAAAGCAGTAACGTGAGCACCAGCAGCAGCACGCCAATATTCCAATTGAACTGGCGCGGCTGTTTATAAGAGCCGGTCAGGAACACGCGAAACATGTGCAACCACACCGTAATCACCATCAGGTGGGCAGCCCAGCGGTGCATGTTGCGCAGGATCCTGCCGAAGGGCACATCATGCTCCAGATAGAGCACGTCGCGAAACGCCTGCAGTTTGGTTGGATGGTAATAAAACATCAGCAGCACGCCGGTCAAAGTGAGCACGATGAACAGATAAAACGTGATTCCCCCCATGCCCCAAGTGAAACTGTAGCGCACGGCGTCGCGATTGATCTTGGCCGGATGGAGATGCAGGAAGACGTTGGAAAGCACGCCCAGAGCCCGATTGCGCGGCGTGTCATCGTGTTTGTGGCGGAATATCGATTTGTAGACCTCGGTCTTGGTTGGATCTTTGAGCCCCTCGACTTGCTCCTTGGCCTTGGCGGGCAGATCGGTCTTCATGGATTGAACGTCCTCGTGCAGGGCGGACTTCAATCGTTCCAGCAGGCCAGCCGCTTTGCCGTTCTTTCCGTTTCCATTCTCTTCAGGCATCGTTTCCTCTGATCGGTCTGGTAATCCTCTTTTTCACGGCCAAAGTGCCGGCACCGCACTCATTACAAGGGCAAGTAAGATCCATCATCGTTGAACTGGCTGGGCTGCCCCTTCGGCCACTGGTAGAGTTTCGACACATCTACCAGGATCTGGCCGTCCGGAGATCTTTCGATGTGGGCCCGATCCATTGGGCGCGGCGCAGGACCCTCAAAGTTGATCCCTTCGCTGTCGTAGCCGCTGCCGTGGCACGGGCATTTAAATTTGTTCTCGCCGGCTTTCCAGTCGGGCGTGCAGCCCAGATGCGTGCAGCGCGCGTAAATCACGAACAGGCGATCCGGTGTGCGGTCCACCCATATGCGGTACTTCTGTTGAAACTTGGTGTCCACTCCCAGACCGTATTCCTCGGGATAGCCGATCTTGAAACTGGTTGTGGGTTCGAAGAGAGTGCGCGGCAGGAAAAAGCGGAAGAATGCGATGAACCAGGCGGTGAGGAAGGCGGCTATGGCGCTCCACGCCAATCGTCGGCGTCCCTGATTGACCTCATTGTCTTCCGGACCAACCGAGGCTACTCCTCCGCTGGCGGCCGCTTTGGAAGTCCCCACAGCCGGTGTCCCGACATACCTGGTCGATTCGCCGCTGCGCGCGACGGAAGCAGCCGCGGAAGCAGTTACGGTTGCCGCCGCTGCCGCAGGTCGGGGAGCAGAAGCCGGAGTGGCTACCGCCGGTCGCGGAGCAGAGGCTGCCGAGGCTGCCGAGGCTGCGGTTGCCGCCGTCGATTGAGGAGCAGCCGGAGCGGCCGCCGCAGGAGCGACTGGTTCGCCGAGCAGCGCAGCGACTTCGGCATCGTTCAGTGCCGGTAAACCGCTGCGACTGCGCCCGGCCTGTTCCGCTGCGATAGCGGATTTACTCCACTTCTTTCCAGCAGCAACCCATTTTGCGACTTGCTCGCTGATGTCAGCACTGGGCGCGGGAGTAGTCGCGGCCGCAGCCGCAGCCGGAGGTGGGGTTGCCGGTGTCGCGGCGGTAGTCGCTGGCGCCGGAGTGGGTGGGGAGCCCGGTGTGACGGGCGCTGGAGCCGCATCGCCGCTTTCCCACGACATGGGCCGGCCAGCTTTCAACGCTTCAATATCTGCATCGGTGAGTAGCGGCAAGCCTTCCCGCTGGCGGCCGGCCTGTTCCATCGCGATGAACGAGTTGCTGAGCGCCCTTCTCGGCCAAGGCGGAAGATGCCCAAGAACGCCATTCCCGACGCTCTTGGGTGAGTCGTCTGCCATCTGTACTTGCCCCCTGGTGTTGGACCCCAAAACTTAGGCACAGACTTAAGACTTGGGGGTCGCCCCACTGCGACCGGAAGAGTATAGCCGATGTTGTCAACTGCAATCCATCGATTGCATGAATCTGTTTCATTTCGTGAGATCTTTCACAGTATTCGAGATCCAAGCGCAAGAGGCCAGCGCATTCATTTTCTTGGTGTGCGCTTGTTGGTCGTGACGAAAAGAGTTCTGCACTCAAAAACTTGGCTGGAGCATTGCATCCTGGCGAAGGTCGGTGTATGTTATCGGTCGGTCGGGGAAGTCAAATCTGGGGCGGCATGGGGAAGCCTCCGGTAAACAAAATCCAAAAGGTGACGGCTGCTGCTGGCCAGCCAGCGACCGCTTTCACCTCTAAGGTGAAGTAGAGAGCGAGAACAGGGAAATTCCGGCTTAGGCCATGGCAACTCTGAGTCCTCCAGTAAGCGTGCACGGATCCCAAACGGGTAAGGATGGGGGCAGTTCTCTTCCCCCTGTCTATGGTCGTGGCGGGGACGGGCGCAATGATAATGATAGTGACGGGTCTCCTGACTATGCCGCGCGTCTGCGGCGCGCCCGGCTTGGACTGGCCGTGGCCATCGCTCCCATCGTGATGTTGTTTGTCTCCTTTACCAGCGCCTACATCGTGCGTAAGGGCCTGCCAACACTGGACGAAAAAACCAATACCTATGTTCGTGATTGGGTTCCAGTCAACCTTCCGATTGCGCTGCTCTTGGTGAACACCGGATTGCTCTTGCTCAGCAGTATTGCAGCAGAATTGGCTCGCCGGCAGATCACTCGTGAGGCCGCATTAGCTTCAGTTCGCTCCATTCCAGGCGTTTCTCTTGGCCCGGGAAAACGCTTTCCCTGGCTCGGAATTACGGTTGTGCTGGGTGGCGGCTTTCTTACCGGCCAGTGGTTCGCCTGGCATCTGCTGGCCGAGCGCGGCGTTTACCTGGCAACCAGCGCCAGCAGCGCGTTCGTGTATTTGCTCACCGCTACTCACGCTGTGCACCTCATGGGCGGCATGCTGGTGTTACTCTATGCCGCAATAGTTTCCCTGCTGCATAAGCCGGTGGAAGCGCGGCGCATCGTGGTGGACGTGACCGCCTGGTATTGGCATTTCATGTTTCTGTTGTGGGTCTACATTCTTGCTCTTCTGTGGTTTGTGGGGTAGCAGCTAAGTCTGTTCCGCGGGGGATGGTAACCATGGGCAAAGCGTTCGCCGTAGTGCTGACGATCATTACCACTGTCACTGTCGCAATCTTTGTCTCACGCCATTGGTGGTTTCCCCAAGTTGCCTCGGCTCATGGTGGCGCGATGGACCACCAGTTCGTGGAGACCTTCGTCGGCGCCGCCATTGGATTCATCCTCGCCCAGTTGAGCCTGGCTATCTTTGCCTGGAAATACGGAGAGCGGAAGGGCGAAACCCGTCCCACCCGCATCTTCCCGGGCGGAGCGAAATGGCTGGTCGTGCTCGCCTTGGTTTACGTCGGGTCGGAGATTATTCTGCTGGAATTTGTGGGTCAGAAGGTTTGGGCCGCCATGTACTTCACTCCGGCGCCGTCCGATTCTCTCCAGGTTCAAGTACTCGCCGGACAGTTCGCCTTCTACTTTCGCTATCCCGGACCCGACGGCAAGTTCGGCCCCATCCACACCAACAAGATTGATGAAAGCAGAGGGAACCTCTTCGGCATTGTCCAATCCGACCCCGGGGCCGCGGACGATATTGTGACCGTGGAATTGGCGGTTCCAGTGAACAAGCCCGTGGAACTGCTGCTGAACTCCAAAGACGTGGGTCACGGATTCTATGTCCCGGAAATGCGCATTCAGCAGGACATAGTTCCCGGGATGGAGATCCCGCTGCACTTCACCCCAACCAGAATCGGCAAGTACGATATCACCTGCAACCAGCTATGCGGTCTCGGCCACCACACCATGCGGGCTTTCCTCGAAGTGATGTCGGAGGACGACTATCAGAAGTGGATAGCCGAGCAAGCCAGCTTGCAGTAATTTTTTCGGGCGACAGCGGCCGCCAAGATGGGCGGGCGCAGGGAAGTTAACTAGGAAAGTCAACTAGGGAAGGTAACCGACGATGGCAAACATGCCCCTGGAAGCACAGCAGCACGGACATCAGCACACGGCGCCAACCGGTTTCATCCGCAAGTGGGTCTTCAGCCTTGACCACAAAGTGATTGGCAAGCAGTACTACTTCCTAGCGATCTTCTCGGTGTTCCTGGGGATGGTCCTTTCATGGCTGGTGCGGATTCACCTGGTTTGGCCGAACGTCCATATCTGGGGATTGGGTGCCCTTTCGCCCGCGGGAGCGCCCGGGGGTGTAATTTCGCCCGAGTATTACCTGTCGCTGCTCACGCTCCATGGCACGCTGATGGTGTTCTTTGTGCTGACCACGGCGCCCCAGGCCGGTTTCGGCAACTACGCGTTGCCCATTCAGATTGGCGCCGAAGATATGGCCTTCCCCACCTTGAACATGCTTTCGTTCTGGGTGACGTTCTTAGCCCTATGCGCGCTGGTCTCCACTCTGTTCGTCTCGGACGGTCCGCCGATTTCGGGCTGGACGGCATATCCTCCGCTCAGCGCCGTCGGTAGCCTGGCCGGGCCGGGACAGGGAATGGGGCAAAATCTCTGGGCGGTTTCCATCGCGCTTTTTTGTGTGGGCTCTTTGCTCGGCGCGTTGAATTTCATTACGACTACGGTGGACCTGCGCTGCCAGGGCATGACGCTCACGCGCATGCCGGTGACCTGCTGGGCCTGGCTCATTACGGCCATCCTCAGCTTGTTGAGCTTCGCGGTTTTATTTGCGGCGTGCGTTCTGCTGATCCTTGACCGCAATGCCGGCACTAGCTTCTTCCTCCCTTCGGGCTTGTTGGTCAACGGACAGTTGCAAAACCACTCGGGTGGTTCGCCCTTGCTGTGGCAACACCTGTTCTGGTTCTTCGGGCATCCCGAGGTGTACATCGCAATCGTTCCCGGCTTTGGGCTGATCTCGCATGTGCTCTCGGTGTTCTCCCGCAAACCCGTGCTCGGCTACAAGGTAATGGTGGCTTGCCTTTTGGGGATTGGTTTCCTGAGCTTCACGGTCTGGGGACATCACATGTTCGTCAGCGGGATGAGCCCCTATTCCGGCTTCCTGTTCTCGATCCCGACCTTGATTATCACCATACCCGCTACCATCGTCTCCTTGCTGTGGTTGGGTACAGTTTTTGGCGGCAGACTGCGCTTCACCACTTGCATGATGTTTGCCTTGGGCTTCGTCTCGGTGTTTGTGACCGGCGGCTTGGGTGGCATGTTCCTGGCGCAGCCCTCGCTCGATATCTTTCTCCACGGAACCTACTTCGTCGTAGGACATTTCCACATGGTCATGGGAGTGGCGGCGATCTTCGGCATGTTCGCCGGTACTTACTTCTGGTTCCCCAAGATGTTTGGCCGCATGCTGAATGAACGATTAGGCAAAACCCATTTCTGGATCACGTTCGTCGGAGTCTACTGCATCTTCTTGCCGATGCACTTCATTGGCCTGGAAGGCATGCCTCGCCGCTACTCGAGTTTCGTCAACGAGGCTATGCAACCGCTCATGCCCGTACACAAATTCATGTCCATCGCGGCACTGATTACGGGTGCATCCCAGTTCCTCTTCTTCATCAATCTTTTCTGGAGCATGTACAAGGGGCCCAAGGCGCCTGACAAC
Source organism: uncultured Acidobacteriaceae bacterium (assembly GCA_963838935.1). GTDB lineage: Bacteria > Acidobacteriota > Terriglobia > Terriglobales > Acidobacteriaceae > Acidiflorens. Next base: position 54,249 of record CAWITH010000007.1, read on the forward strand.
CCCTGGGAATCGACGACTCTGGAGTGGACCGTGCCGTCTCCGCCACCCTTTGATAATTTCGGCGGCAGACATCCCGTGGTCTATCACGATGCTTACGAATACGGAGGTGCAGATCCAAAGACCGGAAAAGACTACGTCATGCAGACTGATCCCGCCGGACAACCGGCAAGCGGTTAGGAGCAGGGTCACAGTTACGGCAGAACCAGAAGTAAATTCAAGACGGGGCGAACGAGAATATGTCGTCTTCAAGCGGTCCAGCAGAAGTTCACGGTGGTCAGGGTATCGGTGTTTGGGGTGGCGGAGCCTCGCCTTACGCCATTCCCTCGAAGAAACTGGGAATGTGGCTATTTATTGTTTCTGACGCCATCACCTTCTCGGCCGTAATTTTTGCTTACGGGTACTTGCGGCTCGCAGCAGCGGATTGGCCGCGACCATTCGAGGCGGCGAGTATCGCCAACGCGACGGTGATGACGTTCGTGTTGCTATCCAGCAGCGTGGCCATGGTTCTGGCCGTCAGAGCCTCAAGCCTGGGCAAGGTGAGCGCCGCGGTAGGGTGGCTGGTGGCGACGGCACTGGGCGGCATTGCTTTCGACATTCTGCATATTCACGAGTGGCTGGGCCTTATCGGGGAGGGTGTCCGTCCTTTTCACAACCCCTGGGGCACGCCCATGTTCGGCGCTGCATTCTTTACCATGACCGGGCTGCACATGCTCCACGTCACCATTGGTGTTGTATATCTGCTGATCATCGCTGTCGGATTTGGGCGAAGAAAATTCTCCGCCACGGATGTGGAGGTGAGCGGCCTCTACTGGCACTTCGTCGATCTGGTATGGATGTTCATCTTCCCGCTGGTTTATTTACTGTCAGCGAAAACGGCCTAGGAGAGAGAGATAGATAGAGAGATAGAGAGAGAGGATCAAGACATGGAGCACGCGGAAACTACTGGATTAAAAATCGTTTTCTCGGTGTGGTTTGGTTTGCTCGGGTTGACGGTATTGGAAGTGATTCTCGCCTATCGTCAATTGCCTTTGCAGACCATGCTCAGCATCTTGATGGTCTTGTCCGTCATCAAAGCGGCATTGATTATTGCCTACTTCATGCACCTGCGGTATGAGCAGCCAAGCCTCTTTGTGACGCTGATTCCGGCGCTGGTCTTCGTGCTGATTATGATGACAGCGATCTTCGCCGACAGTACGCGGCTCGCGCACATGCGATCTCTGGTGCAGTAACGAGGGCAAGTCCGAAGAAAGTGTGTATTATGGACGTCCGGAACTCTGGAAAACTCATAACACTACCGATCCGACGGGCATTCATTCAGCTCCTCGGCTTATGGCTGGTAGTACTGGGCGCAGGCCATAAGCTCTACGGCCAAAGTTGTGCCATGTGTTACACGAGTGTCGCCGGCGGCGGCAAGTCCATCATTCATGCTTTGCAGGGAGGAATCATCGTTTTGCTGATTCCCCCGGTGCTGCTCTTTTCAGGGCTCACGATTCTGCTGTTCCGGTGGAGAACATCCGCTTCGAGTGCTCAACCATGACATCACCGCGGGTGGGAGTAGTGCTCTTTCAGTTGGGCGGACCGGGCAGTCTGGAAGAGATCGAACCTTTTCTTTATAACCTGTTCTGCGATCCCGACATCATTGACTTCCCCTTTGCCCGCATCGGGCGCAGGCCCCTGGCCAAATTGATTTCGACGACGCGAGCGCGCAAGGTGCAGCACCACTACGCGACGATTGGCGGAGGTTCGCCCATTCGGCGGTTCACCGAACGGCAGGCCCAAGCACTCGAGGCGGAGCTTTCCAACCGGGGCATGGATGCCCGCTGCTTTGTGGCCATGCGCTACTGGCACCCGTTTACGAGTGAGGCGATTCAGCAACTGCGAGCGGCGCAGTGCGACGAAGTGGTGTTGCTGCCGCTGTATCCACAGTATTCGTCGACCACGACAGGCTCGAGCTTGAATGAGTGGCGCAGGCATTTTCGCGACGACATGCCCGTATATTGCGTGGAGAATTTCTACCGGCACGACGCCTATCTCGACGCCGTGATTGAAAAAGTTGACGAAGCGCTGGCGCGGTTCCCGGTGCCGGAACGGGCGGAGATTGTGTTCAGCGCGCACAGCGTGCCAGTTTCGGTGATTGAGAAGGGCGACCCTTACCAGCGGCAGATTGAAGACACGGTGCGGCTTCTGGTGCAACGCGGTGGATGGAGCAACCGGCACCGGCTCTGCTACCAGAGCAAGGTGGGGGCAAGCAAGTGGCTGCAGCCTTCGCTGCACCGCACGCTGCACGATCTGGCCGCGGAACACGCTCGCGAGATTTGCGTCGTGCCGGTGGCGTTCGTCTCCGATCACGTGGAGACGCTAGGCGAAATTGATCACACGGCTCGCGAAGAAGTGCGCCGGTTAGGCGTCGCGCAATTTGAAATGAGCGCGGGGCTCAACGATTCCCCGAAATTCATCCAAGCCCTGGGCCAGATCGTCGTGCAGGCCATGGGCGAGTCGGTTCACCGATTCATTCCGGCATTGCAGCGTGGATGAGGATCGCTAACAGTTCGCTGAAAAACTCGATTTTGGTCTTGCTCTTGGGTGGCGCAGCGGTTTACCGGTTTTGCACTTGCTTTCGGGTGGCGCAGCGGTTTACCGCTGCGATAAGCGCCTCATTTTCAGTGCCGGCTTTAGCCCCTGAGGGAGCGACGAGCCTCTGGTAAGATTCAACCCGGCCAGAAACAGCCTCATAATTTTCTGCCTATGCCCCTCGACTGGACTCATGGAGATCTATGCGAAGGCTTGCGTTGTTTTCATTCCGGCGCGTTCTTCGAAGCCCACGAACACTGGGAAGCGGTGTGGCTGGCGGCGCAGGAACCGGAGAAGACTTTCTTGCAGGGCTTGATCCAGGTCGCTGCTTCGTTCCACCATTTTCAGCGCGGCAACTGTGAGGGAACCATTTCGCTTCTGCGATCGGCTCTCCGCCGCCTGGACCGGTATCCAGAGGTCTTCGCGGGCATTGAGGTCGCACCGCTTCGCGTGGCCCTCCGTTCCTGGCTGCAAGCCCTCGAAACCGTTCCGCAGTCGGCTCCGCCCGTTCCCGCGATTACGCTGGCAGTCTGAAGCGAGTTCCTGGGCGCGTTCGTGAGTGTAAACGCGATATTTGAACAGTTACGCTCGAATCCTGCCTGTTTGGATTACCGTTCTGCGGCGGTATGGTTCACACCGATCCACCCATGGAGAAAAAGGCGCCTATAAATCCCCAGTAAGCGAGGACGGGGATATTGGTGAGCACGCGAATCCGGTACCCGCGACCTTGCTGCCTGTGCTGAACGTAAAAACGCCGATCCCAATGCCGATGACCCCGATGGCTGCCAATAGCCACACGCCCGTCAGAAAACCCGGAAAGTCTGGCATATAGTCCGTGTAAGGAAGGACAGCGCAGGCAGGGCCAACAAGAGAAGCGATTCCGGCTGCTATGGTAATTGGGGTCGATGCCGGTCTCCACTTCTTCGCGAGCCATCGGCAAAACAGTACCTCAACGATGAGGGCTGCAATCAAGACCACGATAATGCTGTGAGCGAGCACAACAGTGGAAGTTTATGCGAAGGGGCACCAGCTGTGTTGACAAAATGGGGGCAGCCTTCCGGGTGCAAAGGGCGGTACAAGCTACGCCAACTGAAATCTCGCGCCATGTCCGAATGTGCGCCCGGAGGTCAACTTCTGTTAACAGGAATTACACCAACTATCCTTCGTCGCTGCACTCCTTTTGTGGAATGGGCAACAGTGTGAAGCCTTTAAGAACTTGCTCGAACGGGCCTCGGTCAGCCGCTATGAAATCAGCGAGTGATTGAACCGAAACTGTGTAGACAATTCCGCAACGCAACGCGAGCACTCCCTGCTCTACCATGCGACCATGCGGACCGTCATACTTAACGGTGAACGCAATTGCACGTAGGCCACGGAGGGTTGCCGGCTCCTGATGGACAAGACGAGACGGCTGTTCGCCCCTTTGATGGGCGTGCCGATTTCATATTTCATTACGCTCCCCAAGGAACGATAATCCGACGTGTTGTAGTGAGCATCTACCCATACAGAACGGTCGGCATCGTAAGCGGGATTGACGTTGCCCACATCTGGGAGAGACACGTAAATCCCGTGGTTTGGAGAGGGGCTATGATTACCGTGCCCTACAACACCCTTACTCAGAGAAACGTAAAAGCCGTAGTCTTCGTTTGAATAGCGACCTCGCCACAGCGTTTCGGTTTTTGTTTCTTCCCAGTAGCGTTTGTGTGCCTGCTGGGCTTTGGAGTCAGTGACGACACTAAGAACCAAGGCAGCCCACACTAGCAGATGCAATACCCTAGCGCTCATGCAAGCATTGTATTCGGAACCATCGGCTCGGCGTAGCTGACGAATGAGATACTTCGACAACGATTTGCCAGCGGGGTCCGCTTTAGCCCAGCTTCAGACGGATGGCGACTAGTCGGTGGGCACTCCACACGAAAGTCGGGAACAGACAAGAATTCGCAGGGCTAGCCAGAGCGGCAATTCCCGGCGGTGGCTGCCTCAGCCGGGATATTTTCCCGTGATATACCCTTCCAACTCGCGGATCGTTTGCTCGTGGCCGGAGATGGTCCAGCGGACGAGGTCGCCAATCGAAACCACTCCCACAACCACGTCGTTCTCGACCACGGGAAGATGACGAAAAAAGTGGTTGGTCATAATGGCCATGCATTCGTCCACCGTGTTTTGAGGGGTAACGAAGACCACCGGGCTGGTCATGATCTCCCGCACCAGCGTCTCCTTCGAGGAGTGCCCCTTGAGGATCACTTTGCGGGCGTAGTCGCGCTCTGACAGGATGCCGACTAACTTGCCCTGGGAGAGCACAAGCAGCGCGCCGATGCTCTCCACCGCCATCTTCTCGATGGCTTCGTAGACGGACTGCTCGGGCGCTATGGACAGGATCCGACTGCTGCCCTTGCTCTTCAACAGCGATCCAATTGTGTCAGTGATTTTCATGAGGCTCCGGCGATCATGTCTTTCACACTTGGTCTCGGGAGAATCGGGTCCCACCCGCAGCATCTTTCAGTGCACAGGACTGGGGTACTTCCCATCAAGCAAGTCGTGTGGCGCGGGCGCCCTCGCCCGCGAAAAGCCTCACCTCTGCAATCTAACCTCTGACCTCTGACCTCTTCAATCCCCTTGCGCCCAAGGCCCGCATCCTCGAAGATGTTCTGTAGCCTATGCCGCAAGACGTCGCCCCACCCCCGGCCCAGTGCCGCGACAACTCGACGCCTCCGCGCTCGAAGCCGCTCTCCGGCGCCATCTTCGGGGAGAAGTTCGGTTCGACTCCGGCAGCCGCGCCCTCTACGCGACCGACGGCTCCAATTACCGCCAGGTCCCGATCGGCGTCGTGGTTCCTCGCGACAAAGAGGACGTCCTCGCCACGGTTGCTCTCTGCCGCGACTACGGCGCTCCGCTGCTGGCGCGCGGTGGAGGCACTTCACTCGCCGGACAATGTTGCAACGCGGCCGTGATCCTCGACTTTTCCGAAATACATGGCGTCCATTCTTGAGATAGACCCCGTGCGCCGCATCGCGCGCGTCGAGCCTGGAGTCGTCCTCGACACGCTCCGCGCCGCAGCCGAGAAGCACCACCTCACCTTCGCGCCCGATCCCGCGACCCATGACCGCTGCACCCTGGGAGGCATGATCGGCAACAACTCCTGCGGCGTGCACTCAATCATGGCCGGCAAGACGGACGACAACATCGAAGCGCTGGAAATTCTAACCTATGGCGGCCAGCGCCTGCACGTTGGCGCAACCAGCGACGAGGACTTCGCCCGTATCATGGGTGAAGGTGGCCGCCGCGCTGAAATCTACGCCGGATTCAAGTCCCTCGCCGACCGCTACGGCGAACAGGTTCGCCGCCAGTTTCCCGATATTCCCCGCCGCGTTTCCGGATACAACCTCAACCACCTGCTCCCCGAAAACGGCTTTCACGTGGCGCGCGCGCTGGTCGGCTCCGAGGGCACCTGCGTCACGGTCCTCGAAGCTACCTGCCGCCTGGTCGAGAGCCCACCGGCGCGGGCGCTGCTGGTCATGGATGGCCCGACATTTATCTCTGTGCCGATCACGTCCCCGAGATCATGGAGCATCGTCCCATCGGCCTCGAAGGTTTCGATGACATCATGGTCAACGCCAGCCGCCGCAAAGATGTGAACCTCGAAGGCCTCGCGCTATTGCCGGAAGGCGCGGGCTGGCTGATGGCGTCATTCGGCGCCGACACGGCCGACGATGCCGAAGCCCAGGCCCGGCGCCTGATGGAGGCTCTCGATCGTGCCCCCGCCGCGCCCGGCGTACCGCCTGTTCGCCGACCGCGCATGGCCCGCCGCATCTGGGATGTTCGCGAGTCGAGCCTGGGTGTGACTTCGCACGTCCCCGGCGAACCGCTGCGCTGGGAAGGTTTCGAAGATTCCGCAGTTTCGCCCGACAAGCTCGGGGCTTATCTCCGCGACCTGCGCCGGCTGATGCAGGACTTCCACTACGACGGCTCGTTCTACGGACACTTCGGCCACGCCTGCGTGCACACCCGCATGGATTACGATCTCGAATCCGCCGAAGGCGTGCGCAAATTCCGCCAGTTCATGGAAGAAGCCGCCGACCTCGTGGTTCGCTACGGAGGCTCGCTCTCCGGCGAACATGGAGATGGGCAGGCCCGCGGCGAACTTCTTCCCAAGATGTTCGGGCCGGAACTGATGCAGGCCTTCCGCGAGTTCAAGTCGCTCTGGGATCCCGACTGGAAGATGAACCCGGGCAAGCTGATCGAGCCTTATCGCCTCGACGAGAATCTGCGCCTTGGAGCGGGCTATGATCCATGGCAGCCCGAAACGCATTTCAAGTTTCCCGACGATCACGGCAGCCTGGCCGCCGCTACCCTGCGCTGTGTTGGAGTCGGCAAGTGCCGCCGCGACTCAGGCGGAGTCATGTGTCCAAGCTATCGCGCCACGCGCGACGAAGAGCACTCCACCCGCGGCCGCGCCCATCTGCTCTGGGAGATGACGAAACGCGACGTCATCCAAGACGGCTGGCAGAACGAAGCGGTGAAAGAATCGCTCGATCTCTGCCTCGCCTGCAAGGGCTGTAAGAGCGATTGCCCGGTAGGCGTCGATGTCGCGACGTACAAGGCAGAATTCCTGTCGCACTATTACGAAACGAACCGGCGTCCGCTGAAGGAGTTTGGGCTTTCGAATATTGACCTGTGGCTAAGGGCCGCCTCGCACATACAGGGGCTGGTGAATCTAACGACGCAACTGCCCGTTCTGCGGGACCTGGCCAAGTTAGCCGCCAGCGTTCCTCCCCGAGGCGCATCCCGGCGTTGGCGCCGGAAACATTCAAACAATGGTGGGAGAAGCAATACCCACGTGGGATCGCCACCGGCCGTCCAGCCGAGGCGAAGCTGCACAAAGATAAAGATAACGCCGTCCTCCTCTGGGCCAACACTTTCAACAACCACTTCCTTCCCGCGACCGCCAAGGCTGCTGTCGAAGTGCTGGAGACCGGCGGCTTCGATGTGATCGTCCCGCGCGCCCAGGTCTGGTCCGGCACGCGCTCTACGACATCGGCATGTTCGACGTCCCGAGCCTGCTCACTGCTTCGATCATCGACCAGCTTTTCTCCGGAAATCGAAGCCGGGACGCCCATGCGTCTCTCGAACCGAGCTGCGCTTCCGTTTTCCGCAACGAACTTATCAACCTTTTCCCCCAAAGACGAGCGCGCGCAAGCCCTCTCGAAGCAGGTCTTTCTGCTCAGTGAATTTCTCGAGCAGCGGGCCAATGATGCTTGCCTTCCCGCTCCCCAAACTGGCTCGCCGGGCGCTCGTCCCGGACATTGCCATCACAAAGCCATCATGAAGATGACTGCGGAGGAAGCCGTGCTGCAGCGTGGCATAAGACTTCACCGCTCCCGCGCCGGGATGCTGTGGCATGGCCGGAGCGTTCGGATTCAAAAGAGAAGTACGACGTCGAGCCATAGAGCAAGCTCGAGTTTCTGCCCGCCATCCACAGGCTCCGACCGACTGGCTGATCGTGGCCGACGGTTTTAGTTGCCGCGAGCAGATCGCGCAGGAAACCGACCGCCACGCGCTCCATCTCGCCGAGTTCTCCCGATGGCCCTCCGCGAGGCCACCGAGACTCCGGAAGGCTTCCCCGATGTTCGACCCCGCGCCGCAACACTATCCTGAAGATGCGTGGGTTCGGCCACACGAGGCTGCCGTCGAAAAATCAATGAAGCGGACCGGACTGGCCGTGGCTGGGATCGCGGCAGGAGCGGCTTGCTTTGGCGCTGGCCAGGAGACGCTAACTCCGCGTGGTCCAGGCTGGGCTGCCGAGCTTCGCTCGGCTGGACCCTTCGGCTTCCTCAGGACAGGCTCGCGAGACGCCCGTCTTCACACGAGCTAGCAGGCACATTGATGTAATCTATTGATATACATAGGTTTACGTACCCACTGCCCATCTTGCCTTCTTTCTGGGACAATAGACATAGACAGTAGGCCTCCAGTATGGAAACCACAAATCCAACAGTTTTTGCTCCAGCCCCAGCCCCATCTCCACTCGCCAGCCGCCGCCGCCCAAGCCAAGTCTCTGCAAGGTTCGGTGCTGGTGCTGATCCAGTTCGACGTCTGCGAGGAGATCAACCTCGACTCCCTGCGCGACATCTTTGGGGCTCGCCGGCAGGAAGCCAGCTTCAAGCATCCTGCTCCGGGATACGTCCGCTTCCAGCGTCCTCCGGTGGTTGAGCCGGTTGAACCGCTGGTGCTGGAAAGCGGCGAACGGCTTGATGTCCAGATCAAGTACTACGATTACGGAGTCCTGAGCGTGGTCTTCGAGCTGCCTTTTTCCGGCGACTGGGACACGCTTGTCCGCCTCGCCAGCCGCTGGGTTTGGGATACCGACTTCACCAGCTTCGCGCAGAAGATCGTCAAACAGAAGATCGAGCGCGCTCGGCCTGCGCTGGTCAAGCTTTACGACAGCTGGCTGCATGAAGACTACTTCGTCTTTCACGTGCGCGACCTCGCCGGCAATCCTTCTGCCGCCGAACTGCTCTCGACTCAGGGAGGACGCATCGCCCAGATCGTGCGCGGCGAAAACGTTCCGCTCTCCGACGGCGAACAGCAGGAAATCATGCAGTCGAAGATCTCGTACTATCCGAACGATCTGGCGGTGATCAGCTGGAACGCCGCGTTTCTCTACGACTCTGCGGCCGGCGCGGAGACCGTCATTCAACTGCTGGAATACGCCAACTCGCAGCTGCTCGAATTCCGCCACTACGACGAGCTGCTGACCCGCGAACTGCAAAGCGTCTACGACTTCATGGACCACGGCTCGACCGGCATCTGGGCCCGCTGGCGCATCGCCAAACGCGCCAACCGTCTGCATACCGTCCTGCTCGATGTGGACGAACTGACCGAGCGCGCCGATAACGCCATCAAGTTCCTGAGCGACATGTTCTCCGCGCGCCTCTACAAGGTCGCCGCGTCGAAGATCGGCGTCACCGACTACAAAGACCTGGTCAACCAGAAAGTCCACACCGCCGAAGAACTCTACCGCTTCATGGTCGACCAGTTCCACCAGAGCCGCGCGTTTGTGCTGGAGTTGATGGTGGTGATTATTCTGATCATTGATTTGATCTGGCTGTTTAAGGGAGCACTCCGATCTGAGAGCAGGTCTCAGGTGTTAGGTGTCTGGAAATCTGTGAGGCAGCGGTTGGCTCTCATTTCTCCGTTTCTTCGCCTGAAAATAAATTTTTGATGCTTGCCTGAAAGAAAGGCTTTTTCTTGCGTTTCTCTGCGGCTTTGTGTTGCCGATTGATATTGGGCGGGTACCCCCTCCCTTGCGTGGTCTATTGGAATCAAGACTTTAGCGGTGAGCTTCCGCCAGGGGTAAATATCCCTTGACATCAAGTAACGATCGTGGCATGATGATTTTCATGAATGCTGACGAACAGCGAGATCTGCTGGTTGCAATTCTTGAGATGATGAAGCAGCAGGCGATTTATCTGCATCGCCAGCATGGTTGGATAATCGCGGTTGCCGAAGCGGTTGAGAAACATCCCGACCTAGCTTCACACCTAAAGCAGCACCCATTCTACGATCAAGGTCCTCGCCAAGACATTGATAAAACTCTCTTGCTGCTTCAGAGAGTTGACGCGCTAATTCAGAGATTGAATCACTAGTCACAGGTGCCTCCATGAGCCGACAATCCAGCGTTAAACAAAGCATTCCAAAAGAGTTGCGGTTTACCGTCCAGCAATTCAACGATACGTTCCCAGACGACGAAGCCTGCCTTGAGCACCTGAAAGAAAAACGGATGCCGGGAGGCGTAACGCACTGCCTGAAGTGCCAGGAGGAGCGCAAGCATCACCGCGTTACAGGGCGTCCGGCCTACGCCTGTGACTATTGCGGGAGCATGATCTCGCCCATGGCCGGGACGATCTTCGAGAAGTCCTCTACACCGCTGCGCCTGTGGTTCTACGCGATGTACCTCATGGGATCGACGCGCTGTGGAATCTCGGCAAAACAGATTCAGCGCGAAACGGGAGTTACTTACAAGACGGCATGGCGCATGTTCCGCCAGATTCGCACGTTGCTCTCGGAGGACGTGCAATTGGAGGGAGACGGCGTTGAGATCGACGAAACTGGAATCGGCCCGACTACGAAGCGACTTGGGAGAGAACCGAAACCTAAGACAACTGTTTTCGGGATGGTCGAGCGTAAAGGGCGCGTCAAGGCCGTCGTCGCTGCCGACCGCAAGAAGGATACGCTGCTTCCGCTGGTCAAGAAATACGTGCTCCCCGAGAGCGTGATCTTCTCTGACGAATGGCCGTCCTATGACGAGCTCACGCGCCATCGTAATGAGTACGATCATCGGCGTATCAATCACAGCGCGGGCGTGTACGTCATGGGAGACGTTCATACGAATACCATAGAAGGATTCTGGTCGCTGATTAAGCGTGGCATCGGAGGCGTATATCACAGCGTTTCCGAGAAATACCTACAAAGCTATCTTGATGAATACAGTTTCCGCTACAACCGTCGCCACTCTGGAAACCTCATTTTCCATTCGATTTTGGAGAAGGTTTCCGAGAGAGCGGGAGGCGCGGCCCGCTCCACGATCTGCTCAAATGATTGCCGAGAAATCGGTTTCATTAGAGGAGCCGTTTTAACAAGCGGCTCCAAACACCCCGTTCTGTGCTTACTACCGCCATCTTCAGGTGTAGACTTCATGCGCCTATGGTACCGCATTCCCTCAAGGATTCAACGTGGTTATAGCGCGACCTGATCGCCTTATCTACGTAAAAATGAAGGCCCGCAGGGCGGACGAACACTTCCAGTCGCTTGACGCCGAACTCAGGAAGTGGGCCGCGAAACCTTATACCGTCACCAAACAAATCAAGTTTGATAAGTGGCTCTATGTCGTCTGGGTTGATATTTCCTTGACCCCAGAGATCGTCCCAATGCTGCTTGGCGATTTCGTCTGTTGCCTCCGTTCCGCACTGGATCAACTCGCGTGGAAATTGGCCCACCTCGACAGAACGCGAATTTTTACCGAGCGAGAAGAGCAGCAAATCCACTTCCCGATCTTCAAGATTCGGAACAACACCTACGAAGACCGGCGAAGTTTGTTTCCACCCGCAGTGGCAGACATCATCGACACGTTTCAGCCGAGCATCACAGAGGGGATACCTTTCTGGATGATCCCCTCTGGCAATTGAATGAACTCTGGACCCTGGACAAACATCGAACGATCCCGCTTAGTCCGTACTCGCTGAGTGTCGGATTTGCTTTCGACCGATGGCAGCAATTTGTCACTCCGCCTTCCTATAATTTTCTCAATCACCATTTGGAGGTGGTGTTCCCCTTGGGACTCGCCATGACATGTGGCGTGAATCTCGAACCAAGCGTCACGGTCGAGATACTTTTCGGCGACAGTTCTTTCGAGATTTCCTTCGACCGACTCAGACAAATAAACGACTTTGTTAGAAACGAAGTGATCCCACGATTTGCGGGCTTCTTCCCGTAAACCCCAGATTCCGATTGATTCCATTGGAGGCGTATAATTCACGGCGTCAGAGAATCGAGGATTTGAATGAATGCCCTCAGGGTTGCTCTACTCTTGGTAGTTCTTGCCCTCTTACTCTCACTGAATACCCACGTCGTATCTGCTCGGTCGGAGGCTGCGGACCTCTACCACCGAAGCCAGCCGTTCCTCTGGCTGTACCGATCTCGTGGCGCAATGTGTTTGCACGGAGGCGTTGACACACACCATCCCGTTGAATGCCACTGGGTTTGGGAGTGCCAGCACTACAACTGAATCCCCCTGCCCCATCAACGGCTTCTCTCGATCTCTGGGCTATCGGTGCGCCCAACGGCGTACTTCCAACGATTGATCGGCCACAGCATAGCGGCTTGGCTTTTCTCTGCCCACGACGGCGGCTCTGTCGGCTTCCTTCGGTACTGAAGCAGTCCGACGACCCAGAGCTGATCGCAGCAATTTTCCATCGACTTCTGGCATCCGATTCACCATTAGGAACCAAACGGTTGAGCCAGGCGCATCTGGCTACACTAGACATTATGCGGAACCACTGACCTCGCCCAACCCGCTTTCCCCGGTTTGCTCTTCCACAGTTCGATCAATTCAAACCTTTTGGTTTCTTCGATTAAAGCGAGCGTCCTTGGGCACCAGAACGCCAAGATGAGCCTTTCGTCCTTCGTCAGAAGGACAATCGGAAATTCGAGATTGGCGTGAGACATTCTTCCTTCACTCCTCAAGTTTACGCCTTCTCTGTCAGCGTATAATTCGCGCCATCATGTCTGACCAAAATGACAATATCGACCAGCGATGGCTCGTAATTCTCGCATGTCATTGCCCGAATTGCGGCCATCCTAGCGTCCACACGCTGCTTCCCAATTTCGAGCCGAACGAGCAGTTTATTGACCAGACGCAATTGCCGCTGGTGAAGTGCGAACGGTGTCATGCGGAGCACCGACCAACCGCCCTACGATGTCACCGTCAGGTTGTTCGATGGAGTCTTCAAAAATATTATCCGCCTTGCAGCGACCACACTTAACCTCGCGTACCCAGACTCCCCGAGTGGTTCCGTAAAGCGTGGCTCCGCAGTTCCCACACTTCGCTTCGTAGTAACGCTCTGTCACGGCTCCTCTATTATACTTGACGCCATGGGATATTTACCCCGCCAGGTCTTTGGAGAATAAGGACTTAGAAATAAAGTATTTATTCCTCAAAGACTTAGCTTCGCTTGCGCTCAGGAATTTTCCGCTGCTGGGCGTTGGACCCGTACTTCGTCCGGATCAAAAAGTCAAGCTTGACAAGGGCGAGGCCACGGGAGGGGGCCTTTCGTTGCAGGCCGCCGGGCAGGACAAGCGGATGATTGACAAGGATGGGTCAGCCCCGGCTACCTGACCGCAGTGGAATCCCACCCTTGCGCAAAGAACGCGCAAGGATGGGGCACCCCGACTTGGTTTGTCGAAGAAATCAGAGTCAAAACAAAAAACAAAATCAACGTCAAAGGCAGCGGACAGGAGTGTCCGCTCAACTAGCCCGTTCGTGCCATTGATTCAGATTGCAGACTTTTGGTAGTTTGCCCCGCAACACAGTTTCTGTGGGATTTGTTCCGGCTTACCGTCCGCAACATCGAGCCTCGGGCCTTCCACGGAGTAGGGAAAGAAAATCAAGAACGTTAAGACTGGAAAGCTTAATGGGGCACGCATCCGCGTGTAGCGCGGACTCGTGTCTACATGTGACTTATGGAAGAAGTCGTTCCCATTTGCTGGAGGAGAACTATGCCTATCCCGTTTCGCTTGTGCTCGCGCTGGCTTTACCGTCGTTGGCCAAGGACGGCCGCGACTTCGCGGGCTTTTACGCTCTCAGCAACGTGGTCGAGGCCGGAGACAACGCGGGCAAGGCCGACCGAACCGCCAAAGTTGAGGTCACACTTAAGGTCCAGATTTTCAACCATAGCGAGTTGGGCGACATTAAGGCGCCAGCGGTGGCATTGCTGGAGTCCGGGCCCTCGCACGCGCTGCTGGGCAAATTTGGAGCGGTGAAGGTATTGCCTGCGATGCACGACGTCATCGTCACGGGAACCTTCTCGGTTTCGAAGCAAGAGTTTCAGAGTTGGAACAGGCGTGGAGTCGAACCGAGGGTCGTAGTGTTTTATCAGAATCAGGCGGGCCAGACATTGCGGGAGAACGTGCAGCTGTCGCGGCGTCCGGCGCTGCCGCATGCGACGGCAGAGTGAAGGGCGGAAAGCCGGCTAGGGACAGACAAAGACAGACAAAGACAGACAAAGAAAGACAGATGCCAGTATCCGATCATCATCGACTGGCGCAACCAGAAAAAATCCCAGGAGACTGAATTATGCGTGACTTTCGCAAGTTGCTGATGAGTTTGGCGGTGGTGGCACTGCTGGCGTTGGGCGCGGCGGCGCAGCAGGATTACATCAACACGGTGGTGGGCGGGGGCCCGAACGATATGCCTGCCCTGGGCATGCGGATCTATACGGGCCGAACCAGGTGACTCTGGGACGGCTTTGGAAATTTCTATTTTGCCTCTTACTATCAGCACCGGGTGTTCAAGGTGACCCCTTCGGGCTTCCTCACCGTGGTGGCGGGCAACGGCTTGGAGGGTTATAGCGGCGACGGCGTGACGGGCGGGGCGGCTCAGGCCATGCTCAACTATCCGCAAGGCGTTGCGGTGGATGGCAATGGCAATGTCTACATCGCAGACACGGACAATTGCGTGATCCGAAAAGTGGATACGACCAACACCATTACGACGGTTGCCGGGGGTGGGCCGGGGTATCGCGGGTATGACGGCGACGGCAGTCCAGCTACTAATTCGAGTTGTTTTACCCGGACGAGATGGCGGTTGACTCCTCGAAGAACCTCTACATCGCTGATTACGATAATGCGTGCATTCGAAAGCTAATCCCGAGCGGTACCGTCATACGGTTGCTGGCAATGGCGGAAGTGGAAGTTATTGCGCCAATGGGACGCTGCGACAAGTTGTAGCTTCAGCTCGACGCCTTCTGTAGCGGTAGATGGCGCGGGCGACATTTTCTTACCGACACCTATGAATACGTCGTTTACGAGGTGAAAGCCGCCACAGGGAAAATTACGACCATCGCAGGCACGGCTGGAGTCGCGGGCGGCAGCGGCGATAAGGTTTGGTGAACCAGGCGGAGATGTACCCTTATGCCTAGAGCCAATTGGCGGTAAACACGCTGGAACTCAAGTTTGGCTGGCAGACTTTTACAACTATGCCATCTGGTAGATCACGGTGGGGGGAGATATCGAAAGGTCGTGGGGCAAAATGACATCCGCGCGGGCTTCTGGTTCGGGGGGGCCGGAACCAGCGCCTGCGTGGGTTACCCTCAAGGCATCGTATCCGATGGTGCTGGCGATCTCTTCCTAACCGCTGGCAACTATTATTACTATGAGTCTTATATGTGCTGGAGGCGCCCTGCTGCTCTGGCGGCTCGTGCACACCACCAACCGGAGTAAACGGCCGACTACTTCTATGTCGCAGCCGGAAATGGCAATAGCGCCGACGCAACGCCGGTTAACGGCGTGCCCGCGCTGGGAGTGACGCTTTACTATTCAGGCGGTGTGTATCAAGACTCGTCGGATAACATAATCATCTCCGACACTGAAAATGATTTCGTTCGCGAACTGCTGAATTCAAGCGGCGATGTTAACAACTTTGCCGGAGATGGGACGGCCGGCTACGGAGGTGACGGTGGCTCGGCCACGGCGGCGGGCGCAATGGTCAATTATCCGGCGGGCGTCACACGCGATGGCAGCGGTAATATCTTCTTTGCCGATCAATATAATTCCATTATTCGAGAGGTGGATGTTGCCGGCAATAGAAGCACGTTTGCCGGAACCCCGCAGTCAGCCGGCTACAGTGGCGATGGCGGCCCGGCGGCCAGCGCTCAACTCTATTATCCGCAAGACGTGTTCGTGGACAACTACGGCAACATGTTCATTGCGGACACCGACAACTATGTCATACGCGAAATCGCGTGCGCCGCTACGCCGGGACCGGCTATACCTGCACGCCGCCCGGCGGCGAGACGGCAGGCTACATCTATACGGTTGCTGGAAACAATGCGGCGGGATACGGATACAGCGGTGACGGCGGTCCTCGACCAGTGCGCGACTGGCCGCTCCTTCTTCCGCGGCAACCGATGGTGACGGGAACCTCTACATCGCTGACACCGATAATCATCGAATTCGCGAGGTGAATGCCGGCACGCAGATCATCAACACGGTGGCGGGCAACGAACTGCTGGATTCACAGGGGACGGTCCCGCCTTGGGAAACAGCTTGTATTACCCGGGCGCGGTTCGGGTGGATGCCAATGGCAACATATTCATGGCCGACACTTCCAACCAGCGGATGCGCTGGGTGGATGGCGGCGGCACGCTGACGACTTTCGCAGGCAGTTTGGCCGGTTTCAGCGGGGATGGCGGCGCTGCCGTCAACGCCGAACTCTACGGCATCGGTGACGTTTGCGGCCGAAGTGGATGGCGGCACGAGTAAAGCCACCAAGATCACATTCAAGTATGCCGGAAGCGCCACGCTCACTTTGACGGCGCTGACGCCCAGCTCATCGAACTTCATCGTGAATGAGACGGGAATTACCAGCGGCGCGTGCAACCCAGGGTCGACGATGCTCACGAAGAATGAGGTCTGTTACTTCAACGTGGAGTTTGCTCCGGGCACATCCCTCGGCACGATTAGCGGATATGTGACGGCAACCTTCACCGGCGATCCAAACAACTCATCCTCGCAGCTTCCCTTGACCGGAGCCGGGACGGAGGTGAGTTTGTCGCCGGCCACGCTGGGCTTCGGCACGGTCTTGAGCGGTACCAAGAACGAAACGTTGACGGTCAAGAACGTGGGCAACACAGCGCTGACGTTCAGCGGCCCGCCGACGATCACGGGAACTGGTTCTGGACAATTTGCCGTCCTACCCTATAGCGCCAGTCCCGTGACGAGCACTTGTCTGAACGGGAGTGTGACGCTAACAAATGGACAAAGCTGCACCATCACCGTGCAGTTCACGTCCACGGGATCGGGCACTTCGTATAGCGAAACTCTCAGTATTTTCGATAACGGAGGGGCCAGCCCCCAAGCGGAGAAGATGACCGCGAAAGACTGAACGAAAAGAATCAACCAACTCACGGCGGGGAGAGTGGACCATACTCCCCGCCATTTTTCTTGTGTCCCGCTGGCCCGGGTACTTGGTTCGAAGAAATCAAAGGCAAAAGCAAAGGCAAGATCAACGTCAAAGGCGGCGGGCGAGGGTGCCCGCTCTACACGTGCAGACGCAAAAATGCCCGAGATTCTCGCGAATCCCGGGCACGTTACTTAGAGATTGTTGTCGCTACCTAGACAGCGGTAACGTTCTCCGCTTGCCAGCCTTTGGGGCCTTTGGTCACGTCGAACTGGACGGTTTGGCCTTCTTGCAGGCTCTTGAAGCCGCCAGCTTGAATCGCGGAGAAATGCACGAAAACGTCTTCGCCATTCTGACGGCTGATAAAGCCGTAGCCTTTGGCGTCGTTAAACCACTTCACTGTTCCTTGTTCTGCCATTGTATTGGTGTTCCTATTCTTGTTTCTTGAAATTTGCTGAGAAGATTCGCTGCAGTGAGGGGGTTGACGCTGGTTGGCGGTACCGACCTTCAACTAACTGTGAGTCAAACTTAGCGATTTCTAGTGTAGCACAATAAGCCCCAAAAACGTCGGAAACTTCGATCGACGTTTGGATTGACCGGCTAAACCCTTATGGCTCAGCCCAGTGGAGTCGCTTCTTTGCCATGGAATAGGCTATAAATGCTGATGATCGCCTTCCTCACGCTGGAGCTCCGGATCGAAGCGGCGCACTCGCTCAAAGACAAGCGGCAGGTTACGCGCAGCCTTAAAGATCGCCTTCGGTCCTCCTTTAATGTTGCGGTTGCCGAGCTGGAGCCCAGCCTGCTCTGGAATCAGGCTACGATCGGCGTGGTCAGCGTCTCGCACTCTCGGGATTACCTTGACGGGCTGATGAAAAACGTGGAGCGGACGGCCACCCGCATTGCCAACAACGCTGGGGCGGAGGTTATGGATTCGTTTGTGGAGTTCCTCTAAGAACAGGTCTCAGGTGTCGGGTCTCAGGTCGCGGGTGCGGACCTGTGGGCTGACTTTTCTGTTATCCTCATGAGTTTTCCTCCATTCGAGGTGGGGCTTGGAGCATCGTGGGCAAAAATATCATCGGGGGCGGCTGAGTGAGGCTATCCGCGAGGAGATCGAAACCATCCTCGAAGGCGAACTCGCCGATCCCCGCATCGGACTGGCCAGCGTCAGCGCGGTGCTTATGGCGCAGGACGCGCGTTCGGCTCGCGTCATGGTCACGGTTTGCGGCGATGAGACGGAGGCGGAGCGCACGCTGGAGGGCCTGGCCGCTGCCAAGAATTATGTCCGGCACCAACTGGCGGAACGGCTGCGGTTGCGGCGGCCTCCCGAGCTTTATTTTCAGATCGATCGCGCCGATGAATTGGAGAGCCGGGTGGAAGAGCTTCTTGGGCGCGAGCGGAAACGCAAGCGGAAGAATGTTGAGCCTGGCCCCTAAAGGGGCGGCGGATTTAGGAAGATTTGCGGCATCGCTAAAGCGATGCCCTGATACGAACTTAAGAGCCAAGGGCCAAGAGCGATTCATGCTAGAGCGGGTTCTACAAGAGATTCGCGAGCGTCACAGGTTCGTGGTGACCTCGCACGCCCGGCCCGACGGAGACGGTATTGGCTCGGCCCTCGCCTGTGGTCAGATTCTGCGGGTTATGGGCAAGGAGGCCGAAGTCGTCATGTACGACGGCGTCCCTCGTATTTATCAGCATCTTCCCTTTGCCGACCGCGTGGTGCAAGCCGATGCCGTCCCCCCGAACGATGCCGTCATCCTGCTCGAATGTGACAGCACGCGGCGGGCGCTTCTCAGTGGGCTCGACGAATGTTTCCTCATTAATATTGACCACCACGCCAGCGGACGCAATTTTGCCCACATCAACTGGATCGACTCGACCGTAATGGCCACCGCCGAACTCGTGTACCGGCTGGCCCGACTGGCCTGCGTCCCGGTGGATCACGACATCGCCACCTGCCTCTACACCGCGCTCATGACCGACACGGGATCATTCATGTTCGAAGGCACGAACGAGCATAGTTTTACGGTGGCGCGCGAACTGGTGCTGGCCGGGGCCGACCCGGCGCATTGTGCGCGTCCTATCTATTTTGGACATTCCACGGCAAAGATGCGGCTGCTGGGGGCGGCGCTTTCGAACTTGCATCGGGAAGGTGCGCTGGCATGGATCTGGGTGACGCAGGAACAGATGCAGCGCTTCGGGGCGCGCGAAGAAGACTGCGAGGGGCTGGTCAACTACGCGCTATCGATTGCCGACGTGCAGGTTGCGATCTTCTTTCGCGAACTGCCCGACCAGCGCTTTCGCGTCAGCCTGCGCAGCAAGGGAGGAGTGGACGTCTCCAGTGTGGCTGAGCATTTCGGCGGCGGCGGACACAAATGCGCCAGCGGTTGTTCGCTGGAGGGGCCACTGGCGGTGGCTGTGTCGCGAATTGTCGAGCGGGTGCGCACGGAACCTGAGGTCTTGAACGCGAACTCATCGACCAGTCGTTAGTCGTTGGTCGATCGTCGTTCGCGATGCCGAAACGAACGATGCAGTCGGAGCGACCAGCTAACGACCAATGAATCAGGGAACGAATCCTCGAAATCGCACTGACCTGTTGCTGCTGGTGGCGTTCTGCGGGTTCCTTTTCTTCTACGGTCTCGGGGCCTTCGGCTTGGTAGGCGCCGACGAACCACGCTATGCGCAAGTGGCGCGTGAAATGCTTGGCCGCTCCGATTGGGTTACTCCCACGCTGTTTGGCAAACCGTGGCTGGAAAAGCCAGTGTTGTATTACTGGCAGGCGATGCTGTCGTTCAGTGCTGGCGGCATCACCGACCAGACTGCGCGCCTGCCTGCCGCCTTCGACGCGGCTCTCCTGATCGCGGCCATTTACTTCTTTCTTCGCCGCTTTCGACCAGGCAGTGAGCTTGACGGCGCGCTCATCACGGCTAGTTGCGCCGCCATCGTTATTTTCGCCCATGCCGCCGCCACCGACATGCCGCTGGCTGCCTGTTTCGCGATCGCGCTGCTGGCGTGGTACGGCTGGTACGAAAGCGAGCGGCGCGCTTATCTTGCCGCCGGTTATTTTTGTCTGGCGCTCGGAACTTTAGCCAAGGGCCCGGTCGCGCCCGCCCTCGCTGCCGTTATCATCGTTCTCTTTGCTGCTGTGAAGCGGGACTGGCGCGCTATCCTTCGCTCCCTCTGGATTCCTGGCATCTTGCTCTACCTTGCGGTTATGTTGCCCTGGTACATTGCCGTCCAACTGCGCAATCCGGAGTTTTTCCGTTTCTTCATTCTGGAACAGAATCTTGCCCGCTTTTCGCAGAACATCTATCACCACCACCAGCCTTTCTGGTTTTACCTGCCCGTGTTTCTGCTGGCCATGATGCCCTGGACACTGGTGCTCATCCTCGTGGTCGCCGAACGCGCTCGGCTCATCTGGACTGAAGGTAAAGAAGCTTTCGCGAGTCCGGAAGATTCGTGGCCGCTATTTCTTCTTATCTGGATGCTGGTGCCGATCCTGTTTTTCAGCGCATCGCAATCGAAGCTGCCGGGATACATTCTGCCCGCCGTGCCGGCGGGAGCGCTGCTGGTCACCGAATATCTGGCTGCCCGCCGCGGCGAAACTGGCCCCGGTGACGATAAGAAGTTTTCGCCGTGGTTTGCGGCGGCTCACGGAGTTCTCTGCGGACTGCTGATCTTTGCTGCTTTATCCGCTGCGACGATTGCTCGCGATCACCGCCTGCTTT
The DNA here is from genome assembly GCA_963838935.1 of uncultured Acidobacteriaceae bacterium. GTDB lineage: Bacteria > Acidobacteriota > Terriglobia > Terriglobales > Acidobacteriaceae > Acidiflorens. Next base: position 75,219 of record CAWITH010000007.1, read on the forward strand.
GGAGTACCGGAAGCCATGTTGCCGCCGCGATTGCCGCTGTCTTCGCGTTGGGCATCACCGCCGCGGTCCTTTCCCGAGCCGGACTCCGCCTGATGAGCCGCGCCACCATGTTCGCGGTCGTGGTCAGCGTCGCTGCGATCATTCGTCTTGCCGCACCGGTCATCGACGCCACGCAATCCTCGCGACCGATTGCCGAGGCGATTCAAGTCTTTTCGCACGAGGTGGTCCCTATCGGCCTGTATCACGTGAATCGCATACAGGAATACGGGCTGGAATTTTATCTCAATCGTCCAGCGCAGAAATACGAGGACGGAAATATCCCGGCCGCGGAGCACGTGGTGGTTGCCGCGCAGGGTACCCAATCCCAAGTTGCGCAACTCGTTGCCGGACGCCGAGTGTCATACTTAACCAGAATCCCGGAGCAGAAGGTGGAGTTGTATTGGGTCGGGAAGTAAAGGTGCCAGGTCGCAGGTCTCAGAGTTGAGTCAGGGAGGAGTGAGCCGTCGGGACCCTCAGGGGCTAAAGCCCTCGTCTTTATTGGTTCTGGGCGGCCCGGCTGAAGCCGGGCCCTTCCCAAACCATATGTTTTTCCTGAGACCTGACACCTGAAACCTAAGACCTTGTTTATGGAAATTCTCGATCTCCGACACTTTTCTTCCGCTGATCTCCGGCCGCTGCTGGAAGATGAGATCGCCATGTGGGGACGTATGCTGTCGTGGGACTACGCCACCTCGGCGGAGATGATCCTGCGCTACATGGATGCCAAGATCCTCCCCGGCTACGCTGCCATTGAGCGCGGCAGCATTTTTGGCTACTCCTTCTTTGTTTACGAGCAGAGTAAGGGCGTCATTGGGGACCTTTTTGTCCGCGACGGAGGCCGCAGTTCCGAGCGTCACGAGGTCGAAGAACGGCTGCTTACCCACGTCATCGAAACCCTGCAGCAGTCGCCCGGCATTCATCGCGTGGAGGCGCAGTTGCTGGCGCACCATACCGGGGAAGTCTCGCGTCCATTTTTGCAACAGGGCTTCAGCCGCCATCCTCGCGTGTTCATGAATTTCGATATCGGACGGCATCCACAAACCGCACCGCCCTTGCCAGCGCAGTTCGAAATCCGTCCCTGGTCGGAGCAGGAATACCAGTCGGCAGCGGCGCTGATCACGGCCGCGTATCGCGGCCACGTCGATTCCGAGATCAACGATCAGTACCGGACGCTTGACCGGCTCGCTGCGCTTTTTGAATAACATCGTGCGCTTCCCCGGGTGCGGGACGTTCGATCCCCAGGCGTCATTCGTTGTCTTCGATCGCCGCACGCGCACGTTGACCGGCCTCATTCTCTGTTCGCTGGTGCGCCCCGATGTCGGCCACATTACGCAGGTCTGCGTGCTTCCGGAATACCGTTCCGCCGGCCTTGGCGAAGCGATGCTGGCGGCGTCAACTCGGAATCTGCGCGGGCGCGGATTCCGCTTCATCTCGCTGACTGTCACCGAAGCCAATGACCGGGCTATTGCGCTCTACAAGCGCATCGGATTTGAATCTACGCGGGTGTTTGACGCTTTTGTTTGGGAAGGATGAGAGGGCGACCGGCTATGGCCGCGGGCGGCTGCCGCGCTTCGCTCGGCTTGGACGGGCGGGACGCCCGTCCCCACACGAGGTACTGATTTACTGCCGCAGGATGTTCTTCGCGATGAAGAACACGTTGGCCGGGCGCTCGGCCAGGCGGCGCATGAAGTAGGGATACCACTCGGTGCCGAACGGAATGTAGACTCGCACGCCCCAGCCCGCTTTCACCAAGGACTGCTGCAAATCGCGCCGTATGCCGTGCAGCATTTGGAATTCAAAAGAGTTGCGCGGAATGTTTTCACGCGTGGCGAAGGCCATGGCCGCTTTGATAATGGTCTCGTCATGGGTGGCTAGACCATGATAGACGCCGCTTTTCATCAGGGTCTTCATCAACTTCACATAGCTGGCGTCGACTTCGGACTTCTTCTGGAAGGCGATGTCGTGGGGCTCTTTGTATGCGCCTTTGCAGAGCCGGATGCGAATGCGCTCGGAGAGCAGCTTCTCGACGTCGGCCTCGGCGCGGCGCATATAGGATTGGATGACCGTTCCCACGCTGTCTTCGTTGCCTGGAATGCGATGAAGCTCGTGAACGAAGTCGAGCGTGCGCTGGGTGTAGGGCGATCCTTCCATATCGACGCGAACGAAATTCCTGGGCGACATGCTGGCCGCCTTGGCGACGAGGCCGCGGACGATTTCGTAGGCCATGTGCTCGTCCACGTCCAAGCCCATGTGGGTCAGCTTGAGGCTGATGTTCGCGTTCAGTTTATTGGCGGCGATTTCGTCGAGCAGGTGGTGGTAGAGCTGAGCGCTGGCGCGAGCTTCGTCGGCGTTGGTGACGTTCTCGCCGAGATTGTCGATGGAGACGCCGGCGCCGATCCGATTCATGGCGGCGGCGGCGCGAATCGCGTCCTTAACCTCGGTGCCGGCGACGAAGCGGGCGGACGTGCGCTGGCCAAAGCGGGAGCGTTCAGCGATGGCGCGCATGCGCCGGCTCTCGGACAGTGCAATGAACAGTGTCCTTAACATCGTGCCCTCAGCACGGCGCACCGGATTTTCGCGGGTTAGGACTGCCGGAGGCGTTCATCACTGTTACGGGGCATTACATTATTTTTTACCACAAATTCAGGCGGGGTGCAGTGCGCCGCTGCCGCACGTGACGGCGCGGGCAAGACGGGGCAAGCCCCGTCTCTACACGAGCTTAATCCAGCGGCCAACGGTCGTGTAGAATAACCCTTTGTATATGGACCTGTCGGCCATTCAGCAAGCTTTGCGCGACCGCAACATTGGCGCCTGGCTTTTCTACGATCATCACCATCGCGACCCGATCGCTTACCGCGTTCTCGGGCTGCCGGAGGGGTTGATGGTCACGCGGCGCTGGTACTACCTGATCCCGGCCAAGGGCGAGCCCGTCAAGCTGGTGCATAAGATTGAGTCGGGACATTTGGATACTTTGCCCGGATCCAAGAAGAAGTACGCGGGATGGCAGGAACTGTTTGACGCCTTGAAACAGATGCTGGGCCCGTATCGCGACGTGGCCATGCAGTTTTCGCCGAACAACTTCGTTTTCACCATATCCATGGTGGACGCGGGAACGGCGGACATGATCCGAGGGTTGGGCAAGAACATTGTCAGCGCGGCCGACTTGATTGCGCAGTTTGAGGCTACGCTGACGGACGAACAGATTCAGTCGCACTTTGCGGCGCGCGATGTGATCGACGCGGTTACCGCCGAAGCGTTTAAGGAAATTGGACGTCGGGTACGCAACGGCGGCACGCACGAGCATGAGATTCAGCAATTTTTCATGGAAGCCTTCCAGCGCGCGAACATGGTGACCGACGACCCGCCGATCGTAGCCGTGAATGCCAACGCCGGCAATCCGCACTACGAGCCGAGTGCGAGCCGGCCGGTGCCGATTCGTGAAGGGGACCTGGTTCTGCTGGACGTGTGGGCGAAGAAGAATACGAAGGGCGCGATTTACTACGACATCACTTGGATGGGGTTTGTCGGCAAGGCTCCGTCGGACCGGCAGCGCGAGATTTTCAAGATTGTCAGTGAAGCCCGCGATATCGGGGTGAAGACGGTGCAGGATGCGGTCGCCGCCCACCGGCCGATTGCGGGATGGGAAGTGGATCATGCGGTGCGCGGACACATCCAGCAGGCAAAATATGGAGATTACTTCATCCACCGCACCGGGCACTCGATTGCGACCGAGGTGCATGCCAACGGCGCGAACATGGATGATCTGGAAATTCACGACGAGCGGCGGATTCTGCCCAATTCATGTTTTTCGATCGAACCCGGCATCTACCTGCCCGAGTTCGGCGTGCGCTCGGAAGTGAATGTGCTGGTGCGGCCGGGAAGCGCCGAGGTAACTGGTAAAATCCAACGAGAGATCGTGACCATCTGAATGGCCAAGCCGACAACAGATAAATCAACAAAAGTCAGTGAGCCGGAATACCCGCTCACCACCATGGCGGTGGTGGCGCCGCTTGTGGGCTGGCTGATTCCGGGCGGCGGACACATCCTGCTGAAGCGCTACGGGCGCGGCATTCTGCTGCTGGTGTCGGTGGTCGCGATGTTCGTAATTGGCCTGGGGATGCAGGGGCGGATTTACAAGCCGAACGGCGGCGACATCCTCGACATACTGGGCTTTATTGGCGACGTGGGCGCGGGAGCGCTCTATTTTCTGGCGCGCATCATGGATTGGGGCAACGTGATGGCGGCGAATGCGGCGGCGGATTACGGCAAGACATTTCTGATCGTCGCCGGCCTGCTGAACTTTATCGCAGTGGCGGATGCGCATCACATTGCGCTGGGGAAGAAACCGTGAACATCAATTTGTCGCACTTCACGGCGGCGGTTGTGTTCGCGCTGTTCGCGTCGGTAGTCTTCGGCATCACGCAGCGCAATACGACGATGGAACAGGTCAAGTACGGGCTTTACTGCTTCGCCATGTTTGTGGGGGGAGTTTTTCTGGCGGGATGGGTGATGGCGCTGATTCGGCGGTAGCGGCTGCTTTCAGTTAGAAGTGAATCCATCCTCTTGTCTTCTCTTCTACGGGGGTTTACCTATGCAGATCGCGAGACGAACCGCAATCCTAAGCCTCTTCCTGTCGTTAAGCTTGACGCTAAGCCTGACTTTAAGCCCGACTTTGGCGGCCCAGCAGAAGCCTTCTCCGCTTGCGCCTTATGTGAAAGAAGACGCACCCGTGCTGGTGCTGGAGCATGTGCGCCTGATTGACGGCACCGGCCGAGCGCCGCAGGAAGACATGCGCATCGACATCGCTGGCGGCAAGATTACTGCTGTACGAGCGGCCAGCGCGCATGGCGCTTATCCGGCGAATGCCAAGGTGCTGGATATGACCGGCAAGACTGTGATCCCCGGCCTGGTCGGGATGCACGAGCATCTCTTCTATCCCACGCCGCAGCAACCCGGGGGAGGCGTGAGCTACTATGGCGAAGCTGCCGATAGCGCTCCGCGCCTGTACCTGGCGGGCGGCGTCACCACGGCGCGGACGGCCGGCAGCGTGGATCCCTACACCGACCTGGAATTGAAGAAAGAAATCGACGCCGGACAGCGTCCCGGTCCCAAGCTTGACGTTACTGGGCCGTACCTGGAGGGCAAAGAGATCCTCACCGTCCAGATGCACCCGCTCGCGGATGCTGACGACGCGGCGCGTACGGTGGACTACTGGGCCGCCGAAGGCGTGACCTCTTTCAAGGCTTACAACTACCTCACGGCGGATGAGCTTAAGGCGGCAATCGACCATGCCCATGCGCACGGGCTGAAGCTTACGGGGCATCTTTGCTCGATCGGATTCAGGCAGGCAGCGGCGCTGGGCATTGACAACCTGGAGCATGGGCTGGCAGTGGATACCGAGTTCTTTCCCGGAAAAAAGCCGGACGAATGCCCAGGCTTCTTTCCAAATGTGACGTGGATCGAGAAGAACCTAGACGTAGAAGGGCCGGAGGTGCGGGAGACGATCCGCGAGCTGGTAGCGCATCATGTGGCGGTTACGTCGACGCTGGCCATCATAGAGACCTTTAGCCCCAATCGGCCGCCGATGGCGCGGGAGAATGCGGCCCTGAGGACGCTGTCGCTGGCGGCGGCAAAGGAATATCTACTTGGCCGCGCTGGCATGGCGGTGAGCGAGACCGGCGGGCCAATCCTGGCAAAAGAGATGCGCTTTGAGCGGGAGTTTGTGGCAGCGGGCGGGCTGCTGATGGCCGGCTGCGATCCCAGCGGCTACGGTGGCGTGGTGCCGGGATTTGGCGACCAGCGCAATATCGAATTGCTGGTGGAGGCGGGTTTCACGCCGGTGGAGGCGATACGAATTGCTACGCTGAATGGCGCGATCTACATGGGCAAGGACAAGGAGTCGAGCATCGGATCGATCGCGCCCGGCAAAGCTGCGGATATCGTGGTGCTGGGCGGCAATCCGGTGGAGAAGATTGAGAACGTGGAGAAAGTTGAGATGGTTTTCAAAGATGGCGTCGGATTCGATCCCGCCAGACTGATCCAATCCGTAACTGAACTGGTGGGCCTGCGCTGAGATCGCGCCGTTTACCGGATGTTGACTTAGGCCTTCCTGCAACTTTCGGTGCTCCTCCCCTGGTGCGGGGCGTTATTCCGGCGGCCCCGGTTGCAGGCCGTCGCCTGGGGCGAGCGGCAAGTGGGCGGCTCCGCTGAGGATGACGCGCTCCTGCAGCGAGAATGAGTTTCTGTACTGCTCGGAGTTGATGAGTTGGTCGCACGGCTCGGGCGTCAGATCGCGAATGCCGCGAGTTGCCCGTCTGACGTTGCATTGATTCCAGGCAACGCCGCCTTGACAAGCCGTGGTATGATGCTCAGCAATTCGGCCGGGCCACTTGTCCAGTGCTGATCAAACGATCAGCATGACCTCCTCCCCTACCGCTGGCACCCACGCCGAGACTCTGTCCATCAAGGGGGAACAAACCATTTAGCTGAGGGGAACCAGGGAATAGGAGCAACCCTGGTTTGTGAATCGGTGTGCCGAGGCCCAGTACACGTGGGGGTATCGGGCACACATACGTGGCGCCGAGGGTGCTGCGAGCTGCTCCCGGAAACCTACCGACAGTAGTTTGAAAAAGGCTCGATGCAAGCGAATACCTGTACCAGAACATAGTTCGACAAATCGATGAGGGAGATTCCCATGAAAACTGTATGCAAGATCGCAACACTAACTCTAATGTTCGTGGTCTCGGTGTATGGCTTCTCGCAGACTAGATCTACGCCGCCGAAGCCATTGACGACGACAACGCAGAACCTGGTGCGCGGCGTAATTGGGCCGCCTGGAAACAACGCCCAGTGGTCCAATTACTCAGTGTTTAATCTCATTGCGGGGGCGGAGCTGTTCCCGATCACCAGCTCAACCGCTGTTTTCTACTTCGGATTCACGGCGGGAAGTGAAGCGGACATCGGCAATATGGTTGTCTACACGACTCCGCGAGGCAGCTTGACGATCAGCGCGGTTACGCCCGTTACGCTCGGCAGCGTCTCCAATCCGAGCATCTTACTCAGTAACACCTCGGTTTGTCCGGTGGCGCCTTCCACGACCACGCCCTGCATTGTGCGGTTCGATCCGACGACACTCACGCTCTCGCCGGCTTCCGATTACTACTTTGCGGTGTATTTCCCGAGCGGCACAAACAATGCGGGCATCGCGGGAACCCAGCCGGGAAGTAACCAGACGAGCCTGGCGGGAACCTACTTCGGGGGCGCGGACTATACCCATCTCACGGCCGGGGAGTCGATTCCCGGTGTCGCCAATCACGGACCCACGTTCCTCATGTACGTCATGAATAACTAGCGGGCCGGCCGGAGGAACTCATCGCGATGGAACGCGGGAGTCCCACCGATACGCATACTTGAACGCTGAATTCACATTTTGAATAAGGGAGATTCCCAATGAAGATTATTTTCAAATTCGCAACCCTGACCCTGATGATGTTCGCTGTCTCGATATATGGCTTCTCCGCAGCCAAGGCCGAGAACCTGGTTCGGGGCATCGTAGGCCCCGTCGGATCCAACGGCAGCTGGAGCGGTTATTCAACGATAGCCCTGGTTTCCGGTGCTGGGCTGATCCCGGTCACCAGCACCCAGACTGTCTTCTACCTCGGATTCACGGCTGGGACCCAGGCTGACATCAGCAATATGGTGTTGTACACGACTCCGCGAGGCAGCCTAACCATCAGCGCGGTGACACCCGTGAAGCTCGGTGGCATTTCCAATCCCATGATCAACCTGACCAGCGCGACGGTCTGTCCGGTGGTGGAAATCTCCAGTTTTAATCCGTGCATTGTGCGGCTTGATCCGACGCCAATCAAGCTTTCGGCACTGTCGGATTACTACCTGGTGGTGTATTTCACGGCCGATGACTCGAACAATTCAGCACTTGGCCTCACCCTGCCTAACTTTGGGCAGAGCAGCCTGAGGGGAACCTACATAATCGGAGACGAGACCGGGCTTTCAGTCGGTGGATCGATTCCAAGCACTCTGAACTTTAGTAGCCAACCCTACTCTCTCATGTACGTCATGACCGACTAGGAAGCTGGTTGGACGAGCCTGGGTCGATCTGACCGGAGGCAATCTGACTGTGGGCGATCACCGATACACGTACTAGAGCGTTGAATCCAATTTTCGATTGAGGAGATTTCCGATGAAGACTTTCTATAAACTCGCAACGTTGATTCTGATGATGGCGGTTCTGGGCGCGGTTGCTTTTGCGCAAGAGCTGGTTCCGGAGGTCACTGTCCCTCTAGCGAATCTGACGGAAGGCCAAGGGACGATCGCTAACAGTAGTAATCCATCCTGGGACGGCCTTTCCGAGTTCGTCTTGATTCCGGGAGCATCGCTGATGGGGGCGAGCTCCGCCACGACCGCCCTCTATCTCGGATTTATCGCAGGATCCGAGGCAGACATCGGCAACATGGTGCTCTACGAGGTTCCGCGGAATGGCAGCACGGTGCTCAAAGTCACCAAGGTCACGCTGGGCGCGATTTCAAATCCGAGCATTAACCTGACCAGCACGTCCGTGTGTCCAGTGCAGCCGGTTTCTGTCACCAATCCCTGCATTGTGCGGCTCGATACGGTCAAGTTGGCGCTTTCGCCGCTTTACGATTACTACTTCACGATATATTTCACCCTCGACACCAACAATGAACAAATTAAGGGCCTCGGGCAAACCAGTTGGCCGGGTGCCCTAAGCGGGTGGTACCTCTATGGGGACCAAACGCGCATCGGGTTGAAAGGAGCGCTCCCGACGAACGAGAATAACGACCAAGCGCCCTTTTTCCTGGCGTACGTTACGAACCAGTGATGGGTCACGGACGGGGCGCGGTGGCGAGGCCGCGCTCCGGCCTTTTTCCTTAGCGCTGGCGTGCGAGTTTGCGGCGGCAATTTGGGTGTCCGGGCCCTTTTGCGGTGGCTGGACGTTATCATTCGGGCGGTTCGGGGTGCAGGCCTTCGCCGGGAGCTAGCGGAAGGTGGGCGGCTCCGCTGAGCAGGCTGCGTTCGTACGGCGAAAAAGCGTTCCGGTATTGCGGCGAGTTGATGAGCCGGTCACGCTGTTCGGGGCTCATGCCGCGCATCCCGCGAATTGCCTGGTTGACGGCTTGACGGCGGTCGGGCGGCAACTGCTTGAACTGCTGGAAGAGTTGGCGCGCCTGCTGCTTCTGATTCGGTGTCAGGTGTTCCCAGGTTTCCATGCGGTTGAGGACGCGCTCCTGCTGCTGCGGAGGCAGGCTGGAAAAATGCTGCAGCCTCCTTTGCAACTGGGCTTGCTGTTGCGGGGGAAGCCGGCGGAACTGAGGATCGTTTTCGAGAGCGCGGCGCTGCTGCGCCGGCGGCATGTCTTTATAGCGGCGGAGCCAGTTTCCGGCGTGGCCGGGCTGGTTCTGCGGCGGATGGAATTGATTGGGACGGCTGGGCTTGGGACTACTTTCTTTCTGAAAGTGGTGCCACTGGCCGTCCGCAGGTTGCGATCGCGGGTGCTGCTGCTGCGGCGGAGGTTGCTGCGGCGCGCGCCGGTCTTGGGCGAACGCCGGCGTCAGCAGCAGAAGCGCTGCCAGACAGCTCGCAACTCTTTCCCGGCCCAACATCTTTGTCCCTCGTCAATCCAACTAACCTAAAAACTACCGCTCAACGTGCCCGGTTCCGGGAGACGCGGCAAGCCGCGTCTCTCGAGGAGATCAAACTTACGGATTGGCGATTACGTCGTCCTGCACCTGCAGTTCGTCGAGCATATCGAAATCGGCGTACAACTCGTCGTTCTTCTCCAGCGCCTGCAGATCGCCGACAGCGGTTCCCGGTTCTACCGGCAGACCAAGGGATGGGGGTTTGGTCGGGATGGTTGCGGTCAGAAGCAACGACTTGTTGCTGAGCAGCAGGGCTCCCGCAAATACTACGGCAGCGAGCGACATCGCCCACGCCGGACGCCGCGTCCAACTCAACCATCCCGCCGCCGGGCGCGCCATTTCTTCGCGGAGGCGCGCCTGCAGGCGGGTGTCAAAATACAGCGACGGTTCGGGCGCCTGCCATTCCTCGAGCAGCGCCATCGTCTTCTGCAAATCGCTGAGATGGGCGGCACAGGCGTCACAGGATGCGATGTGTTTCTGTACCTCCGGCGATGCAGCGTCCATGCCGGCGGCCAGTTGCGGCATTAGTTCGCGAATCTGATTGCAATTCATACAGCTACCCTCTACTTCCCCGAAACGAACTCTTTCAACTGTTCGCGCAGCGTTTCGTAGGCGCGGAACAGCAACGACTTGGTAGCGGATTCGCTCAACTTTAGAGCTCCCGCTATCTCTCTGTAATCCATCTGCTGATACTTATGCATGATGACGGCGAGGCGCTGGCGTTCGGGCAGCGCGTTCACTACTTTGCGGATGGCGGCGAGCCGCTCCCGCTTCAAGATCTGCTCTTCGGCGCTGAGCGAATCGTCGGCCAGGTCGGGCGTTGTGCCTGTTTCCTGGTCGGGCTCATCGAGCCGCAGGGTATTTTCCGGACGCTCGTGGCGCGTATCGCGGGCGTGGTTGACGGCCAGGTTGGTCGCGATGCGATACAGCCAGGTCGTGAACTTGGCGCTCGGCTCATAACCGGTGCGCGAGCGGTAGACGCGCAGAAACACTTCCTGCGCCAGTTCTTCCGCAGTCGACGGATTGTGGCACATGCGGTACATAAAGCCCACCATCGGGCGGCGATACTTCTGAACCAGATAAGAGAAGGCGGACTCGTCGCCACCCTTCACCCGCAGCATCACGTCGACGTCGGAGACGGCCACGTCTTTGCTGACCGTGGAATTTGCCATGGTAACGGGCGCAGACGAAGGCGACGCTCCCGCAAAGTTCAGCAGCCCGCGATCGAGTACTCCGCCATCCATGGCCACACTGCTCACACTGATAGAAACCCCATTTGGGGCAGAAAGTTGCGCCTCATCGGAGGCAGGCAGACGCGCGGAAATGCTTTCCCGTGAATCAGTTACGGGGCGAGCCTCGGGAGTGTCGGAGGCGGACATGAAAGGGCGACAGAAAGAGGCTACCGGGAGCCGGGGAAGCGGTCAAGAGGCTGGGTGGATGCTGGAGTTACCAAGTGTCCCATGAGCCAGCAGGGTAAGAATCAAGCAAAAGAGCGAAGTCCAAACCGGAAAGGCAGAGCGCTCACGGAATTCTCAGTTAGTGCAAACGCGATGTTACGACAACTATACGCACATTTGCCTAAAGTGCACGCGGCTCCGCTGAATTACGAGTATGATTGTCGCCCGTGTCGTTCCCTCAATCGGGGGGCTGAGAGGGAGACCGTCACGATGAGAACATTGCTCCTGATTGTTTCCGTCACCTTTGCCTCGCTAAGCAGTCTGCCGCAACGTGTTTGGGACAGCATAAATCAGCACGACAAGTCGCTGGCCACAAGACGGCTGGTTTTTGGCGAGTCTGACTCAATCGACAAAGTCGAGGGTCATGCCCTCGTGGCGATAGAGAAGTCCGACGAACTTGCCATAGTCGGGAGATGCCACGTTGTTATAGACCGTGTTGAAATTCCCATGATTGGTTACGTTCAGCGAGTAGGCTCCGAGGCGAAAGTGATGGTTTTTCCCGTTCTTACCTTTCCAAAACGGTATCCGAAATGTGCGATACGCCTTGAGGTCGAGTGAGAAAAACGTCGGGAATCGCTGCCCGTTCGGTGTGCCCACATACTGCTGGGTGACGTCGACCGACGAGTAGGGGAAGCCGGAGTGAACGTCGACCAGCGGACTGAAAGTAATCTTCCAGGGCAGGGCGAAAATTCCCCAAGTGATAAAGCGATTTGGAATATCGGAAGCCAAGATCCCGTACACGTTGGGGCGGAAAACAGGCGCGGCGAAGGGGATGATGACGCTGGAAAGACTGTTGAGGTCGCCGCGAGCGTGGCTCCAGATGTAGGAGGCTTTGAACTGATCGCTATCGCGAAAGGTATAGTGCACGGAAGCTTCCAGTTCGTGATACTTGGAGGAGCCGGTGTTGGTGAGCCCCATGAAAGACTCGTCCGTTGGCGTTGCCGCAGTGAACGGCTCCACCACGAAGAGATAGCTTGTGCGGCTGTTGAGATAGCTCACATCAAGTTGCATGTTCTTGCGCAATTCTTGAACCGCGCCGACATTCCAGGTAACGTTGCGGGGTGTGGTATTCGGTTGCGCTGGTAGGACCGGGGAAGCCAGCGGATTCAGGCCTGCCGTGTAGACATTGGTATAGGTGACGGGAGGCGCAATCGGCACGCCGGAGGTATCGAATTGAGTGATCGTTCGAGCGGGGTTATCCGCCCAATTGGCAGCGAGCAGCGGAAGCACGCCGTAAAACAGACCTGCGCCGGCGCGAATGACGGTCTTTTCCGTCTTGTCGGGCGCGTAGGCCAATCCCACCCGCGGAGCGACACCCGCTGGCCGACCGGTAGTTTCCGTGCTCAGGCGGAGTCCCAGATCGGCACTCACATGCGAATTCAGCAGCCAATGGTCCTGTACGAACTCGCCAAAAATGCTATCGGAAGGCGTTTGCGCCGGGACCGAGTTAAAATCGACCATTTCCGCGAGCGAATTATCCGCTCTCAAAATTTGAATGGGATGCGATTCCGTGGTTCCAAAAAAACTCCGCCAGTCGATATCCATGCCCACGCGGATTTCATGGGAGCCGTGCCACTCTTTCTTCGAGAACTCGTAGTTTGAGAGAAACTGAAACTCCTTGCCGCGACGGGACCACGTACTGAAGTAATTCCCGCCATAGCCTTGCGGAGTGATCAGCATGTCCTGCGGGCCATAGCCATGGGCATTGCTGTCGAATCGCGTGTATTGCCCGACGGTGGAAAGGACGGCGTGGGACGCGAACTCGTATCGATCTGACAGGGCGATTGCCACGCCGCTCTGATTCAAGCTGTTGGAGGCGGGCTGCGGAATCAGTGCGCTGATGTCGATATGGTCCGTTCGCAACGGAAATGCATTCACGGTCAACGTCAACAGGTGGTTCGATCCGAGAATCGCCTCCACAGTAGAATATGAATTAAACCCTTGCTTCTTGCTGATGTCATACGGCCAGGGCAAACCTTCCACGGTGGTTTTCTTCATTTCATACTGGAGGGCTTCCGAGACGAGTAATTTGTGAGCGATCAAAGGGACGTCGAACCAGATCGAGGGATTTGCGCCGCCCAGCCCAGACAGGTGCCCATTTTTCCCCAAAACTGTGATTCCGAGCTTGGTGACATTGAGGTCCAAGCTATCGGTGGGAGATTTCGTTGCGATGGTGGTCAACCCACCGGAAAAACTCCCGAGGCTTGCGTCGTAAGGTGTCTTGTAGACCGCAAAAGACTCGACCGCATCGGTGGGCACAGTGATGCCAAAGCTGCCGGTGACCGGGTCGGTGTTCCGCGTCGAATTGATGATCAGGAGGCTTTGATTCTCGTCCGAGCCTTTGAATACGAGTTTGCTGTCGAGCGTCCGCACTACGCCCGCAGTTAGGGGAATCACCTCCTTTACTTGTTCCTGCTGAGTGGGAAGCGTAACCAACTGCGTATTGGTGACAACTGAGACTGGGGCGGAGGAGCTCTCGGTGGACATGATCGTCGCCATGCCCGTCACCTGCACGGTCTCCACGACAGTCGCGACATCGAGACTGAAATTCTGAACGCTCTGGTCTCCGTCTTTCAGGAGCACTGTTTTCTTGACTGTTTTGAAGCCCTCGCCTTGGGCAGAAATCGAGTAGTTCCCCGACTGTAGGTTCTGGAATTCGTAGTGTCCGTTCTCGTCGGTTCCGGCGGTCGCCGGAACGCCTATGGGTGGATTCTTGGCGAGCTTTACGGTAGCTCCCGCCAGTATGTCACCATTTTGTGTAGTAACTGTGCCTTTCAGAGAGGTGGCAGGACGGTTCGCGGCGTTAGACTCCTTCTGTGCAAACGCGACAAGCGGCGTGAGGAGAAAGAAAAGTGCGGCCGCCGACGGCAAGAACCATTGCCGAGGGCGAGCCGAAACGCCATCGCGGTCGTACGTAAGTCTTGTGAAGCGCCAGAGATCAGGAGACTGATTCATTCTTTGGGCTGGGGCAATGCAATCGCCCTATGCGCGAAGTGTAGGCTGATACCCATTCCTGTTGGCAGAAAAAACTGAGTAACGACAGCCACCAACAGCAAGCGTTTCGCTGATTACCATCAGCAGTCTTCCAGTTCCCATCGCCGACCTCGATTCAAAAGCGTTGACCTGTGCAGAATGATACCTGTTGTTAACAGGCGATAGCGCTCATTGACCCTGTGACCGGGGTTTTAAGTGTAATCGCGATCTCACCAGCAACCCGGATGTGATTCTCAGTGGGTGTGGGGATGAGCGTGCGTCTTTAGCTTGTGCTGAAGGTCACGCAGGGCCTTCTCCAGTTTCTTGGTCTTGGCTTCGAGTGCTTTCACGCGGTGATCGACTTCGGGATGTTTGTGACTGTGTTGTTTGACGGGCATCGAAATCCCCCTCCCAAGGGGCGAAGGAAATACTAGCGTTCAGAAGACCAGATTTCAAATCCTCGGATCGGTGCTAATCTGAGCTTGGCAGTCGGACCCACTGTCACCGCTGGACACGGTGCGGCTACGGCACGCGAAGAGCCGTATTCATATCGTCATCATCGGGCCCCGGCGACAGAAGTGGTTGAGTCATCTTGGCCATGCGCAGCGACTGGACGATCTACTTTCGCGCCGCCCTTCGCGAGCAAGATCCTGCGAAGCTACCCCGGCTGGTCGAGCGCGCCCGCAGCGCCATCAATGATCGATTGCAAGAACGAGGAACAAAAGGCCCCGATACAGGCGAGAGAGAAGAACTGGAAGACGGACTTCGCCAACTCAATCTCCACGAGTTGAGCCGAAAATCCGCTCCCCACTGACCGGCGTCCCATCGACAGAGCGGCAGAAAGGGCACTTTACGGACAGTGGGATGCCGAAGGGGCGGGAGCGATTTGTTACAATGACAAAACCGCAGAAAAGTGGGCGCATAACTCAGCGGTAGAGTGCCATCCTCACACGGTGGAAGTCGTAGGTTCGAATCCTACTGCGCCCACCAATCAAGACTCGTGATTTCTCGCCTTTCCGCCCGCCCTGGCCGGTGGGGAAATCCATCGGAGCGGGTTCGTGGACCGATTCCCGAAAGTAATCTGGTATTTCTTGCACGAACGGGCAAGAATCTTCCTGATCCGAGAAATCGACACGGGTCACGAAACCTCCTCCTGGCAAGGACTTAGGAACTTTGGTAAGCGCGCTGCTCTACTCCCTCACTTAGCGCCCAGGCAGCCCTGCGGGGCTCCTGATCATCAAATTAGAATGGGCACTTTCGCAAAAACAGTTGCTGCGCGGAGCAAAGTCTGGTGGAGACTTGGGAGGCTGTGCGCGCTTCTGCTGTTTTGCCTCGGCAGCATTCCGCACGCGCATGCTGGAGCGACCCTGCTTCTGGAAGAGCCCTATAGTTACGATGGCGCGCTTGCCGGAACGGGCCACGCGGCCGTGTATCTGAGCAACGTTTGCGCCGAGTCCCCGGTTGCTCTGCGCCGGTGTGGCGTGGGCGAATCGGGAGTCGTCCTTAGCCGGTATGACGGGATCGCGGGATACGATTGGATTGCGATTCCTCTTATTCCCTACCTGTACGCGGTTGACCGGCCGGAATCCATTCCGCTGTTTGCCGATGCGAAACTGGTCGCTTTCCTCAGAGATCAGTACCGTCGCGAGTACCTGGAGGCGCTTGCCCCGGATCGCCCCGATGGCGGAATGCCGGAGGGAAACTGGTATGAAATGGTCGGATCGTCTTATGACCGGACAATTTATGGATTCGAGATTGAGACCAGTCCGGAGCAGGATGCGCTGCTGATCAACCAGTTCAACAGCCGGCCCAATCGCGAGCGCTACAACTTTGTGAAGAGGAACTGTGCCGATTTTGTGCGCGACGTGATCGATTTTTATTATCCGCACGCACTGCATCGCAGTCTGGTTGGCGATCTTGGGGTCACGACCCCGAAGCAGATCGCGAAAATGATGGTGAAATACAGCCGGCACCATCCTGACTTAGAGAGTTCGGATTTTCTGGTGCCGCAGGTTCCGGGAGCGGTCCGGCGCAGCCGGCCCGTCCACGGAGTATTGGAATCGGTGATGGCAGCGAAGAAATATATGCTGCCCGTGGTGGCACTGCATCCTTACATCGGTGGCGGTTTGCTGATCGAGTATTTTGGCCATCGACGTTTCGATCCGGGGCGAAACGCCCTGATCTGTGTTCTTGATCCGCGCCGCCAGTTGGATGCTCCGATGACCCGCGGTGAGCGTGTTCGCTACCAGAGCCGGCTGGACGAACTGAGCCTATCCCGTGCGGTGCTTGACCCCTTCGACGAAGGCTTAAACCCAGGAAAGCCCGAAGGAAAAACCAAGGAAGTTGGAACCAGGGAAGTAAAAACCTGGGAGCGGTTGCAAGCTGGCGCCCAGCCTGGGCTCGATGCTTCCGGGCAGCCCGTTCTGCAGATGCGGGTAGGCGACGATTTGGCACTGGTGGGCGTTTCGCGCGCCAACATCTTGAGCGTTTCTGAGTCGCCGGAACTGGCGGCGAAACTTTTAGAGGCACGGCTCCGCCAGGAGTTGCGGCCTGCCACGGCTCCCAAGACGTCGCCGAGCGACGTGGAGAGAGATCTGGCGCTGTTCCAGCACTTGATCCGGCTTCAGCCGAGAGAAGTTGCCGTTACACCGGCCTCTGCGAATGGCAAGCGGGCTCTAGCTGTGGCCAGCCTGCAGTAGGCTTCCTCGTTTCCCGGCAAACAATTCCCACAGGACAATTGGTTACGGATTTACGGTTAGTGCTGCGGGGGTAGGTGCGAACGGATCAGGGATTCCACCTGGGTCCAAACCTTGGGATCACACTCAATTTCAGTGTGCGGCTTCATGAAGGCGCGGTCGTACCAGGGATACTGCTGGCAGTCGATGGGTTGCGTTTTGTAGGTGAAGCGGAAATTTCCGATGATGTGGGTGCGTGCGGGATCGGCGGCGCGGATCTGGGGCTCGCCGTGCAGCAAGCCATCCAGTTGATAGAAATTTGCCGCCTCGGCCACGTTGGCGGGAATGACTTTATCGTTCTGGCCGGGCTTGGAAATGCTATCCACCTGAATGGTGAGCAAGACGGGAATACCTTCCTGTTCGAGTTCGCGCGCCAGCGTAATGGCCTCGGAAGCGCCCCAACTGTGTCCGTACAGGATTACGCGGGCATTGTGCTTCTCTTCGAGCGACGGTGTGCCGTTGCGACCGGCGTGCACAAATCTAACGATGTCGGCGAGGGCTTGTTGTCCGCGACGATTTTCAAGAACCTCGACATACACGCCGGATGGGTGGCTCTGGTTGAGACGCGCAGCGAGTTGGACGGGGCCGTGAACCATGTCATCGTGCTTGACGAATCCGCCGACGAAGCCGACGACGATAACTGGCGGGGTGGTGACCGCGTCGGATGCACTGACCGGGAGGGCCGAGACCGCATGGATGGCAGGAGGGATGAGGCAAAGAATAAACGAAACAATAATCAACGAAACAAGGCGGATTGAAGTGCGGATAAGGTAACTCACAACCTCGTCAATCATAACAACAAAGGGTGGATGGATTCGACAGTATCCGTCCCGTCTTGTGCATACGACCGTGGCGAATCTGGCGGGCTTCACTCGCTCTGAAATGCTAAGATTTCCGACATGCCACTGCGCAACAAACTCAGGAAGGTCACCCATGCGACGGGGAAACTGGTTCGCGGGCGTAAGGGCGAACCGCGCGCCGCGGCGGAACTGGTCATCATTACCGGCATGAGCGGATCGGGGAAGGCTTCCGCACTAAAGGCCTTCGAAGATCTTGGCTACTACTGCGTGGATAACCTGCCGGTGGAGTTGATACCGCGCTTTGCGGAACTGGCGGTGCAGTCGGGAGAGATTCCACGCACGGCCCTGGTGGTGGATGTGCGCGAGGGATCACAACTGGAAAAGCTGCCGGCGATTCTGAAGTCGGTGAAGCGGACGATTGCGACCAAGGTGATTTATCTGGAAGCGAGCGATGCCGCGCTGTTGCGGCGCTACAGCGAGACGCGGCGGCCCCATCCTTTGGGAACGGGCACCACGGTGCGGGCATCGCTTGGAGCGGAACGGCGGCATCTGCGGGCGATTCGAAAGATTGCCGATTTGGTCATTGATACCTCCAAGTTTAATGTTCATGAACTGCGGGCGCATTTGACCGACCGGTTCAAGCAGCAGTCGGGGAGCCAGCAGACGATTCTGGTCTCATGCGTGAGTTTTGGATACAAGCATGGAGTGCCGGACGATGCCGACCTGGTGTTTGATGTGCGCTTCCTGCCCAATCCTCATTTCGTGCCGGAGTTTCGAGCGCTGACGGGACGCGATCCGCGAGTAGCGAAATACATCCGGTCATTTCCGCAGACGCAGGAGTTCATCAACCGCATCTCGGAATTACTGGTCTACCTGCTGCCGCACTACATTCGCGAGGGCAAGAGCTACCTGACCATCAGCTTCGGATGCACGGGCGGGCAGCATCGCTCGGTGATGATTGCCGAAGATGTCAGCAAGCGGCTGCGGAAGGCGGGATACAAGGTGAAGGTTGTGCATCGGGATAGTCCGAAGTAGGCGCGCCTGCGGCAAATCGCATGTAGAATTGAGCCTTACGCGCATGGCAACTTCCACAGTGGCGGACCCGAAGAATGCAGTAACACCGGCTACGCCGCATCCACTGGTCCGCTTGTTGCGTTACGTTTTGCCTTACTGGGGGCCATTTCTCGCTTCGGTAGTGCTGATGGCGATGGTGGGGTTGTTGGATGCGGGCCGGTTGCTGCTGATCCGTCCGATTTTCGATCGCGTATTGAATCCTGGATCCCAGGACAAAACCATTCCGTTGTTCAAACTCCCGGGCAGCGAACGCTTTCTTGATCTGCAATGGCTGGTTCCGTCGCACTTTCACAATCCATGGACGGTGGTGGCTTTTGCGCTGGTGGCGGCCACGGTCTTGAAGGGAATCTTCGACTACGCCGGAACCTACCTGGTGAACTACGCGGGTTTTGGGATGATCACCGACCTGCGGGACGATTTGTATAACGCCATTCTACGGAGTTCGGCGGCTTTCTTCACGAAACACACCACGGGCACGCTGCTCTCGACCATGGTCAACGACATCGAGAAGGTGCAATACGCGATGTCGAGCGTGCTGGCGGAATTTCTGCAGCAGTTTTTCACTTTGATCTTCGTCGCGGTCGTGGTGGTTTCGCAGGGGGGGAAACTGGCGTGGGTGTTGCTGTTCTTCATCCCGGCTATCTTGTATTCGTCGAGAAAGATCGGCCGGCAAGTGCGCAGCAAGACGCGGGGCGGGCAGGATAAGCTGGCCGAAATCCAGAACATTCTGCACGAAACGATTACCGGCAACCGCATCGTCAAGGCGTTTGGCATGGAGAACTGGGAAGTGGAGCGCTTCCGGGTTGCGGCGCGACGGCTGTTCCGCGCGAATCTTCGGGTGGTGGCGGCGTTTGCCATCAGCTCTCCGCTGATGGACATTCTGGGCTCGATTGCCGTAGCGCTGTTGCTCCTGCTGGGGCGCGATCAGATCAACCGGCACGGATTCACGGAAGGAGCCTTCTGCACCTTCATTTTCGCGGTGTTCAAGCTGTACGACCCGGTACGCAAGTTCGCGCAGTTCAATAACAATTTCCAACAAGCGGTGGGAGCGTCGTCGGAGATTTTCCATTTCATGGATATTGAAGACGAAGTGCGGGAGAGGCCGGGAGCGAAGCGGATGGGGAAATTTGCGCGCTCGATCCGGTTTGCGGACGTGTCGTTCTCCTATGAGAACATGCAAGATTCGCCGGTCGTGTTGCATGGCATCAATCTGGAAGTGAAGGCGGGAGAAGTGCTGGCGGTGGTGGGATCGAGCGGCGCGGGCAAGAGCACGCTGGTGCATCTGATTCCGCGCTTCTTTGACGTCAGCAGCGGGCGCATTTTGATTGACGACTGCGATGTGCGGGACGTGACGCTGGATTCTCTGCGCTCGCAGATCGGCATTGTCACGCAGGAGACGGTGTTGTTCAACGACACGGTGAGGAACAATATCGCCTACGGCCAGCCGCATGTGCCCCAGAAGAAGGTGGAAGAAGCGGCACGGGCGGCGCGAGCGTACGAATTCATTCGCGGGCTTCCGGAAGGGTACAACACCATGATCGGGGAGCGCGGGGTGCGGCTTTCGGGCGGGGAGCGGCAACGGATCGCGATTGCCCGGGCCATCCTGAAAAATGCGCCGATTCTGATTCTGGATGAGGCGACGTCGGCGCTGGACAGCGAGTCCGAGGCGCTGGTGCAGGCGGCACTGCAAAATCTGATGACTGGGCGTACCGTGTTTGTAATTGCGCACCGGCTTTCGACGGTGCGCCGAGCGGATCGCATCGTGGTGCTCGAAAACGGCACCATCAGCGACATTGGCGCGCATGAAGAGCTGATGCAAAAATTGGGCACGTACCGGCGGCTCTACGAATTGCAGTTTGCGGAGGCGGATGCGCCGAGGGCCGTGCCCACGTAAGAAGGATTCTTCACCTTGAAACCTTGAAGCTCTGAAACCTGGAACTTTTATGCCACTTCGCTCCATGACGGGATTCGCGCAGGTCCGAGCGCAGGTCAACACGCAGCTCGCGTTTTCGCTGTCGCTCAAGTCGGTGAATCATCGTTTTCTCGATCTTCACTTCCGCCTGCCATCCGACACCGACGCGCTGGAAATGAAGCTGCGCCGGTTATTAAAAGATAAAATGGCGCGCGGCCATGTGGAAGTGATCCTGAACCTGGATCGTTCGGCCACGAACGGAGTTGCGCTCAACCGGCAACTGATTGCCGGCTATGTGGAGGCTTTCCGCGCGGCTGCCGGTGAATTTGGCATAGAGGGCGAGCCCGATCTGAATGTGGTTTTAAGGATGCCGGGTGCCATGGACTCCGGCGCCGAGAAATCGGGAGAGGAACTGGAGACCGCGGTGATGGCGTGCGTGGAAGAAGCGCTTTCCCGGCTGAACGAGATGCGCGAAGAAGAAGGCCGTAGCATCAGCACGGAATTGCGCGCTCGCATGGCCAATCTGGAAAAAGCGGCGGCGGGAGTGGAAGCTCATCGCAGTACCATACTGCGCAGCTACTCGGAGCGCTTGCAGTCGCGCATGCTGGAGGTGCTGGGCGCACAGGTGGACAAAGAACGGATTCTGCAGGAAGTGGCTGTGCTAGTGGATCGCAGCGACATCCAGGAAGAACTGGTGCGGCTGAATGCGCACGTGAAACATTTCCTTGGCTTGCTGGACCAGGGCGGCGAGGTGGGCAAGAAGATGGACTTCCTGCTGCAGGAAATGAACCGCGAGGCAAACACGCTGCTTTCGAAAACCTCGGGGCTGGCGGGAGAAGCGTTGAAGATTACGGAGATGGGTCTGCTGATGAAGTCGGAGATCGAAAAATCGCGGGAACAGGTACAAAATCTGGAATGAGCATCGTTTACATTGTTTCCGCTCCCTCGGGTTCGGGTAAATCCACGCTGGTGAACGAACTGTTCAAGATGGTTCGTCACCTGGACTTCTCGATTTCGTACACCACGCGGCCGCCGCGCGGCAGCGAACAGAATGGCAAGGAATATTTCTTCGTCTCGCGGGAAGAATTTGAAGCCATGATCGCCGCGGACGAGTTTCTGGAACACGCGGATGTCTTCGGAAACTATTACGGCACGGCGCGGCGGTTTCTGCGCGAGGCGGAGACGCGCGGGAACGATCTGCTGCTGGATATCGATGTGCAGGGGGCGAGACAGATCAAAAAGAAGATTCCTGACGCGGTGAGCATATTTATTCTTCCACCGGACCGGGAGAAGCTGGAATGGCGGTTGCGGAACCGGGGACTGGATTCAGAAGCGGTCATCCGTCGCCGGTTGGACACGGCCCGGCGAGAGATTGAGAATTACTCAAAATACGACTACATTTTAGTTAACAACCTGCTGGAGCAATCGGCGGACCAACTGAAGGACATCGTACTGGCGGAGCGGTTGCAGCGAAGCGGGGCGGAAGTTTCCGACGAGGAAAAGCGGCGAGTAGAGACCGCGCAGGCTTGCCGGTTGGAGCAGGCGCGGGAGCGGGTGCAACCGATTCTGGCTTCGTTTGACCCGCAAGCGGCAAAGAGCACGTGAAGTTTTGGGGGAGAATGCATCATGAAGCTGATTGAAGGATTCGACAGCAACTACCGCTACATTCTGGTAGCGGCGCGACGGGCGCGGCAACTGCAAGGCGGCGCGCCTCCGGTGATCGATACCGGATCGCGCAAACCGTGCCGCATCGCGCAAGATGAAATCAAGGCCGGCAAAGTGAAATGGCTGATACCGGAGGCTCCGAAATTGCCAGTCGTGGCCGCAACCGAAACTCTGAACAAAGTGTTTGCGGAAGACGCGTAAACATCTTGCGCCGCTCGCTGGGACGCGAATCTTGTGCCGGGCGGCAGCATCAATTCTGTAGGCGGGGCTGGAGCTTGAATCCGTGGCCGCCATCTTCCTGCTATGAAAATTGTGCTGGGCGTGTCGGGTGGGATTGCAGCTTATAAGGCGGCGGAAATCGTGCGCCTGCTGCAAGACCGCGGCATTCATGTGCAAGTCGTAATGACGCGCGCGGCGCAGGAGTTCGTTCGTCCGCTGACGTTCGCGGCGCTCTCCGGTGAAAAAGTTATTACCGACATGTTCGGCTCCGCGAGAGACGAACAGGCGAATGTGGAGTCGGCGATTGAGCACATCGCCATTGCCCAGTCGATGGATGCGCTGCTGGTGGCTCCGGCCACGGCCGATGTGCTGGCGCGCTTCGCGCAGGGAATTGCCAACGACTTTCTGAGCACTCTTTATCTTGCGACCACCGCTCCGGTGGTAGTTGCTCCGGCAATGAATGTGAACATGTGGAATCACGTGGCCACGCAGACGAATCTGGAAATCCTGCGGAAGCGCGGGGTTCGCATTGTTGAGCCAGACAGCGGGTATCTGGCCTGCGGAATGACCGGCGCGGGGCGACTCGCCGAGAACGAAACGATCGTGGCGGCGGCGATGGAAGCGCTGGGAGCAGTGCAGGATCTGGCGGGTGAAACGGTGCTGGTGACGGCGGGACCGACGCGGGAGAAGATCGATCCGGTGCGGTATTTGACGAACCGGTCAAGCGGGCGCATGGGATATGCCATTGCCGAAGCAGCGCTGCGGCGCGGGGCGCGTGTGCTGCTGGTAAGCGGGCCGACCGCAATTGCTGCTCCAGGCGCGGCGGAACTGACGCCGGTGGAGACTGCGGACGAGATGCTGGCGGCGGTTTTGAAATTCCTGCCCGAAGCCACGGTGGTGATCAAGACAGCAGCGGTGGCCGATTTCCGGCCGAAAACGGCGGCCGGGCAGAAGATCAAGCGCAAGGGCGAGATGACGCTGGAACTGGAGCCGACCGCCGACATTCTGGCGGAGGTGGCGCGGCGGAAGACTGCTCAGACTGTCGTGGGATTTGCGGCCGAGACCGAGAACGTGCTGGAAAACGCGCGCAAGAAACTGGCGTCGAAGTCGCTTGATGCAATCGTCGTGAACGACGTGTCGCGCGAAGGCGTCGGATTTGATTCCGACCGCAACGCGGTCACGATCATCTCGCAGACTGAAGTGATCGAGGTTCCCGAAACCTCGAAATGGGAAGTTGCGCACCGCGTGCTGGACCAGATCGTGAAGCTGCGGAAGCATCGTGGAGCGGTTGTCCGTTAGGAGAATCCGTGAACATCTATTTGTGCGGAACCTTGGCTCTCGTGTTGTCGACTCTTGTTGCAGCGCAGCAATCGCCGGTTCCCCTGGAAGAGGAGCCGCACCATCATCTTGTCCTCAAGAACGAATCCGTGATGGTCGTGCGCGTAAAGCTTCTGCCGGGTGAAAGCACGCTGTTCCACACGCACTTGTATGATCGCGTAACGATTGATTTGACGGACACCACAATCACCCGGCAGAAGCTTGGTGACTCGAAAAGCGTCACCGAGGCGACGAAACCTGGAGACGTTGCGGCGTTGGAGTCGAATGGGCCGTTCACCCACCTCGTGCATAACGCCGGGAACGCCTCCTTTGAGGCGCTGGATGTGGAAGTGCTTCATCGTCCGGCGAAGGCTGCGGGGCCAGCCGCGGCGAAGGTGGAAGCGGAGAATCCAAGCGCACGGGTTTACAAATGGACGCTGGCACCGGGAGCTACGTCGGCGATGCATACGCACGAGCGCCCCTACCTGATTATTTCTGCTACTCCGCTGATGCTGAAGATGACCGATCCCGAGGGCAAATCATTCACTCACGAAGTGCAGGCTGGGGACGTTCAGTGGGTCGATACCAAGGTTACGCACTCGCTGTCCAACGAGGGGGCGGCTGCGGGAACCATTGTGGAGATTGAGCTGAAGTAGTCGATCACGAGTGGGGTGACAGGTTCCGAGTTTCGCGGGCGAGGGCCTTGACTACGCTCAGGGCAGGTCCGCGCCACACCGTTTGTTATCCTTATCTGCAATGCCCCGCACTCTTGATCCTGAACTTCGCCGCGCGCTTGCGGCGCGCATCCGTTACTACAACGAGATGGGGATTTACGACTTCTACCGGCGGCCTCTCTCGGTTCGTGCAAATATCCCCGAATCAATTTCAGCAGACCAACCGGAAATCGCTAATTCGGCAAGTCAGCCAGAATTGGGAGACGAGATGAGTCCACGAAAGGCCACAGCGGCGGCGGTTCCAGTGGAAGAGAACATTTTTGAAGTGATCGCGCTGAAGCCCGAGCAGAGTGTGAGCGATCCGGTGAAGGCGCTGAAGATTATCCGCGAAGACCTGGGCGACTGCACACGCTGCGTGCTTCACAAGCAGGGACGGAAACAGATCGTGTTTGGCGTGGGGAATCCGAGGGCCGAGTTGATGTTCGTCGGCGAGGGGCCGGGCGCTGACGAAGACGCTCAGGGTGAGCCGTTCGTGGGGCGCGCCGGGCAACTGCTCAACAACATGATCAAAGCGATGGGGATTTCGCGCGAGCAGGTGTATATCGCAAACATCGTGAAATGCCGTCCGCCGGGTAATCGGACGCCGGAGCGCGAGGAGTGCGAGACCTGTTCTCCGTTTCTGATGCGGCAGATCGCGGTGGTGAAGCCGAAGGTAGTGGTCGCGCTCGGTGCGGTGGCGGCGAAGACGCTGCTGGCGATGAGTGCTTCGATGATGCAACTGCGCGGGCGTTTTTATGAGTTCAGACCAACGGGCGTGCGTGGCAACGATCCTAATTGGGATGGATGCAAGCTGGCGGTGACTTACCATCCGGCGTTTCTGCTGCGCGATCCGCGGCAGAAAGGCGAGGCTTGGAAGGATCTGCAGATGGTGATGAAGGAGTTGGGGATGAGAGCGCCGAAAGCAAATACATAGGGACGGCCTCTTCAGCGAGTGTCGGCGAGTTCGGCTTCATGAACAACCTTGCGGGGCTGAATTCCTTTGCCGATTCCGCTTCCCGCTGCGATTCTCAGATCGTAATCGTTTTGCAGATTGAGCCAGAACTGCGCGGGCAGACCGAAGTACTTTCCCAGGCGAATGGCGGTGTCGGCGCTGATGGCCCGATCTCCCCGGACAACTTCATAGATGCCGGGGAAATTGAGGGCCTTCGCCAGGGCATACGCACTCACGCTCATTGGTTCCATGAATTCGGTCTTGAGAATTTCTCCCGGGTGAACCGCAAATACCTTCCTGGATTTGGCCATGTGCTACCCCCCTCCTAGTGGTAGTCGACGATCTCTACCTCAAAAGCATTACCGTCACGCCACACGAAACACACGCGATATTGATCGTTGATTCGAATGCTGTGTTGCCCAGCGCGGTCGCCGCGAAGCCCTTCCAGTCGATTCCCCGGCGGCACGCTTAAATTGTCAAGCGTGATTGCAGCGTTCAAAATAGCGAGTTTCTTGAAGGCTCGTAGCTGCAGATCCGATGGGAACCGGCGGCTTCTGCCCGACTGCCACAGCCTCTCGGTTTCCTTGTCCCGGAAACTCACGATCATTCCGTACAATACTAACGTACCGCGATACTACTGTCAAGCGGTAGTATTCAGAAGTACGGTAGGATCTCATTGGCCCGACACGACCATTTTGCGACGTTGTCCTTGCCGTGCCGCTGGATATGGTGTTTACCTACGCCATTCCTCCGGGCATGGAGCCTGCCGCCTCGCTGGCACTAGCTACTTAGCAGCCGCTTATGCAGCCAGCGATCGATGAGCCAGCCGATGGTGTAGTACCACGCGGCGACAAACAAGGGCATCGTTGACATGAAGCTTGAGATTTCACTCATACCCTGGCTTCCAAGAAGGCGAACCCACGACATTCCTGCCGCCAAGGCAGGGAAGGCGGAGAGTATCAGCAGCTCCGACGCCAACTCTGGCGAAACCCAAAGGGAGGCCGGGTTCCAGCTGGTGTAGTTGCTTCTGGCGATCGTACCGGGCGTTTTGGCTCCGCGGGTGAAGCTCCGCGGCCTGCAGTTGCCTTTTGCGCGGATACAAGGCGTTCCGACCCGATGCTGAGCGTTCAGCGGGTCCGAATCCAGCCGCAGAATCGACCACCAGAGGTACTGACTTGGAATTTTCGGGCGGCCTTGCAAGGAGTCGTAGGTTACCCCGGCAAAGAGCAGCAGCCCGGCGATTGGCAGGATCAGTCTCCAGTGGTTCCGCATATCGTTGCTCCGCTCCTAAGTGCTATCGGAAATGCGATAGGATTTGATTAGTCCCCTAAATGCTCCTCTTCTGCGACGTCGCGCTTGCCGTGCCGCTTGACATTCTGTTTACCTACGCCATTCCTCCGGGCATGGAGCCGGTGGTGGGCGGGCGGGTGCTGGTGCCGTTCCGGCAGCAGCGGTTGTCGGGGATTGTGGTTGAGCTGCATGACCTCCCGCCACAGGTCGTTACTTCTCAAATCGCGGCTTCTCAGATAAAGATCAAGAAGGTCATCGAAGCGCTCGACCTCTCGCCAGTTCTCGATGAACATCTGCTGAAACTGGGGAAATGGATTGCCGGCTACTACCTTGCGCCGGTGGGCGAAGTGTTTCGCACCATGCTGCCACTGGCGGCAGAGTTTAAACGCTCGGTCGCGTATCGCATCACCGATGAGGGGCGGATGGCGCTGCATCTGGCGGGGATGTCGGGGTCTCCGGCGCGATCGAAGCGGACGCCGGAACAACAGCTGGTTGAATTCCGCGTGCTGGATTATCTGGCAGAGCGGGAGAGCTTGCGCGAGGAGAGATTGCGCGGAGCCACGCGGGTGGCAAGGGCGCTGCTTGCGGGGATGGTGCGGAAGCGGTGGATTGCACGGGAGGATGTGTCGGCGGCTCGGGATGCGGCGCGGGTGGTGAAGGTGGCGGTGCTGCTAGCGGCTGAGGAGGCTTCGCCTCCGGAGACGGGGCAAGCCTCGTCTCTAGGGACAGAGGCTTCGTCTCCGCTGGACGGGCGAGACGCCCGTCCCCACACGAGCAAAACTCGAAAGCTTAATGCAAACCAGCGGACTTTGATTGAGACGCTGGCTGCTTCGGGCGGACGGCTACCGGTCAAGGCTTTACGCGGAGTGGATGTGCCTCGCACTACTTTGGGCACTCTGGTGCGGCGCGGGTTGATTGAGCTTGTCGACGAGGCGCAGGAATTCACGGCTTCAAAGCTTAAGCCGCGGCAGTCTCCGTTTGAGTTCGAGTTCAGCTTGGCGCAGAAGGAAGCACTCGCGAAGATTGGTGCGGCGGTGGCATCGCGCAAATTCGGCGGGCTGCTGCTGCATGGCATTACGGGATCGGGCAAGACGGCGGTGTATCTGGCCTGTATGCGGCAGGTGCTGGACGCGGGGCGGTCGTCGATCCTGCTGGTTCCTGAAATTGGGCTGACTCCGGCGGTGGCGGCCGATTTGCATCAGGTGTTCGGCGATGAAGTTGCCATCCTGCATTCGGGGTTGTCGGATGCGGAGCGGGCGGAGCAGTGGCATCGCATACGGCGAGGCGAGGCGCGAGTGGTGGCGGGAACGCGGTCGGCGGTGTTCGCACCGGTCAGCGATCTGGCGCTCATCATTGTCGACGAGGAGCAGGATTCTTCTTACAAGCAGGAAGAGACGCCGCGCTATCACGCTCGCGACGTGGCCGTGATGCGGGCAAAAATGGCGGGGGCGGGCGCCGTTGTCGTGCTGGGCTCGGCTACGCCTTCGCTCGAGTCTTACTACAACGCTAAGAAGAATAAGTACGCGTTGGTGGAGCTACGGGATCGGGTGGAGATGCGTCCGCTGCCGGAGGTCGAAATTGTCGACATGCGGCAGGAGTTTCAGGAGACGGGGCAGGAACAAGTCATCTCGCGCAAACTGGCGGAGGAAATCCGCGAGCGGCTGGAGAAGAAAGAGCAGGTCATGGTGCTGCTCAACCGGCGCGGGTATTCTCCGGTGGTGCTGTGCCGGGCGTGCGGCAAGACGTTGCAGTGCAAGAACTGCGCCGTGTCGATGACTCACCACAAGCGCGAGCGCAAGATGGAATGCCATTATTGCGGGCATGTCGAGCGCATCCCCGACAAGTGCGTGCATTGCGGCAGCGAGTACGTTTATTTTGTCGGGACGGGATCGGAGAAGCTGGAAGAAATGCTGCACGGCATGTTTCCGCAGGCGCGGATCGGGCGACTGGATCGCGATACGGTGCGGGGGCGGGAAGATTTCGAGCACGCGCTGAACGCGCTGAATGAAGGCGCGCTCGACATGCTGGTGGGCACGCAGATGATTGCGAAAGGCCATGACATCCACGGCGTGACATTGGTCGGCGTGGTCGGGGCGGATATGGCGCTGGGGTTGCCGGATTTCCGCGCGGCGGAAAGAACCTTTCAACTGCTGACGCAAGTTGCGGGTCGCGCCGGGCGCGGGCAGTCTCCGGGAAAGGTTGTGCTGCAGACTTATTTTCAGGATCACTATGCGGTGCAGTTTGCGGCGCGGCACGATTTTGCCGGGTTCTACGAAAAAGAGCTGCAATTTCGCGCCTGGATGCACTATCCGCCGTACAGCGCAATTGCGAATGTGCTGATCCGCTCCGAGAGGTTGGATGAGGCGCTGACCTGGTCGGGCGAACTTGGACGCTGGTTTGAGAAGACGCGGCATGAAGGCATTCGGGTGCTTGGCCCGGCAGCGGCTCCGATTACGCGGTTGAAGCGCGATTACCGCTATCACTTCATTTTGAAGTCTCCCAGCCGCGAGAAGATGAATGCGCTTTTGCGGGCGATGCTGGCGGAAGCGACGGCGCGGAAGATTCCGCGGACGCAGGTGATTGTGGATGTGGATGCGGTGTGGATGATGTAGGAGCGTCGTTGGTCGCTAGTCGTTGGTCGTTGGCAAAACTTTTTTCTCCGCGAACCGATTATCTGCGATGCAGCAGGTGGCGCACGCCGTCGCGGAGATCGTGCAGCGTGTCTCGGCCCTGATCTCGGATTTCTGGCCAGACTTCTCTTCCGGAACTGTGGGTGAAGGGAGCGGGCGTGAAGCTTAGCGCCAGCATCAGCGCGGCGCAGAGTGCCAGGACGCGCCTGCGGCCATAGACTTCGGGATAGCGCGGAACTCGCGGATGCCTACCCGTTATCGCGAGCAGCACGGCCCACAGGAACCATCCCGTCCAAAGGTATTTTCCAAACGGTACGAGCGCGACTACGGTGAACAGCGAGATCCAGCGATGCAGGCTGGGCGAGATGGAGAAGACGATGTGGCCGCCGTCGAGTTGGCCGCCGGGCAGCAGGTTGAGCGCGGTGGCGAACATTCCGACCCAGGCGGCCGCCGCAATCGGATGGAGCGAGAGCGCGGAGAGCGGCGTGACGATGTGCAGCAGGCGCGCAGCCAGATAGAAGGCCAGCGGAAATCCCAAGTGAATTTCTGACGGTGCGGAACCGGCGATGGGATGCGAAAGCGCAAGCCCGTACAGCAACGCTACACAGGCTGGAATGAATCCGGCGATCGGTCCGGCGATCCCGATGTCAAAGAGGGCGGCGCGTGAGGGGATCGGGCTCTTGATGCGAATGAATGCGCCGAGCGTTCCGATCAAGCTGGGGAAGGGCACAAAGAACGGCGGCGTCGCGTATACGCGGTAATGGCGGGCGTAGAGGTAGTGTCCCATTTCGTGCGCAAAGAGAATAAACATCAACGTGAACGAGAAGGGAAGGCCCAGCAGCAGGTTGGCGGGATGTTGCGCGATCCAGTCGATGGGGAACAGTGAGAGCGAGTCGTCATTCAGCGAAAATACCGGCTGGCGGTGCAGGAAGTAGAACTGCATGCGCGCGCCTACAACCATGGTGCTGAACAGGGTCAAGAGCAGGAACAATCCATAAAGCCACCAGCGCTGGCGCTGCCGCGGGATGACCCAGACACCGGGCTGGGGGTGCTGCTGCCAGTCAAGGGCGGCCGGAAAAGGGGATGTGGGTTCGGACATAAAGAGAGGTCAGAGGTTCGAGGTTAGATTTTAGAGGTACTTCTGCAGAAGCGGGTTCACTTCTGCAATCTGACCTCTAACTTCTGCAATCGGCCTAGTCGATCGATTGCAGTTCCTTGCCGGGTTTGAAGCGGACGGCTTTGCCGGGCGGAATGGAAACTTCGGCGCCGGTGCGCGGATTGCGTCCGATGCCGGTTTTGCGCGGACGCACGTTGAACACTCCGAAACCGCGCAGTTCAATGCGGTCGCCGGTGGAGAGCGCCTTCTTCATGCTCTCGAAGACGGTTTCGACGGCGAGCTCCGCCTTGGTCTTGGTGATCCCGGTGCGGTTGACCACTTCGTTGATGATGTCGAGCTTAATCACGGGTTGCCCCCGTTTCCCGAGGATTGGTATGTCTCAAGTTATTGATGCTAAGGGGGATAAGCGAGATTGTCAACGGGGGGACCAATCTCGTAATATGACAGGCACCAGCCGAGTGAAATTTGTAATTGGTGATTTGTAATTTGTGATTGAAAACCCTGCCCATCCGGGTCTCGATCGCACCGTAAAATTACCTATTACAAATTACCAATCACAACTTCAAAAGGGGTTTCATGATCAAGAGTGACCGCTGGATCCGGCGCATGGCGCAGGAGCACGACATGATTAATCCGTACTCGGAAAAGCAGGTGAGCGCGGGAGTGATTTCTTACGGCGTGTCGAGCTACGGGTACGACCTGCGAGTGTCGGACGAGTTCAAGATCTTTACCAACGTCAACAGCACGATTGTCGACCCCAAGAATTTTGACGAGCGCTCGTTTGTGAGCGTAACCGCCGATGTTGCCATCATCCCGCCAAATTCGTTTGCGCTGGCGCGGTCGGTGGAGTACTTCAAGATTCCACGCGATGTGCTGACCATCTGCGTGGGCAAGTCGACGTATGCGCGCTGCGGGATCATCGTCAACGTGACGCCCTTCGAGCCGGAGTGGGAAGGCTTTGTCACGCTCGAGATCTCGAACACTACGCCGCTGCCGGCGAAAATCTACGCCAATGAGGGGCTGTGCCAGATTCTCTTCTTCCAGTCAGACGAAGTTTGCGAGGTCAGCTACAAGGATCGCAAAGGAAAGTACCAGGCGCAGAAGGGGATTGTGCTGCCGAAGCTGTAGGCAGTCGCGGTTAGCTCGTCAAAAGTCGGAGGCTTCAAGTTTGAGCCGCATTCTCGAGGATGCGTTAATCGCACTAACGGTGATGGTGTTGGCAATTCGCGTTTGTGCGGCAGACTGTTCGGAATCGAAGCGGTTTGAGTTGGTAAAGCCGCAAGTGCTCTCAGGTAATTTTCAGGATCCAAGCGGCGCAGTGCTATCGGGCATAGAAATACAACTGCTATCCGGGAAGACGATCATTCGCAATCTCAGAACGGATAATCTTGGGCGCTACGATTTCGGCAAAGTAGCGTCGGGGAAATACAGACTCCGAGTTCGATATTCAGGGAAAGCCTTTTGCGCTCCAGAAATCCGGTGCGTCGCGGGTAAATGCAGCATCAGCGCTACGTTAAGATTGAATCCCAAAGATTTCGTCCTTGTTGAATAGCTGGCAGGCTAATGCAGCACCAAGTGTAAGTAATGGTTTCTGCAGGAAAGTGATAATTGAAGCTTACTTCTTCCCGTTCTCGCCTTCCTTGAACATGTACTTGATGGCGGGCTTGTAGATCATGAGGTTGGCGGCGCCGGAGCGGTTCAGCTTGATGCAGTTCTTGTCGTACCACTCGATATAGCCGTGGACTTCCTCGCCGTCGCGCAGGACGACGACCATGGGAGTCTTGGTCTGCATCTGCTTTTGATAATAGAAATTTTCAGCGTTGGTCTGCTCGGTGGGCGTGATCTTCTTGGCCGGCGGACCGGAACGGTCACGATCGTGATCTCGGTCGCGGCGCTCGGGGGGCACGTGGTTGTGGCCGTGGTTATTGGGCGCGTGATCATTGCCCGTGCGATTGAGTATGGGGCGGATCAGCTTGCGATTCGCAAAGCTTTCCTGGTCGCTAATATGACCGTCGGATTGTTCAGTTGGTAGGGAATCGATTGCATCTTTCAAATCGCACCACCTGCGCGCCGGGCGGGCAGAATATGCCACAACACTCGAGCCTGTGATTGTGGGTCTAGAGGTGTGAACTGAGGGTACGGTATCACAGTGAGCCGGGGATGACAATATTGTGGGCGGTGTCTTTTGTAACCACCCAAAGCATGCTGGTGGCGATGCGGCGGCCAACCCCTAAAGGGGCATCTAATTTCCGGCTCGCTTTCGGCATCGCTAAAGGGATGCCCGGATACAAAGCCGGACTGCTTCCGCGCAGGTTCGTTTACTAGACGCGTTCGAGGGCGGTCGCGAAGGCGTCCAGCGACAACGAGCGCAGCAGATTGCGGCGCAGGCCGCGCTCGACTTCTCCCAGGCCTTGCGCGGCCTGCTGCAGCCAGGCGAAGTCGGCGGAATCGGACATTTTCCTGAGTTCGCCCAGAATGTCGGTGTTGCGGACGAGTTGCTCTGCGCCCGATTGCAGGAACATCAGGTCTTCTAACAGCGAATAGAGAGTGCGAAGAAGATTGTCGATCTTTTCGCGCCCTTCGGCGCCGGAGCGGTAACTCTCGGTCACTTTGAATAACTCCGTGTGATCGCCTGCGCCGAGCGCGGATTTCAGCATGATGAGGGCGTGGCTGCGCGCGGCAATGTAGCTTTCGATATCAAACGACAAGGCGCGACCGATGGCGCCTTCGCTGAGTCGTGCTACCAAGGCGCGCTGCCGGGCATTCCAATCGGGACGAAGTTTCGCTAGGCGGTTCTCGATCTCCGACGAAGGAACCGCGCCCAGGTTGACGGTCATGGAGCGGGAACGAATCGTGGGCAGCAATTCTCCGGCGTTTTCGGTGAGCAGAAAAATGCTGGCGAACTCGGGAGGCTCTTCCAGTACTTTCAACAGCGAGTTGGCAGCCTCTTTCATGAAGGCCGAGCTGGTGAAGATGTACACGCGTTCGCGGGCTTCGACGGGGCGATAGTAGATGGTCTCAATGACGTGGCGAACCTGGTCAACCTTGATCATCATTTGCGGAGGATCGGGGGGGATGATGAGCACGTCGGGATGAGTCTGGACAAAGAGGCGAGTCTCTTTCTTGTCCGTATCACGCAGATTTTCGCGCGCCTCGACGGCTTCGGCGAGGCGGGCGTCGAGGTCCACGGCTTGAGCGATGCGCATGCAGTTCGAGCAGCGTCCGCAGAAATCGCGCAGGCCATCAGTGCTGGGTCGCTCCAGGCAGTTCATGGCGCGGGCGAGCATCAGAGCTAACGTGTACTTGCCCGATCCGTGCGCGCCGGAAAGAATAACGGCGTGCGGAAGACGGTTGCGCGCCAGCATCTCGCGCAGGCGATGGATGGTTTCCGGGTTGCCGTGAAAATCAGAAAAGGGCATAAAACCAAGTGGATAGTGGATAGTGGGTAGTGAATGTGGGTAGTTGTGGGGTTGCTACCCACTATTCACTATTCACTATCCACTTCTCTTCCCGTGAATTAGAGCTTCAATTTCTTCCTTACCAACTCCATGATAACCGCATGCGTTTCGCTGGGCGTGCCTCGGGCGTTTACGACTTGGACTCGGTGGGGGTCGCGGGCTGCTATGGCGAGGTAGGCATGGCGGACACGTCCGAAGAAAGCCCGGCTTTCCTGCTCAAAACGGTTTTCGTCCTTTTCCGCGCCTTTTTCTGAGCGGCCAGCTTTGTTTTTTCGGTTGCGGCGCCGGGCGCGCTCGACGCTGAAGGCCACCTCATTGTCTAGTAAGACGGTCAGGTCGGGTTGGAGGTTGCCGCAGAGGATTTCGTGCATCTCGAGGACCGGTTTCGCGCCCAGCTTGCGGCCTCCACCCTGGTATGCCTCGGTTGAATCGGTGAAGCGGTCGCAGATCACGATGCGTCCTTCGGCGAGTGCGGGCAGAATGACCTCGTGAATGTGCTGGGCACGGGAAGCGAACATGAGCGCCATTTCCGTGAGCGGAGAAAGGCCGGAGGTGGCGGAGTGCAGCAGCACGTCACGAACTCTTTCACCGGCAGGAGTGCCGCCCGGTTCGCGGGTGACGGTGACGGAGAGGCCGTGGGCGCGCAGGGATCGCGCCAGTTTCTCGACCTGGGTGCTCTTGCCGCTCCCGTCGAGACCTTCAAAGGTAATGAATTTTCCGCGTGCAGGCACGTCGGAGATGATAGCAGGCGATGGAAGCTGGCGGGAGCAGTGCGGGAGTGGACTGCCGGCGGCGACACGGCGGCCGAGTGGCAGGTTGCAGACTGGTATATTAATTCATGGTTCGATTTGTGCGGTTGCTGGGCGATTCGACAATCCGGAGGGGGAATGGGCTCAAGGTACGGAGTAAGGAACTTTTTTTGTCTTGCTATCTGTCTGTTGTCAGCGGGTTCAGTTTTTGGGGCAAGTGGTCCGGCAGTTACGCTCTCGGTGGATGCTTCGGAAGCGTCACGCAAAATCTTCCACGCGCAACTGCGCATTCCGGCTAAGCCCGGGACGCTCACGCTTTACTATCCCAAATGGATTCCCGGAGACCACGGGCCGACGGGTCCGATCACGGATTTGATGGGCCTGAAGTTTACGGCGAGCGGAAAAACGTTGGCGTGGCGGCGCGATCTAGTCGACGGTTACACCTTTCACGTGGAAGTTCCGGCGGGCGAAAGCGAAGTCACCGCTGATCTCGACTATGCTTCCCCGGTGTCGCATGATGGTTTATACGGCGCTGGGATGGCCGCC
This sequence comes from uncultured Acidobacteriaceae bacterium, assembly GCA_963838935.1. Lineage (GTDB taxonomy): Bacteria > Acidobacteriota > Terriglobia > Terriglobales > Acidobacteriaceae > Acidiflorens. Next base: position 110,542 of record CAWITH010000007.1, read on the forward strand.
ACGGAAAAGTTGTATATCGTCAACTGGGACACGCTGTTGCTGTATCCCGCCGGATACACCTCGGATCAACTCACGTATAGCGCAAGCTTACGGCTGCCCGCGGGATGGAAGTTTGGGACGTCGCTGCACGTTGCAGGTCAGGTGGGCAACGACAACGAGATTCATTTTGCGCCCGTTTCCTTGACCATGCTGGTGGATGGTCCGGTCATCACGGGCGAGTACTTGAAGGTGGTGCCACTTACAGCGCCCACGGAAAATCCACCGGCGGAACTCGATGTTGTGGCCGACAGCGCGGCAGCGCTCGATGCTCCGGAAGAAGTCTGGGAATATTACCGGAACCTGGTGAAGCAAACGGGAATTCTGTTTGGCGCGCGGCACTACACCGATTATCACTTTCTGCTGACCTTGAGCGATCACGTCGAGCATTTCGGATTGGAGCATCACGAATCGAATGACAGCCGCATCGACGAGCGAGCGTTAATCGAAGAAAACGAGCGAAAACTGGCCGCCGGACTTTTGCCGCACGAGTACGTGCATTCCTGGAACGGGAAGTACCGGCGTCCGGCGGATCTGGCGACGCCCGACTACGAACAGCCGATGCAGACCGACTTGCTGTGGGTGTATGAAGGCCTGACGTCCTACCTGGGAGATGTACTGACAGCGCGCAGCGGCGAGCGCACGCCCGGTTTGGCTCGTGATGCGCTGGCTCAGATGGCGGCGGATCTGGATCATCGTTCGGGCCGCGTCTGGCGCAATTTGCAGGATACGGCGGATGGCGTCGCCGCCATGCAGGGCGCTCCCCGCACCTGGGAAGATTATCGCCGCGGGCTCGACTTCTACGACGAAGACGTGCTTACGTGGCTGTGGGCGGATGTGATCATTCGTCAGGAAAGCAAGGGCACGAAATCCCTGGACGATTTCTGTAAGTTGTTTCACGGCGTGCCCAGCGGTCCGCCCATGGTGAAAACCTACACTTTCGACGATGTTGTGAACACGCTGAATCAGGTCACTCCTTATGACTGGCGCGGATTCTGGACGAAGCGCTTATCCAACCACGGTCCCGGCGCACCGCTCGGAGGAATCGAGGGAAGCGGTTGGAAACTGGTATACGACGAAAATCCTTCGGAACTGGATCGCGCCGGAGAGCGTGACGGAAGGACGCTCAAAGCACATTATTCCGTGGGAATGGTGGCTGGGATCGATGGCGTGATTCGAGATACGGTGGAAGGGATGATCGCCGCCAAGACCGGGATCGGGCCAGGGATGAAGATCGTCGCCGTGAACGGGCGCATGTTTTCGGAGGAGGTCTGGCACGATGCGATTCGAGCCGCGAAAACCAGTCCGTCGCCGATCGAGCTCATCGTGGAAAACACGGATTACTTCCGAGTCGTGAAACTCGATTATCACGGCGGCGAAAAGTATCCACACCTGGTGCGGGAGGAGTCGAAGCCGGATTTGCTGACGGAAATCTATAAGGCGAAATGAGAAGCGGGAAAATTCTGGCGAATCCGCTTCAATAAAAATCGGAACAGCTCAAGTAGAAGCCGCACTTCTTGCAAACCACCTTGCAGCGGTGTCCGCGCAACTCGTTCGAGCAGTTGGGACAGATGGAGGACGCGTCCTTCTTGAAATTCGCAGGGGCAACATTCGCGGGAACACCGGTGGTTTTCTCTATAGTCCCCGGCGCAACGGTGGAACCGGAAGAACCTGCCGAACAGCGCGTCAAGCTCATGTCGGGTGTTGTAGCACAGGTTGCGTCTCGAAGAAATACCAACGTTAGCGGACCCAGGTGCGAACCAAGGTACGACCCCAGCGCCTTCTAGACAAACCCTGACAGAGCTTTTACTGTGAAGTGGTCGGCGCGGTACCCAAGTGGTAAGGGAGAGGTCTGCAAAACCTTTATACGTCGGTTCGATTCCGACCCGCGCCTCCAGTATCTGGAGTACGGAAGTCGCAGACTTACGCCCGAGAAAAACGGAGACTTGAAAATGAAAAGTAGATTACTGTTGGCCGGAGTGCTGGTTCTGTCGGCGATGCTTTCACAGCCGGTCGCCGCCGGTTCCGATGGCAAAGGTTCCGACGATCAGAATTCCAAGGATCAAAGTGCCAAGGATAAAAGTGCATGGCAGCGCGATCTGCTGGCTTGGCGCGCGCAGCGGGTAGATGCCCTGCGAGCTCCCGAAGGCTGGCTTTCTTTGATCGCTCTGGGGTGGCTGAAGGACGGGGACAACAGTTTTGGATCGGCGGAAGACAACCGCGTCCAGATCGCAGGAAACGGGCCAGCCCACATGGCGATCGTGCGACTGGAGAAAAATGGGCTGCGCTTGTTGCCTCCCGCCGGGGGCTTCCCGAAGGACCTTCTGGTCGATGGTCAACCGGCAAAGGAGCAGGCTTTGTTTGCCGACGATGCCGATCAAACCTCAAAGCTGACGATTGGCACGCTCACCATCACTGTGATCCATCGCGATGAGCGATTCGCTTTGCGGGTCAAGGACCGGCAAGCCGCTACCCGCGTCGGCTTCCACGGATTGCGCTGGTATCCGCCGACTGCTGCCTACCGGGTGCATGCACGCTGGATCCCTTACAACCCTCCCAAGCAGCTCGACATCCCAACCGTGCTGGGCACCACGACCCATCTTCCGGCGCCGGGTGTTGCGGAATTCACTCTCGACGGCCAAACTCTCCGGCTCGAGCCCGTGCTCGAGGATCCGACGTCTACCGAGCTTTTCTTTATCATGCGCGATGCCACCAGCAAGACTGAGACGTACGGCGCGGGGCGTTTCCTTTATACCGATCTGCCCGACAATGGCGTAAGCCAGCCCGGCAGCGTCTGGCTCGATTTCAATCGATTGGAGAATCCGCCCTGTGCATTTACTGCTTATGCGACCTGTCCGTTGCCTCCGCCGCAGAATCGGCTAAGTGTTCCGATACCGGCCGGCGAGCGGCGCTACCATGACTGATGGGCGACATGGACTGGCGGAAATTGTAGATAATATTTAGTTCAGGAACGTAACTTCATTTACGTGAATCTGGGAGTCCTGCATGAGATGGGTGTTGATTGTGCTGGCTATTGTCGGTATCACCGCTTCTGCGCTCGCGTTGCGCGAGCATTACCGGACCGACGCTTCGCCTTGCAGTATCAATGAGCGCTGGGACTGCGGCATCGTGAACCACAGCCCGTACGCCGTGTTCCACGGAGTTCCCGTGGCCGTGATTGGCATAGTGGGGTATCTGCTGCTGGGTGTGCTGGCCGCCGGAAAAGCATACCCATGGATGCTGCCGCTGGTGACGGTCGCTCTTGTTTTTGCGATTCATCTCGCGGACATAGAAGAGTTCGTCTTGGGCGTTTGGTGTGTTTACTGCGTCATATCGCTTAGCGTGATCACTCTGATGGCCCTGCTCGTGATGGGCAAAGTGATCGTCAATTCGAGAGCATGATTCGAGACCGCATTCGATGCAGCGGCCGCGGCAGTCCTATTCGTAGCGCCGAGGTTGCCGTGGGTGCGAGGTTGCCCCATCCTTGCCGCGTTCTTTGCGGCAAGGGTGGGAATCACAGAGGAGCCAGATCCACGTCGCGCCTCTGCAGAGCTTGTCTAGCAGCCCGTGTCTAAACTCAGAAAGCTGTCAAGGTGCGGTATTCACCGGCTTGGTCGGATTCACTGCGTCATGGAAAGCACGTCTGCATTAATCCTTGCTCACGGCTGAAGATACCGGCTAATCCAGTCGGCGAGTTCGGGTTCATCAACTATCGACCAAGAATGAGGATTCCGTTTTCCAGGTGGTCTGAATCCCTTTCCTGTCGTCGTGATGAGCTCAGCCCTCGCGTTGCCCAATGCGCGGAGCTGTAAGACCAAGGCAGCTTGGTCGATCGCGTTTATTGTGTAGTAGTCGAGGCCCAGGTTTTCGATCATCCAAACTACATCTGGCTCCGTATACAGCCGGACAGGGGTGTTTTTGAGCCACTGAGCATTCCCGCCATTTTTTTCTGAAGCTAGGAATGGCGACCGATTGCGGTATGCTTGCCGAACTGCGTAAGGCGAACCGCCCAGAGCGGAGCGCAGTACATCCAAAAGAGCTTGGGATTCCTCCAAGTAAGACTTCGGATCGGCCCGTTGCAGATTTAATTTCTCACTCTTCCACAAACGTTCGAAATCCAATGGAGCATCCACAGAAAAGACAGCGGCTGGTCCGATGTCGCGATCGCAATGGCCCGAGAGGCAGTGTTCTGCATATCGGATTGCCCCAGTACCACCACTGGAAACACCACCAATGATCAAATGTCCTAGAGGGATTTTCTGTTCGCGGACGACCTCTGTGATCAGATTGTTCAGCGTCGTAAGTTCTTGATTTTGGTCCAATATATAGCCACTGGCGCTAACCGTCATGGTCATCACATTCTGTTTTCTCAGGAGTTCGGGTAACGCGGCGGAGGAAAATGCATTCGCATCCGACCCGAAATACGGAAGCAACACAACTAAGCCGCGGGGCGGCCCAACCGGCTTGTACAACCGATAGCAGTTGTTAGTGGTCTTAAACTGCTTCGCACACACCATTCCGTTATCTTGTGCTGCAGAGGCCACGTTGCTCAGCAACAGGGCAGAGAGAACAACTTTCGCATAATGCATGGCCGTATTGTCTCCGCCGAAAAGATTTGTCGTCAAGACCGGCTGTGGGCAGGGACCCCAGGATCAAGCGCTTGGGCACAGATGGACTGCTAAGCACCGATTGGCATGATGATGGTTTGCTCTATCTCGATCTCCCGGACAGCATCGGATGGGTAGCAAGCCCGTAACACTGTCCTTGGGCGGGAACGATGACCCGTTCGTGTAGCTGGGTGCTTGAGGCGCTCCGGATGAACGTCAATACATGATGTACGTAGGTTATCCTGTTTTCCGAGGAGAACATGAGCCTGCAGCCGATCATCCGCACCATATCGCAACCGCTATTGGCGATCCTTCTCTCCCTTCCAGCCCTGGCCCAACAGCTCGCTCCTTCCATCCCTTCCACTGGCTTCGGCGGGCTGGATCAGTACCGGGCGTCGCGGATTTCAATTTACACGGACGATTTCGGGCAACTGGCACGCTATCGGGAGGCCGACGCCGCGCTCGCGCCGCCGGCGGCGGGCGAAAGCCGAGTCGTGTTTCTTGGCGACTCCATCACCGACTACTGGAAGTTACCAGACTATTTTCCTGTCAAGCCTTATATCAACCGCGGCATCGATGGGCAGACCACGCCCGAGATGCTGGTGCGTTTCCGCCAGGATGTGATTGATCTGCACCCCAAAGTGGTAGTCGTGCTGGCGGGAACCAACGACATCGCCGGCGTCACCGGGCACACGTCTAACGAGGACATCGAGGCTAACTACGCTTCCATGGCCGAGTTGGCGCGCGCGCACCGCATCCGGATGGTGTTTGCGTCCGTCCTCCCCGTGCACAATTACACGCACGATGCCGAGGAGTCCTTTGCGCTGCGTCCGCGCGATAGAATCTTGGCGCTGAACAAGTGGCTCAAAGACTACTGCGCCAAGAACCGCTTCGTGTATCTCGACTACTTCAGCGCCCTGGTAGACGAGCGCGGCATGCTGAAGCGCGCTCTGGCGGACGACGGGCTGCACCCGACTGATGCTGGGTATAAGATCATGGCGTCCCTAGCGGATAAGGCGATTCAGAAGGCGCTAAGAAAAACAGAACTAGGATCGCAATGAACGGTTTCAGTTCGAATCGCAATCATCGAGTCGAAAAAGTCGCGCTGGCTTAGTGCGTAGGTGACTTGCATCATTCCGATTATAGGAGATTGTTGCTGTTAACAGGCGATAGCACTCGGAATCCCAATACTCACCGTTTCGCAGTCGGCCTTCCCCGAGGCCCGCGATCTGAACTGAGAGCTGAGAACTCTGTCTATTCGTAGCGCAGGCTCTCGATCGGGTCCAGTTGGGCCGCGCGAATGGCCGGCACCATTCCGCTGAGGATACCGACTAAGCTGAGAATCATGGTCGCCACGGCCAGGCTGCTGACGTTGATATGCAGATGGATGTCGCCGGCCTGCGAGTTGTCGCCGAATGCGCTCATCAACGGCAATGCGCCGACACCCCATGAGATCAGATAGGCGATGCCG
>CAWITH010000008.1:0-137608 GCA_963838935.1 uncultured Acidobacteriaceae bacterium
TAAACACGTAGGTTGAGCTGGATAGAGTTGGCGGAGGGACGGGCGCCTCGCCCGTCCTTTTCTGCGTCTCAAATACTTCCGCAGTATACGCCGACGACCCGCCCAAATCTCATCCGCCGCCGCGGGCACAATGATCGGCTTCATGGCCGCGTTCGAAGGCTGCAGGGCGACGTTGTTCCCTCGCGGAAAAACCGTTTCAGGGTCGCATCCACTACTTCGAGGGCCACGAACATGTCCCCGTCGGCGCCGTTTTCGTCTTCTCGACCAGCACGAAGTCGCCATCGACATCGACTCCGCATCGACTCGCCGCGCACTTCGAGCACGAACACTTCTTCGAGCGCAACTCGGCGAGCGAGATGCTCCATTGTGCTCCACCGCCTCGATCGGATGCCGCTGCAACCCCGCCCACCAGCGGCAGGACCACCGCCGGGTTCACCGCCATCGACTCCATCAGTTTCCCCGCGGCGGCAGCAATCAACGGAGCGGCTGCGGTTGTATTGGCGCTCAGAGCATCTTCTTCTTCCAGATTGGCGACGTGCTTATGCACCGTGGCCAGAGAGTTGAGCCCCATGCCCACTTTGATCTCTCTCAAACGAAGGGGAGTAGCAGATTTCCACCAAGGTGCCAATGAGTCATAGAGTCCCGCGTTCACGCCAAGTGATCGCCATGCCCGGAGCATAGGCGAATCGTCGGCAAAATGTCAATATGCGCGTAGGGGACTAAGCCCCACAGTCGACTGGCTTACGGGTCGTAGGTACGGTTGCGGAGTTCGGCAGCGATTTCTTCTGGCGCGCGGTCAACCGCCGCTTCCCAATGCAGGCGCTCCAGGTGCATCGAATCGCTTCTGTAGTACGGGAGCATGGCGGTTCGCGTCACCATCACCAGGTTCACGCGGAACCAGGCTGCACCTTCGAGCGGGCCGGAAAACAGGCTGACATTGAAACTGTCGTATCCCAGGGCGCCGTACCATAACAGCACTCGCGATATGCCAGCCGCAACAGCGGCAATATCTGCGTCGTCCAGTTGCAACAAGGTCTCGCGTTCACGAACCACGGCGCGCACTTCGTTGAAACCGATGGGGGCGAAAGCGGTCATCCAGGCCGTCGAGCCGACGTCCCAGACAAAACGCTCGTTTCTCCTCTTTTCCTCTTTGACGAGGTCTTGCCAAAAGCTTGTGCCATTTTCCTGCCAGTATTTCTCGCCTGCCTCGAACTGAAAGCGCATCATGGTTGTGGGAATTGGGTCGAGAAAGACCTGCGCGTGCGGGTGCGGCAGTGATCCGCCGGATGGAAACAGATAATTAATGTTCCATGCGCAGTAGCGGGCCTGCGAATCGGATGCGTACACGGCTCGAATGTAGCGCATGCAGGCGGTCAGGTTATCGGCGATCAACTTCGGAGAGAATTCATTCACACTCAGCCAGTGGCGCGACGTGAATATCGCGACTGCCGCGTGTTGCGAATAGGGCACGAGGTTTGGGAAGAGCACGGCCTCCCCGACGCGGATGCGGGGTTCAGCGCTCAGCTTCGGATCGATGCAGGGAGTGACCTGACCGACCCGCTCAGCGCAGAAGGGGCACGATGCATCCGGCGCCTTAAATCGCTCCAGGGCCGCGGCATCCGCCGTCTGCAGCTTCACGCCTTCGGCGATTCTGGAAGTGGTGCCGAGCAGAGGATCAAAACGAACCTCGACCGATCGCACGCTAGTTTGCGACCCATCTGGGGTTGCAGACCGGGCTTCGAGCTTCTGGCTGCTGAATCGAATCGCCACAGGTTTCCCCCGCTACTCTCCTACTCCGCCGTAACTCCCTTCAAGAACACGTAATAGAAATCCACGCCGCGGGCGAATGACTCGACTCCTATCAGCTCATCTTTTCCGTGCGCCCGGATATCGTCCTTGTCGTACTCTTCACCCGAGATCGCGTAGGTGGGCATTCCGGCGGCATTCGTGTACACGCCATCGGAGGCGCCTGTGCTCATGTCCGGAAGCACGGGAATTCCGGGCCACATTTGTGCGACAACCTTATCCAGCGGATCGAAGACTTCTTTCCTCGGAGCGGGCGGGACATAACTATGCCGGTCTGACCCGTGATCGAGAAGCTGATTGGTGTTCTCGCGGAACTGTACTTTGACCTTGGGATCGGCCACCACTTTTTCCAGGGTGAGCCGGATTTCCTCGAGCGTGTGCCCGGGCTCGATGCGGCAGTTGACATTTGCCTGCGCCATCTGCGGCAGGGCGTTGTTGGCATGGCCTCCGCTCAGCCGTGTGGCCACGCAGGTGGTGTGCATGGTCGAGTTGTCCAGCGGATCCTTTGACAATCGCGCTACCGCCTCCATGTCGGGAGGAGTCTTTAGCATCGCCTTCAGATCGTCTGCCCGCTGCTTCGTCGCCATGGGCACCTGCCGCTCGTAATAGGCGCGCGTGATGTTGTTGAGCTCGAACGGAAACTGGTAGTGCGCGATCCTGGTCAACGCATCGGCCAATTCGTAGATGGCATTCTCGGGGCGTGGCAGCGAGCTGTGGCCGCCGGGATTGGTCGCCGTCAGCACGAAATCGCCATAGAGCTTTTCGGTGGAGTCCACCTCCATCAGCACCGGCTTGCCGTGATCGGCCAGCACGCCGCCGCCGTCGTGGTTCAGCACGAACTCGGCATCGATCAGTTCGCGATGGTTCTTGATCAGCCAGTCCACTCCGTTGGATGTGCCGCCTTCTTCATCGGCGGTCATGGCGAGAATAATGTCGCGGCTCGGAACGTATCCTTCTTTCTTCATGCGGATCAGCGTGGCCGACATGATGGCGTCGCCATCCTTCATGTCGCTCGAGCCACGGCCGTAGTAGTAGCCGTCCTTTTCGATGAACTGGAACGGGTCGGTCGTCCAATCCTCGCGGCGGGCCTCTACTACGTCGAGATGGCCGATCAGCAGAACCGGCTTGTGCTTGCCCGACCCATGCAAGCGGACTACCACGTTCTTCTTACGGTCATTAGGACCCATTACATGAATGTCGCTTTCGGGGAATCCGGCATCGCGAAAACGCTGTGCCATGGCTTCCGCGGCGGCGGTCACGCTGCCCACCGAGTCGGTGGTATTGATTTCGATCAACTGTTTGAACATCTCGACGGCCAGCTTGCGCGTCGCTTCGTCGGCTGGCGATACTTGCTGCGCTTGTACTGAAACCACAAACATCACCGAAAAAAACAGGCCCAACCACAATTTCCTAGATCCCACGTTGATCCTCCAAAGAGATTGCCGTAATAAAAAGTTCTGCCACACACTGCGGCTGAAAGCTAACAGATTCGTTCCGCAAAAGCCAAGCGTGGCCGGGGCGAACGTGACCGAGAGACTTGAATCAATAATATGTTGGATTCGCCGTCCGGAGGTTGGTGGGACGACTCGATGCGCGGCGACGGTAGGTTTACTCTGCGCTCTGCTCTATTTCCGTCAGTTCCCGTCCCTGGCGTTTGTTCCACAGCGGCGCGAGAATGCTCGATTGCAGAATCTCCGACTCGGCTTTGACCCAGTCTTCCACGTCTCGTCCTTCGATCTTGCCGCGCTGTTCGTAAAGCTGGCGCGCGCGCAGGCGTACTTTTCTTTCCAGTAGTTCCAGCATCAGTTTCTGGCGTTCACGAGTTCTGGTTACGCTATCCACGACTAATACCCCACATTCATTTGTCTATGAATATTGTAAATGGTGAACTGTTACGGGGGCATGAAGAGGGAGGTTACCAAAGGGATGTCCCAAGAGGCGGAAAGCACACCTCAGGCGCTAAAGCGCGGACACATTAGCGACTTAACGGCACGAGTGAACTCGTGCCCTTCCCGTTCGTGGAGAAGTTAGAGTCTTCCCTCGGGGTGCAGAGCGATGCCCTGATACGAATCTCGCTGGTAGCGCTCGCTGCTAGTGCGCTGCTTCCACCACCAGCACTACGAACGAATCCGGCTCGACTTTTCTGTCCTGCCGAGTGCCGGTCACGTTGGCGGTTACGGTGAACAATTGATGGGTTTTCGCATCCACCGCCATGGTGCGCGCTCCCTTCTGGGTCGTGATTGTCTGGGCCACGCTGAACTTGTCGCCGCCGTCTTCCTTGATCACGGTGATGGTGCCGTCTCCCGCGGATGCAAACGCTAGACCAAGCTCGGCATCGAACCCGGTGGCATCGCATCCCTCCCCGATGGCGGGACTGGCCAGGACTTTTCCGCTGTCCGCATCGACGATTGTCATCTTCTTGTTTCCGCTGCAGCCGGCAAAGAGGCGCCGGTTGTTCCGGTCGATCGCCAGGCCGGTCGGTTCTTCGCAGTCCGCCAGTTTCCAGCGCGACTTCACGGTCAGCTTCTGCGGATCGAGCGCGACCAGTTCCGACGTGTCTTCAATATTCACGAACACCGTGCCCTTTTCGTCGGTGGCCGCGAATTCCGGCTTGCCGCCCAGGTCGAGCTTGCCCACCACCTCGCCCTTGGACGCATCAATGGCCGTGGCGCTCCTGTCGTGACCTTTGCCGTTAAAGGTGAATACCCGCTTGGAGAACGGGTCATAGAGAATCGCGTCGGGCCCGCTGCCCACCTTGATTTTCTTCTCTACTGCCAGCGACTTCAGATCGAATACGCTGACCGTATCTTCGCGGCCGTTGCTGGTAAATCCGCGGCCGATTTCTGGATCGAGCGCGATGCCATGCACGCCTGCAGTGTCCGGAATCTCACCTACCTGCTTGCCCGACTCGGTATCAATGACCATCACCCGGGTGGCTCGCGCAATGAACAAGCGGTGCCCGGCACCGTCGGCGGTCAGGTAATCCCAGCCGCCCTCGCCGCCCAGTTTCCAGGTTTTAACGACCTTGTAGTCCGCACCGGACGCGACCGCTGGCAGCGCGACCATGGCCGCCAACACGATCAAGAGGATTCGTAACCCTTTTCGCATTTTCATGTCTGTCACCCTGTCGTATTTTAGAAGAAGTTCCCCCGGGGGCGGTTGGCGCAATCCATCCCGGCAGCGGAAAGAATTGTACCTCCTTGCCCATGACGGCGGCCTCGCCGGTATGCCGGACTGTTCCCGGCGCCCTCCACAATTGTGCAAACAATTGCCTAACCGCTGCCAACCCCCGCGCAAGCTGCCATTTCGCACCGTCCATGTTTGGTACCGGGCTTGCTCTTATTCTTGCTGGGGGAGAGCGTCTGCCGCCTTAGCTGCAAATGCGTCTCCCGGTTTCCCCGGAGACCCTACGATGAAAAAGACCCTTTTCCTGCTTTGCCTGCTTTCTACTACCGCTGCATTTGCGCAACTCGGTGCGTCCATTAGCAGTCAGCCACAGGTCTACCAGTCGCCGAGTCATCCGGCACATGCGTCGTATGCGCCGATGTCTCAGGAACAGACTGTGCTCGGCGGCACGAGTTATTTCTACGCCCAGGGAGAAAGACCGCTTTCGGAATTCCCCCAGCCAGCAGCGGTTTCTCTCGGCACCATTGCCCGCGAATTAAGGCAGCAACATGCCCAGTTGAAGAAAGCCCGCGTCGTCTGGGTCAACCAGTAGAGCGGTCTGAGACGGGGTAAGCCCCGTCTCTACACGAGTACCGCGGTCCGGGGCAATCTACTGACTCCCCGCCTCTCCACTCTTCAGCGCCAGCACGAAAATCTTTCCATCGGAGTGAAGTCCCCCCGGGCGCTTTCTTCGCATCGGTCACCGGATTCGGCGGAACCACTCCCCTCAGCAGTCGGCTAGTTAACCGCGATACTCAGAATCGCGGTTGCCTTGGCAGTGGGCTTTTCGGAATCGGTCACGGTGATGGTGAAGCTCGGCGCTCCAGCCGCGGTTGGCGTCCCGGAGATGGTCCCAGTGGAACTATTCAAAGACAAGCCAGCCGGTAAACTCCCGGTTGTTACCGCCCAGGTGTACGGCGACAGTCCGCCCGCAGCCTTCAAAGTCACAGAATAGGCGGAATTGACCGCTCCCGCCGGCAGCGAATTCGTGGTTACGCTGAGCTGAGTCTGGGGCTGGTTTATGCCCTTGGTCGCATCGATGGACGCCGTTGCCTGAACCTGTGTTGCTCCCGCGCTCTGCTGAATGGACGCCAGCGCGGCCACGGCTGTGCCCCGCCGCCTGTACTCTGCCAAGTCCGCAAGCGCGGCCGACAGGGGATAGTCGGCTAGTTTTTGTTTCATCGATTGGAGAATGTCTTTCCACTTGTCAAGCCGCTGCGAATCCATCACAGAGAGAATCGCGTATGCAGTTTGTTTTTGATAGAAGTTCTTTTGTGCGCTGGTGAGCGTGGATTGCGTAAGCGTCGACGCGAGAGCGAGAACAGCTTTCTCACCCGCGTCGCCGACTATGGTTGCAACGCCTGAGAGGCTAGCAGCCGAGACCTCCCCGGCGAAGGTCGTTGTATCGGCGACCTGTTCGTAGTTCTTCCCATACTCCTCAAAGTTCTGATCAATGATCAGTTTCAGGTCATAGATAATCGTGTTCCTTTCATCTTCTCCACTCTGGGGACAGGGTGAGGTTAAGGTTGGCGTGGTGCCATCAAGACAGTTTCCCTTTTTGAAATTCGCTATCTCAGCTACAACGCTCGTGTCGGCTGCTTTGTCGATCCGCAGTGCACGTGGAATATCGGGACCGGATATGCTTCGATTTGCGGCCTTCATGGCACATCCCGTCGTTCCCAAGACGAGAGCGAGGCACAGAAATAAACCTAGGAGAATGGCCGTTACACGAAGTAGGGGGGACGTGGGTACAACACAGGGGACAGATTCCAACGAGAAGAATCTCCCAGGACGGCGCATAGTGCACCTCCAGCGGCGAAATTTCCCCTCGTGTTGCAGCTACTTATAGCGCAATTTTCACGAATGTCAACGAATTTCTTGGGGACGATTTCTCATTTTGCAGAAATGTTAAGCTAGGTGCATTTCAATGACCATCCTGGAGTTCACCGCCATTGTCGCCATCGTCTCCTTTGTGGCGGGACTTCTCGGATCGCTCACCGGGCTGGGTGGTGGCGTGGTGCTTGTGCCTCTGCTGACCACCTTCTTTCACGTGGATATCCGCTACGCCATCGGAGCATCGCTGGTCTCGGTGATCGCTACCTCGTCGGGGGCCGCCGCCTCGTATGTAAGAGAAGGATTCTCCAACATTCGCATCGGCATGTTCCTGGAGATTGCAACCACCTTCGGCGCGTTGCTCGGAGCCTTCCTGGCAACCCGCATCCCGACCAGCGCCCTGGCGATCATCTTCGGTGCCGTGCTGCTCTACTCGGCGTTTGTTTCGCGCAAGCCGCGCCCGCCCGCGCAACGGAGCCTGCCGCCGGATCCGCTCGCCACCCGTTTGCGGCTGAACGGCAAGTTCCCTGACGAGGAAGGTCAACGCGCTTACAACGTCCAGCGCGTTCCCACCGGGTTCAGCCTGATGTTCGGCGCAGGTGCACTCTCGGGATTGCTCGGTATTGGTTCCGGAGCCGTCAAGGTATTGGCCATGGATCAGGCCATGCAGATTCCCTTCAAGGTTTCCACCACTACCAGCAACTTCATGATCGGCGTGACCGCAGCGGCCAGCGCCGGCATCTACTTGAGCCGTGGATACGTCGATCCCGGGCTGGCCATGCCGGTCATGTTGGGAGTTCTGGGCGGGTCGTTACTCGGCAGCCGTATCCTGGTGAAAGCAGAAACGCAGTCTCTCCGGCTGGTCTTCTCCGTGGTGATTCTCGTTCTCGGCCTGCAGATGCTCTACAAAGGAATCTGGGGGAACATTTGATGCCCGCGCGCCTGCTGAAGCCGTTCCAACCCCAGCCGTGGAGAGATCGCCGCATCGAGATCATCCTCGGTGATGCGCTCCGCGCCGGAGTTCTGCTGTCGGCGGCGGTCGTTCTTTGTGGAGCTTGTGTCTACCTCTCGCGCCACGCGCACGAACCTACCGATTACCGTGTCTTTCGCGGCGAGCCCTCCGAATACCGCACGATCCCCGGAGTCATCCGAAGCGTCATGAACGGCCGAGGCCGAGGCTTGATTCAACTTGGATTGCTCCTCCTCATCGCCACGCCCATCGCGCGCGTAGTCCTCTCGATCGTGGGATTCGCCATCGAGCGCGACCGCATGTACGTCGCTTTCACCCTGATCGTGCTCGCCGTGCTGCTCTATAGCCTGCTCGGCTCCGGCATCGGTCTGTAGTGATTACCGCGGCCGAAGCCAGCCGAGAGGGCGCCGTCAAGGGGTAGAGGCAATCACCAAACTCCACTTGAGGGTGTGCACCCTCAGGCGAGGATGGAGTCGTCAAGCCGTTTGCGACGGAAGTCGGCGACGTGCTGCACGAAGGCCATGATCAACGGATGGGGCTTCTTCGCGCTTGATGAAAGTTGCGGTTGGAACAACGTCGCAATGAAGAACAGGTGGGCGGGAGATTCGATCGCCCGGCATTCTTCTTTGGAACCACGGGCCACGACCGGAAAGCCCGCTTCCATGGCGGTCCATTCGAACTCAGGATTCAGTTCGTAGTTGCAGAAGAATTCTTCCTCGATCAATTCCTTGCCGTAGAAGGCCGCGAGGTAAGAGCCGGGACGGAGGCGAATCTGGGAGTCCACTCCCGAGAGCTTGGGCGCCCTCGGATCAGAGTTGGGCATGGCGCAGGCGACGGGATAGATGACGATGTTCTTGGCTTGCGGGTCTTCTTCGGCGGTGGTGGCGTCTACGATGCCGAGCACGTTGCGGGCGCACTCGATGAGCGTGTACTGGAAGCCGCCGCAAGTGCCGAGAAATGGCCGGTCGTGGACGCGGGCGAACTCGATGCCTTTCAACATGCCGTCGAAGCTTTTGTAGGGACTGCCCGCCGAGGCCCACAGACCATCGAAAGAATCGAGCACGGTGACGGCGCCCGCTTCGAGCAGCGAAGGCGTGGGAAGCCACTCCGATTCCACTTCGAGTTGGAGCTTCCGCGCCGCGTGCTGGAGCGAATCGTTGGTCGCGTGATGGGAACGGAATTCGGGATTGAAGTCGCCGATAATGCCGATCCGGACGGATTCGCTCACAAGTGACATTCTAAATTAGCGGTCTGCACTTGGCATTAAGCAGTTGGCTACCGGTTTCTCCAAGGTTGGCAAGGGTCTATTACAGCGACGCCATCTGTACCCACAGCGTGTAGAGGCCGAGCAGCGTGATGGCGGCGCCTCCCCAGATCATAGCTGCGGATTTCCAGCCGAGAGCGATGGCGAATTCCTTCTGACTGCGGAAGGAGATCACCAATGTGGGAGGATTCGTGCCTTTCATCAACACGACGGGCGGAGCGAGATCGAACTCGGATGGCTTGGGCTGGTCCGTTGGCCGGGCCTCATCGGCCGGGGAGGAGATGGCTTCGGGTGGCGTGTTTTCTTCGACGGCCACACTTGCGTATGGGACATGGGCGGCGGACCAGGCCTCTGGCTTGGTGATGCCGGCGCGAGTGAGCGCGGCCGCGATTCTGGCCTGCTGGCTCATCGCCGGAGTGGTGGAAGGAGCCGAGTCCGGAGAAAGCCTGATGATCTCAGGGGCAGGGATAGCGCTTTGCTCCGACAACCTGGACGCAGGTTTGGGCGTGGTGTCGCGGTGCGGCGAAAGTGGACGCACCTGAACGCCGGGATTCTCCATGAGGGTTCCGGTAACGAAGAGCGCGTCGTTGGGCTTGACCGCGCGTTCCTCGATGCACAAGCGGCCAGCCGGAGCGATGCCGTGGCGCAACAGAAAAACGCTGACCCGCGGCGGAACGGCATTCTGGCCGGAGAAGTCCGACGAGAAAAGCGATGCGGCATACTCCTGGCGAAAGTCACGGCGCAGATCGAGGTCGGTTCCAAGAGGTTCGATGAGCAACTGGCCGGTCGAGTCGTTGAGGTAGAAGGGAAGATGCAAAGTTTCCTCTGCAATCTTCTCCCATTCGTCTTCATTGACATGGCGTTGCTGCCAGGCGGTGGTCTGGTAGAGAAAGCAAAGCTTACCGGTGATAGGCGCGGTCGTAGTGTAGGGGCCGGCAGCTACTCCTGTGACCTCGACCAGCCCCAGGGCGGCGCTGTCAATCTTGGAGGTCGGCGTGGCCAGCAATAAGCGCCTGCGAGCGAGCAGGCGGAATCCGGCAAAGAAAATGTACAAGCCGCCGGCAGTCGCGAATGAAGAAAGAATCGTGAGGTGGTTGATCGGGATAAAGAGGAAAAAACAGAAGGTCACAATGCTTACCTGGATTGCCTCCCGATCAAACAGGAAGACGATCCAATATGAGGATAGAAAAGAGATCTCGAAAGGACACGGAGAAAGCGGCAGGCTGGGCTTACGGAAGTAATGGTTACCCGGTGTGATCTGGAGATGGTGTTCGCTGTTCAACGCGCGGAAAAAGGCGGGAATCGGGGGCGAGCGAGGCTCGCCCCCGGGTTGCGGTTAGGCTGCGGATTCTTTGTCTTTGGATTTGCGCGACTTCACCGACGCGGCTGCGTGTATGCCAGCCGCTCCGGCAGGTTTTCCGGTAAGCGCTGCTTCTAACGGGACTCCATCGGGTGAGCCGAGTCCGGTGCATGGGTCCCATCCCTGGGCTGCTTTGAACGCGCCGTTGTTGCCCTGGGTTATGTCGTGGAATCCTGAGGCTTCAACCGCTTGCGCGTAGATTAACGGGTTGAGGAAGCCGATCGGTTTCCCCATCTGCTGGTTGATGCGCGCCACCAGACCTGCCCATAGAGGCGCAACCGCACTGGTGCCACCGAAGACAGCACTCTCGCCATCGACGAGAATGTTATAGCCGGTGTTGGGGTCGGCGTCGCCGGAGACGTCGGGCACGCCCCGGCCTCCACTCTGAACGGTTGGCGCCGGCACACCGAAGCCATCCTGCCAGGTTGGAAGCGGGAAAACATTGCTGACCCCGCCACCCGTCGCCCCTCCATTCGGGAGGTCGTTCCAGACTGTTTCGTTGACAATTTGTTCGTTCGAAGTTTGCAGGGTGGTGCCGCCGCAGCCCAGCGCGAACGAACTGGAAGCCGGAAAATCAACGTGGTTGTTGCCGTCGTTGACTCCGTCCGACGAACCATTGTCACCCGAGGCGACGCAGACGGTGACGCCGATGGCCGCTGCCGCCTGGAAGGCGTCGTCGAAGTTGGTCATGGCCTGCGAGGTCCAATTCGATTCGGAGGACCCCCAGCTAATGGAAATGGCCGAGGGTTGATTGGTGCTGTCGTGCACGGCGGTGGTGATCGCGTCCAGAAAGCCCTGATCGGTATTCGGGGCAAAATAGACGACGATCTTGGCGGCCGGAGCAATCGCGCCCGCCACTTCTATGTCGAGCATGACTTCTCCGTCGGCGCTGTCGGGAGTGGTTGGGCTATTGCTGCCTCCGTCGACGGAGACGGAGATGACTTGCGGGGGGGTGATATGGAGCGAGCCGAAATAGTTGCTCAGGTCGTCGAGCTGAAAGCCGCCGCCTAACTCGATGAGCCCGATACACTGGCCGGTTCCGTCCGCTGCCGGGTAGTCATAGAGTTGGGCGACTTCATTGGGATCATGCGAGGCGGTGGAGGCAGGGATCTTATGCTTATGCTTGTCGGGCTGCGGCAAGCGCCGGAAATGGGGTTCTGCCTGCGGCCGGTTGTCGAGGCCAAACACACCGGTGACGATGTCCGCATAGTCGGCCGGTACACTGATGGCGCCGACACGGCCGCGGAAATTGCCCTTGGGGTGGCTGTAGTCCTTGAGTTCCACGTTGAAGGCTTTCTGGAGATTGCTTACGGTCCCCGAGAGCATTACGGTCCGGCGCGCGAGTTCGGTGCCGGTTTCGTGGACTGTCAGACCGAATTCCTGGGCAAACTTCTTGATTTGGTTGAGATCAGCAGGATCGGCGCCGTGGGCATTCTCGTACTCGGCGCGCGACATCTGCTTGAAACCGGGTTTTTCGAGGGCGCTCTTTAACTCCCGATGCTTGACTTCTGATTTTGGCCGAAGCCGGATAGAGACCTCGATGGTTTGGTCCGGATGCGAATTGTGGATCAAGCGCGCACCACGGACTGGCTGGCGTTCACTACCTGAAATTATGCTGAATTTTCTAGCGGAAGTCACAGATACTCCTTCGTTTCGGGGGAACAGACCGGCTAGGAACTGGTCGCGACTGGGAGTCGCACAGGTAGGGAAGTCCGGGTTCGTCCCGCCGTTCAGATGGGTCCCGAAACGTTGTAGAGCATATCAAAAAAGAGAGAATTATCAATAGAAATTGAGCCCCTGAATTAGAAGGGCAGGTGCGATGTTTTCCCATTTTGGGACTACTGAGCGCAGGTCAGCCAGAAGTCATTTTGCACCACATCTGCGACCAAGTCGGTCGTGACTTTCGTAATCGCCGGGTGGGGGAAGCGCGTTGCTGGTGGGGGGTGTGAATCCTAGAATCAAG
This sequence comes from uncultured Acidobacteriaceae bacterium, assembly GCA_963838935.1. Classification (GTDB taxonomy): domain Bacteria; phylum Acidobacteriota; class Terriglobia; order Terriglobales; family Acidobacteriaceae; genus Acidiflorens. The sequence goes on from CAWITH010000008.1 coordinate 12,362, forward strand.
GACGGAACTCTCTGTCCGAAGACCGCCCATGCCGGAAAATCCCAATCGTGCCGAAGTCGCCCGCCGCGTAGAAAAGGCGGAGAAGCTCTTGCAGAAGGGAAAGACGGCCGACGCGCTGGCGGAATATCTGGAAATTCTACAAGGCGATCCGCTCAATGACAACGTGCGGCAGGTAGCAGCGGATCTGTGTCTTTCCTTGAACAAAGGGCCGCAGGCGGTGCGGCTGCTGGGAGAGTTGTTTGATCGGCAGGTGGCGGCGGCGGACGCAACCCGGGCGAGCCTCACCTACAAGAAGCTGGCACGCTATGCCAGTCCGACATGGGAACAGAAAGTGCACTTTGGTCAGCTGCTGGAGCGTTCGAACAAGAAGCTGGCGATTGGGACGTATGAAAATGCGCTGGAAGAATTGCAGCGGCAGGGGAAGAAAGAAGAAATGCTGCTGGTCATGCGGCGGATTGTGAGTCTGGAGCCATCGCAGGCCAACCATTTGCGGATCGCGGAACTGTCCGCGGAACTGGGCGAGCACGTGATGGCGGCGCAGTCATTTCTGCAAGTGGCGGAACTAGCGGCAACTGCGGGGGGGGACGCCAGTTCGTGGGTGGAGCGGGCGTACACGGAGAATCCGGAGGATTCGAAGATCGCGGTGGCCTATGGCAAGAGCCTGCTGTCGCGAGGCGAGGCGGGGGCGGCGATTTTTATTTTCGAGCCGATGGTGCAGGCTGGAGACGAATCGCCGGAGCTGCGCGACTTGTATGCCGAGGCATTGCTTTCCGCGGGCCGGTGCCTGGAGAGCGAGCCGATGATCTGGCAGTTGTTCGAGCAGAATCCGGCACGTATGCACCAGGTGGTAGGCCTGATCGGAAAGATGATCGACTCCGAACTGGATGCGGAGGCGGTGGCGCTGGCGCGGAAGCTGGAAGCTTTTCAGCGGCGGCGCGGGGAACGGCGATCGTTCATCGCTACCATGCAGGAGTTGCTGGCAGCACATCGTCCATCGATTGAAATGCTGGAATTTCTGGCGGAGCTGTTCAACGCCTCGAACCGTGAAAATGACTATGCGCAGGCGCTGCTGAAACTGTTTGATCTGTGTTGCACGAAGCACGATTACCAGAAAGCGGCGGAATGTCTGGACCGGGCGGCGGAAGTGGATCCGTACGAGCCGGGACATCAGAAACGGCTGGAGGAGCTGCGAGGCAAGATCGCTGATCAACGTTTCAACGTCATCGCATCGCGATTCACGACCGGGAAGAAAGAAAGAGAAGAGCAGCAGCAGGTCAGGGTGCAGGAGCCGACGCTGGGAGCGGCCGCACTGCAGGATCTGATGCTGCAAGCTGAGATACTGGTGCAATACGGGATGCGCTCGAAGGCCATCGAGCGTTTGCAGCGCATTCAGGAACTGTTTCCGGGTGAGGAAGAACACAACCATGACCTGCAGAAGCTCTACATTTCTGCCGGCATCGAACCGCAATATGCGAAGTCAGCGATGCCGCCAGCGCCAGCCGCGCCGGCTGCAGCGAGCAGCGATCCGGCATCAGCTGCGACGGCAGCGACGGCAGCGGCGGCGAGCGAGGCGGCTGACGTCAGCAGTCTGGCGAGAGTGGCGGAAATCACACGCAAGCTGTATCACCAGGGGAACGCCGAAGGTGTTTTGAAGACGGCGGCGAGCGAGATCGGCGCGAACTGGCGTACGGCGCGTTGTATTGCGGCTCTGCGCAAGCCCGGCCTGCCGCCATCGGCCGTGCAGGAATATCACATGGATGGGCTGATTCCGGCGAATTCGGCCTCGATGGTTAGCCTGGTGGAAGCCTTGCAGGATCTGGCAGTAGCGCGCGGCACGGTCACCATGGGAGATGTGGGTAACGCTCCGGAGTTGATCGGTGTGCGCAGCGCGATCGAGGAATTGCAGATCAAATCGCTGCTGGCTCTGCCGCTGACGGAAGGCAACGATCAAGTCGGGGTGCTGATCCTGACCCAGAACACGGACCGGCTGTGGCAGCCTTCGGAGGTGCTGGTGATCCGGACGTTGAGCGACCAGGTGCTGATCGCGCTCAATAACGCCGGGCTGCGGCGGTTGGTGAAGAATCTTTCGGTGACGGACGAAAAATCAGGGCTGCTGAAGCGGGCTTCGTATCTGGATCTTCTGCAGGCGGAAACCCGGCGCGGGCTGCAGCAGGGAACGACGGTGACAGTTCTGCTGATGCAGTTTGGACGGCGCAGCGCGCTGATCAGGGAATATGGCGAGCAGGCCGTGACGGCGGTGATGGATCAGATCGGGCAGCTGTTTTCGCAGAACATACGAACCAACGATCTGGCGTTCCGCTATGAGGCGACGACGGTCGCGTTGCTGCTCGGCGATACGGGTGAAAAAGAAGCGCTGCTGGCGGTGGAGAAATTGAAGCGTCTGCTTGGGGAAGTGCGTTTCCCAGGCAAGGACAAGGGAGTCGAGTTCAGCGCTGGGCTGGCGCAGGCGGTGATGCGTCAACATTTCGATCCAGCGGATATTGTGACCGAAGTGGCCAACCGCGCCGACCACGCGCTGGAGCTGGCAGTGGCGCAGGGTGGAGGCAAGATTGTGAGCCAGGCGCCGCAATTCGCCGCATCGGCGGCAGTGGCGTAGCCTCTTTTCACTAGCCCGGAAAATCCAACCTAAAACGCAGAGTGTGCCTGAGAAATCTCCGTGCGTTCCAACCCAAGAGCTGAGAGCTGACGGCTGAGAGCTGAGAGCTGCTCTGATAAACTCACAGGTTGGCTTCTGGCCAGCCATCTCTTCTACATAAGCAGGATTCATGTTGAAACCTGGAGACATTGCCATCGTCAGCGGGGCGCGCACGCCCTTTGGCCGCTATTGCGGAAAGATCAAGGATTACACGGCGCAGGAACTGGGCGCGGTGGCAGCGAAGGCGGCGATCCAGCGCGCGGGGGTGGATCCCGAACACTTCGATCATGCCGTGTTCGGCAACGCGCAGCAGACTTCGGGCGATGCGATCTATGGAGCGCGGCATGTGGCATTGCAGGCGGGGTTGCCGATCGAGACTCCGGCGCTGACGGTAAATCGACTGTGCGGGTCGGGGATGCAGGCGATTGTCAGCGCGGCGCAGATGATCCAGACCGAAGAAGCGAAGGTGGTGCTGGCGGGCGGGATGGAATCAATGTCGCAGGCGCCGTTTTCGATTCGGGGGCGCGATGGGTTCACGCTGGCTCCGGGCGGGAAGCTGGAAGATTCGTTGATGGTGGCGCTGCTCGACACGTATTGCGGGCTGTACATGGCAAACACAGCCGAGCTCTATGGCGAGCAGCAGGGAATCACGCGACAGACGCAGGACGAGTACGCGCTGCGCTCGCAACACGCGGCTGATGCCGCATATAAGGCGGGGCGTATACAGGAAGAGCTGACACCGGTGCCGCTGCGCAATTCGAAAGGCGAGGCGACGGGAGAGATGCTGGCAGAGGATGATCACCGGCGTCCGCAGACGACGATTGAGGGGCTGACAAAGTTGCGGGCCGCGTTTGGGAAAAACGGGACGGTGACGGCAGGGAATGCGAGCGGCATTGTGGATGGCGCGGCGGCGGTGGTGGTGATGTCGCTGGACCAGGCGCAGAGAAGGAGTCTGAGCCCGCTGGGACGGATTGTGAATTGGGGAATTGCGGGCGTCGATCCGAAGCTGATGGGGCGTGGTCCGGTGCCGGCTACGAAGCTAGCGCTGCAGCGGGCGGGGCTGACTTTGGACTACATCGATTTGATTGAAGTGAACGAAGCATTTGCGGCGCAGTATCTGGCGGTGGAGAAGGAATTAGGACTCGATCGAGAAAAAGTAAACGTGAACGGCGGTGCGATTGCGTTGGGACATCCGCTAGGGGCGACCGGGACGCGGCTGGTGCTTACGCTGCTGTATGAATTGCGGCGGCGGAAGAAGAAGTACGGGCTAGCCACGGCGTGCATCGGAGGCGGGCAGGGGATTGCTATGGTGGTGGAGAGCTTTCAGTGATGTCTTCACCACGACGTGGAGAAAAGCTCAACTGCTAAGGATTGTCATCCCTTGCGGAGTGAGGGAACGGTTACGCACAAGGTGACCTATGTAGTGACGCCGAGGAGATGAGATGATTTCTTTGCGTTGCACCATTCTTCTGCAGTTCGTGACGACATTCGCTTTTGGCCAGGTTGTTCAGCAGAGCAAACCACCTAGGGTACCCGAGCAATCCGAAGCGATAGTGCGGAGGCTCTATCGTGTGGTGGTAGCTCGTCACCCGCTCGGCATCCCGAAGGGCGAGGACATGACGATTCTCGCGCCATATCTCAGCAAGGCACTGCTGCACAGAATTGATGTGGCCCGTACCTGCTACGATGATTGGATTCGGCAGCATCCAGATCCCAACTTGAAGCCACCATTCGGCTGACTTGAGAGTGGGCTCTTCTCGGGTGACGACGAGCAGGCCTCACCACGCGACTTCCAAATTGAGAGAACACAATCAGAAAAGGATGGCTCCCTTCGCGCGTATGTGAGGCTTACGTGGAAGAAGCCGCCCGCACCCAAGTGGATTTGGCAGGTTGCGGCAATTGTGACGCAGGAAGACAAGCACTTTGTTGTTGATGACGTTATCTACTTGAAGGACGAGCATCGAGTTGTTGATACACGGCTATCAGAGTATTTATCCGCAGAATGTGACGGTCCCCGGTGGGTTGGGCACGGCGTGGAAAACGATTTCAAGTAATTAAAGTTAAGCGGCGCAAAATGCGGGGGACGAGGATAGGGCTCAGAAGCGTGTCCGCATCAAGTGCTTGCACGAGCGAAAAAACCGCGCTAGGGTTGTAGGCGTATGAACGATTTGCGGAGCCAGATCAATAGCCTGTCCCCTGCGGAGAAGGCAGAACTGCTGGATACGGTCTGGGAGAGCCTAGAAGCGGATGCGGTATCGCTGACGGATGCGCAACGGGCGGAGCTTGATTTCCGAATCACTCGGCATGAGCAAAACCCTTCCGATGTCATCCCGTGGCAGCAAGTCAGGGCGGGCCTGTTCAAGAAGCCGTGACACTCCCCCAGCGGCTAAAGCCGCTTTGATTTTGCGACAGTTACGGCACGGCTAAAGCCGTGCCCTTTCAAAGCAAGTTCAAACTGACCACTACATTGCTAAGGTCATTCTTTGCCAGGGAGCATTCCTATGGAAATCAAGAAAGTTGGCGTTCTAGGTTGTGGTTTAATGGGCTCCGGCATTGCGCAGGTCTGCGCGACGGCGGGCTATGACGTTACCGTGCTCGAAGTCGAGCAGAAGTATCTCGACAAGGGCTTTGCCGGGATTGAGAAGTCGCTTGGGAAGTTGGCTGAGAGGCCAGTGGAAAAGGGCGGGATTACTCCGCAGCAGAAGGACGGGATTCGGGCGCGGCTGAAGGGTACAACGAAAAAAGAAAATCTCGCCGACTGCGACATCGTTATTGAAGCCATTATCGAGAATGTTGAGGAAAAGAAGAAGATGTATGCATCGCTCGATGGCATCGTGAAGAAAGACGCGATCTTCGCCTCGAATACTTCTTCCATTTCCGTGACCGAGCTGCTGACGGCTACGAAGCGCCCCGAACGATTCATCGGCCTGCACTTTTTTAATCCGGTGCCGCTGATGAGGCTGGTGGAAGTGGTGAGGACGATTGCCACCTCTGCCACCGTGTACGACGCGGCCTACGAGTTTGCGAAGAAGCTGGGCAAGGTTCCAGTGCGCACCTCGGATAAGACGGGATTCATCGTAAACCGGCTGCTGGTACCGTATCTGCTGGATGCGATCCGGGCGTATGAAGAGGGCGTGGGGTCGATCGAGGACATTGATAACGCCATGAAGCTGGGCTGCGGCTATCCCATGGGCCCATTTGCACTGCTCGATTTTGTCGGTCTCGACACGACTTACTACATTACCCATGTGATGTATGACGAATTCAAGGAGCGCCGGTTCGCGTCGCCTCCACTGCTGAAGAGGATGGTGATGGCGGGGTGGTATGGGAGGAAGTCGGGGCGCGGATTTTACGATTACTCGGACCCGGCGAAGCCGGTGGCAGGGAAATTCTGAATATCCACCACGGAGGCACAGAGACACGGAGAAAAACTAAAGAAAAGACTAAAGAAGTGAATTTGGTCTTCTCTGCGCCTCCGTATCTCCGTGGTAGGTGTTGACCCTTGCGAGTCCGGGGAAGGAAATCATGAGTTACGAAAACATACTCCTCGAAAAGAAAAGCGCGATTGCCTACGTCACCGTCAACCGTCCCAAGGTGCTGAACGCGCTCAATATGGCGACCATGGAGGAGTTGCGGGCGGCGTTCACCGAAATTAAATCCGACATCTCGATTCGCGTGGCGATCTTGACTCGGAGCGGGCGAGAAGGCGTTCGTTGCGGGAGCGGATATTGGCGAACTTGCGAAGCTGGACGCGGTTACCGGCAAGGAGTATGGACACCGCGGGCAGGCGGTGCTCGACCTGATCGAGAACCTGGGGAAGCCGGTGATTGCCTGCATTAATGGATTCGCGCTGGGCGGAGGATGCGAACTGGCTCTCGCTTGCACGATGCGTCTGGCGAGCGACAACGCCAAGCTGGGGCAGCCGGAGGTGAAGCTGGGAATTATTCCGGGATATGGCGGGACGCAGCGGCTGTCGCGACTGGTGGGCAAGGGGCTGGCGATGCAGATGGTGCTGGCCGGGGAGATGATCACAGCGCAGGAAGCGTATCGGATTGGGCTGGTGAATGAAGTGACGTCGGCAGCGGAGCTGATTCCGCGCGCGGAAGCGATTGCAGCGAAGATCATCGCGAACGCTCCGCTGGCGGTGCAGTACGCGATCGAGGCGGTCAACAAGGGGATGGGAGATGACGCTGGCCGAGGGGCTGTTTCTGGAAGCTTCTTTATTTGGCGTCTGTTGCGCCACCGAAGATAAAAAGGAAGGTACGACGGCGTTTCTGGAAAAACGGGCGCCACAGTTCAAGGGCAAGTGAGTCAAAGGCTTCACCACGGAGACACAGAGGCACGGAGAAAAGCCACGAAAGAGAAAATAAAACCAGAACGTCCTCCTGAGCCGGCGGTCCCTGCGATTGAAGGCAGCCTCAGGGCTGCGGGCAAACGCTTTGCCATCGTGGTCCCGCGTTTCAATGCCTTTATCACGGAACGGCTTTTTCAGAGCGCATACGACGGACTGCTGCGCTCGGGCGCAAAAAAGAATGACATCGCATTAGTTCGCGTGCCCGGCGCGTTCGAAATTCCCTCCGCGGCCCGCACGCTGGCCGCGACCGGGAAGTATGACGCCATCATCTGCCTTGGCTGCCTGCTCCGTGGCGATACGGCGCACTATGACGTGATTGTCAACGAGGTTACGCGCGGGATTGGGCAGTCGGCGCAGGAGACTGGTGTTCCCGCATGCGTTTGGAGTGCTGACTTGTGAGACGCTGGAGCAGGCAATCGATCGCGCCGGGCTGAAGATGGGCAACAAGGGATTGGAAGCGGCACTGGCGGCGGTGGAGATGGCGAATCTGAAGATCAGGTCTCAGGTCTCAGGTCTCAGGTGTCAGGAAAGGCAAGGCAACCCCAGGTTTTCGGGAGCGCAAACGTCGTGCCAATTTCCGAAGGGTTCGCAATGTCTCAACTGTCCTGTAGACTTCTGTAAGGCTCTTGGGGTCCAGGTTTTCCTGAGACCTGACACCTGAGACCTGAGACCTGATCTTGGGCACTCGACGCAAATCCCGCGAACTGGTTCTGCAGATGCTGTTTCAGGCGGACATGGGAAAGCAGACGCCGGAGCTTGTCCGGAAGACATTCTGGGCGGAGCGGACTCGAATGTCGAAGAGGAGGTGCGCGGCTTTCGCCGACGATCTGTTTCGCGTGGCCAGCGACCGGATGGCGGAGATCGACGGTCTGATCGGAAAGCACACGCAGCACTGGCGCATGGACCGGATGGCGACGGTGGACCGGAATGTGCTGCGGGGAGCGGTGGCAGAGTTCCTTGGGTATCCGGCGACGCCGCGAGCGGTGGTGATCAATGAGGCGCTCGAAATTGCGCGGAAGTTTTCGACTCCGGAGTCGGTGCAGTTCATAAATGGAGTCTTGGATAGTGTGGGGAAAGAGGTTGGGCCTCAGGAAATCAGGTCTTAGGTGTCGGTTAGGAATTAGGCGGTTCACTTTTCTTGTGCCCCACTTCCTTGGGGCACGGCGATCCAACAATTCTGGACGGGGCGAAGCCCCGTCGCCACACGAGGCTGGTCTGCTCACTGCGGCTTGATGGCCACCAGGTTAGGCAGGCAAAGCGGCGCGTTTGTGCCTTGGCTGTTGCACATGTTGGGGTTGTTAGCCTCGTTGACGTTAACGAAGGGGACTTGCTGGAAGTCGCCTTGACCGAGAGTGGGCGGCACATTGCAAGCTAGTGCGGCGCAAGTGTTCACGATATGCACGGAGCCGACGGCACAGGTTTGGTTCGGAGGCGTACCGGTGTACTGATCGCAGGCGGCAACGTAGACCTGGCTGCCGTCAGTCGAGGCGGAGGCGGAGATCGGGTTGCTGCCGCCGACCAGCGGGACGGACGTCGTGGTTCCATTGCTTACGTTGAACAGGAGCACGGCGGGGATGTTCTGGGCGACGAGGATCATCTCGGCGCCGTCGTTAACCAGCTGGGAGTAGATTGGAGTGAAATTGCCCTGGCCGAGGTTGAAGGATGCGCCTTTGGTGAAGCTCAGGATTAACGGGGGATTGCACGTGAGCTGCAGCGGTTCCCCCGGCATGGGGGGGTACAGTATCGGATTCTGTGTGAACTCCGCCGTTAAGAACTCAATGTTTGGCGGTTCGAGAGCGATGATGTTTTGCGTCGCCCAATAGAAGGTGTCCATTTGGAGGGGCGGCGGCCCGGAGGCCTGGAAGGGTAGCGGAATGACAGGCGACAGAAACATCTTCAACGGCGTGCTCGTCGTTGCGACACTGTCGATGTCCACGCTTCCAACGTTAGGTAAAGAACAGGTCGAGAACGCAGAGACTGAATTTGCGGGCGATCCTGCTGCTGCCACATAGGCAAAGCTGCCATCCGCGGAGAATTCGATGTCGGTTGCCGAGGTCGCAATCGGAACCGACGTCAGCGCGTCGACAGTGGAATAGACGTACATGTTGCCCAGGTTGGTGAGGATGAAGAGTTTTAACTGATCGGGAGAGAAAGCGGCGGTGGTGGCGGTTTCGCCCGAGTTAGACAGGATGAGGTCCACGGGGGCACTGGAGCCGGCATTGTAGATGTAGACCTGGCTGGGAGTGGAAACGGTGTCGGAGACGACTACAAGTTTGCCGTCGTTGGAGATGGTGAGTACGTGGCCGCACAAGGTAACGTTGCATGGCGTCGAGAGATTGGAAACTTCAGCAACGGTTGGATTAGCGGCAGTGACATCTACGTACATCAACCCCTGGTCGGTGCCGAGGTAGACGCGCGCCGATGACTGATGGTTAAACATCATGGAATTGGGCGTGCGGGGCAAATTGAGGATGGCGCCGATGGGGGTGGCTCCAGGGGTCACCGCGAACATTGCACTGGAGCATCCGGGGGCGTTCTGGCAACCGGTGGTTGCGGCCCAGGCGGTGTAGGTTGGAAGCTTGGAAGTAGAAGCAGAAGTTACGTCCACGGAGATTGCGCTGTAGCCGATCGATCCGTTGGGCAACAGTCCGTCGCTGGCATAGATGGGCAGTGAGGGGAAAACTCCGATATTGCAGGTCGGGGGAGTGCAGGAAGCGGTGATGGTGGCGCCGCCAAGATTGGCGCGGGCAGTTGCACTGTTGATGCCGGTAGTGTTGGTGGTGCTGGTGAAGGCTATCACTTCAGGATTAGACGTGCTCCAGGTGAGGGGTGGGCTGGCGAGGGCCGCGTTATCGGTCAGGGCGACTTGATACAAGGTATCGACCGCGGTGGCCGTGATGGATACGCCGCCGCCGTTGTTTATGGTAATCGAGTTTCCTGCCTGGCTTTGGCCCCCTATCTGGAGGTGGATAGCTTGAATCAGGCAGGTCGTGTAGAGAAAGGGGCTGCTGCTGGTTACGGAGCCGTTGGCCCCGGAGACGAACGCGGAAACTTCGGTGATGCCGGGCACCTTGGCGGTAGTCTGAACCTGGTTGGGTTGGAGTGATGACACGGTGGTATTGGTGGCAAAAGTGACTACACCGGCATTACTTGACGACCAGTTCATGGGGCCAACAGTGTCGGTGATGTCCACACTCGCTCCGCCAACGTCGCTGTAGGCGAACGCCTGGTAGTCCCAGGTTTGACCCTGTGGGAAGCAGTCGTACTGCTGCGGCGGCGGGCCCGGGGGAATAAAGGAGCTGATCTGAATGCTGTCGATGTGCTGGTGCACGTAGACGGTAGTTTCCGGGCTGCTGTAGCCGTTGGAGACGGCTCTTACGATGGCGATTCCGGGAGTGCCGGGAATACACATAGTGCCACTGGTGTCCCAGGTGCCGGCGCACGCGGAGCCATTGCTGGTGATGGAGAGTGGCGCGGCGCCGTTCGGGGTACCGCTCTCGACGATAAATTGAATATTGACGCCGGGGACGGTTCGGCCCTGGGCATCCTTGGCGCTTGCGCTAAAAACCTGCGTGGCGCCTATATCCATGGAGATTCCGGAGCTAGGGCTCAAGGTAACGCTGGTCACGCCTCCACTGCCGGCGTTGCTGGTGCTTTTGCCGAGGCAGCCGGTGAAGGCGATGGCAAAAGTGATGATGAAACTAAGAAGAAAACCGGAACCGCAACGATGCATGAACCCTCCTCGCGTCCGTTTGCCAGGCGCGAGCATTATGTTGTCAGGTGGAAAACTGTCAGTGTAGAAGGTCATGGGGATTTTGAGCAAGCGGCGAAGTTCCCGTAGCCGGGGTAAGCCCGGTCTCTAGGACGCATTTTTAAGATGCGCGGGAGAATGGTTGACGATGTGTGGGGTAGTTGTTATTATCATACGGTTCCGCGAGTTAAGTCTGGCTTGCCTGTACACGGCAGTCCTGTTGCACCCGCCACCCGCGTGGGCGACAGGCTCCGGGAGAATTGCGGCTGAGCTTTGAAGAAATACGTGCCCGATGAGAAGTAAGATCGGGGACGCCCTCGCTGAAACGTCCTGCGAAAACCTCTGCGCCTGGGCCTATGCAATGAGCCCGGGAGTCACGCGAGGCTATGCGGGCGAAGCAGACGAAACGGAACGCCTCCGAACCTGAATCTATGGTGAGGCGTGGCGTCACCGTCGTCGCCGATTAGTCTGAGCGGGAAATTGAACGAATCCTCACCGACACCGCATTAATAATAATGCTGCGCGGGAGAGTATGGCTGGGCGCGACAGCCTGTGCCAGACCGGAGACGAGGGCAGCCTCGTGTCTGTTGAAATGTGTGGTTTGCAGGAAATGAAACGCGGCTAGCCGCGTCCTGGAGTGGCGAGAGTGCCTACTTTTAATCAGTTGGTGAAATTCGGCCGCGAGCGGACGAAGTATAAGACGGCGAGTCCGGCGCTGCAGTCGTGTCCGCAGAAGCGTGGAGTGTGCACGCGCGTGTATACCCAGACGCCGAAGAAACCGAACTCGGCGCTGCGCAAAGTGGCGCGCGTCCGCCTGACCAATGGAATTGAAGTGACGACGTACATCCCCGGCGTTGGCCATAACCTGCAGGAGCACTCGATTGTGCTGATCCGCGGGGGCCGCGTAAAGGATCTGCCGGGTGTGCGCTATCACGTGGTGCGCGGAACGCTCGACGCGACCGGCGTCGCTGGCCGCAATCAAGGGCGCTCGAAATACGGCACGAAACGCGCAAAGAAAGCGTAGTTAGAAAGCATGGTAGAGACGCGGCTCGCCGCGTCTGCGGCTCTAGCTAGAAGCTAGCAGCCAGGAGCTGGAAGCAGAATGCCGAGAAAAGGACACACACCGAAGCGGACGGTCGAGGCCGATCCCGTCTATGGATCGGATCTGGTGACGAAGTTCATCAACTCGATGATGTGGCAGGGCAAGAAATCGACTGCCGAGGGCATTTTTTATAAGTCGCTCGAGAAGTTGCAGGAAAAGGGCGGCGACGAAGCTCTGAAGCTGTTTACGAAGGCGGTCGAGAACGCCAAGCCCTTGCTGGAGGTGAAGACACGGCGCGTGGGTGGAGCGAACTACCAGGTGCCGATCGAAGTTGCTCCCGACCGCAGGACGTCGCTGGCCATCCGCTGGATCGTGAGCTATGCGCGCGGCCGCGGCGAAAAAGGAATGATCGAAAAGTTGACGAACGAGTTGCTCGATGCCTCGAACGGCAAAGGTGCCGCCATCAAGAAGAAAGAAGACGTGCATCGGATGGCGGAAGCGAACAAGGCGTTCGCGCATTACAGATGGTAGAAGCGCTGTTCGTCGTTCGCTATTGGCTAAGAACGGCGTCGAATTGCGAAGAGCGAAGAGCGAAGAGCGAAAAGCGAATAGCGAACGACGAAAGATTAATTTCGGAGCCCTGGAAAGAGTTAAGAGTCGTGCCTAGAACAGTCCCATTAGAGCGTTGCAGGAACATCGGCATCATGGCCCACATCGATGCCGGTAAGACCACGACGACGGAGCGCATCCTGTTTTATACGGGAAAGACGCACCGTATCGGCGAGGTGCACGAAGGCACGGCCATCATGGACTGGATGGAGCAGGAGCAGGAGCGCGGCATCACCATTACGTCGGCGGCAACGACCTGCACCTGGCGTGACATTCGCATCAACATTATCGATACACCCGGCCACGTGGATTTTACGGCTGAGGTGGAGCGCTCGTTGCGCGTGCTCGACGGCGCGGTCGCCGTGTTTGACGCGGTGCATGGGGTGCAGCCGCAGTCGGAAAAAGTCTGGCGGCAAGCGGATAAGTACGGCGTTCCACGAATTTGTTTCATTAACAAGATCGACAAGATGGGTGCTGATTTTGAGCACGCCGTCGATACCCTCCGCAAGCGCCTCAACGCCAAGCCGGTCGCCATTCAGATTCCCATCGGACAAGAAGACAAGTTTCGCGGAGTGGTCGATCTGGTCGCCATGAAGTCGATCATCTGGGAGGACGAGACCATCGGCGCGGAGTATCACGTTGGAGAGATTCCCGCGGATCTGCAAAAAAAAGCTGAAGCATTCCATACTCAGCTAGTTGAAACCGTGGCTGAAAATGACGACGAAATTCTGCACAAGTTTTTGGAAGGCGAAGCGATTTCGGCGGACGAGCTCAAGGCATCGCTGCGCAAATCCACCATCGGCCTGAAGCTGTTTCCGGTGGTGGTGGGAACGGCATTCAAGAATAAAGGCATACAGCCGCTGCTCGATGCGGTGGTCGATTACCTGCCCTCGCCGCTCGACACGAAAGAAACGCACGGTCTCGATCCTGATACGGGAAAGACGATCACGCGCAAGAGTGATGACAACGAGCCTTTCTCGGCGCTTGGCCTTCAAGATCATGGCCGACCCGTTTGTCGGGCAGTTGACGTTTATCCGGGTGTACTCGGGACAGTTGAAGTCGGGCGAGTCGGTGCTCAATTCGCGCACCCAGAAGCATGAGCGCATTGGGCGCCTGCTCAAGATGCACGCCAACAAGCGCGAAGACATCCAGGAAATTCTCGCCGGCGACATCTGCGCTGTAGTGGGTCTGAGAAACGTCAGTACGGGCGACACCATCTGCAACGAGAAGCATCCGATCACGCTCGAGTCGATCGAGTTTGCCGTGCCGGTCATTTCGGTCGCGGTCGAGCCGAAGACCAAGGCCGATCAGGAAAAGATGGGCATGGCGCTGGCGAAACTGGCGCAGGAAGATCCAACTTTCAAAGTTCACACCGATCCGGATAGCGGACAGACGATCATCAGCGGCATGGGCGAGTTGCATCTCGAAATCATCGTCGACCGCATGATGCGCGAGTATAAGGTCGAGGCCAATGTCGGCAAGCCGCAGGTGGCCTATCGCGAGACCATTCGCCGGCACTCGGAAGCCGAAGGCAAGTACATTCGTCAGACCGGCGGCCGCGGCCAGTACGGACACGCCAAGATTCGCCTCGAGCCGAACGAGCCGGGCAAAGGCTACGAATTCGTCAACGAAATCGTGGGCGGCACGGTGCCGAAAGAATTTATCAAGCCGATCGACCAGGGTATGCAGGAAGCTATGGAAGGTGGCGTTCTCGCCGGTTATCCGATGGTCGACATCAAGGCGACGCTCTACGATGGCAGCTACCACGATGTCGATTCGAACGAAATGGCGTTCAAGATTGCCGGCTCGATGGCGTTTAAAGAGGCGGCGCGCAAGGCGAGTCCGGTGATTCTGGAGCCGGTCATGGCGGTAGAAGTGGTCACGCCGGAAGATTATGCGGGAGCGATCATGGGCGACCTGAGTTCGCGTCGCGGACGGATCGAAGGCATGGAGCATCGTGCCGGTTCGCAGGTGATCAAGGCCATCGTGCCGCTGGCGGAGATGTTTGGCTACGCGACGCATATGCGTTCGTCGACCCAGGGGCGCGCCGAGTACTCGATGCATTTTGCGCGGTATGAAGAAGCCCCGCGTCATGTGGCGGAAGAGATTATCGCCAAGACGCAGGGGAAAACGGCGTCAAGGTGATTCGTATCAGGGCGTGGCTTCAGCCGCGCCGAATTGTGAACGTCGGATCGTTAGACAAGGTTCGGGGCTTTAGCCCCTGAGGAAAACGGAAATGGCGAAAGAAAAATTTGAACGGAATAAGCCGCACTGCAACGTAGGGACAATTGGTCACATTGACCATGGCAAGACGACGTTGACGGCGGCGATCACGAAGGTGTTGCAGAAGCACAACCCGAAGATTGTGTTCCGGTCGTTTGATTCGATCGACAACGCTCCGGAAGAAAAGGCGCGCGGCATCACGATTGCCACGGCGCACGTCGAGTATGAGACGCCGAACCGGCACTACGCGCACGTCGATTGTCCGGGCCACGCCGATTACATCAAGAACATGATCACGGGCGCGGCGCAGATGGATGGCGCGATTCTGGTGGTGGCGGCGACCGATGGTCCGATGCCGCAGACGCGCGAGCACGTGCTGCTGGCGCGGCAAGTGGGTGTTCCGTACATTGTCGTGGCGCTGAACAAGTGCGATGCGGTGGACGATCCCGAGTTGCTGGATCTGGTCGAGCTGGAAGTACGCGAACTGTTGAAGAGCTATCAGTTTCCGGGCGACGATGTGCCGGTGGTACGGCTGTCGGCGCTGCTGGCGTTGAACGGGGACGAGAAGTGGGAAAAGCAGATTGACGCGTTGATGGAGGCGGTGGACAAGAGCGTGCCGCAGCCGGCGCGCGAATTGGATAAGCCGTTTCTGATGCCGATCGAAGACATCTTTTCGATTCAAGGACGAGGCACGGTGGTGACGGGCCGGATCGAGCGCGGGAAGATCAAGGTGGGCGAGGAAGTGGAGATTGTCGGGTTCCGGGAGACGCGCAAGACGGTGGTGACGGGCGTGGAAATGTTCAAGAAGCAGCTGGACGAAGGCATGGCGGGCGACAATGCTGGCCTGCTTGCTGCGCGGCACGGCGAAAGAAGACGTGGAGCGCGGGATGGTGCTGGCGAAGCCGGGGTCGATTACGCCGCACACGAAGTTCAAGGCTGAGGTGTACATCCTGACGAAAGAAGAAGGCGGGCGGCACACGCCGTTCTTCAAGGGGTACAGGCCGCAGTTTTATTTGCGGACGACGGACGTGACGGGGATTGCGGAGTTGCCGGCGGGGACGGAGATGGTGATGCCGGGGGACAACGTGAGCCTGGTGATCGAGCTGATCACGCCGGTGGCGATGGAAAAAGGGTTACGATTCGCGATTCGCGAAGGCGGCCACACGGTGGGCGCCGGCACGATCGCAGAGATTATTCAGTAGTGGCATTTAATTCGCGGCTTGCATCTCGCCGCCAGATCTTTCCTCTCGGGATGAAGACGAGCCGGGAGGGGTAAAGAGAGAAAAACAGTGACTGGAAAAGAGAGAATTCGCATCCGGTTGAAGGCTTACGACTATCGCATTCTGGATCAGTCGACGGGCGAAATCGTGGAGACGGCAAAACGAACCGGCGCGCAGATTGCGGGACCGATTCCGCTGCCCACGATGAAGAACAAGTACTGCGTGCTGCGGTCGCCGCACGTGGATAAGAAATCGCGGGAGCAGTTCGAAATCCGCACCCACAAGCGGCTGTTGGATATTCTGGAGCCGACGCAGCAGACAGTCGACGCGCTGATGAAGCTTGATCTGCCGGCGGGCGTGGATGTGGAGATTAAGGCGTTCGGGAAAGAGCATAAGTAGTGTGGGCGCGGGCGACCACGCCCGCGCTTGGACGGGGCGAGTCGCCCGTCCCCACACAACATAAAGAGCTATAGCTCCCCAGCCAATAGCCGCGAGCCAAGCTGGGAACGGAGAAGGAAATGGCGAGAGTTACAGGAATTCTGGGCAAGAAGGTCGGCATGACGCAACTCTTCGATTCGAAGGGCGATGTGCGGCCGGCGACGGTGTTGCAAGCGGGACCGTGCGTGATTACGCAGCACAAGACCCAGACTAAGGACGGATACGAGTCGGCGCAGATCGGCCTGGTCGAGTTTGTGAAGGAAAAGAAGCTGTCCAAGCCCATGCGCGGGCACTTTGCCAAGCACAACCTGCCGCCAGTGAAATTTATGCGCGAGGTTACGGTGGAAGTGGACGCTCCGGGCGAGACGACCGTGGGCGTCATCAAAGTTGGCGACCGCGTGCTGGTGGATATTTTCGAAGGCGAGCGGTTTGTAGACATCGTCGGAGTGAGCAAGGGCCGCGGTTTTCAGGGAGTGGTGAAACGGCATCACTTTCGGGGCGGCGCAAAGTCGCACGGTTCGATGTTTCAGATTACGGGTTCGATTGGTTCGTCGGCGTTTCCGTCGCGCGTATTCAAGGGCATGCGGATGTCGGGTCACATGGGCGATGTCTCGGGTGACGACGCGCAACTTGCGGATACTGGGCGTGGATAAAGACGAGAATCTGCTGGTGGTTGAAGGCAGCGTTCCGGGCGCGAACGGCGGATATATCGTGATCAACAAAGCGAAGAAGCCGCCACGAGAGCGCCGCGGATTCGCGGGCGCGGCGACGGTGGATCCGTTGAAGGCGGCGAAGCGAGCTTCGAAGAAGGGGTAGCTGAGAAAGATCAAAGGCCGCGGGCGAGTCGCCCGCGCCCACACGAGAAAGAATATGGCAACTATTGATATTTACAATCTGAGCGGAGCCAAGGCCGGGACGATGGAGTTGGCCGAGGAAGTTTTCGGAGCGGTCAACGAAGACTTGCTCTGGGAGGCGATCACGCACTATCGCGCCTCCGCGCGCGCGGGCACGCATGCCACCAAGAACCGCTGGCGGGTATCCGGTTCGGGCAAAAAACTGTGGAAGCAGAAGGGCACGGGGCGGGCGCGTATCGGCTCGATCCGTTCGCCACTGTGGCGCCATGGCGGCACGGTGCATGGGCCGCAGCCGCGATCCTATGACTACGCTTTTCCGAAGAAAAAGCTGCTGGGTGCGCTGCGCTCGGCCTTGGCCTCGAAGTTTGCCGATGGCAAGCTGATGGTGGTGAAGGCCTTTGACGTGAAAGAGCCGAAGACGAAGCTGTTTCGCGAGGCGCTCGACAAACTGAAGATTGATGGCACGACGCTGCTGGTCGATATTTCGACGGCGGAGAACAAGAATCTGAAATTGAGTTCGCGGAACATCGACGGGCTGGAACTGGTGCGGGCGAACGAAGTGCATCCTTATCACATCATGCGCTACACGCATGTGGTGTTTGCGCAGTCGGCGCTGGAGAAGCTGCAGGATTCGCTGAAGAAGTCGGCGTCACGGCGCTCGCACGAGGCGGAACCGGCACAGGAAAAGGCCAAGAAGAAACCGGCCGGGCGTTCGCGTAAGGCGCAGCCGGAGGTGGCCTGATGAAATCCGCGTATCAGATTATTCAGAAGCCGGTGATCACGGAAAAGGGCCTCGGTATTAAAGAGACCCAAAACACGCTGGTATTCCAGGTGGCTCCGAAAGCGACGAAGACCGAGATCAAGGAAGCGGTGCAGGCGATCTTCAAGGTGAAGGTGGCTTCGGTGCGCACCGCGAATTATCCGGGAAAGGAACGGCGGCGGGGCAAGTTTACCGGCTACCGTCCGGACTGGAAGAAAGCGTACGTGCGGTTGAAGAGCGGCGAGAAGATGCCGGAGTACGCACAGAATTTGTAAGAAGGTCGTTGGTGCTAGTCGTTAGTCGTTGGGAAAATCGAACAGCGTAACGATAACGATAACGACAACGACGAACGACAAAGAGCTGAGAGCTCGATATGGCAATTAAAACTTACAGACCGACAACGCAGACGCTGCGCTATCGCACCTCGGTTACGACCGACGATATCACTTCGTCCACGCCGCACAAGCCGCTGGTTGAGGGCAAGATACGGTCGGGCGGGCGGCGCAATTCCGGCGACACGACCATGCGCTTCCGCGGCGGCGGCAACAAGCGCAAGCTGCGCACGATTGACTTCAAGCGCGACAAACATGGGATTCCGGCGACGGTAGTGACCATCGAATACGATCCTGGACGCTCAGCGCGAATCGCGCTGCTGAGCTACGCCGATGGCGAGAAACGTTATATCGTGCAGCCCGATGGACTGAAGGTCGGACAGAAGATTTTAAGCGGGCCCGAGGCCGACATTCTGGTTGGGAACGCGTTGCCGCTGCGGAATATTCCGCCGGGCACGACGATTCACAATGTGGAGTTGAAGCCCGGCAAAGGCGCGCAGATGGTCCGTTCAGCGGGCGGTTCCGCGCAGTTGATCGCCAAAGAAGGCGACTATGGATTGGTCAAGTTGCCTTCGGGTGAGACTCGTAAGGTGTTGCTGGACTGCCTGGCGACGATTGGACAGGTGGGAAACACGGACCACGAGAACGTCACCTGGGGCAAGGCGGGACGCACGCGCTGGGTGGGGAAGCGTCCGCATAACCGCGGCGTTTCGATGAACCCGGTGGACCATCCGCACGGCGGCGGTGAAGGCAAAACCTCCGGCGGACGCCATCCGGTGACCCCGTGGGGCCAGCCGACGCGTGGCTACAAGACGCGGAACAATAAGCGGACCGATACGTTTATCGTGAAGGACCGCAGGCAAAAAGGCTAGAGGCAAGGTTTCAGAGTTTCAAGGAAAAATCAGCAGCCTCGGTTCGGATTTACTGAGAACTGAGTCTCTGAGAACTGAGAACTGACTTATGGCTCGTTCAACAAAAAAAGGACCGTTCGTGGATGCGCACCTGGCGACGAAAGTCGAAGCTATGAATGCGCGTAACGAGAAGAAGGTGCTGCGTACATGGTCGCGGCGCTCGACGATTGTTCCCGGAGATGGTGGGACACACGATTGCTGTGCATAACGGAAGAAAATTCATTCCGGTCTATGTCACCGAGAATATGGTCGGACACAAGCTGGGCGAATTCAGCTTTACCCGTCAGTTCAAGGGGCACTCGATGAAAGCAGCGACCGAAGTCGCGGCGAAACCGGCAGGCGTGCCCGGCGGGCCTGGAGCGATAGTGCCATCAGCGCCGGCGGCGCCGAAGGCGTAAGACAGGAGACACGAGCTTCGAGCTAAAGGCAAAGGATTATGGAATTTCGAGCTGAAGCCCAATACATGCGCGTCTCGCCGCAGAAGGCGCGGCTAGTGCTGAACCTGATCAAGGGACGGCGCGTGGAAGAGGCGAGAAACACACTGGCTTTCACCAAGAAGCGCGTGGCGGCGACGGTCGCAAAGCTGTTGCAGTCGGCGATCGACAACGCGAACTTTCTGAGCACGGAAAAGGGCCTGGATGTCGATCTCGATAACTTGTACGTGAAGCACGCGGTGGCGAATGATGGACCACGCATGAAGAGGATCCGTCCGGCGCCGATGGGGCGCGCCTACCACTATGTGCGGCGCATCGCGCATCTTCAAATCGTGCTGGCGGAGAAGAACCGGAACGGCGTGCTGGCAGGGACGGCGGCAACACCGGGCGAGAAGGCGGCAAAGGTTGCGGCTCCTTCAAAGCCGAAAACGAAATTGAAGGCGAAGGTGCCAGCGAAGAAGAAGGCGGTTGGCAAGAAAGCGACCGCGAAGAAATAGGGAAGTAAGGTTTCAAAGTTTCAAGGTTTCAGAGTTTCAAAGTAAAGGCGAGAGTTGTGGAGGTTTCACTTTGAAACCTTGCAACCTTGAAACTTTGAAACGTGCAGTTAAGGAGCAACGATGGGACAAAAAGTTCATCCTTACGGATTCCGGCTCGGCTACACCAAGCCGTGGAAGTCGCGCTGGTTTGTCGAGAAGGACTACGACAAACTGCTGCTCGAAGACTACAAGCTCAAGACCGAGCTGAAGGAAAAGCTCAAGTCGGCGGGCGTGAGTTCGGTCGAGATCGAGCGTCCGGGCAACAAGCTGCGGATCATCATCAAGACGGCGCGTCCGGGCATCATCATCGGGCGCAAAGGCGCGGAAATCGACAAGCTCAAGCAGGATCTGCAGAAGAAGACGACGCGCGAGGTGCATGTCGACATCCAGGAAGTGCACAAGCCGGAACTGGATGCGCAGCTAGTGTCGGAATCGATTGCGCTGCAACTGGAAAAACGCGTGGGTTTCCGGCGGGCGATGCGCAAGTCGGTGGATTCGGCGCTGCGCTTCGGTTGCAAAGGCATCAAGGTGCGGGTGAGCGGGCGGCTGAACGGCAACGAGATCGCGCGTTCCGAGTGGTATCTGCAGGGGCGGTTGCCGCTGCATACGCTGCGCGCCGATATTGACTACGGCTTCACCGAAGCGCGCACCACTTACGGCGTGATTGGCGTGAAGTGCTGGGTCTATAAGGGCGAGATTCTGCCGGCAAAAAAGCGGGAAGCGACGCCGGCGCGCGAAGTGAGCACTACAGGAGCATTTTAGAAAGGTCAGAGGTCAGAGGTCAGATTGCAGAGGTAGAAAGCAGCTGACGGGAAGATTTTCCTGAGAACTGACAACTGAGAACTGAGAACTGATTCTATGTTGATGCCGAAGAAAGTTAAGTACCGCAAGCAGCAGCGCGGGCGCATGACGGGCAAGGCATGGCGCGGAAGCACGCTGGCGTTCGGTCAATACGGACTAAAAGTGCTCGAACCGGGCTGGATCACCGACCGGCAGATTGAAGCGAGCCGGGTGGCGATGACGCGTTTTGTGAAGCGCGGCGGCAAAGTCTGGATCCGGCTGTTTCCGGATAAGCCGGTGACCAAGAAGCCGGCCGAAACCCGTATGGGAAAAGGCAAAGGAGCGCCGGATCACTGGGTGGCAGTGGTGCGGCCGGGGAAAATTCTGTTTGAGATGGAAGGCGTGACCATCACCGACGCGAAAGAGGCCATGCGTCTGGCGTCGCACAAACTTCCGCTGCGGACAACGTTCGTAAAGCGCGAAGTGCTGTAGAAATTGCAGAGGTTAGAGGTCAGATTGCAGAGGTGAAAAGCGAAGCACGTGAGTAAGAGAGCTTTTCCTGAGACCTGACACCTGAGAACTGAGACCTGATTTTATGAAGGTAGAAAAGATTCGCAACTTGACCGACGTCGAGCTCAAACACCAGGAGCGGGATTTGGCGGACCAACTCTTCAAGCTGAAGTTCCAGATGAACATGGGACAGACGGAGAGCCTGAAAAAGATTCGCGGGCTGCGCCGGGATATTGCGCGGGTCCAGACCGTTCTGCGCGAGCAGGAACTGGCCGGCGCGAAGACGGAGAAAAAGTAATGGCGGAAATCACGAGCCAAACGGAAAAGCACTCGGGCCGCAAGATATTGATCGGCACGGTCGTCTCGAACAAGATGCAGAAAACGATCGTGGTCGAAGTGACGCGGAAGAAGGCGCATCCGATGTACAAGCGGGTGATCTCGATCCGGAAGAAGTTCTACGCGCACGACGAAAAGAACGAAGCGCATCCCGGCGACACGGTAAAGATCGAAGAGTCGCGGCCGCTTTCGAAACTGAAACGCTGGACGTTGAAAGAGATTGTCCGGAAAACGGCACTGGTGCCGGAAGTAGATATTGACGCCGGGATTGGCGTCTCCATCGAGAAATAGGCGGAGAGAAGGAGAGAGACATGGCTGTAATGATGAGATCCATGCTCGAGGTCGCCGATAACTCCGGCGCACGCAAGCTGCAGATGATCCTGCCGCTGGGCGGATCGACCGGTCTGCGCGCGGGCCTGGGCGACGTGATCACGGCGAGCGTGAAAGAAGCTGCGCCGGACGGTCAGGTGCAGAAGGGCAAAGTGGTGAAGGCGGTCATCGTGCGAACACGGAAAGAGCATCGGCGACGGGATGGAACTTACATCCGTTTCGATCAGAATGCAGCCGTGCTAATCAATGAGACCGGCGAGCCGGTGGGCACACGCGTATTCGGCCCGGTGGCGCGTGAACTGCGCGAGAAGAAGTTTTTGAAGATTGTGTCGCTGGCGCCGGAAGTACTTTAGGTCTCGGGTATCAGGTCTTAGGTTTCAGGAAGAGCGAGCCTGCTTGTACAGCATGGATTAAGGTCAACTATGGGAACTGCAACTACTACCGAACACAAACGCGTGGATATCCGCCGGAATGACACGGTGAAGGTGATGACCGGGCGGGATACGGGAAAAGAGGGGCGCGTGCTGCGCGTGTTTCCCGACGAGGGCAAAGTGCTGGTGGAGCACGTGATGACGGTGAAGAAACACGTGCGGCCGAATCCGCAGCGCAACATCAAGGGCGGAATTGCCGAGCAGGAGCGGGCGATCATGCTCTCCAATGTGGCCCTGGTGTGTGCGACGTGCGGCCCGGTACGGATTGGGCATGAAGTGCGTGGCGATCGCAAAGTGAGAGTTTGCAAGAAGTGCGGAACGACGCTGGACAAATAGCTGTCAGCTCTCAGCTATCAGTTTTCAGTTAGTGCTGGTAATGCGAGCGGCAGGGCGACAAATTTGAGACTTACGAACCGGTATACGTCGAGCTTAAGAGACGACAATCCGACACCGTGAGAGATAAGGCAGCATAGGCAAATGGCAGACGAGCAGAAAAAAGGCGAGCAGCAGAAGAAACCGAAGCTGGCGAAGGGCGAGCAGAAGGGGCACGCTCCGGTTGAGGCCAAGGCGGGTCCAGAGGCTCCACGGCACGCAGCAAAGGAGCGGCCGCGGTTGCGGTCGCGGTTTGAGAAAGAAGTTGCCGTTGCCTTGATGAAGGAACTCGAACTCAAGAACCCGATGGCGGTGCCGCGGCTGCACAAGATCGTCGTCAACATGGGCGTGGGCGAAGCCACCCAGAACGCGAAGCTGATCGACCCGGCGGTGAATGAACTGGGACAGATTTCGGGACAAAAGCCGGTAGTTACGCGGGCGAAGAAATCGATTGCGGCGTTCAAGGTGCGCGAAGGCATGCCGATTGGGGCGATGGTGACGCTGCGCGGCGACCGCATGTACGAGTTTTTCGACCGGCTGGTAAGCATCGTGCTGCCGCGAGTGCGCGATTTTCGCGGCGTCTCGACGAAGTCGTTCGATGGGCGCGGCAATTACACGCTCGGCCTGCACGATCAGCTGATCTTTCCGGAGATTGATTACGCGAAGGTCGACAAGCTGAAAGGCATGAACGTGACTATCGTGACGACGGCAAGGTCCGACGACCAGGCGCGGTCGCTGTTGAAGCATCTCGGCATGCCTTTTAGGGCGTGATCGAATCTGAGGTTTGACTGAGAGCTGACAGCTGAAAGCTGACAGCTGAATTTAGGAGCGAATTTGGCCACTACAGCAAAACGAGTGAAGGACGGCACGGACAGCAAGACCAAACCGCAGAACGTAAAGAAGCCGAAGTTTTCGACGCGCAAGCATAACCGCTGCAAGATTTGCGGACGTCCGCGGGCTTTTCTGCGGAAGTTTGGCGTGTGCCGTCTGTGTTTCCGGCAACTGGCGCTGCGGGGCGAGATTCCAGGCGTTTCGAAGTCGTCTTGGTAGAGCGTCGTTGGTCGCTAGTCGTTGGTCGTTCGCGACGACGGGTGACTGAAAAACGGCGTGGGTTTACCGAGGCATAGTACGGAAGTGGTTTTTAGGTGTTTGTTTGCTAACGACTAGCGACCAACGACTAACGACCGAAGTTAGCTGCTGACAGGTTCTCCGCTTTACGCGGAGCGAACGGGCGGCTCGAGGAGAAGCAAACAATGAGGTTGACCGATCCGGTCGCAGACATGCTGGCGCGCATCCGCAACGCGATCCGCGCACGGCACCAGAAAGTGGACGTTCCAGCTTCCAAACTGAAGACGGAGATTGCCCGCATCCTGAAGGAAGAGGGCTATATCGCGAACTTCAAGCCCGCGGAAGAAGAGGGCCACAAGGTCCTGCGCGTGTATTTGAAGTACGGCAACAATAATGAGGCGGTGATTACGAACCTGGAGCGGGTGTCGCGTCCGGGTTGCCGCGTGTACGTACGCCGCACCGAGATTCCGCGGGTGTTGGGCGGAATGGGAATCAATATCCTGACCACGCCCAAAGGCGTGATGACAGGGCGCCAGGCTCGCCGCGAGGGACTGGGCGGCGAATTGCTTTGTGAGATTTGGTAGAGAAGCGTTATCAGTTGTCAGTTATCAGTTTTCAGTAACTGCAACAACGCTTTTGCTGATAACTGTTAACTGATAACTGACGACTGAGAGCTAAGACGCTATGTCACGAATTGGAAAAAAGCCGATCGCGATCCCGAAGGGCGTGACGGTCAAAATCGAAGGCAATACGGTGATGGTCCAGGGGCCGAAAGGCAAGCTGGACACGTCTCTTCCGTCCGGCATCAAGATGGAGCAGAAGGACGGCAACCTGGTGGCGATCCGCGAGAACGATTCGCAGGCGGCGGTGCACGGGTTGGCCCGGGCGCTGGTCAATAACGCGGTCGATGGCGTGACCAAGGGCTGGACGAGGGAACTGGAAATCGTCGGCATCGGCTACCGCGCGGAAATGAAGGGCAAGGGGACGGTGGTGTTCAGTCTGGGTTACTCGCACCCGATTGAGTATCCGCTGCCGAGCGGCGTGGATTGCGCAATTGACGCCAAGCTGACCAAGCTCACCCTGACCGGGATTGACCGTCAGAAAGTCGGGCAGGTGGCGGCGGAAATGCGATCGCTGCGTCCGCCCGATCCGTACAAGAACAAGGGCGTTCGCTACGCCGGCGAGCGCTTGAAGAAGAAGGTTGGGAAGACAGGAGCAAAATAGCTTTCAGCCGTCAGCTCTCAGCTCTCAGCTTCAGTTACTTCGAATGAAGCCTGTAAGCTGGATGGGTTGTAACTGACGGCTGATAGCTGATAGCTGAGGGCTTATGTTAAGAATCGCTTCAAAAAATCAGACGCGGCAGCGGGTGCACGATCGTATCCGGAAGAAAGTGATGGGTACGGCGGAGCGTCCACGGCTGAATGTGTACCGGTCGCTGAACCATATCTACGTGCAGTTGATTGACGACCTGAAGGGCGTCACGCTGGCAGCGGCGTCAACGGCGGACGACCGGAAGGGTGTGCGCGTGACCGGCGGCAACGTAGCGTCGGCCAAGATGGTTGGGAAGAAGATTGCCGAACTGGCCAAGCAGAAGGGCTTTACCAAGGTGGTATTCGATCGTGGCGGCTACATTTACCATGGCCGGGTCAAAGCGGTGGCCGATGCAGCGCGCGAGGCGGGATTGCAGTTCTAGAAACAGTTCTCAGTTCTCAGTTGTCAGTTCTCAGTTAAAAGCTGAAAACCGACCACTGCGATTCTGACGACTAGAGAGTTACGGGATTCAGAATGGCTAGAGTAACGAAGAAACTCGATGCGGGTTCGTTCCAGTTAAAAGACCAAGTGGTCTCGATTAACCGGGTGACGAAAGTGGTTAAGGGCGGCAAGAACATGTCGTTCGCGGCGCTGGTGGTGGTGGGCGATCCTTCGGCGGCGGTGGTTGGTTTTGGATCCGGCAAAGCGAAGGAAGTTCCGCAGGCCATCCGCAAAGGGATTGAGGCGGCGAAGAAGAACCTGATGCGGATCAACCTGACGCAGACCTCGGTGCCGCACACGGTGATCGGACGCTTTGGCTCGGGCATGGTGCTGCTGAAGCCGGCCCCGGAAGGCACGGGCGTGATTGCGGGCGGTGCGGTGCGGGCGGTGATGACGTCGGCGGGCGTGCAGAATGTGCTGACAAAATCGATTGGCACGAACAATCCGCACAACGTGATCAAAGCCACGTTCGAGGCGCTGAAGAAGCTCAAGAACCGGGAAGCCGTCGCGACCCTGCGGGGCAAGTCGGTTGAAGAACGTGGCGAGGAGTTGTAATGACAACCAAGACATCGAAATCGGTGGCGAGCGGCAAGATTCAGTTGAAGTGGGTGCGGTCGATGATCTGCACTCCGGTCAAACATAGAAAAGTTGTCAAAGGGCTGGGGTTCACGCGGCTGAACCAGGTGATTGTGCGGCCAGACACGGCTGCGATTCGCGGCATGGTGAAGAAGATTCCGCATCTGGTGGAGATCGTGAAGTAAGGTCTCAGGTGTTAGGTCTTAGGTGTCAGGAAAACCTCGGACCCGACGGTTAGAGATTTTGGATGGTAGTCGGCTGTTAGCAACCTCAACGTCAGCGTATGTTGGATTTTCCTGACACCTGAGACCTGACACCCGACACCTAGGATTTCACTATGAATCTATCGACAATACGGGCACCGAAGAAGTCAACCGAGAAGAAAAAGCGCGTCGGACGCGGCATGGGGTCCGGCATGGGCAAGACTTCCACGCGCGGGCACAAGGGACAATGGTCCCGATCGGGTGCGCGGCTGATCCGCGGGTTTGAAGGCGGCCAGATGCCGTTGCACCGGCGTGTGCCGAAGCGCGGTTTCACCAACATTTTCCGCGAGGAATACGACGTCGTGAACCTGGACCGGCTGGCAGAGCTCGGCGAAACCGAAATCACGCCCGAGGTGCTGAAGAAGGCCGGAGTGGTGAATGGCAAGTCGCCAGTCAAGATTCTGGGCAACGGCGAACTGAAGACGGCGATCACCGTTCATGCGCACAAGTTTTCGAAGTCGGCGCAGGAAAAAATCACCAAGGCAGGCGGCAAGTTCGAGGTCTTGCAGTAATGCTGGAAAAGCTGGCGAACATCTTCCGGGTTCCTGACCTTCGCAAGCGCGTGCTGTTCACGCTCGGCCTGCTGGCGGTGTATCGCATCGGCGGCCACATCCCGACGCCGGGAATCAATGGCGACCGGCTGGCGCAGTTTTTCGAGCAGAACCGGGGCTCGGTGCTGGGCTTTGTCGATCTGTTCAGCGGCGGCAACCTGCGGCGGCTCACGATCTTCGCGCTCGGCATCATGCCGTACATCACGGCGTCGATCATTCTACAGTTGCTGACGGTGGTGTATGAGCCGCTGGCCAAGCTGCAAAAAGAAGGCGAACTTGGGCCGGAAGAAGATCACCCAGTGGACGCGTTATCTGACCGTGATTCTGAGCGCGGTGCAGTCGTTTGGCATCGCCATCAGCCTGCAGAAAGCGGGCGATTTCGTGAACACTCCCGGGCCGGGCTTCATCCTGATGACCATGCTCACGCTGACTACGGGCAGTGCGTTCATCATGTGGCTGGGCGAGCAGATTACCGAACGCGGCATCGGCAATGGCATGTCGCTGCTGATTTTTGCCGGCATCGTGGTCGGCTTGCCGCGGGGCGTGATCGATCTGTACCAGAAGGCGCAGACCTCGGCCTGGGGAGTGTTTACAGCCCCGGCTCTCCTGATGTTGCTGGTACTGATGATCGCGGTGGTGGCGTTCATCGTGTTCGTCGAACGCAGCGAGCGGCGGATTCCGGTGCAGTATGCCAAGCGCGTCGTCGGGCGCAAAGTGATGGGCGGGCAATCCACCCACCTGCCGCTGCGGGTGAATGCGGGCGGCGTGATGCCGGTGATTTTCGCGTCCTCGATTCTGGCTTTGCCGCAGATGCTGGGCGCGGCGTTCCACAACAACCGTGTGGTCGGCCCGCTGCTGGACGCGATGCGCTGGGGTGAGCCGCTCTACACCTTGCTCTATTGCACGGGGATTGTTTTCTTTGCCTACTTCTATATCTCGATCGTGTTCAACCCGAACGAGGTTGCGGACAACATGCGGAAGTGGGGAGGTTTTATTCCCGGCATCCGGCCAGGGAAGCGGACTTCAGACTTCATCAACGACGTTCTTACCCGGATCACGCTGGTGGGTGCGCTCTATCTGATTTCGATTTCGCTGATTCCGGAATGGATGATTGCGGGTATCAAGCTGAACCATCTTCCGCTGCTGGGACGAATCTTCGAAAACCTGCCCACCTGGATCACGAACGGACTGGGCGTGAACTTTTATTTTGGCGGTACGTCGCTGCTGATCGTGGTGGGCGTGGCGATGGATACGGTGACGCAGATTGAGGCGCAACTGATCATGCGGCACTACGATGGATTCACGCCGAAGAGCGGCCGGATCCGCGGACGCCGCTGGTAGACACAGCGGCTAGATTTTGTGAGCGCGGAGTATTTCCGCGATGGGAAATACGAGTAAAAGGGGCCATGTCGATGGCCAAAGAGTCGGCTAACGACACCGCGCGAATTATTGGACCAGTGATTCTTCTGGGGCCTCCCGGGGCCGGGAAGGGCACGCAGGCCAAACAGATTGTCGAGCGTTATGGCGTCCCGCAGATATCGACGGGTGATCTTTTGCGGGATCACGTGGCGCGTGGCACCGCGCTCGGCCTTGAAGCCAAGGCGATCATGGCGCGAGGAGAACTGGTTCCCGACGAGTTGATGTACGGCATCGTGGCCACGCGGCTGCGGGAGGCCGATTGTCAACGCGGATTTGTGCTGGATGGCTTTCCCCGGACAGCCGCCCAGGCCGGATGGCTGGACGCTTTCCTGGAAAAAGAGGTCTTTGAAAACAGATCGGGAAAAAATCCGGAAGAGCCGGAGCGGTGTCCGCCGGTTGTGATCCAGTTGCTCGTGGATTATACTCAATTACTACTGCGGCTTACCGGGCGGCGTTCGTGTCCCACCTGTGGACGGCTCTATAACATCCACTTACAACCACCTCTCGTAGATGAGTTGTGTGATGTGGACGGATCCAAGCTGGTGCTCCGCGACGATGATCGTGAAGAAGTCATTTCCGGGCGTTTGACGGCTTATGAAACGCAGACCAAGCCGGTAGCGGATTACTACCGGGTGCAGCGGCGGCTGGTCGCGATCAATGCGGATCGGCCCAGGGAAGCGGTGACGGAGCAAATTTTTGGCGTGATTGACCGTCATTGTCCGGACCCTGGTGGATGCTAGTCGTGGGACCGCAAAGTTAGAATTGATTATGAGTTTTGGAGAAGGCCGGATCATCCGCAAGTCGCCGCAAGAGATCGAAAAGATGAGGCGGAGCGGCAAGATGGTCCGCCAGATTCTGAACCACCTGAAAGGCATGGTGGCGGCGGGCGTTACGACGATGGATCTGGAGAAGGCCGCCGAGAAATTGATCGCGGAACTCGGGGCAGCGCCGGCATTCAAGGGATATTACGGTTATCCCTGCGTGCTGTGCACTTCGATCAATGAAGAGATCGTGCACGGGATTCCGTCGGAAAAGCGGGCGCTGAAAACCGGAGACATTGTTTCCATCGATTGCGGCGTAGTCTACGACGGGTATTACGGAGATGCGGCCATCACGGTGCCGGTCGGCGAGTCGCTGAGTGCGGAATTGAAGAAGCTGCTCGAGGTGACCGAGGCTTCGCTGTACAAGGGCATCGCGCAGGTGAAGATCGGCAACACGGTCGGACACGTCGGCTCGGCGATCCAGAAGCACGTGGAAGCGAACGGGTTCAGCGTAGTGCGGGAATTTGTCGGGCATGGCATCGGGACGAAGCTGCATGAAGCGCCGCAGATTCCGAATTTCGGCAAGAAGGGCCAAGGCCCGGAGTTAACCGAAGGCATGGTCCTGGCGATTGAGCCGATGGTCAACTCGGGTGGTCCCGAAGCCAGGGTGTTGGACGATAAGTGGACGGCCGTAACCGCTGACGGCAGTTACAGCGCGCACTTTGAGCATTGTGTAGCGGTAACGCGGCAAGGGCCGGTGATATTGACCCAGTAGTTCTCAGTTCCCGGTTCTCAGTTCTCAGTGAGAGCCGGATGAGTCTTAACTGAGAACCGAGAACTGACAACTGAGAACTGTTTTGGAGGGTAATGAGTAAAGAAGACGCGATTGAAGTGATGGCAACGGTCGTCGAGCCGCTGCCCAATGCCATGTTCAAGGTGGAGCTCGAAAACAAACACCAGGTCCTGGCGCATGTTTCCGGCAAGATGCGGAAGAACTTTATAAGGATTCTGCCGGGAGACAAGGTCGCGGTCGAACTTTCTCCATACGATCTGAATCGCGGTCGGATTGTGTACCGCTACAAATGATTTTGGCGCGTCATCGTTGTTTTTTGAATTGTCATCCCGAGCGAAGCGAGGGATCTGCAGTTGCAGTTACTGAGAACTGACAACTGAGAACTGAGAACTGGTTTATGAAGGTAAGGGCATCGGTCAAGAAGATTTGTGACAAGTGCAAGGTCATCCACCGCAAGGGGGTAGTGCGGGTGATCTGCGAGAACTCGAAACACAAGCAGCGTCAGGGGTAAAGCAGTTACTGAGAGGAGCTGATAGCTGACAGCTGAGAGCTAACACAAGAGAGGGATCATGGCTCGTATTGCAGGCGTCGATCTTCCGCGCAACAAGCACGCGAATATCGCGCTCACTTACATCTACGGCATCGGCAACTCGCGCGCCGCGCGCATTCTGGACACGGCGAAGGTGGACCCGATGAAGAAAGTTTCGGACCTCGCGGAAGACGAGGTCAACCGCATTCGCCAGGTCATCGAGGCGGAAGGCTCGGTGGAAGGCGATCTGCGCAAGGACGTTTCGATGAACATCAAGCGGCTCATCGAAATCGGGTCCTATCGCGGATTCCGACATCGCCGGAACCTGCCGGTTCGCGGGCAGCGCACGCATACCAACGCTCGCACCCGCAAAGGTCCGCGCAAAGGTACGGTCGCGCAGAAGAAGAAGACGGCAAAAGCGTAGAACCAGGTGTCAGGTCTTAGGTGTCAGGTCTCAGCAACCATGAGATCTTCCTAAGGCCTGAGACCTAAGACCTGAGACCTAAACTATGGCAAAACCAGCGGCAGCAGCAGGCGCCCCCGCGGCGCCCGAGAAAAAAGGCAAGAAGAAGACGTTCAAGAAGAAAGAGCGCAAGCACGTTCCCCACGGACTGGTGCATGTGCAGGCCTCTTTCAACAACACCATCGTGACCATCTCCGACATGACCGGCAATGTGCTGGCGTGGAAGAGTTCGGGCTCGCTGGGATTTCGCGGCTCCCGTAAAGGGACCCCGTTTGCCGCGCAGCAGGCCGCCTCGAATGCCGCCAGCATGGCGCGCGATCACGGCGTGCGCAGTGTGGATGTGCGGGTGAGCGGTCCGGGATCGGGACGGGAGTCGGCGGTACGTGCGCTGGCCTCGGCGGGAATCGAAGTGCGATCCATTAAGGACACGACGCCGATTCCGCATAACGGCTGCCGGCCGCCGAAACGGCGAAGAGTGTAAGAGCAAGTTCTCAGTCTTCAGTTTTCAGTTATCAGTAAAATCCACTGAAGCTGAGGATTACTGAAAAACTGACAACTGAGAACTGAAAACGAATTTCGTCCGGGACGAAGGGTGAAGCCAAGGGTTCCCAACAAGCCTGCTTTTGGCTTGTTGGGACGGAAACCCGTAAACCGGTCATCTAAAAGGAGAACAACTTGGCACGTTATTCCGATGCAGTGTGTCGTCTTTGTCGCCGGGAAGGGATCAAGCTTTTCCTCAAGGGCACCAAGTGCTTCAGCGACAAATGTCCTATTGAGAAACGCAACTTCGCTCCCGGACAACACGGGAAAGACAAGAAGACCAAGGTTGTAGGCTACGGTCTGCAGTTGCGCGAAAAACAGAAAGCTAAGCGCATCTACTTCACCCAGGAAGGCCAGTTCCGGAATTACTTCGAGAAGGCGGTCCGGTTCAAGGGTGTGACGGGCGCGAAGTTGCTCGAACAACTCGAGCGGCGTCTGGACAACGTGGTCTATCGTCTCGGTTTCGGCATTTCCCGCCGTCAGGCGCGCCAGTTGGTGCGTCACGGACACGTGCAGGTGAATGGGAAGAAGGTCAACATTCCTTCGTACGAGGTCAGCGTAGGAGAAGAGATTGCGATTCGCGAGGGCAGCCGCAAGGTGCCGATTCTCGAAATCGCCAGGGATTTTGCCAGTCATCAGCCGGCGCCGGTGTGGTTGGAGATCGATCGCGAGAACTACAAGGGGCGCGTGTTAGCGCTGCCGAAGCGCGAAGATATCCAGTTGCCGGTGAACGAGCAGCTGATTGTCGAGTTGTACAGCAAGTAGTGGTCAGTCGTTCGTCGTTAGTCGATGGTCGTTGGCAAGACCGACGAAGCGGACGACCAGCGACTAACGACCAGCGGATGTTTTTGGCCACTTTTTCGTGCCAGATCAGCCTTTCCTGCTGCGACCTGAGCCGGGCCGCTCAGCGAGCAGGATTGAGCCACATGGCCGAGAGGAGAAACACATGCTTTGGAGAGGCTTTCAAAAACCGAAACGGCTGGCGAGTGATGCCAGTTCACTCACTGACAAATACGGGATGTTCTGGGCGCAGCCGTTTGAACGCGGATTTGGCACCACCATCGGCAATGCGCTGCGGCGCGTGATGCTGAGTTCGATCGAAGGCGCGGCAGTTACCGCGGTGAAGATCGAAGGCGTGCTGCATGAGTTCCAGTCAATTCCGGGAGTGGTAGAAGACGCCACCGACATCATCCTCAACCTGAAGCAGGTTCCGTTCAAGCTTGCCGGAGACGGTCCGAAGGCGATTTATCTGCGCGCCGATCAGCCGGGAGTGGTCACCAGCGGCATGATCGAAGCCGACGGCGATGTGGAAGTGCTGGACAAGGAAATTTACATCGCGACGGTGAGCGAGGGCGGCAAGCTCGACATGGAAATGCGCCTGAAGCGCGGCCGCGGTTACGTTTCCGCCGATAAGAATTTCGAGGATGATCTCGGTATCGGATTCATCCCCATCGATTCGGTGCATACGCCGGTGCGCAAGTGCAACTACACCGTCGAAGCGGCGCGTTTGGGACAGATCACCGATTACGACAAGCTGACGGTGGAAGTCTGGACGAACGGTTCGATCACTCCCGGCGATGCGCTTGGGCTCTCCGCGAAGTTGATTAAAGATCACATGAATATCTTCATCAACTTTGAAGAAGAGATTGAGACCTCGTCGGCGAGCGAAGAGCGCCGGCCCGAAATCAAGAACGAGAACCTGAACCGTTCGGTTGAGGAACTCGAACTCTCGGTGCGCAGCTATAACTGCCTGAAGAACGCCAACATTCAGTCGATCGGCGAACTGGTGCAGAAGACCGAAGCGGAGATGCTGAAGACGAAAAATTTTGGCCGCAAGTCGCTGAACGAGATCAAGGAGATTCTTTCCTCGATGGGTCTGAGCCTGGGTATGAAGATCGACGAGCACGGAAACGCTGTGCCCGGACCGACTTCGAACCAGGTGCTGCCCGCTTCGGCGTACGGCGACAACGATCTGTAGAGAAAGACAGTCGTCGGTCGTTGGTCGCTACTCGTTCGCTAACGACCAACGACTATCGACCAACGACTTGTTTCGACGAGAACTGAGAACTAATTCAGGGGTAATCCATGCGTCACAAAGTTGCAGGATACAAGTTAGGACGGACCACTTCGCACCGGCGCGCCATGCTGCGCAACATGGTGACTTCAATCATCATGGAAGAGCGCATCGAGACGACCGTGATCAAGGCGAAGGCGGTGCGTCCGCAGGTCGAGAAGATGATCACCCTGGGCAAGAAGGGCGATCTCGCGGCGCGCCGTCAGGCGGCGGCCTATTTGATGACGGACGAAGCCGTCCACAAACTGTTCGATACCGTGGCTCCGCGCTTCGGCGACCGCAAGGGTGGGTATCTGCGAATCGTGCGCACGGCGTGGCGAAAGGGCGACGGCGCTGAAAAGGCGTTCATCGAACTCCTGGGCAGCGAGCAAGTGCTCGACGAAAAGCGCCAGAAGCGAGCCGAAATCCGCGCCAAACGCGCCGAGGAAAACCGCAAGGCGATGGAACACGCCGACGCCGAAGCGCAGGCGCAGAAGGACAGCGCCGCTAATGAGGCTGAGGGTAAAGAAAAGAAAGAGTAATGCTTCGCGCAGCGTAGAAGTTAAACCGGGAATTCAAAAGAACAAAGGGCGTCCGAGAATGGACGCCCTTTTCGTCGTTTTCGTACGTCCGCTATTGTCCGAGTGGGCCGCTCGTGGTGCCGATGAAGCCCGTTTTGCCATCGAGGACGGCTAGCCGAAGCTCTTTGGCGCCGGCAGCGACGTCCATGTCGATGGGCACCATCATGCCGTGATCGAGAATCTGCTGGTACGTGCCCGCATCAAAAGCCTTGTCCACCTTGGTGCTGTGAACCCCAAGACTCTTGCCACTTGCGTCGTACTGGCCGGCGAAGAGCGTTACATTCATTTTCTTGTTTCCGCCGGAGTCATCGGCGCTCAAGGTGTGAGCGTCGACCAGGAAGACCACATGGACTTTGCCGGGGCCGGTCGGCTTGGCCTGCGCCATGAAAGACACCTGCGTCGCCGGCGCACCGACCGCCAGCGCGGCCGCAACGTCCGACTCGTAGTTGACATCCTTGTTCTGCATGGGATCAACGGCAAAATACCCCTTGCGATGACGAATCTGCGTGTCGCCCTGAGCCAACTTGACCTTAATGTTGCGGTACTTCCCGTCCCACTTCTTGTTCTCCGGATAGTAGCCGATCTCGTAGGAGGCCTTGTTGTCGCTCACCGCAAGCGCCACGCCCTGTCTGATTTCATTCTCATTCACATAGACTTTGCCGCCGGTCTCGCTTGCGATCTCCCGCATTGTGTCTTGGCTGGCCTCAAGGCCTTGGGATTGCCGGATCGCCTGGTTTGCGAGTCCCGCTCCGTGAATATCCTGGCTGTGAGCTTCCGAGACCGCGGCGAGCGATTCCATGCCGCCGACAAGCCCGCGTA
Source organism: uncultured Acidobacteriaceae bacterium (assembly GCA_963838935.1). Taxonomy (GTDB): domain Bacteria; phylum Acidobacteriota; class Terriglobia; order Terriglobales; family Acidobacteriaceae; genus Acidiflorens. Next base: position 47,409 of record CAWITH010000008.1, read on the forward strand.
CGTCCACGGGATAGATGACGATGCCGGCGCCAGCAAGTTGCGCCTCTGCGTCTTTGATCGCCTGGCCGTGAAGCGCCCGCTCCTCGGATGCAACGGCGCCGGCGCCCCTGACGGTTGCCGCCTGATTGCCCATGTGAGGTAGATCCGCAGCTAATTCCGCATCGGTTATGTTGCGGTTCTCCGGAATCAGGTCAAATGGTAAGTCCGCTGTGAGCCAGACCACGGTTTTCCGGCCCTGGAGACCACCCAGCATGCGGCTCAGGGAGCGCATAGCCTCAATCGTGATCAGAGTACGCCGTTCGAGGTCGAAGCCGACCTGAAGGTTACTGAAACTGGCAACCTGCCGTCCGGCCTCAATGGACAACAGCGCGGCGCCCCCAACTCTGAGACCGGCGTCGGGCGTCTCCCCTACCGCCGGCGGAGGGGAAGCCTGGAGGATTTGCTCCTGCGGCCGGTAGTTCTTGATTGCGGTCAAGAGAATTTGAGGATCGCTGGTGAACTGTTGCAGTACATGCAGTCGGTCGGTCAGCCCCACCACCGCCATGAGCTGCCCAGGCTGGCTTTGCTCAACCACATATTTGAGCATTTGCGAGCGCGCGTAGGCTTGGTCTTTGAAGGGAGAGTTCAACGCGTCGAGGATCAGCACCGTCGGCACTCCGGCGGGGCCAACGTTTTCCGGGTGGTTCGAGAGAATGCCGGGCGGCGTGGGTGCTGGCGTGGGTCCGTTTGCAGCCCCCGGCGGGACGAAAACGGAAACCTTCTGCTTCTTCCCGTTTTCCTCCACAGTAAAATCTTCCGGCTTGAGGCCGGTGATCGGCTGACCTTTCTTGTCCGTGACCACCACGTCCACCAACACAAGACGTGCATTCGCTCGAATGGTTGCCGATGGAATTTCAGCTGTGGTCGCCTGGGTATGGAGAATTGCCGGAACCATAATGATTGCCGCCAATGTTAATGCCACGATGAGTCGGGATGCAGAGCGAGACATGAAGCCTCCTTAGAGAGAAGCTAGCGGAAGGACACTGAAATGTTACGGCTTTCGCACCCGTTGAGCAATGACCCGGTTGCTATTTGCCTGATCTCGACCCGCTCCCTACAATAGAAGTTCATCCGAAATTCTATGATTCATTTTCCTGTTCCCGAAGCCCTCACATTCGACGACGTGTTACTCCTGCCGGCGCGCTCCGAAGTCGTGCCCGCCAACACCAACACGCAGACCCAAATCTCGCGCAATATCCGGCTGAATATTCCGATCCTCAGCGCCGCCATGGACACGGTGACCGAATCGCACATGGCGATTGCCATGGCGCAGCAGGGAGGCCTCGGGATTATTCATCGCAACCTCACCATCGAGCAGCAGGCCAATGAGGTGGACAAGGTGAAACGGTCGGAGAGCGGCATGATTGTCGATCCCGTCACCATGTCGCCGGATGCCAAGGTTTCCGATGCGCTTGACGTCATGAAGAAATACAAGATTTCAGGCGTGCCGATCACGTTGAAGAATGGAAAACTGGTCGGCATTCTCACCAATCGCGATCTGCGCTTCGAGACGCGCTTCGATATTCCGATCGATAAGGTGATGACCAAGAAGAATCTGATCACGGTACCGGTGGGAACGACGCTGGAGCAAGCGGAAGAGATCTTGCACGAACACCGCGTCGAAAAGCTTCTCGTCGTCGACGACAAGTACAACTTGAAGGGCTTGATCACGGTCAAGGACATCCAGAAAAAGCTGAAGTATCCCGGCGCCGCCAAGGACCCACAGGGACGGCTGCGAGTGAGTGCGGCGATCGGGGCGACGGGTGATTTTCTGGAGCGCGCGCAGGAATTGGCGAAGGCAAAGGTCGATGTGCTGGCGATTGACAGCGCGCATGGACATTCCACGCTGGTGCTTGAAGCGGTCAAGAAAGTGAAAGCGAAGTTGCCGGAAATGGAACTAATAGCCGGGAACGTAGCGACCTTCGATGGCGCCTGTGACCTGGTGCGCGCAGGAGCGGACGGGATTAAAGTCGGCATTGGTCCGGGGTCGATCTGCACCACGCGCATCGTGACCGGCGTCGGCGTTCCGCAGATCACGGCGATTGCGGAGGCAGCGCGGGCCACGCGCGATTCCGGCGTTCCGGTGATTGCCGACGGCGGCATCAAGTATTCGGGCGATATCTGCAAGGCGCTGGCAGCGGGCGCTTCCGGGGTGATGATCGGATCGATGTTTGCCGGAACCGATGAAAGCCCGGGCGAATTGATTCTGTATCAGGGCCGTACCTTCAAGTCGTATCGGGGCATGGGCTCGCTGGGAGCGATGGCGGCGGGTTCGAGCGAGCGCTATTTCCAGAATTCGGATGGAGATGCGTCGACCGCGATGCCGGTAATCGGCGAAGAGTCGAATCGGCTCGCTAAGTTGGTGCCGGAAGGCATTGAAGGACGCGTGCCCTATCGCGGCTCGGTCGCAATGATCGTGCACCAGATGGTGGGCGGGCTGAAGTCTGGCATGGGGTATTGCGGCTGCCAGACCGTGGCGGAACTGCAACAGAAGGGGCGCTTCGTGCGGATTAGCGCCGCTGGCCTCCGCGAAAGTCACGTGCACGACGTCATGATCACGCGCGAAGCTCCGAACTACGCGGCGGAGTGAGGGACGAGACCGAATTGACTACGACAGCGCCTCGTCCCCATCTTCTGCGCGCCTGGTGGCCAGCCCTCGTCTGGATCGGGCTCATCGCGTTTGAATCTACAGATTTCTTCTCGTCACGGAATACGGGCACAGTGCTGTATTCGTTGCTGACGCGACTGTTCGGCCAAGTCGATTTCTACAAGTTCCTCGTCTTTCATCACTATTTACGCAAGACCGGACACGTCGTCGGCTATGGCGTATTGAGCCTTCTTCTGCTGCGAGGCTGGCGGGCTACGCTCGGTCGAGTTCATGCCTTGTTATTGCGTGCGGCGTTGCTGTCCTGGCTGGGGACGGTTTTCGTTGCCGCTATGGATGAATGGCACCAGAGCTACATCCCGTCGCGGACGGGCACCGTGCGGGATGTCGCGCTCGATACCGTCGCGGGCGTAGCTTTTCTGGTGGTCGCGTATTTCTGGCTGCGGCGGCCGGAGCGTGCCGCGTGACTTTCTGTCGAGCGCGGGTTTTTCACCACGGAGGCACGGAGCCACGGAGAGCCCCTTTCTTGTTTTTCTCCGTGGCCCTGTGCCTCCGTGGTGGGTTTGAGAAGCGGCCACGCAGGTCGCAGTGACGCCTGGGCGAACGGTGAGCGAGCAAGGCGAACGCCGAGAACGCTGCGATCCCTGCCGATAGATAGAACGGCGTCGGCGCTCCATACACCTTCCACAATGCGCCTGTGATCACGCTGGCCAGCAGCGTAGTCAAGCTGGTCACGAAAAAGTAGATGCCCAGCGCGCGCCCGCGCACGTCGGTGGGTACCGTCTCCACGACGAGCGCCTTGAGCACGGGATTGGTCAGCGCGTAGAAAAGTCCATAGAAGGCCATGGTTATCCATATCGCCAGTTGGGAAGGCGCCAGGGCGAAGACGAAATAGACGATGGCGAAAACGAAATATCCCGCGGCGGCGATGGCCGAGCGCGAGAAACGGTCACTGAATTTCCCTGCCGGCCAGGACATTAGTGTGAACATGATGTTGAAGACCAGTCCCAGCAGCGGCGCGCGAGACGCCGGAATGCCGATAGTTCCCCGCGCGCAGGACGAGGAACATGTCGCTGGAATTTCCCAGCGAGAACAGCGTGACCACGGCCAGAACGTAATAGAAGCCGAGCGGCAATCTTGGAAGCCACTCGGATTTGCTCGTGGAGGGCTGGACGTCCTCGCCCGCCTGCGTAGGGACGGCCGCCCTCGGCCGTCCAGCCGAGCGCAGCTCGGCAAGCCGTTTGCTGCCGTGGTGAACTTCGCGAATCCCCACCCAGGCGACGATTACGCACAGCGCTCCCGGGATCGCAGCCGACGCGAATACGCCTCTCATGCCGAAGCGCCCGATTACGGCCAGCGCCAGCAGGGGGCCGGCGATGGCGCCGGCGGAATCCATGGCTTGAATCAGGCCGTAGGCTGAGCCGATGGTCGATTGATCGACCGACTCAGCCACCATCACGTCGCGAGCAGTTCCGCGGATGCCTTTCGCAAAGCGATCGCAAAAACGAATTCCCAGAATCTGCCACCAGGAAGAGACCAGTGCCAGCAAGGGCTTCACCGCGTTGGCGACGAAGTATCCGCCGACCACGATGGGCTTGCGCCGCGAGGCCCTGTCGGTCACGTAGCCCGAGAAGAGTTTGGCAAAGGAAGCTACGCTTTCGGCGATGCCTTCGATAATCCCCAGTTGCGCCGGTCCGGCCCCGAGCGACGCAAGAAAGGCGGGCAGGACCCAGTACGCCATTTCACTGGCCGTGTCGTTGAGGAAAGAAGTCAGCCCGAATGCGTATACATTGCGTGGGGTGGATTGAGAAGGCGGCGTGTCCATGACCGTCCACTGAAAATAGCATGGATAGGGAGGCGGACCCGGTATGCCTGAGACCTAAGGCCTAAGACCTAAGACCTGATTCGTCCAGTCCGCGCTGCATCCAGTAGAATAGACTCACATGTCCGACCGCACCTTTACCCTCGACGAAGCGCAAATGCTCCTGCCGATTCTGGAGTCCCTCCTCAAGCAGGCAATCCACAGCAAGAAGCTGATTGAGGACGTCGACGCCACGTTGCAGGAGACGGCGCACCGTGTATTTCTCAACGGCGGCACGCTGTTGAATGTGGTTCATCTGGCGCGGCGCAAAGCGGAGCGCGAGAAAGCCATTCGTCGCATCAAGGATGCGCTCGCTGAAATTGATGCCACTGGCGTGCAGGTGAAAGATCTCGACATCGGGTTGCTCGATTTTCCCTGCAAGGTTGAAGGGGAAGTCCTGCTGCTATGCTGGAAGCTGGGCGAGCCGGCGATCGCGCATTGGCACGGAACGAGCGAAGGTTTTGCCGGACGTAAGCCAATTGACGATAGGATCGCGAAGGCCGGAAAGAAGCGAGCGAAGTGAGACAGCTCTCGGCTGTCAGTTATCAGCTCTCAGTAAGGCGGTTCGTATCGCTTTAGCGATACGTTAATTCATCGAAATTCGACGCCCCTTTAGAGGCTGTACGTCGAAAATCTATCTTCCGTACCCTGCCGGAAAACACTGTGCAAGTTCAGGAGCGCGCCCCGTTCTCCATATTCAGGAACGCTTCGAGCGCTTGATTCGCCAGTTGATCAACAGTACGACCCAAGCCATGCACTATCGAGCGTCGAGCCAGCGCCGGGCGTTCTGCTAAAATCACGTTATCTGAGGCGATCATTTATGTTGACTGGGCGCAGACTGGCGTTGACGCTTGCCTTCACGGTTCTGGTTGCACTGGCCTTTGGCGTCAGCTGCCATGGGTTCTTTACTGCTAACGTTCTCGAGTCAATCGCCATCCAGCCTCCGAGCCTTGATCTTGGGGTTGATGCTACGCAACAGTTCACGGCGTGGGGAACGTATCAGGATGGCACCCGCTCGCAGATTACCAGCGGGCTGGTGTGGACGTCCAGCGATACGGTGGACGCGCCGATTACTGCCGCGGGACTCGTAACCGGCGTCAATGTAACTAGCGCCGCAGCGACGATCACTGGAGCTGCTCAGGGCCTTAGTGGCACAGCCACCGTCAGTGTAATCGGGGACGTCATCACGATTACGGGCACCCAGAGTGCAAGCTCGATCACAGCCAGCGGGAGTCCCGTGTATTTCACTTTTGCCGGGAGTCCGGGCCCGCCGGATTTCATTACTGCTGACAACGGCGGTACATTGACGATCACGACGGCCGATAGCTATTTCTCCTGCACTGTTGCCAACAACCCAGCAGGTAATCCGGCAGAAGAATGCCTGTTAAGCCAGGGCGGCCAGGCTGCCTCATATATGCTCCAAATGAGCTACCCGAGCAGTTCGGGCGGAACGGTGACCTCGAACGTGCTGACCGTGACTGCGAATAATAACTAGATTTTGGACTTCGCCGAGGAGCCTACCATAACGACAGAGGGCCGGGTTGCCCCACGCTATCGGTCTCGCCCCAGACCCCGCCCTTCTCTTTCCAGCGCCATCGCGCCGCGCTATAGTAAACCTTTCATCCAGTGAAGCTCCTCCCCACATCTCTGCCTCGATCGTCGAAAGCTCGATCGGCGGCGACCGCGCTCTGCCTCGCTGGCGCCCTACTCTTATCGGGTTGCAATCGCGGCCGTGGCCGCGTCCTTGAGATCGCCTACATTTCCGGCGTTCAGGTGAATCTGCGCGACCACGTCGCGGCGGTGTATGAAAAAACCGGAGTGGTGAAGAACGGCGAGCGCGTGGAAGTGCTCGACCATGACCGCCGCTTCGCCAAAGTGCGCACCGCCAGTGGCGCGACGGGATGGATGGAGCAGCGTTACCTTGTCGGCCAGGATGTCTTCGATCAAATCCAGAAGCTGACGGCGGACAACCTGAACGATCCCGTGCAAGCGCAGGGCGTGACGCGCAACGATACGAATCTGCACGTTGAGCCGGGACGGGACACCGAACATCTCTATCAAATTTCTTTCGGCGAAAAATTATCGCTGCTGCAGCGAGGCACGGCCGAGAAGCCGGGAGCGGTTGCGCCGCCGTCGCGCTCTGCCCCACCGCCCGGTAACCAGCAAGACAAGAAGGAACCTGCACCAGTGATTGAAGATTGGTGGCTGGTGCGCGACTCCAACAACCGTGTCGGCTGGGTGCTGGCCCGCATGGTGGATGTCGACGTTCCGCTTGAAGTCGCGCAGTACGCGGAAGGCCAGCGCATCGTCGCCTGCTTCGTGCTGGACCAGGTTAAGGATGGAGATAAGAAGGTCGCGCAGTACCTGACCGCTCTCAGTGAACCTAAGGATGGCCTGCCGTTTGACTTCAATCAGATTCGCGTCTTCACGTGGAACGTGAAACGCCATCGCTATGAGACGGCGTATCGCGAGCGCATGGAAGGCATCCTGCCCGTTACCGTTGCGCAAGAGAGCTTCGACAAGGAAGGCCTGTTGCCCGTGTTCATCGTTCGGGTCAAAGACAAGAACGGCAACGTTACCGAGCGCAAATATAAGCTCAACACGCCAATGGTGCGCCGCGTGTATGCGCCGGGAGAAGAGCCAGCGCGGCGGCAGCGATAACCTTGTCACCGCCCGAGACGGTGAGGCCGCAGAAGCCCTAAGCAAAATTGTCCTCCTGACCCTGAGCGTAGCCGAAGCGGAAGGACCTGCTTTACCGTGGCGTCTGATCCTACGAGTAGAAATCCGCAATGCTCTCAACCACGCAGCGAATTTCCGCTTCGGTTAACTCGGGGAACATTGGCAACGCCAGCACTTCCTGCGCGGCCTGTTCGGAAACCGGCATGTCTCCCGCCTTCAGTCCGAGATAGGAAAAGACAGGCTGCAAGTGGAGCGGCAGCGGGTAGTAGATTTCCGAACCAATTCTCCGGTCCGCGAGGAATTTGCGCAGATCGTCGCGGCGCTGGGCGCGAATCACATACTGATGAAAGACATGTTTGGCTTGCGGACTGCGTGCGAGCAGGCGCACGGGCGCGCCACTTTGACTCGAAATATGGCTCGAAAGTCCGGCTGGAAGTCAGCCCCGCGTCGGCGAATAGTTGGTCGTAGGTCGCGGCGTGGTTCTGGCGGCTGCGGTTCCAGTCGGCGATGTGCGTTAGCTTCACGCGCAGCACCGCAGCCTGAATCGCGTCCATGCGTCCGTTCCAGCCAAATTCGTGATGGTAGTAACGCCGTGGACTGCCATGGTTGCGGAGTTGCCGCATGCGCTCGGCCATCTCCGGACGCATCGTGGTAACGATGCCTGCGTCTCCGTAAGCGCTCAGGTTCTTGGTGGGATAGAAACTGAAGGCGGCTGTGACACCGAGCGATCCCGCGCCGCGCCCGCGCCACTCGGCGCCGATGGCCTGGGCGGCATCTTCGACGATCGCAATGCCGAATTCGTGTGCGATCCGGTCGAATGCGTCCATGTCGGCGCACTGGCCGTAAAGATGAACGGGAAGAATGGCGCGAAGATTTGCAGGACGCTGTGTGCGGATCTGCCGATCAACCAGCGCCGCATCGAGATTCAACGTGCCGGGATCGACGTCCACGAAAACCGGCGTTGCGCCGGCCCGCACAATCGCGCTGGCTGAAGCAAAAAAACTGAATGCCGTAGTGATCACCGAATCTCCGGGCTTTACACCGGCTGCGACCAGCGCCAGCCAGAGGGCCTCCGTTCCCGACGCGCAACCGACCGCAGCAACCGCTCCGGTCAGCGTCGCAATTTCATGCTCGAGCGCCTCGACTTCGGGACCGAGAATGAAGCTTTGCGAATCGCACACGCGCTCGATGGCGGCCAGCACGTCTTCGCGGATGCCCTCGTACTGTCGGCGCAAGTCCAGGAGCGGAACGGAGAGGGGAACGGTCCCGGGCGCGGTGTTTCGGAGCGATGGGAGACTGGGTTTCACGGAATCAAGATTCTAGCAGGCGCGGTGGCGAAATCTTAACGCGGAGTGGGCAGGGATCTCGGGGGACGGAAACACCAATTAGAACCGATGCCCGACCGATGAGCTCCGTAGTCAAGAGATTGCCGACGATGTCAGGTCTCTCGATCGTATACATGTTTTCATAGAATAACTGGCGATACACATACAGAAAAATGTATAGACCTGCAGTAAGAAATGCATGTTATTGAAAAATATGACATTTATTTGGTTGTCATTTGGAATACAGATTGCATTTGTGCAGGAGTTATCTTTCTCTGGGGAGGCGCGCAGATGTCGGGCCCTGCCTGCTCAATCAACGTAACTCGGGTTACTGCATTTAGATTTCCAGGTTCAAATAGGAGAAATCGAATGGAATCTGCATTCCGCAACACTTGGATTCGTTTTCTGCTGCCGCTGGTGGTTCTAGCTCTCTTAACCGGAACTGTTTGGGCGCAAGGTGCATCAGAGATTGCCGGTCTGGTCACAGACCCATCCGGGGCCGTGATTTCGGGCGCGACAGTGACGCTCGTGAACAGCGCCACTGGCGAAAAGCGCACAACCGTTACGACTGCAACCGGAAACTACCAGTTTCCAGCGCTGCCGGTCGTCGGCACCTATGCTGTTTCGGTCTCGCCCAAAGGCTTCAAGAGCACCAAGATCCAAGGGATCGTGGTCAGCGTGGGCATCACCGTTACGGCAGACTTGAAGCTGGAACTGGGCGCGACCAGCGAGCAAGTTACAGTCGAGGCCAGCGCCGAGACCGTTCAGACCACTGAATCGTCGGTTTCGCAGTTGGTGGATCGCAACATCTGGGAAAAGATGCCGCTGGAAGTTCGCAACCAGAACTCGTTTATTGAGCTGGTAGCCGGAGCGGCCTCCCAGGACGACTCGGGCAATAACCGCGGCGCGGCCGTGAACGGCGCGCGTGAAGGGGCGGGAAGCTACCTGGTCGAGGGCACTGATAACAACGAGCAGGGCCAGGCTGGCCGTGGCCAACTCTCCATTTATGACAAGGGTGGCGCGTCCACCAGCATCTCCCCCGATGCGATTCAGGAGTATCGTGTCATCACCAACACTTTCTCCGCCGAATATGGCAAGGGCGGAGGCTTCATTACGGACACCGTGCTGAAGAGCGGAACCAACAAGTGGCATGGTTCGCTGTTTGAATACAACCGCATCCAAGCGCTGGCTGCCGAAGACTGGGAGACCAATTATCACCAGGGTCAGGACCACCTCGTTCGTAACCAGTTCGGCGGTTCCGCCGGTGGCCCGATCATAAAGGACAAAACATTCTTCTACAGCAGCCTGGAATTTCACCGGGCGCGTCAAGTCTCACCAGGCCCCACGGAACCCTCAACCACCCAGCAGTTCTTGGACTTCGTGAACAGCGGTGGTCTCGCCAACTGGGCCGAGACGGATCCGGGCGGCGTCTGTATGATATATACCGGAGCGACATGCCCGGGTGTGTTTCATCAGGCTGGAGCTTCATCCGCCGCTCTGGGCGCTAATTTTACCGCCGTCAAAGCGCTGCCGGGTAACCCCTACCCGCTCGCCACCACTGGCCTGACCAACATTGCCAACGGACTGTTTACGAAGGACTTTCTCCCACTCGCGACAAACGCCCCGTCGGATTGCTACCTGACGCCGCCTGGGCCGAATTGCTATTTGAGCTATCCGGTTCCCGTGTACGGCTTGATATCGGAACCCACTGCGACCATGCAAAACGAGTGGCGCATGAGCGTTAAGTTTGATCACCGCTTTAGTGATAAGGACTCGGTCGGCGTCCTCTACCTTAACCAGACCGCGAATTCCGATACAAAATGGCAGTGTGGCAACAATTATTATGGGCCGGACTGTCTTTTGAATGCCAAAGGCCAAAACTGGGGCGTAACCTGGAACCACACCTTCAGTCCAACGTTGCTTAACACTTACAAGATGAGTTACTTGCGCCACAGGGCTGACTACCCGGGGCCGCTGGGGGCGCCCGGCTATGACAGCGGGCTCGGAGATGTGGGTGTGGATTTGGGTTTGTACTCCGGCCTGCCGCAGTTCTTTACCGAGACCCAGTTCCAGTACCTGGACACCATGTCTCTGCAGAAGGACAAGCACAGCATCAAGTTTGGCGGTGAGTACCGGCACACGCGCAATGGCTCTTCCTTCTATCTCGACACCTATGGAACAGTTGTCGAGTGGGGCATTGAAGACACTCTGACCGATCTGGCATTCGATGACACTTTCGAAAAGTACCTTTTTGGCAGCAATATCGGATACGGCGGAGGCTACGCAATGTCGGCTGCGGTCAACACGGCCACGAGCGGTCTGCCGGATCCCTACCGCGGTTTCCGGGCGAACGAGTATGCATTCTTCGTCCAGGATGACTACCGCGCAAGTCCCCGCTTGACCTTAAACCTTGGCCTACGCTGGGAGTACTACGGCCCGCCGCACAATTTCCAGCCCAACGTTGACTCCAACGTGTACTTCGGTAGTCCGGTAACTCCGGTCCCGACGGCAACCTACAACTGCGGAGGCGCCCTCCAACCCGCATGTAACGCCTTCTTCCCGGTGAACAGCGCATTCTACGCTGGGGAGGCGACCGCTGTGTTCCAGGTGAGGAACAACGAACTCTGGAACAAGGACACGAACAACTTCGGTCCACGGGTCGGCTTCGCGTATGACCTTCTGGGAAACCAGAAGCTCGTCATGCGCGGCGGCTATGGAGTCATGTACGATCGCATCTACAACAACGTGTTCGAGAATATCCGCTTCAACCCGCCGTATTTCTCGGACAACGAGATCTTCGCGGTGGGTCCAGTCTCTACACCTGGTTTGTTTACTTATCCGTTTACCCCAGCTTCGCGAGGGCTGTTTAATTCGCCAGCCTACGCGCCAGCTCCGAACCCACGTCACATGGACCAGAATATGGTGACGCCCTACTACGAGCAGGTACACTTCGGCTTCCAGTGGGAGTTCATGAAGGGGTATATCTTCGAGCCCGAATATGTGGGTACATTCGGTCACAAGCTGATTGGACTGAAAGATAGCAATACATTCGATGGCCGTAAGGCCTGCCCTGCCACCTCCTATGCCGCGGGTACTTTGTGTTACGAGGCCGGGTACCCGGATGGCCTTTCCACCGAGCGCATCAATCCCAACATCGCTGCGGACAACTACCGTAACAACGGATTCAGTTCCAACTACCACGGCCTGCAACTCAGCGTTCGGAAGAATTACGCCAACGGGCTCGGCATCACCGCCAACTACACGTATTCCAAATCCCTGGATCAGGTCAGCGATTTGTTCAATAACCGGATCGGAGAACACCCGACCGACAACATGGACGTGCAGTACGACTACGGACCGTCCGACTTCAACATAAAACAGCGGTTTGTCAGCACGGTGAGCTACGAAATGCCGTTCCTCAAACAGAACCGCTGGCTCGGCGGATGGGGCGCCAATGCTATTATCATCCGCCAGACGGGGCACCCGTTCACGCCCTATGACAGCAGCGCGAGCTACGACCTGAATAAGGATGGCTATGACACCGACCGCGTTGTGCCCACGGTCGCTCCGGCGAATTCCGTCACACACGGCAGCCCCGGATTGGGTTATTTCAATCCCGCGGATTGGGTCCCATATACGTGCCCAACCTCGGTCAACCAAGGTCTGTGGTGCAATGCGCCGATCGGCCGCAACAGCATGACGGGTCCGGGCTTTATGAACGTGGACTTTAGTGCTACGAAGAGGTTTAGGATCACGGAAAGCTCGGGTTTAACGTTCCAGGCGAACTTCTTCGACGTGTTCAACCACCCGAATTTCGAGGTCCCGGGCACCAACTACAACTCTCCGAGCACCTACGGTATTTCAGGTAGCACTTTCGGTGACAGCGGCGGTCACCGGATTACCCAACTCGCGGTACGGTTAGACTTCTAACTGCTCCGAGATTCTTCCGGGCCGGCCGAAAGGCCGGCCCTTTTTTTTGTTGGGTCGCGGGTCTCTGAAATTCCCGGTCTGTTTCTACTGAATGGGTGTTTCTTGCGCATGCGGCACTCCGCCACCAGAGGCCCCCTTCCAGGTCATGATTCTTGCCGAATTTCTTACCGAGGCGGCTGCCTGTGCTAGACTTTTTCTGACCCCTATGCGGTTTTTCCGGTTGTTGATCCTGCTGTTACTGACTCAATGTGCCGGCACGGCGACTCCTCCTAGATCGACCCCTCACCCTCGCCCTAATATCATCCTCATTACACTGGATACGACGCGGGCTGATCGTATGGGGTTTCTCGGATCGACACGCGGACTGACCCCGAACCTCGATGCCCTCGCGAAGCAAAGTGTGGTGTTCTCGCGCGCTTATGCGCAGGTACCATTGACGACGCCGTCGCATGCGAGCATCTTTACCGGTACCTATCCTCAGTTCAACCACTTGTACTATATGGGGCAGCCGCTGGCCGCAGACCTGCCTTACCTGCCCGATATCCTGAAACATCGAGGGTACAAGACCGCTGCTTTTGTCGGTTCTCTGATCGTCGATTCCAAGAACCCCGTGGCCATCGGTTTTGGCCGCGGTTTCGACACTTATGACGCTCCCTTTCATGATCGCAACAAGGGGGAAGATCGGTATCGGAGCGTCGAACGCCGGGCCGAGGCAGTGGTCGATAGCGCTCTTAATTGGCTCAGCACGCACCGGCAAGGTCCATTCTTCATCTGGGTGCACTGCTACGATCCGCATGCGCCGTATGACCCGCCCCCGCCCTACAGAGCGCGCTATGCCTCGGAGCTTTATGACGGAGAGATTGCCTACACCGATTCCGCGATGGGGAAACTGTTTGCCCGGTTGCGGGCCCTCGGACTGTACGACGGCTCCGTCATTGCGGTGATGGCGGATCATGGAGAAGCGCTCGGAGAACACGGTGAACATCACCACGGCATTTTTCTTTACGACGAAACCATCCATGTACCATTGCTGTTCAAGCTGCCGGGGCAACGTTTCGCCGGAAAACGAGTGGACGGGCGTGTCCGGCTGGTGGACGTGGCGCCGACGATTCTCGAGGAGGCTGGAGTTCCCGTACCACCTGCGATGCAAGGCGAATCGCTGCTCGGCGTAGTGAAACTCACCAGTGACGGCACCTCCAAATCGGGTGTGACAGCCGATCGTCCAGCCTACGCGGAGAGCGACTACGCGCATCGCGCGTTTGGATGGAGCGCGCTCCGCTCATGGCGCACGGGCAAGTATCTGTATGTGGATGCACCGGAGCGTGAACTCTACGACCAGACCGCCGATCCTGGAACGCTGCACAATCTGGCGCCCAATGCCCGGGCGGTCGCCGACACCATGCAATCACAGTCAGATGATTTTCGCCGCAAAACAGCGCGGGTCGAGGGAGCGAGGACAAGTCTGACTCCGGAACAGTCGGAAAGCCTCATGGCTCTGGGCTATGTTGGGACTGATTCCGGCGCCGGAGCGGAAAACGCCGATCGTGGACCGGACCCCAAGGGCAAAAACGATATTGCCGATATGTTCAATGAGGGGCTGGCTGCGATTCTGGATCAGGAGTACGATACGGCGATTCTGAAGCTTGAAGCGGTGTTGAAGGCTGACCCCGACGCTCCACTGGCCTGTCTGGAACTCGGCCGGGTCTATGTCTCTACCAAAGAACCAGAAAAGGCGCTGCCGCTTTTGCGCACGGCGGTTGAGAAGTCGCCGTTAGACAGTAGCGCCCATTTCCTGCTGGGGCGCGCGCTGGTGGAGACGGGGAACTGGGCGGAGGCGGCCCCGCAGTTCGAGACGGCGCTGGCTTCTGCTCCGGGTTCCTCCGATTTGCATTTTTATTTGGCGGTCGTGTACGAACGAACGAAAAAGATTCCGGAGGCAATGCAACAGTTCCGGGAAACGATTGCGCTGAAGCCCGATCATTTCCGATCCAATCTGTTGCTCGGGCGTTTGCTGGCCATGCAGGGGAATAGCGCGGAAGCGCTTCCGTATCTTCGTGAGGCGTCGAAAATCGATCCCAAGTCGATTGACGCGCACATGTTTCTGGCCAACGTCTATACCCAACTGGGACAGAGGGCAAACGCAGAACGAGAGCGCGCCAAGGCTGCTGCGCTAAAAAATCAGCCGCCCGAGTAGTTTTTGTACTCGCTTATTGGCCCTTGCTGCGTTCCCGCTTCGCGTCTTCGGTCCGCCCCGTGTGTTCGTAAGCCTCAGCGAGGGAGAGGTGCGCAGGGGCGAAGGCAGGCAGGCGTCCAGTGGCGATTTCCAGGTGGACGATCGCGGTCTTGAAGTCGCCGGTCCTTAGCAGGCATGCGCCGATTTCGTAGTTCGCCCAGGCTGAGTCGGGCTGAAGTTCAATGGCTTTGTGCAGATGCTTCGCGGCTTCGACATATTGCCCTTTTCGAGCCAGCTCTACTCCCAGCGTGTACTGCGCCAAGTAGAGGTTGGGGTCGGCCGAGACAACGGGCTCGATCGCGGCAATAGCGAGATCTGGCTTCGGCCAGTCACGCGCTGCTTCAGTAACTTTATTGGCGGTCGCTATCTTGTCTTTGGGATCGGTTCCCGAAACCGCGGCAGCAGAAGCCGGCGACTTTTGCAATCCGACGTAGCCGAGCGAAGCCAGTTTTTGCATCTCGGAAGAACTCAACTCCGCCGAACCCTTGCCCGCCTGGCCGCTGAAGCGGCGGTCGAAATTGTCCAACTGCGCGGCCATGGTGTCGAGCGTGGCTTTCGAACTCTGCGCCAGGTTGTGGGCGGCGCCGAGGTCCGCGGTTAGATCGTAAAGTTCAGGCTTGGGAGCGCGGATATAGAGATACTTGCCCGCTCGCCAGACCACAATGTAAGCCCCGCGACTGGCTATTTGAAAACGGGACCCGCTAACTGGGGAGTGCTAAACGGACCGTCAAATACAAGCGTAACCGGGATACCCTGCCCGGCGAACGTCAACATGGGATTGTGGTGCAATAAGGGCGAGATGGAACGTAACACGCTGGTTGGGCCAGGATACTTCGACACGGATTTTGGCGTCGGCAAGACCTTTAAGATCAACGAGCGCGCGGCGTTCAAGTTTGAGGCCAACTTCTTCAACCTGTTTAATCACCCGAACTTCCTGCCTCCAGTCAGCAATCCGACAGCAGGCAACTTTGGAGACTCGACTTCCACGTTCAGCAATCAGCAAACCGGAGGCCCGCGGATCACGCAGTTGGCGGTCCGATTCGACTTCTAAATCGGCCAGACTTCAGAGCAAGATTTCAGGCCGGCCGCAAGGCCGGCCTTTTCTTGTCCAACCGTGGCCTAGGCACCGACGTGCTAGACTTTCTTCAACTCCCTATGCAGGTTGTCCGGTGTCTCCTCGTTGCTTTAGTTCTGGCGTCTGCGGGCACGCCTGCCACGCCAAAGAACGCCAGCCACGCGCCGACGGGGAAAACGACCCCGCCCAACATCATTCTGATCACGCTCGATACGACGCGTGCCGACCGCATGGGGTTTCTTGGGTCTACGCGGGGCTTAACGCCTAATTTGGATGTTCTCGCCCGCCAGGCTGTGGTTTTTACTAAGGCCTATGCGCAGGTTCCGCTGACGACGCCCTCACACGCAGCGTTGTTGACCGGGACATACCCTCAATTCAACCAGGTCGAGGACTTGGGGACGCCGCTGGCCAAGAGCCTTCCATATTTGCCGGATCTGCTACACCAGCATGGCTACCACACCGCCGCGTTCATTGGGGCCGAGGTACTGGACCCCCACTCCATTGCCAGCGGGTTCGAGCGCGGCTTCGATTTCTATGACGCGGACTTCCACGCGCGTGCGCCGGGAGAGGACCGCTACAAGAGCATCGAGCGACGCGCTGAAGACGTGGCCAACCGCGCCATGGGTTGGCTGAGCCGACATCAACAGAGTCCCTTTTTCGTCTGGATGCACTTTTACGACCCGCACGACCCCTACGACCCGCCGGAGCCGTTTAAGACCAACTACGCGTCCGCTCCTTATGACGGTGAGATTGCGTATACGGATTCGGTTGTGGGCAGCGTGATGGAGGTGCTCCAGCGGCACGGGTTGTATCGGAATTGCCTGATCGCAATTGCAGCCGACCATGGAGAGGCATTTGGCGAGCACGGCGAAGAGAGGCATGGAGTCTTTCTCTATGATGAGACCATTCATGTACCTCTGTTGCTGAAGCTGCCGGAAGAGCGGCTTGGCGGAAGGCGGGTGGATGACCGCGTGGCACTGGCGGACGTTGCGCCGACGCTGCTGCAGGCGGCCGGCGTTGCGGCTCCAGTGGCAATGCAGGCACGCTCGCTCCTCCCGTTGATCGACGTGACAGGGACAAAGACCACTGCAGGAAGGTCATCCGCCGGCGAAAAGGAAAAAGGGGCGGAACGGCCCATCTATTCCGAGACGAATTATGGTCATAGCACGTTCGGCTGGGCCGTGTTACGTTCGTGGCGTACTGGCAAATACCTCTACGTTCAAGCCCCGAAGCGCGAGCTATACAATCAAGCTTCTGATCCGAAAGCGCTTAACAATCTGGCAGCCGCCTCGAAAGCGGTCGTGGATACGCTCGACGCGCAACTGGAAGGCTTTCAAAGAAAGACCAGCAACGTCCTCGAGGCACCGGCAAAGCTGGATCCCGAGCAGACAGAGAAGCTCCGGGCGCTCGGATACACGGCCGCGGACGTCGCGGCTGAAAACAACGACAAAAAGTCCGCGGTCGATCCCAAGGACAAGATCGAAGTCGCGAACAGGTTTCATCGAGCGCTCACAGACCTTGGGGAGGATCGCTACGATGAGGCGATTGTGGATCTGCGCGAAGTAGTCCGCATGGAACCCGGCGTCGGGGCTGGGTACCTGGAGTTGGGCCGCGCGCTTGCGCAGCGAAACGATTATGTGGGGGCCGTGTCAGCCCTAAAGTCGGCCGTTGAGAAGATGCCAGATTCGGGGACGGCTCATTACCAACTCGGGCTGGTGCTGGCCAAGAGTGGCGACTGGGATGCGGCATTGACTCAGATGCGGGCAGCTGTCGTATGCACGCCTGCTTCTGCCCTTTTTCACCTTGATCTGGCTATGGTCTACACGCGCCTGAAGCATATTCCGGAGGCATCCGTGGAATACGAAAGGGCGCTCGAAATCAAGCCCGATTACTTCGAAGCGAATCTGACCTACGGCAGGTTGCTTCTTCTCCAGGGACATCCCGACGCTGCGTTACCGAGACTGAGTCGCGCAGTGAAGATAGATCCGGAATCGCCGGAGGCTCATGCGTTTTTGGCAAAGGCCTACGAGAAACTTGGACAGGCGCAGAATGCCAGCGAGGAACGCGCCAAGGCTGCTGCGCTAAAAAATCAGCCGCCCGAGTAGTTTTTGTACTCGCTTATTGGCCCTTGCTGCGTTCCCGCTTCGCGTCTTCGGTCCGCCCCGTGTGTTCGTAAGCCTCAGCGAGGGAGAGGTGCGCAGGGGCGAAGGCAGGCAGGCGTCCAGTGGCGATTTCCAGGTGGACGATCGCGGTCTTGAAGTCGCCGGTCCTTAGCAGGCATGCGCCGATTTCGTAGTTCGCCCAGGCTGAGTCGGGCTGGAGTTCGATCGCTTTGTGCAGATGCTTAGCGGCTTCGACATATTGCCCTCTCTGTGCCAGGGCGACGTATTGCGCTTGCTCAACCAGGGCGACTCCGAGCGTGTATTGCGCCAGGTAGAGGTTGGGATCGGCGGAGAGGACAGGTGTGAGCGCAGCAATGGCGAGATCTGGCTTCGACTGGTCACGAGTCGCGGCTTCAATCACTTTATTGGCAGTCGCTATCTTGTCCTTGGGATCGGTTCCGGCGACTGCAGCGGCGGGACCAGACGACTTTTGCAGTCCGACGTAGCCGAGCGAAGCCAGTTTTTGCATCTCGGAAGAACTCAACTCCGCCGAAGACTTGCCGGCCTCGCCGCTGAAACGGCGGTCGAAATTGTCCAACTGCGCGGCCATGGTGTCGAGCGTGGCCTTCGAACTCTGGGCCAGGTTGTGAGCCGCGTTGGGGTCTGTGCTTAAGTCGTAGAGTTCGGGCTTGGGAGCGCGGATGTAGAGGTACTTGCCCGCGCGCCATGATTCCAGCGGGCTCCAGCCGAATCCGCGTTGAGGCAGGTCGGCACGGGAATATACAGGCTGGTCACCACCACCGATGGCCTTCGCAATGCGTAACAGCGACTGTCCCAGCATTTGCGAAGGGACTGGAATGGCGGCGATTTCCAGCATCGTCGGAGCAATATCCACGAGCCTGACCTTGGCGGATACTCGGGTAGTCGCGGGCTTTGCGGCTGGCTGGACTTGTGGAAGTTTTACAAGCAGCGGGACGTGAATCGTCTCGTCATAGAGAAAAATGCCATGCGCGTCTTCACCGTGAGCGCCCAGGCTCTCGCCGTGGTCGGCAACAACGATCACCGCGGTATTTTCGTAGATCTTCCGCTGCTGCAAAGCGCTGATTAATTTACCGACGGCTGCATCAGTCGCGGTGATGGCGGAATTGTAGGCGGCGACGTGTGCGCTCGCATCGCTGATATGAACCCATAGGAAAAACTGCGGCTGTGCATTGTGCTGGAGCCAGGCGATGGCGCGAGCGGCAACCTGATCTCCGCGGCGCTCAGTTACGGGAAGACGGGCGTCGCCGGGGATGGCAGGCCGAAAGCCAGCGTCGTAGGTCTGGAAGCCGCGGTCGAAGCCTTGTGCCAGTCCGTTCACCGGATCGAGATCGATGGAGCCAACAAAGGCAGCTGTGCGATAACCTTGCGTCTTTAGCAGATCAGGGAGATAAGGCAGCGATGCCGGCAGTGTACCGCCAATCTCGCTCACGCCGGTGCTTTGAGGGTAGGCTCCGGAGAGAATAGTCGCGTGCGAGACCACGCTGCCCGGCGCCTGGGCGTAACCATGCTCGAAGACAATACTTTCTGCGGCGAGGCGATCGAGGTTCGGCATACGAGTACCCTTGGCGCCAAGGAAGCCCATACGGTCGGCGCGAACCGAGTCGAGAGTGATCAGCACCAGGTTGGGTTTGGATGCGGGCGCGGCGAAAGCCGAATTGAATCCTAGGAGGATCAGACTCACGCCGGCAAACACTTTTCGGATCATGACAGTAAGTGTAAAGTACAATCTATGTACCTGCTCCTCGGGATATCCTCTTGTGGCGATATCGTGTCCGCCACCCATCGTTAGCCAGGAAGCCGGGCCATATTTTGCAGATCATACTTGCAGTGACCGCGCCATTCAGAAAACGTCTTCGCCTACTGTGCCTGCTGGCTGCGTGCGCCCTGGGTTTGAGCCTGTTCCTCTCCTGTCAGCGCGCCCGGGGAGGAGCGGTTGGCTCCCGCAAGCTGATCATCCTCGGCATTGACGGGCTCGATCCGGATCTGCTCACGAAGTTCATGGCCGAGGGCAAGATGCCGAACTTCGCCCGGCTGGCCGCGCAGGGATCGTTCCGGCGTTTGACGACGAGCATTCCGCCGCAAAGCCCGGTGGCGTGGTCAAACCTGATTACGGGAATGAATGCCGGAGGCCACGGAATCTTTGATTTCATCCACCGCGATCCGAAGACTTTTCAGCTTTATTTTTCTACGTCGAAGGTCGAAGGGCCAAAGCATAGTTTTCACATCGGGAGTTGGGTGATTCCGCTGGGCAGCGGTTCGGCGGAGCAATTGCGGCACGGGAAGGCCTTCTGGGAGATTCTGGATGAGCACGGCGTGCCCAATTATGTTTACAGAATCCCGGCAAATTTTCCGCCGATCGCGGCGAAAGGAAAGACTCTCTCCGGCATGGGTACCCCCGATCTGCGCGGCACGTATGGCACGTTTACTTTCTACACCGATGATCCGACAGCGGCGGTCGGAGCGGTTGAGGGCGGGGAAGTGGTGCAGGTCGAAGTGAAGAACAATCGGGTCGCGACCAATCTGATTGGGCCGGACAACACGTTTCGCAGGAACTCTCCTCCTGCTACTGAGCCTTTTACGGTGGATGTGGATCCGCTGGCGACGGTTGCTCGTATCAGTTTGCAGGACCAGCAGTTCGTTCTGAAAGAAGGCGAATGGAGCGGATGGGTTCCGGTGGAATTTCAGCTCATGCCGTTAATCGGCAACGTGAAAGGGATCTGCCGTTTTTATCTCAAGCAGACGCATCCGCGTTTTCAGCTTTACCTATCGCCGATCAATATTGATCCGGAAAATCCTGCTCTACCCATCTCCACGCCCTCGAGTTACTCGCACGATTTGGCGAAACAGATCGGCGAATTCCACACGCAGGGCATTGCCGAAGACACGAAAGCGCTGACGGCCGGCGTGCTCGACGATAAGGAGTACCTGGAACAGGCGCGCACCGTGCTGGCCGAGCATCGGCGCGCGTTTGATGTGGAGTTCCCCAAATTTCGCGACGGGCTGTTCTTCTTTTATTTTTCGAGCCTCGATCTGAACGCGCACATGATGTGGCGGCTGACCGATCCTCAGCATCCTGCCTACGATGCTGCGCTCGCAGCTCAATACGGGTCATCGCTGGAAGAGTTTTACGAGCAGATCGATCAGGTGCTCGGTGAGGTCATGCCGAAGGTCGATAACAACACGACGCTGCTGGTGCTTTCGGACCATGGATTTGCTCCCTATCGCCGCTCCTTTAATCTGAACACGTGGTTGTTGAACAATGGCTACATCACGCGGAAAGCCGGAGCCAGCGGGGATTCGAGCGAGCCTTTCGCCGATGTGGATTGGAGCCGCACGCGTGCCTACGGGTTGGGGTTGAACGGACTCTATCTGAATGTTCGCGGACGCGAGCGCGAGGGGATTGTCGAGCCGGCTCAGGCCGACGCTTTGCTTCGGGAGATCCGGCAGAAGCTTTTGGAGGTTCGCGATCCGAAGGATGGTTCTCAGGTGATGACCCGGATCGACCTGGCCAGCGAAGCCTACCAGGGTCCATACGCGCGCACCGGCCCGGATGCGCTGGTCGGCTACAACCGCGGGTATCGCTCCGGCTGGAAAACGATTCTGGGCGCGTTTCCGGCGGACGTGCTCGAGGACAACACGAATGCGTGGAGCGGCGATCATTGCATGGACTTCACGAAAGTGCCGGGCGTGTTGTTGAGCAACCGCAAGATTGACGCGCAGGCTCCGGCGCTGACCGATATCGCACCGACGATCCTGGCGGAATTCGGAATCGCGAAAACGAAGGATATGATGGGGCAGTCGGTATTTCAGTCGCGCTAGCGGCCGCGATTACAAACGGGGGAGATCATGTTCGGTTCCTACAAAGTGAAGATCGAAGGCGAACTGCTGGAGAAGGTGAAGCAATGCTCGGATGCCGCGGGATACGAATCCATCGACGAATTCGTAATCCACATGCTGGAAAAAGAAACCAACAAAATCCTGCCGGACGAAAGCAGCACGTCGAAAGAAGAAATACAGAAACGGCTGCGCGGATTGGGGTACATCGAGTAGCTTGACCGCTTTCTCAAAACCGATGACCATTGCCGGCCACGTCATAGTAATCGCGGCGTTTTCCTGGCTGACCAGTCCGCTGGCGATTGTCGTGATGTTGTCGCTGGTGGTTGGATTGCTGATGGTGGTGCTGTTCGGCTACACGTCTGACCAGAAAGCTATCGGCATTGCGAAGGATCAACTGAAGGCTCATTTGCTGGCAGTGCGACTCTACCGGGATCAAATCCCGGTGGTGATGGGCTCTTACGGTAAGATCCTGCGCGGTACCGGACGTTACCTGAAGCTTGCATTTAAGCCGTTGCTGTACGTAATCATTCCCATTACTTTGCTGATCATGCAAATCGATCGTTATCTGGGCCAAACGCCGATTCCTGTAAATACGCCGTTCCTGATAACCGTTCATCTTTCGGATCAGTATGTATCCAGTCTCACGGCGGAGGCACTGGACTCGGTCACACTCGATCTTCCGCCCGAGATCACGATGACCGCGCCTGCCTTACACATTCCGGCGGAGAGTGAAGTTGTCTGGCGACTCGCCGGCTCGCGTGAAGGAAGGTATGAAGTGAAGATTGCTGATGGCGGCGAGAACGTCGGGAAGGCGGTATGCATTGGCCGCGACGTTGCTCGTATTTCGACGGTCCGCTTGCGCGGGACAATCTGGAAGCGTATGCTCTAGATCGGCCGAGCCGTCGTTGCCGAAGAATAATGCCCGATCGAGTCCATTGCGATCAACTACCCGGATCGCAATATCGATGTCGCGGGGTATGGCATCAATTGGATTTGGCTGTTCTTCATTTTGTCGATGGTGGCGGGATTCGTTTTCAAGGAATTGTTGGGGATCAAGATATGAAGAGATTGTGTGGGGCGGGCGCCCTCGCCCGCCTGCGTGGATCGGCTAGTTGGTCGCTGCGTGATTGCCCGACGTTCCGTCGCGAGCGGCAGCTTTTCGCGGGCGAGGGCGCCCGCGCCACACGGGTCCTGCTGATCGCGCTCATTTTCCTGCCAGCCCTTGCCCATGCTTACGCCGGGCCGGGTGCGGGATTTGCGGTGCTCTCGTCGTTCTGGGCAATCTTTGTTGCGTTCCTCTATTCGTTCTACGCGCTGATGACTTGGCCGATTCGTCAGTTGCTCCGCTTTCTGCGGCGGCGCAATGCGTATGGAAAGGCGACGTTTGAGCGAGCGGTGATTCTGGGATTCGACGGTATGGATCCGGATCTCGCTGACCGGTTCATGAAGGAAGGTCAGACTGCCGAATCTGGCGAAGTTGCGGGACCAAGGAACGTTCAGCAAACTGCGCACTACGTTTCCTCCGATTTCTCCGGTGGCATGGTCGACGTTCATGACCGGTGTGAATCCGGGCAAACACAATATTTACGACTTCCTGGCGCGCGACACCAGCAACTATCTTCCGTTTCTTTCGTCGGCTCAAATCAAGGGACCGAAGCGGCATCTGAAGATTGGCAAATATTCGATTCCCTTCGGCAAAACAGAAATCAAGGGAATGAGGAAGGGCACGCCCTTCTGGCACTGGCTGGGCAAGGCGGGCATTTTCAGTTCGGTGATTCGCGTTCCGGTCACGTTTCCGCCGGAGAAGTTTCAGGGCGTGCTGCTTTCCGGTATGTGCGTGCCTGACCTGAAGGGCAGCCAGGGAACGTTTTGCCTGTGCACGACTCGCGCTTCGAACGACAAGTTTCGCGAAGGTGGTGTGCGCGTGCCTGTCGAGCGCAAGAACGGAGTTTGCCGTTCTTACATTCCGGGGCCGGACAGTCCGCTGGCGGAGAAGGCTGGCACCGAACTGAGGGTGGCCTTCGAAATTCGACCCGAGCCGGGATCAAAGTCGGCGCGCATCGTGGTGGGTTCGGAAAAATTTGTATTGAAAGTTGGGGAGTACTCCGAGTGGATTCCGGCGGAATTCAAGGCTGGCTTGGGTTTCACGGCGCACGGCATCTGCCGCTTCTATCTCGAAGGAGCTTTCACCGGAGGTTGAAGTTTACGTTACGCCGGTGAACATCGATCCCGGGCATCCCGACCTGCCGATCTCGCACCCGGTGACGTATTCAATTTATTTGGCCAAACTGTTCGGTCCGTACGCCACGCTCGGCCTGGCGGAAGATACGTGGGCGCTCAACGAGCACGTGCTCGACGACGATGCGTTTCTGGCGCAGGCTTACGGCAATCACGAAGATCGCGAGAAGATGCTTTTCGATGCGCTCGACAAAACGAAGCAGGGGCTTTGCACCTGCGTTTTCGATACGACCGACCGCGTGCAGCACATGTTCTGGCGCTACTTGGAAGAAGACCATCCGGCGGCGCGCGATGTGCCGCACAGCCAGCATCCGCAGGTGATTCAGGATTTGTATGAACGCATGGATCGCCTCATCGGACGCGTGATGGAAGAAATTGACGACGACACGCTGTTGATGGTGATTTCCGATCATGGCTTCAAGTCGTTTGCGCGCTGCATGAACGTGAATGCGTGGCTGCATCAGAACGGATATCTCGCGCTGAAGGATGGCAAGACGGAGAGCGGTGATTGGTTCGAGGACGTCGATTGGTCGCGTACTCGCGCTTACACCATGGGTCTCAACGGACTTTATCTGAATATCAAAGGACGCGAGAGGCAGGGAATTGTCGATCCGGCCGAAGCTGAGGCGTTGAAAGACGAGCTGCAAGAGAAGCTGAATGGGCTGGTCGATCCGGCTTCTGGCGCGGTCGGGGTCACGGGTGTGTTTATTACGGACGTGGTTTATCGCGGACCGTACACGGAGAACGCTCCCGATCTGCTGGTCGGCTACGGAGCGGGTTACCGCGCCTCGTGGGACTCGGTGATGGGCAAAGTTACCGGCGAGGTTTTCGAGGACAATATCAAGGCATGGAGCGGCGACCATTGCATCGACCCGCGGCTGGTTCCGGGAGTTTTGTTTTCGAGTCACAAGTTCATCGAAGAGAAGCCTGCGATTGTGGACGTGGCGCCGACGATCCTGAAGCTGTTTGGCCTGGCGCTGCCCGCGCATTTCGACGGCAAACCGTGGAACCTGGCAGCGAAAGCTCATTGACGGGGTTCTGAGTGTAGACGCCTGTGGCTGTTGAAAAAGGAACCAGCAGTAATTTCAGTGAGTTTCAGCGTTTGCGGCGAACGAAAATTCAATAACTTACGAACGACTTTCGTCGTTGAAATTCCCTGAAAAGAGTTTTTCAACAGCCACGCCTGGTTACAACAACAATGGGATAATGCCTCCATGCTCTCGTTCGCTCGCGCGCGTTGGCTGCTCTGGCTCAGTCTATTGCTCTTGGTTGTCCTCCTTGCGGGATGCGACCGAGATAGCGTTCTGAAGCCCTTTGGCTATGACCGAGCCAAACTGCTGCGAGTGATCCTTTCGGAAAAGGATGAAACTTTCGCTCGGAACTACGGCGAGAACGTCCGTCAGCGCAGATTCGAGCAGATTGAAAACGATCTCGATCCCAGTGTCAGCAAGTCGGAAGCACAGGACAATCTCACGCAGATGGCCGCTGTGTTTCCACCGCGCGAACCGGCCTCGACCAAACTCGTGGCCGCCAGTGTGATTCATCACGCAGATTCCTCGACTACATCTGATCTTGCGTTCGAATACGAGTTTGCGTCTTCAGCCGCCGGGCGGCCGGGCGAAACTGACCCCGAAAAGTGGTTTCTTGCAGAAGTGGTAGTCCAGACGGCGGGGAACAAGCGAACCGTTGAGCGCCTAACCTTCACACCTATACCAGAGCCATTGGAGAAGATGAACGCGTTCACCTTGAGGGACAAAGGCATTTCCCAGGACGCAGCTCTGGGTCTTACTATTTTCGTTTCACTGTTCAGCCTAGATGCTTTTGTCCTCTGCCTTCGGACCAAGATGGGAAAGAAAAAGTGGGTCTGGCTGATCCTGATAGCGATTGGTTTATTCCGGTTTACTGTGAACTGGACGACTGGACAGTGGTTTTATACTCCATTGAGTGTTCAAGTGCCACCGGTCATGTGGTTCTGTTTGCCATACGGCCCATGGATAATCCAAATAGCGGTTCCTTTTGGGGCCATCGCTTTTCTCCTTTGGCGAAAAAAACTCACTTCATCGCCGCTCCAATTACCAACTCTAGGTCAATGAACGAGGCGCATGTACATAGTTGTTGCAAAATCCCATTTACACTCATTGACCTGACGGTACGAATCTTAGTGAATGGCATTCCTAAGGGACCGGCAGGAACGAGCAACTCAGGGTTGAGATTGCGCTGGACGGGCGAGGACGCCAGTCACTCCACTGACGGCCCCTGTTCTTACGCGCGCTGCAAGCCAGCCGGCGCTGGCCAACATCCCACACCAACCTATAAAGCGGATGACCGCGGCGATTCTGGTGTCGTACTGCAGAACTCCGAGACTCGCAAAGATCGTGTTCCAATCGTGCTCGACGTAATCGGAGTCTCCGGCGGTCACCAGCGGCAAAGCCATGGCGCGGGCGTCGGCCATGTAGGTGGCGGTGTAGAGCCAGTTCTCGAAAAAGAAGAACAGGCAGAAGACGAACGCCGCGGTCTGTCGTTCGCGGAAGAAATAAGCTGCCAGCAGCAGCGGGACCAGCCATTGCAGAATGGTTCCTCCCCAGAGGCCGAGGGTGGGACCGAACCAGCCGAAGAGCAAGTGGCCGCCCTCATGAACGACAAGGTTGGCGGAGTCGATGAACAGGTAGCCGTCATGCATGCGGAAGGCGTAGATCAGGAAGAGAATGTAGAAGACCAGCCACGCCACGACGGCCCAGCGCGAGATGGGACGCCAGTCTTCCCGGGCGCCCGACGATTGTGCCAGAATTCACTCATACGACCCAATAGCAGGGGAGCCCTCAGGGGCTAAAGCCCTCGTGTTGATTGGCTCTGGGCGGCACGGCTGAAGCCGTGCCCTCCGTGCTCGAGCCTGGTTCACGGATATGCAGTGGGGCAAGCCCCGTCTCTTCCGGCCACTACTTTACCAAACATGGGATAGTGGCTTGCCGCGCCCATCAGGAACAACAGGGGAAACGACAGCACAAAGTTCGCGCGCGAGGTAAGGAAGGCCTGCCGCGCCAGGTATTTTGCTTTGTCTGGCATCGGCGTGCCGTTGGCCGCGTTGTCGGCGGTCCACCGGATGATTTTCTTCTGCGCGCGCCAGATCACCCCCCAGACGTTCAGCATCATGACCCAGCCCATTCCGCCGCCAATGCCGATGGCGAGCAGGCGATTGCTCTCCCATCCATGATCGTTGA
This sequence comes from uncultured Acidobacteriaceae bacterium, assembly GCA_963838935.1. Taxonomy (GTDB): domain Bacteria; phylum Acidobacteriota; class Terriglobia; order Terriglobales; family Acidobacteriaceae; genus Acidiflorens. Next base: position 74,593 of record CAWITH010000008.1, read on the forward strand.
GGCGCAGAAACAGGCAGGAGGCTGCGACGACAATGACGGTGTAAATCGCCGCCAGCACCGGCCCTTTGTCGAGCACCCCTTTGCCCGGAATCTGGCATGCGTACATCAAGGCCCAGGCGACGGTCCAGATCGCAAAGAAGGTCCCCATCGGAACACCGGGAGATCGCGCCGCCGTTCCTGGCGTCGGAGACGACGATACTGCTCCAGTAGGCCAAGCCCGCCAGCACGGTCAGCACCGATGCCCACCGAAACCACCACAAGGCGCGAGACATCAGGCTGGGCAGGACTTTGCCTTTGGTGGCGGGATCCAGTCCCTTCATGAACGGGAACGTTAACCAGATTAAAGAAATAGAGCAAGCCGACCCAGGTTATGCCAGCCGACAAAATGCAGCCAACGAAACAGCATCAGAAGGTTAGTGTTGAGGTCGGTGGGGAAGTCGATATTGGTCAAGTTCAGGGCTCCTGTTCTGAAACTCTGTTTCCGAAGGGACGATTGTAGACGGCTAGCCAGGGAAATGAAACCTGGCCCGCAGCCAGGAATGGATGAAATCAGTCGTTGGGTGCGCCCGGGGGGACGAGAACGCTCCGGGAAACATTTTATGGCGCAGGAAGTTGAAAAGCGCGAGACAAGGCCGTATTGTAGGAGCCTACACGAACCGAGCTGCGCCATTGCCCTCCCTAAGCTCATGGCGCGGCATCGAACCCGCAAGTAAGGAGATCGGCAATGGAAGCTAAGCCGGCGCAACAGAATATTCAAGATACCTTCCTCAACACAGCACGAAAGGAACGGCACAATATTACGATCTATCTGGTCAGCGGAGTGAAGCTGACGGGTCGTATCCGATCCTTCGACAAGTACTCGGTGGTCCTCGAAACCGGAAACCAGGAGCAACTCATCTTCAAGCACGCGATTTCAACTGTTGTTATTGCACGCGGAGCCCACAGCCACGCCGATTTGAAGCCAGCGGCGGTGGTCAATGAGGAGCCGGTGGTCCCTAGCTCCGCTTCCGGTACGGCAGGATGAAGTGAGTTTGCGCCGAGATTCGCGGAATGAGCCCAAGGCGGTGCTGAATCCATCGGAGCGGCGGGAGCGCGCTTTCCTGGTGGGAGTGGAGTTCCGCAGCAAATTTCGCACCCAGGGCAGAGCTGGCCACGCCGGGAAGACAGGTCCCGCCGGCATTACTCCGGGGGCTCAGGCAGCTCGAGATCACGCCACGAGCGTAGCCGCGTCAGCATCGTCCCGGCACGTGGAATCCCCGGATCTCAGCTCCGATTTCACCTCGGATTTCACGTCAGAGGACTCGCTCGACGAACTGCGCTCGCTGGCGACCAGCGCGGGCGCCGAAATCGCCGGCGAATTCACCCAGCGCAAGGACCGGCCAGATCCTGCCACGCTGATCGGTAAGGGCAAGCTGGAGGAAATCGCGGGCGCATCCGCCTCGGCTTCTGCCGACGTGATTCTGTTCGATCACGACCTCTCACCTTCGCAACAGCGCAATATCGAGCGCGTGGTTCACACCCGCGTTATCGACCGCACGCAATTGATTCTCGATATTTTTGCGCGGCACGCCCGCACACGTGAAGGTCAATTGCAGGTGGAACTGGCTCAGCTCGAGTACATGCTGCCGCGACTGGCAGGGCGCGGTGTGGAAATGTCGCAGCTCGGCGGCGGCATCGGCACTCGTGGACCGGGCGAAACTCAACTGGAAACTGACCGGCGAAAGATTTTCCGCCGCGTCCGGCACGTCAAGCAGCAAATCGAAAGTGTGCGCCGCATCCGGGCGCAGCAGAGGCAACGGCGAGAATCGGTTCCGGTCGCGCTGGTGGCACTGGTGGGGTATACGAACGCGGGAAAGTCCACTCTATTCAACGCGCTCACCAATGCCAATGTGGTGGCGTCGTCGCGCATGTTTGCCACACTCGATCCGACCATCCGAGGCGTTGACCTGCCGTCGAAACGCAAGGTTCTGCTCTCCGACACCGTGGGTTTTATCCGGCATCTTCCGCATACGCTGGTTTCAGCGTTCCGCGCCACGCTCGAAGAAGTGCAACGGGCATCGCTGATCATGCAGGTCTCGGACGCCAGCAGCCCGGTTTCTGGCGAGCAGGATGCGCAAGTGGAAAGTGTCCTCAAGGAGCTCGAGGCTGACAAGAAGCCACGGCTGCGGGTGATGAATAAGATCGATCTTTTGCCTCCCAAGCAGCGCGAGTCGTTGCGCGACGACAATCGGACCATCCACGTCTCGGCGGCGAAGGGCATCGGACTCAGTACTCTGCTCGATCGGGTTGACGCCGTTCTCGAAGCAGACCGGCCCCGGCGCGTTCACCTGCGCGTGCCGCAAAAAGAGGGCAAGATGCTGGCCCAGTTGGAGGCCGGCGCCCGCATCTATTCCCGCCAGTATCAGGACGGCTTGGTGGTGCTGGAAGCGGAGGCGCCCGCTTCGCTGCTGCGCCGCTTGCGGGAGTGGGTGGTGGAGTAGGTTCGAGAAGCGAGCGCGCATTTCTGCCGCAGAACTGACCAGGGGCCACAGAAGGAACTTGTCCTGGCTGATCGGTTTGGTATGAGATAGGTGTCATGAAGACTCACATGGCATCAAAGCTCATTCTCTGCCTGCTTGTTTGTCTGACGATTCGCCCGTCCGCGCAAGAACAGGAACCGGCTGGCGCGGCGGCGCAAGTGCGCAAGCTGGAGGAAAAATGGACGGCGGCGTACAAGGAACGAGATATCGATATTCTGTCTAGCCTTCTGACCGAAGATTTCGTGATTACGGTTGAGGATGGCAGCACCTACAGCAAAGCGGGCTACATCACGCACAGTGCTGACACCTCGGTTCACGTGGAAGTCGCCGAATTGTCTGACCTCCGGGTGCGGGTGCGCGGCGGCGGCAACCTCGCCGTGGTGACCGGGGCGTATCACGAGATGGGACGGTCCAATGGCAAGCCTTACGAGTATCGCGACCGGCTGACCGATGTGTGGGTAAAGGTCGGGAACAACTGGCGGGTGCTTTGTTCCCATTACAGCGTCCCGCTGAAATAGCGAGTCTGAGTTTACGAATCCAGTTCCGAACTTCTTATAGCAGCAAGATTCTTCCGGAGGAGCGATGAGCCATTATCCCGTAACCGCAGGACGAATGGTCGCCCATAACATGGTGACCACGCAGTTCGAACTCGACGGTTTTCGTGTGGTGCGTACGCTGGGCGTGGTGCGCGGTATCGTGGTGCGTTCCCGGTCGATCTTCGGAACCATTGGAGCCGGACTGCAGACGCTGGTCGGCGGCAACATCACCCTGCTGACCAATCTCTGCGAGAAGACGCGCGCCGAGGCCTTCGACCTGATGTTGCAGCACGCCGCGGAAATGGGAGGCAATGCGGTCGTTGGCGCCCGCTACGATGCAACCGAGCTGATGCAGGGCGTCACCGAAGTTCTTGCCTATGGCACCGCCGTTTTTGTTGAATCGGCAAAATAGGTTGTGTAGAGACGGGGCTTGCCCCGTCTTCCCGCAAAGGAGACACGGCAAGCCGCGTCTCTAATCTTTGTACAAGAAGCCCGCGACCGCCGCAGCCAGGATCGAGCCTACCCACATATCGAGCATCCATCCCAGCGGCAACATGCGAGGGATCGGCGACCAGGCCGCTTGCGCGAAGTTGCCCGGAAATCCCGCGCAGAATCCAACGATCATCCCGATCTTGACTGCTGTCTTTGGTCCAGCGCCAGCGGTGGCGCGAGCCCACGCGTAAAGGTACGCGATTAGAATCGACATTACGAGGATCAGTACAATCCAGATTGGAGTGAAAAGCGAGTAGCGCGGTTCCTTCAGGAACAATCCTTGCTTCTGCATGGCTTCGTAAAGCGGAGCCAGTCGCCATCCAACAAAGAAGCCCCATGCGATCCACACCACTCCGCCGGCAATGCCCCCCAGCCATACCCGAGTCGTATTCAGCTTCATTGTGCCCCCGTTAGTGTTTGGCTTAAGTCGGCACAAGTGTACTCCATTCGGTCCAATACGGTGGCACCATGGCTACAAGTAATTACGGGTGCTCTTTCTGAGTCGCGATCTGTGCGGCGGCGAGATTATTCAGATAGCCTCGCCAACTTGAACAACTGCAAGGGGAAAATTCACAATCCCGATGTCGGCGAACCAGTTTTCTAAACACAAGCCCTAGTGGTCATCTTCCTGGTTAACCGCAAGATTTCGCGTTTTGCTCCTTGGGTCCATGGTGAGAGTCTCAACCTGAAACTTTCTTATTGACAACAAACGATTTAGGCGTAGGATGTGGACAAAAGTGGTTGAAAGTGGAGTAAGTATTAAGAGTGCGTGGGCAAGAACGCTAACTTTCGAGGCGCCAGTGATATCCGAGACTGACACCGAAAAAAACAGGCCCAACGAACCGGACTCCACTGCTTTTGACGACCGCTTCTACCTCCCTCGTGGTAGTGGCTGTGGTAGCAGCCATCAGTAAAAGGACCCCGATAACGAGCAGAACACATGTTTCGCGGAAATCATCCAACGCGCGTCGACGACAAGGGACGGTTAAAAGTCCCGGCCGAATTCAAGCGCGTGATCGACGAGAAATATGCCCAGAAATTCTACATCACAAGTCTCGATGGAATTGTTGCTCAAGTGTATCCCTTCGAGGAATGGGAGCGGATCGAGCAAAAGCTGGCGTCGCTCTCGACTTTCAATCCGACGAAGAAAAAATTTTTGACGCGCACGAATTATTACGGGCAGGTCGTGGAGATGGACGGGCAGGGGCGCCTGCTGGTTCCGCAGATCCTGCGTGAGGCAGCGCAGATTCGCGGCGAAGTGGCAGTGCTCGGCAATCTGACCTACCTGGAAGTGAGGAACCTGGAAGCGCTCGACAAGGAGATTAAAGAGCAAGCTTTCTCGGATGAAGACATCAAGATCCTCGACGAATTGGGCATCTAGTCATCGGGCGAACAGTGGGCACGGATTCAATAGACACCCCCGAGCGGGGTGGGCATGGGCCGGTTGGCCATGTCCCGGTTCTTTTAAAAGAAGCGATCGATTTTCTAGCCGTAAAGCGTGGCGGAACTTATCTGGATGCCACGGTGGGCTTGGGCGGACACAGTTACGAAATCGCAAGACGCCTCGGCGCACCGGGACATTTGATTGGCTTCGATAAGGATCCCGCGGCGCTGGAGGTTGCCGCGAAGAAACTCGCTGTGAGTCGCGAAGGCATGAGCGAGCCAACGACGAACGATGAAACGACAGATTGGCCTGTAGTCACGCTGATTCACGGGTCGTTTGCGGAACTAGCGAACAGCGAACAGCGAACGACGTACGACGGCATCCTGGCGGATCTGGGAGTGAGCAGTTTGCAGCTTGGCGACCCGGCGCGGGGATTCAGTTTTCAGGCGGAAGGACCGCTGGACATGCGGATGAACCCGCTGTCCGGCGAGACCGCCGAACAAGTGGTAAACCACATCGACGAGCGCGAGCTGGCTGATGTGATTTACGAATTCGGTGAGGAAAGGAGGTCGCGGAGAATCGCCAGAGCCATTGTCCGGTCGCGGCCGATACGCACGACGCAACAACTTGTCGCAGTCGTATCAGCCGCGGCCCGGTCAATGAATCGGAAACATGAGCGGATTCATCCGGCGACCCGAACCTTTCAAGCTCTCCGAATCTTCGTAAACCGTGAACTGGACGATCTGAAAGCACTGCTGGAGGCGGCACCCAGAGTGCTAAAGCCGGGCGGAAGGCTGGTGGTGATCAGCTTTCATTCGCTCGAAGACAGGATCGTCAAGGATGCGCTGCGGGACGGCGCCAGGCAAGGCTGGTACCAGTTGCTGACGAAGAAGCCGGTGACGGCCGGCGAAGAAGAGATTGATCGGAATCCGCGGTCGCGCAGCGCGAAGATGCGCGCCGCTGAAAGAGTGTAGCGCGGACACTCTTGTCCGCAAAGAATTTAGGTTTGCCCCGGAGAAACTGCCGGGCTCCCGGTGCGGTGATTGTAAGACGTGCCGGGTAAAGATTTTGCAAAAAACTCTGTGGTGGAGTTTTCCCGGAGCGGCCAAGAAAAAACAAAACAAGGCCGCGTCCGGAAAGAAAAAATGGAACGTTCGAAATGAAATTCACTGGCACCCTGATTGAAGATCTGATCGCAACCGTCGAGCGCGTCGAGCGGAGGGCGCAGCCCGACCAAGCATTGCCCGTCGAACCCCTGATGGTTCAGTCATTGCCCGGCGGGTCATTGGTCGTCGAGTCATTCTTCGTCGAGTCATTGCTTCTAGAACCCTGGTTCGCTTCCGTTCAGAAAAACCGAGACTACAATTCCAAGTTTATTGGAGTGGCATAAATGACGAGCGCCGTGGCCATGCAAAGCGCAATATCCTTCCAGCCGGCGCGGGTCCTGCTGGGTGGGGACACCGGAAATCTATTTCCGCAAGACCATCGACAACTCGCGCCTGGTGAAGGTCGAAGACCCGCGTCGCGAGCGCGAGATGAAATACTTTGGACTGGCGTTGTGCTGCCTGTTCCTGCTGGTGATGGGATACGCGTTGCAGCATTTCCGCGCCATTGAATACGGGTACAAGATCGAGACGCTGCGGTCCGAGCGCGATGGGCTTACGGAAATGAACCGCGCCCTGCGCCTGGAAGAGGCGTCGCTGCGTGATCCGGAGCGGATTGATGTGATGGCGCGCAAACTGGGCCTGCAATCGCCACAGCCGGGGCAGGTGCTGCTCATGGACGTCGCCACCGATGCCGCTACGCCGGTGATGGCCAGCGTGACTCCGGTATCAGTTGTGTCGGCAAGATAGATCTGTAGAGACGGGGCTTACCCCGTCTCACTCTGCGGCTGGAGACGCGGCGAGCTGCGTTTCTACGGGAATTCAGCTGTTACGCGGCGGCTCTTCGGAGCCGCCGAAAGTTTCTGGGGACTGAAATGGCGGCGACCCCTTCGAACGGCGCGAAACTCAGGCTCTACGCCTTGTCTGGATTACTATGCCTCTGGCTGCTGGCGATCTGCCTGCGGCTGATCTATCTCCAAATTTTCTGCTATGGCGACTTCGAGCGCCGCGCCCAGCACCAGCAGCAGCGCAGCTTCGATCTTTCTCCAAAACGCGGCGTTATCTACGATCGCGCCGGACGTGAACTGGCAATGTCCATCCAGGTAGACTCGGCCTTCGTGGTGCCTTCGGAAGCTCCCGACCTTCCCAATACGATCAGCTTGATTACCCGCATCACGAAAGACGATCCCCGCGTCGTGCTCGCCGACTGCCGCGCCCACAAGACCTTCTGTTGGGTGGCTCGAAAAGCCGATGCTGAGGTGATTGATCGCATTCGGGCGCTGAATCTGCAAGGCATCCACTTCCAGAAAGAGCCGAAGCGCTTTTATCCCAAACGCGAACTGGCGGCGCAAGTTCTGGGATATGTCGGCACCGACGATCAGGGACTGAGCGGGTTGGAGAGGCAATTCAATCAGCAACTGCAGGGCAAGCCCGGCAAGCTGATGATTTCCGTCGATGCCCGCAAGCGCTGGTTTGCCAGTGTTGAAAAGGAACCCGAACCCGGCAACAGTCTCGTCCTCACTCTCGACCAGAACATCCAATACATCGCCGAACGCGAACTCGATCGCGGCATGGAAGAGACACACGCCATCGCCGGCACGGTAATCGTGGAAAATCCTCACACTGGCGAAATTCTGGCGCTCACCAACCGGCCCACCTTCAATCCGAACATTCGCAAAGAAATCAAAAACGAAGCGCTCAAAGACCGCGCCGTGAGCGACATTTACGAGCCCGGCTCGACTTTCAAGATGGTGACCATCTCCGCTGGCCTGGAAGAGAAGGTCACGCGGCCCGACGAAATGTTTGACTGCCAGATGGGATCGATCGTCATTAACGGCATGCGCATTCGCGACAGCAAGCCGCACGGCGTGCTCTCGGTTGCCGACATTATTGCGGAGTCGAGCGACGTGGGCGCCATCAAAGTAGCGCTGCGGCTCGGCGACGAGCGCTTCTACAAGTACATTCGCGCTTTCGGATTCGGCCAGCAAACCGGGATCGAACTTCCCGGTGAAACGCGCGGCTTGACCAAGCCGGTGGAACGCTGGTCGAAAGTTTCGATTGGCGCGATTTCCATGGGCCAGGAGATTGGCATTTCGCCGTTGCAACTCGCTTCCCTGATTTCGACGATTGCCAACGACGGCGTGCACGTCCCGCCCCGCATCGTGGCCGGCACGATCGAGCCGCAGAATACTCCGCAAACCATTGCCTTTCAACCCGCCGAGGGAACGCGGGTGATTTCAGCGCTGACCGCAGCCCAGATGCGTCAAATGCTGCAAGGGGTGGTGCTGCATGGCACCGGACGCAAGGCGATCCTCGAGGGCTACAGTGCGGCGGGCAAAACCGGAACTGCTCAGAAAGTGGATCCCGTCACCGGAACGTACTCGAAGACGAAGTATGTCGCGTCTTTTGCCGGCTTTGCTCCCATCAACGATCCGCAAATTGCAGTGGTTGTGATCCTCGACTCCGCCGTCGGCCTGCACCAGGGCGGACAGATCTCGGCGCCAGTTTTCCAACGGATCACGCAACAAGCGCTGGAGTATCTGCACGTCCCGCACGACGTGCAGATTCCGCCCAACCGACAGGTCTTGCTGGCTCGCCGCGATGTTCCGGACGCAAGTCTGGAAGAGAGTTCGCCCGATCACCTGGGTGCCAACCTGGATATGGCCGAAGCCAATGAGGCGCCCGCGGCGCCAGCCGCGGCGAAACCCGGCACAATTGCCGCCCAGGTCGTCCCCGCGGCTCTGACTGCTTCGACGACCGGGACAAGTTCGACGGCCGCACCATCTGACGGACAATCCGAGAACTCAACCGCGCAAAAATTACCGTTCAGCGGAACCGTCGTCCTCGACGTGGAAGAAGGAGGAATCCAGGTGCCGTCGTTCCTCGGCAAGAATCTGCGCGTAGCGATGGAAGCGGCGCAAGATGTAGGACTCGACCTCGACGCGGTGGGCAGCGGCGTCGCCCGCGAACAATCGCCTCCGCCCGGCACGCACGTCGCGGTCGGGTCGCGGGTAGTGGTGCGGTTTGGAAGGTGATTGGCCGGACGGTGCAGCCCTCAACCTCTGCAATCTGACCTCTAACCTCCGACCTCTATTTATAATCACTTCAATGACATTCCAACAACTCCTGCAGGGCGCCGAGGTTCTCTCCCAGAGCGGGGACCCGGGCGTTGCCGGGGTGGAGTACGATTCCCGGCGGGTACGCCCGGGAACGGCTTTTATCGCCATGAAGGGCGAGACCAGCGACGGCAATCGCTTCATTGACCAAGCCATCGCCGCCGGAGCGGTTGCCATCGTCACCGACTCCGCGGCTGAAACGCCCGCGCCCCGCAGTTGCCTGGGCGCAAGTTCTGCACGGACGCCGCGCGCTCGCCCGCCTGAGCGCGAACTTTTACAAACGTCCCGCGGAGCGAATGGCGAATACTGGAATTACCGGCACAAATGGAAAAAGCACGACCGCCTTCCTCATCGAATCCATATTTCAAGCGGCCGGGCGCAAGACCGCGCTGGTTGGAACCATCGAATATCACGTTGCCGGGAAGATTCTCCCAGCTCCGCACACCACGCCGGAGGCGCTGGAGTTGAATCGGCTTTTGTCGGAGGGACTGGGCCAGGGAGTCACTGAAGCGGTGATGGAAGTGTCGTCGCACGCGCTCGAGCAACAGCGTGTTTTTGGAATTCCTTTCGATGTTGCCGTGTTCACGAATCTCACGCGCGACCATCTCGATTACCATCGCACGATGGAAGATTATTTTCGCGCCAAGCAGGTGCTTTTCGAGGGCTGCGGAACCGAACCGCCGCGCGCCGCGGTTCTAAACATCGACGACGAATATGGCCGCCAGCTGTTTAAGCTCTGCAAGAGTAAGAGTGCGCTCGTGCTGTCCTATGGCCTGACGTCCGGCGACTTCCATGCTGAGTCGGTTGAAGTCACGCCACGCGGCACCCGCTTTCAAATGGTGACACCGTCGGGAAAGATCGCCATGTGGTCTCCACTGATCGGCAATGTGAATGTGTACAACGTGCTCGCAGCTTCTGCCGCCGGGTATGCCCGCGATTGTTCGGCCGAGGCGATCGCAAAAGGAATCTTCGATCTCACCCGCGTTCCCGGGCGTTTCGAGCGCGTGGATTGCGGCCAGCCCTTTACAGTGGTGGTTGACTACGCGCACACGGACGATGCGCTCCGCAACCTCACCGCGCTGGCTCGCGATTTTGTGGCTCGCGCCGGTCTCAAAGGCAAGGTCATCACGCTGTTCGGCTGCGGCGGCGATCGCGATCGCGCCAAGCGTCCGCTGATGGGCGAGGCTGCGGGCAAAGGCAGCGACTTCGTCATTCTCACTTCCGACAACCCGCGCTCCGAGGATCCGCTGGCCATCATGAACGATGCAGTCGTCGGATTACAAAAAGCCGGACTACAAAAGTGCGGCGCAAAGTATTTCATGGAACCCGATCGCCGCAAGGCCATTGCCGTCGCTCTGCAACAAGCTGCCGCTGGCGACATCGTGCTGCTCGCGGGCAAGGGACACGAAAAAGTGCAGATCACAAGAGGAGGGAACGATTCCCTTCGACGATGTGGACGTCGCCCGCGAGAGCTTGAACGACCTCGGGTACGATTGCACGAATGCCGCGAAAACAGGCACTGTGGGGAAGACCGCATGAAACTTGTTCTCTCCCGCATTGCCGAATTCATTGGTGCGACCGGCGCCACCGGCCCGGGCGCGACCGGCCAATGCGACTTGCGTGCCGCGGTCCAGGGATATTCCATCGATTCCCGCACCGTGCAACCCGGCGAACTCTTCGTCGCTGTCAAAGGCGAGCGCCTCGACGGTCACGACTTCGTAGAACAGGCGCTGAGCCGGGGCGCGATTGCCGCGGTAGTCGAAAAAGAGAAGTTGGCGAAGTATTCCAACCTCTTCGGCCTGCTTGCTGTCGATGACACTCTGGTCGCGCTCCAGACACTGGCGACGGCGGTCCGAAAAATCTGGGGCAAAACTGCCATCGCCATCACCGGTTCCATGGGCAAGACCACGACCAAAGAAGCGATGGCGCATTTGCTCGCGATCAAGTACCGGGTACACAGCACGAAAGGAAATTTCAATAATCATTTTGGTCTGCCATTGGGGCTGCTGACCCTCGAGCCGGAATACGATCTCGCGGTGGTCGAGATGGGGATGTCTCACCCTGGCGAAATCGCTGCGCTGGCTCGCATCGCCCTGCCGAATCAAGCCGTAGTCACCAACGTTGCTCCGGTGCATCTGGAGAGTTTCGACTCCATCGCCGGAATTGCGCGCGCGAAATACGAGCTGATCGAAGCTCTGCCGCACGGCGGCACCGCTGTGTTGAATGCCGACGACGAATATGTGTCCCAGTTCGGCCGCGACTTCAAAGGCAAAGTCATCCAGTTCGGTTTCAAGCCGTCGGCAGATGTGCGGGCAGAAAACATCGAGCTGCTGGGACCTGAAGGCACGCGCTTCGACCTCGTCAGCCGCGAAATGCGGCAACCGGTGCACAGTCCGCTGCTCGGCAAGCACAACGTGTACAACGTGCTCGCTGCGTCCGCCATTGCAATTGAGCACGGCATCACCCCCTCAGAGATCGCGGCAGCGCTGCCTTCCCTCCAGCCCGCCGACAAGCGCGGACAGGTCGTCCAACTGGGTAACATCACGGTGCTGTACGATTGCTACAATTCAAGTCCGAAGGCGCTTATGGCTGCCGTGGACACTTTGTCTGCCATGCCCGCCCGGCGCCGCATTGTCGTCGCCGGCGAAATGCTGGAACTCGGCCCGACGGGCGAGCAGTTGCATCGCGAGTGCGGACGCTACATGGCCGGAAGAAAGGTTGATTCTTTGCTCGGTGTACGAGGATTGGCGAAGCCGATGGTGGAAGCGGCGAGCGAAGCGGGAATGAATGCGGAATTCGTCGCGACGCCAGAAGAGGCGGGCGAGTGGCTGGCGCGTGAAGCTCGCGAAGGGGATGCGTATTGTTGAAGGCGTCACGAGGCGTGAAACTGGAAAAGAGCATTAGAGACATGGCAACGAAATCGGTATTCCCAACACCCCAGGTGGAGGGAACTGATCACTGAGAGCTGACGACTGAGAGCTGACAGCTGCTGTCGGAGGCGGATTGCTCTACTGGCTGCTCTATCTGAAGTTCTACCATTATTTTCCGCCCTTCCGTATTTTTCGTTATTTGACTTTCCGCACTGCCTTCGCCAGCCTGACCGCGCTTTTCACCGGCCTGATCGTTGGACCGATCGTGATTCAACGCCTGCGCGATTTCCAGATCGGGCAATACATCCGCGAAGAGGGTCCGCAGGCGCATCAGAAAAAAGCGGGCACTCCGACCATGGGCGGCCTGCTGATCGCCATCGCCATCCTGGTGCCGACTCTGCTCTGGGCGGACCTGAGCAATCCGTTTGTGTGGATCGCCGTGTTTTCCACGCTGGCCTTTGCTGCGATCGGCTTTACCGACGACTATCTTAAAGTGGTTCATCGCCGCAATCTCGGCCTGACCGCGCGCGCCAAGCTGGGCTTTCAGGTCGTGGCCAGTGTCCTGATTGCCGTCGCGTTGATCGCTTTGCAGTACCGCGGGGAGTATTCCACCAGGCTCATGGTCCCATTCTTCAAGCAGTTCCACCCCGACCTGGTGATCGAGAGATGGGCTGCGCATCCGCACCTGTGGCCGCTCGCCTTCCTGCCGTTCGTGGCGTTTGTGGTGCTTGTGATCGTCGGATCGAGCAACGCCGTGAACCTCACCGACGGCCTGGACGGGCTCGCGATCGGCTGCACGGTGATCGCCGCTGGAGCGCTCGCAGTCCTTACCTACGTCAGCGGCCACGCTACGTTTGCCACCTACCTGGAATTGCAGCGCATGCCGCAGATTGGCGAACTCACCATCTTCTGCGGAGCCATGGTTGGTTCTGCCATCGGATTTCTCTGGTACAACGCGCATCCGGCGGAAGTGTTCATGGGCGATGTCGGCTCTCTGGCGCTCGGCGGAGCGATCGGCACTGTGGCCGTTATGATCAAGCAGGAACTGCTGCTCCCGTTCATCGGAGGTATTTTCGTTATCGAGGCGCTCTCGGTGATCCTGCAGGTTGGCTCCTACAAGTTGCGCAAGAAACGTATCTTCAAGATGGCGCCGATTCACCATCACTTCGAACTGCTGGGCTGGTCGGAGTCGAAGGTGATAGTGCGCTTCTGGATCGCATCGCTGGTGTTTGCGCTGTTTGCGCTGACAACGTTGAAATTGAGATAAGAATCCACCACGGAGGCACGGAGGAAAAAAGATAAGACCCGGTTTTTCTCCGTGACTCCGTGTCTCCGTGGTCAAATGAACTTTGATGGATCTGAACCATAAACGCGTGCTGGTCGTCGGCCTCGGCAAGTCTGGCGTGGCCTCCGCGCTCTTTCTGAAGTCGCGCGGCGCTCGTGTCACGGTGTCGGATACCAAGCCGGAAACCGAGCTTCGCAATGAAATCCTGCTGCTGCTGGAGCATGGCATTACGGTCGAAACCGGTGGCCACGGCGACCGCACGTTTCGTGAGCAGGACCTGATTGTGGTGAGCCCTGGTATGGCGGTCGATGCGCCGCAACTGGTGCAGGCGCGCACCCTGGGAGAGCCGGTTATTGGCGAAATCGAACTCGCAGCGCGATTTCTGACCGGTCCGATCGCCGCCATAACCGGAGCCAACGGCAAGACCACGACCACTTCGTTGGCGGGCGAGATTGTTGCCGCCGGAAATTTCCCCACGCTGGTGGGCGGAAACATCGGCACGCCAGCCATCAGCTTTGTGGATCAGGCCGGACCCGCGACCTGGATCGTACTCGAAGTGTCGAGCTTTCAGCTGGAAACGATCGTTGAATTTCGTCCTCGGATCGCGGTGATTCTGAACATCACGCCCGACCATCTCGACCGCCACAAGACTTTCGCGAATTACGTCAATGCCAAAGCGCGCGTCTTCGAGAACCAACAACAGGACGATTTCACCGTCCTCAACGCCGATGATCCCACCACCGCTGGATTGTCGGAGCGCACGCACGCGCAGGTGTTCTGGTTCAGTCGCAAGAAGGAAGTTGAAAAGGGAGCTCTGGTTCGCGGCGCGCACATCTATTTCCGCGACGGCGAGCGCGAACGCGAGATCATGCCGCTGGCGGAATTACCACTGAAAGGCGCGCACAACCTGGAGAATGTGCTTGCGGGGGTATCGATCGGAATGCTCGTCGGCTGCCAGCCCGAACAGATTCGCCATGCCGTCCGGAATTTCAAGGCGGTCGAGCACCGGCTGGAGTTCGTCGCCAAGGTCGCGGGCGTGGATTACTACAACGACTCCAAGGCCACGAACGTCGACGCTACCATCAAGGCGCTGGAATCTTTCCCCGCGAACATCCATTTGATTCTCGGGGGCAAGGATAAGGGCAGCGACTACACCGTGCTCAATGACTTGTTGCGGCAGCGAGTGAAGCGCGTGTACACCATCGGAGCCGCCGCTGCCAAGATTGAATCGCAGATTCAGGGTGCTGCGGAAGTCGAACATGCGGAGACTCTCGAAAACGCAATCCAGAGAGCCAGTACATCGGCGGTGCCTGGCGACGTTGTTCTTCTCGCTCCAGCCTGCGCCAGCTTCGATCAGTTTCAGAGCTACGAACATCGGGGAAGAATGTTCAAAGAAATCGTGCATTCGCTGGCCATGGCTCGATCCACGTAGAACGGTAGTTTGGAACCAACTCAGTTATCTCCATGTCCAAATCTACGCATAAAACTCCTCCGTGACTCCGTGTCTCCGTGGTGAAATGAATTGTTATGGCCAAGCGGGTTAGCGTCGATCGCTGGATGTTCACCGTGACCACGATCCTGGTTTTTGTCGGACTGGTTATGGTTTTCAGCGCGTCCGCGGTGATGGCCAAGGAGCGTTTCGGTTCGGCTTACGAATTTCTGTTGAAGCAACTAGTTTGGGCCGTCGCGGGGCTCGCCGTGATGGTGGTGGCTATGAAGATGGACTACAAACGCCTGCGATATCCGGCGCTGGTTTTCTCTCTTCTGGGTATTACCACGCTTCTGCTTGTCTCCGTTTTTTTTCTGGATCGTGCTCATGGCACGCACCGCTGGTTTCACGTGGGCCCGATTTCGTTGCAGCCTTCGGAACTGGCGAAACCCGCACTTATCCTCTTTTTGGCGTGGTTTCTGGAAGACAAGGCCAAGGTCATGGTGATGAATGACTGGCGCAATACGCTGATTCCGGCAGTCGCGCCCACCACGGTTTTTCTGGGACTGATCGTGTTTCAGCCCGATCTCGGCACGGCCATCGCTTGCGCGGGGATTACCGCTTGTGTTCTGTTCATCGCCGGCATTCGTTTGCGCTACTTCGCCTATGCCTGCGCGGCCTCGCTGCTGCCGCTTTATTTCTTGATCTTTCATGTGGCGTACCGGAAAGACCGGATCATGGCCTTCCTGAATCCTTACGCCGATCCTAAGGGATTTGGCTTCCATATTATTCAATCGCTGATTGCGGTCTCGACCGGCGGCGTGACCGGACTCGGCCTGATGGAAGGAAAGCAGAAATTGTTTTATCTTCCCGAACCGCACACGGATTTTATTTTCGCCGTTACCGCGGAAGAATTGGGCCTGGTGGGAGCGCTCGGCGTCATCATCCTGTTTGCGATTTTTCTCTGGCGCGGAACGCGCGCGGCGCTGCGCACGCAGGATAATTTTGGACGCTTGCTGGCGGTCGGAATCACCAGCATGATCGTGCTGCAGGCTTTCATCAACATCAGCGTCGTGCTCGGCCTGATGCCTACCAAAGGAATTCCGCTGCCGTTTGTTTCCTACGGAGGGTCGTCGCTGTTCGTTACCCTGATGTGCGTGGGCGTGCTGCTCAATATCACGAAGCAGGCGGAGTAGTCGACGCACCCGCCGCGATCCATTTGCGGTACCCCCCACCCCCCCTTCTACCTCGGTCCTTTGGAATCAAAGACTTAGTAGAAAACTCCTGCCAGGTCTTTGGGTTTAAAGGACTTGCGGGTAAAGTCTTTAAGAACCAACGAGTTATCTTGTCAAAGAGCGTTGAAGATGAGTTTGGGGCAGTTTCGAGGGCGGAGGGATCCTCCGCTGCGCTCAGGATTTCGGCGGTGGGCTCCCGCTCCCCCACCCCGTCACGCGAAAACCGCGCGTGCCGGGGACCCCGGCTTCGCTCACGCCCACTAAACGCCCCAACCTCGAAACTGCCCCAATCAGGTCTCCATCGTCATGCACGACGATTCTTAAGTCAATGGATTTTGATACGGATGGTTGTGATGAAAACTTCAATACCTTTTACACGGTGGCGCAGATTCAGTTTCCTCGACTCCGGGGAAGTCCCGCGCACTCAATGACCAAAGGTCAAAACGTGAAATCGCCTGTTAACAACAGTTGAGCGTATCATTTGCCTCGTGGTTTGCCGCAGCCTCTCATTGGGGCGATACGATGACAAAAGTAAGCCAATGGCCCTTCTTGCAGGTGCGGGTTGTTGTGCCTCACGCGCTTTTGTTCTTCGCGGCTATTTGTTGCTGGTTTCGCTTCCAGTAGAATGTGAAACCCAGGAGGGACCCGTGCCCCGGAGATTGCTTTCAATTCTTCCCCTGATGTTGCTGTCCTTCGCCATGACGTCGCGGGCGCAGGAGCCCGATGCCGAGGGTTGCAAGGACTCTCCGCTGATTACGCGGATGCCCGCAAGCATTATCAACAATTGTGACAACAAAGAATTCGACCAGGCGCAGATGCCCACGGGTCATTCCGCGAACGGCGACCTGGTTTACAAGACGCTGGAGGGCGAGTATCACCATTGGACTTACAACACCGGCCAGGGTGTTGGCGTAGTCCAAGTCTTCCGTAATATCGAAACCGCGTTGAAGCGGGCGGGCATGGCGATCGACTATGAAGAATCACCCGGTCTGATTACCGCCCACCAGGGAAGAACCTGGTACATGCTCGAAAATCACGATGCCTACTACCTCCAGACGGTGCTGATTACCGCTGAAATGCAGCAGGAGGTTACGGCCGATGCGGCGTCGCTCGCTGGCGAGATTCAGAAGTCGGGCCACGTGGCGGTTTACGGAATCCACTTTGATACCGGCAAGGCCGTCATCCTACCCGACTCCGAGGACACGCTGGAGCAGATCGTGCAATTGCTCAAGAATAACGGAGACCTGAAGCTGCGCATTGAGGGCTATACCGACAATGGCGGGCAGGCGACGGCGAACCAGGCGCTTTCAGAGAAGCGCGCGCGAGCCGTGGTGGCGTGGCTGGTGACGCATGAGGTAGCAAGCGGACGGCTGTCCGCCAAGGGGTTCGGTGCTGCGAATCCGGTCGGCGACAACACCACCGAAGACGGCCGCGCAAAAAACCGGCGCGTCGAATTGGTCAAGATGTAGCGGAAAACTTGCAGCAGGGGGATTGCAGAGCGCACTTCAGGCTCTAAGGCCACCGCCGAGCGCCAGCATCTCACGAGCGCGAGCGAAAGCGGAGGTCCATGAGCGAAATCGCCTGGTTTTAACAACTGACAGAAACAGATGCCGTCATGGGCTAAACTCATTCACGTGAAAAAGTCACCAGTTGCTTCCACGAGGCGGTACCATCACATCGGAATTCCCACTACCGAGCGTCGAGAAGGTGAACGCCTGATCACGCACTATGCGACCTTCGTGTCTGGATACGAAACGAGCGCCTACGGAATCGAGTGGATGCGGTTCGAGCCTGAAGCGCCGGTCCCTGAACTTGTGCGTACTGTTCCGCATGTCGCCTTCGAAGTGGACGATCTCTCCGCTGAAATCGCCGGAAAAGAGATACTTATTGCGCCCAACTCACCCTCACCGGGCGTGACCGTCGCTTTTATTGTCGAGAATGGAGCGCCAGTCGAGTTTCTCCAGTTTGATAAGAAGTGATGCTTGAAAACCGTCAATGGGGTTGTGGCGGATCGTTGGCGAAACATCGCGATTTCACTCACAACCCTCTAAACTAAGCTCCCGCCTCCTTCTCCATCGCCAGCAACTGTTCTTTCCGCTCGATTCCCCAGCGATAGCCGCCTAGTTCGCCATCCTGGCGCACTACTCGATGGCAGGGAATCGCAACGGCTACCGGGTTAGTGGCGCAGGCTCGGGCTACGGCTCGCGTGGCTTTTGGCATGCCGATCCTCTTGGCTACGGCGCTGTACGAACGGGTTTCTCCGCGGGGAATTCTTTGCAGAGCTTCCCAGACTCGGCGCTGAAATGCTGTGGCTCTTATGTCCAGCGGGAGTGATGGATTCGCTTCGCGCCCCTCCATCAGGCGAGTTAGGTTCACTCGCCATTCGGCCATGGCGGCATCATCGCGGCGGCGAGTGGCGAAGGGGAACTCGCGCATCAGGCCTTGCTGAAGTTGCTCATCGGAATCGGCGAACTGAATGGCGCAGATGCCTTTGTCGGTGGCCGCGATCAGCATACGTCCTAGTGGCGAGCTGTTTATGGTGTAACGGACTACTGCGGCTACCGCGCCGCGACGGTACTTTTCCGGGGTCATGCCCAACTGGGTGGCGGTGCGCTCGTAGAGGCGGCTGCTGGAACCGTATCCGGCGGCGTAGAGGGCGGTGGTCACGGAGTGTCCGGCCTGCAAATTTTGTTTGACCTGACGCAGTCGGCAGGCGTCGATGTAGGCCTTGGGCGACACGCCTAGCACGGACTTGAAAGTCCGCTGCAGGTGAAACGAGCTGCGGCGGAATTCTTTGGCCAGCAGACTGAGCGTCAACCGGTCTTCGATATGCTGCTCGATGTAGCGGCACATGGCGCGGACGAGCGCGGATTGCGGGTTTCCGTCCACCGCCTTCGGGCGGCAGCGCAGGCAGGCGCGATAGCCGGCTTGTTCGGCGGCGAGGGCATGATCGAAAAAGCTGACGTTCTGGCGGCGCGGGCGTTTGGCGGGACACGACGGACGGCAGAAGACGCCAGTGCTCGAGACGCCAAAGACGAACGCGCCGTCTAGTGCGGCGTCGCGGTTGACGACAGCTTGCCAGCGCCGGGCGTTCATCTGCACTGCGATTGGCTCTTCCGCGGATTCTGGGGTTCGCTTCATCTCTTCTTCTTTTGCAAGTATCGCATTGGTGGCCATGGAGGTAACATAGGGCAGTCGTGCGCCGCGGGCTATCCGAATGTTGCGGTCAAACTATATTTCTCGCAAGCCGCGGAGAATTCAAGCATCTGGGAGGGACCCTCTATGAACTGCAATCACAAGATGATGGGGCTGGTAGTGATGGTGATGGTGGCGCTGGCGTTGACGTCGGCGAGCGCACAGGTTCTTACGGCAGATCAAGTGAAGAAATCTGCTCCGAACTCGTTTTTCTTTGCCGGGCAGAGCGCGGCGGTGCAATTGCGGAATACGGCCGGGGTGAAGAACTCCGCCGGGAAGCTGGCGCTGGCGGGACTGGTCGACACCTCGGGATATGCCACCGCCATCGCGGAGAAATACCAGGGCTTTCTGATCACCGAAACCAAGCTCAGCTTTGACGGGGCTACGCTCGATCCGGGAGCCTATGGCTTCGGCTTCAAGGACGGGAAGTTCACGGTAATGAACGTGGCGGGAGCGGACGTGCTCTCGATTTCGAGCCAGAACGACGATAAGATCCAACACCCGGTTCCGCTGAAATTCGAAACCGACGGCGCTGGGTACCGGCTCTATGCCGGACGGAAGTATGTTTCCGTGAAAGTGGAGTAGCCGCCGAGAAGGCGCTCTTGGCTTTTAGCTAAAGGCCAAAGGCTAAGAGCTTAGGGCAGGGTTTCCGTGCGATCACGCCGGGACCAACGCCACCTTGGTAACGCTGGGTTCGTTACTCATTAAGTGCAGAGGCTTGCACCAGCCGATCTCGTGCGATCGTGCCTGGGACCGCTAACTCCATTCACAACAAACACTTAGCTTCTCCCATCCATATGGTTTCATGGGTGCAGTATTCCTTCAGGAAGCCCTGAACGCAGGGGGCGATCTTGGGGGCAATCTTGAGCATTGTTTACAGCGCTGAGTGTGTAGCCGCCCGAACAAAGTCGCGACCGGTGGCTCTGCTGCCCCTGTTGGTGATTTTGTTCATCGTCTCCTATGGCATTTTGACCATGCTGGTTTTCGAGCAAGGCCAGACCATCGAGTCGCAACGCAGCTTAATCCGCCAGCTATTGCGGGACAGCACCCAACTGGCTGCGCTGAAGGGCAAGTCGGCTCATGACGACGGCAAGCAGGTGCACGACAAGGCGTCAGCGCAGGTGGAGCGCAAAGACGGGGAGTCTGGCAATGCTGCGGCCGGCGCAAAAGGATCGGACAAAGAAACAAAACGACCCGGTAAATCGGCGCGCTCGACGAAGGAAACTCCGGGAAAGCCGGCCGCGGATTTAGAGGATGTGCGACGCTCCACGCGAGTGATCTAGCGGACGTACCAGCGAAGAAAAAGAAAAGAAACGGTTCTGTGAAAACGCGGCCCTTCTGTGGGGGCCGTGATGCAAGCGAGACCCTATCATGAAGGCCCTAGCTTTAGCCCTAGTCTTGTCGCTACCCGTCCCCAGGTTGGCCCCACCAGCTCAGCTCTCTCCCACTCCCAGCCAAAGCCAGCAGCCGGCAAAGGCAAAGGGAGGGCGATGGTACTTCGCGGCCAACGGACATGCTGTCTATTGCTACGGGCCGGTCATGACCATGCCCCAGCCGCGAGGCGGTCTGGCAAGAGTTGCAACGTTTTGCCGTGGCGATCAGACCATGGTTCCGCTGAAGGATTAGAGCTTGCGTAGGGGCGGACGCCCTCGTCCGCCCAGCCGAGCGAATCTCCAGCCGCCAAAAGCTCCTAAGAACTCCGTTCCTGTCCCCCGCGCGCTTCCCCTATAATCAGTAGTCAGAACCCCGTTTTGGCAAGGGCCCGTAGCTCAAGCGGATAGAGCATCGGATTTCTAATCCGAGGGTTGCAGGTTCGATTCCTGCCGGGCCTACCAGATCGTCCTACTGTGCTCCCCGTTCGTGCCATACCGCCCGCGGCGATCTCAACGTAGAGTGGTTCTTGAGCAGACTTCGGGGGAGGGCTGTTGAACGGGCGCCCGCGACTCAAGCCGAGTCCGGGCGCTTCCGTTTTCGCGGCGGCTTCGTCGTTCCGATCTGCATGCTCTGCTCTGCATGCTCTGCTCTGCATGCTCTGCTCTTCATTTTCTGCTCTTCATTCTTTCGTCTTCTTCGGTTTCGGTTTCATCATTTCCCACTCTTTTTCGGTTAGCTCGCGTCCCAGCGCGGTGAACTCGCCTGCTCCCTGAAGCCACTCCCCGCCATCCATGGTTACGACTTCTCCATTTACATAGCCGGACCCATCGCTGACCAGGAATGCGGCCAGGTTGGCAAACTCCTCGGTCGTTCCAAAGCGTCCCAGGGGAATTCGCTCCTTTGCGGCTTCCGCCAGTTCCGGACGCGGCAGCAGACGCGAGAACGCGCCCTCGGTCGGAATCGGCCCGGGTGCAATGGCGTTCATCCGAATGCCCCGATTGCCCCACTCGACCGCCAGGCTGCGCGTCAGAGCCTGCACGCCGGCTTTCGCCACTGCCGATGGCACCACATATGCCGAGCCGGTGGTGGTGTAGGTGGTGGTCACGTTCAGCACCACGCCGCCGCGTCCCGCAGCCAGCCAGCGGCGCCCGCAGGCCATGGTGGTGTGCAGCGTGCCCAGCAGGACAATACCAATCACCGACTGAAATGCTCCCAGGGAAAGCTCTTCGGTGCGCGCCAGAAAATTTCCGGCCGCGTTGTTCATGAGGACGTCCAGCGGACCTTCGGCCCAGATGATCGCAGTCATCTCTTCGACCGCCGCAGCGTCGCGCACATCGCAGGGGCGGGAGTGGATCTTGCCGCCGGTGCGCTCGCGTAACTCCTGCTCGGTTGCGGCAAGAACCTCCTGACGCCGGCCGCAGATATAAACTTCCGCGCCCAGCTCTAGAAACCGCTGGGCGGTAGCTTTGCCCAAACCGGTGCCGCCGCCCGTGATCAGGATACGCTTGCCTTGGAGCAGATCTTTCTGGAACATGGATGGCCGTCCTCCGCGGGAATATCCACGCGATTACTCCGCTGATTCTTGATTGTCGTGCTGCGGCGAGAAGAGCGCTTCTGCCCGCGGTCCACATCTCCAAAACAGAGCAGCGGCAAGGAACAAGGCGAGGATTCGTACGAGGCTGAAGGCAGTGATTATCAGATAATAGCTGCTCCAATAATCGTGCGTAGCCAATACGCTCTGCAAACTCATGTGATGGGATAGTGCAAACAGCCGCTCAGGCAGGTACGTGACATCAACCAATGCCCAGGTAGTCAAAAGCAGCGCGAATGCACGACTCACAAGCAACACCGTCTCTTTTCTTGACATATGGTCTCTCAGGACCCCTAGCAAATTGATGGCGTGATTGTACGTCAGCCGGGCGCAAGAAGCTCACGTCAGGCGCTGAAGCGCAAGCCTCGCGGCGATTTACGGCACGACTGAAGTCGTGCCCTTCCCGAGACCCTTTGTGAATCTGAGTTTCTCCGTGCCTGAAACTTGTCCGAGCCTCGCCATCGCCCAGCGCGCGTGCTCGGCTACCACTGAGTCGGAATCCTCGCTGAGGTTCTTGAGCGTGGGGAGAAATTTCTGGTCGCCGCTGTTGCCCATGGCTATCACTGCATTCCGCCTTAATCCGGAAAGCTTGGCACGCCGGATGGGAGATCCGCGAAACCTCGCCCGGAACTCTTCCTGCTGCATTTCCGCCAGCCAATCGAGCGCTGGATTAACCAGGCCTTCCCGCGGCTCGAACTCCGACGCGGAGGTCACCGGGGCCTTGCGGTTCCACGGGCAAACGTCCTGACAGATGTCGCATCCGAAGACGTGGCGTCCCATGCCCACGCGCAGTTCGTTTGGAATCTCGCCCCGCTTTTCAATGGTTAGATAGGAAATGCACAGCCGTGCATCCAACTCGCCGGGTGCAACTATCGCCTGCGTGGGACAGGCGGTGATGCAGCGGGTGCAAGTTCCGCAACGATCGGGGGCGGGCAGGTCGGGCGTCAGGCCTTTTTCTGTGAAATCGAGCGAGGTTAGGATTACGCCCAGAAACAGCCACGATCCCAGCTGCTGGTTGATGATGCAGGTGTTCTTGCCGATCCATCCGACGCCAGCATACTTGGCGTAGACGCGCTCGATCAGCGGGCCGGTGTCGACGTAGGAACGGACGTGCAAGTTGCCGGTTGCCAGCGGCCAGTTGCCAGTGGAATCGGGTAGTCGGCGCAACTCATCTTCCATCTTTAGCAGGCGCCGCATTACAGCGTCGTGGTAGTCCTCACGGGACCAGGCGTAGCGGGAAATCCAGCCTCGGTTGGCTTCTTCCCTCTGCACTTGAGTCGAGTACGGATGCGCGGTGTTGTAGTTGATGGCGCACACGACCACGCTGCGCGCCCAGGGAGCGGTTTGGGCCAGCGACGCGCGCTTGAGGTTTCCGGCATGATCGCGCGCTTCCATGTATTTCATTTCGCCGTGCTTTCCGTCGGCAATCCAAGGGGGAAAGACGCGCAACTCGACGAAGTCGCAGACCGGCGCAATGCCGCAGAGATCGAATCCGGCGTCGCGCGCGCACTGCTTGATGCGGGTTGGAAGGTCGGGAAACAAGTGGACAGTAGCTCGCAGCGAATTCAGACGCTGGGATCGGAATCACATCCTCGGGAAAGGCTACCACTTCTGCGAGATGAATCTGGCCCCCAACTTCGGCGTTCAGCCAAAGAAAAGCCGCCCAGACGTCGGGCGGCTCTAATCTCGGAGCGACCAATCGGTAAACCCCTTCAGCCTGGTCCTTTTCAGTTCACCACCTGCTTCACCACGTTCGATGTGCTGGCGGCGAACTGGATATCACCGCCGTACACCGCCTTGATCGCGTTCGTACCCACTGGCAGAGCCGAGGTCGTAAAACTAGCCGAACCGCCGCTCAACGATCCCGTTCCCAGTACCGTTGTGCCTTCCTTAAACGTAATGGTGTCCCCATCCGGGGGCGCACCGGAACTGGAAGTGACCACCGCGGTAAAGGTCACCGCCTGGCCATAGTTCGAGGGATTGAGACTCGAGCTTAGGGCAGTCGTTGTCGGGTACTTATCCACTGCCTGCTTCACCGCTTTCGACGAACTGCCAACGAAGCTCGCGTCACCGGCGTACACCGCCCTGATCACGTTGGTACCCGCTGGCAGAGCCGAAGTCGTAAAGGTGGCCGAACCGCCGCTCAGCGATCCCGTTCCCAGTACCGTCGTGCCTTCCTTAAACGTGACGGTGTCCCCATCCGGAGGCGCACCGGAACTGGAAGTGACTACCGCGGTAAAGGTCACCGCCTGGCCATAGTTCGAGGGATTGAGACTCGAGCTTAGGGCAGTCGTTGTCGGGTACTTATCCACTACCTGCTTCACCGCTTTCGACGAGCTGCCAACGAAGCTCGCGTCACCGGCGTACACCGCCCTGATCACGTTGGTACCCGCTGGCAGAGCCGAAGTCGTAAAACTGGCCGAACCGCCGCTCAGCGATCCCGTTCCCAGTACCGTCGTGCCTTTCATGAACGAAACGGTTTCTCCATCAGGTGGCGCGCCAACCACGGAAGTGATCACTGCGGTAAAGGTCACCGCCTGCCCACAACTTGACGGATTCAGCGACGAGGACAAAGTGGTAGTGGTCGCGGCTCTGGTTACCACCTGCTTCACTGCATTCGACGTGCTGCCGGCGAAGAGGGCATCACCGCCGTATAGTGCCGTGACCGCCGTTGTTCCGTTGTTGAGCGTCGAGGTCGTGAAGCTAGCCGAGCCGCCACTCAATGTCCCCGTTCCCAGTACCGTTTTCAAGTTCATAAACGTGACAGTTTCTCCATTCGGCGGCGCACCCGCCCCGCCACTGACCATCGCCGTAAAGGTTACCGGTCGCTCATAAACGGACGGATTCGGAGCAGACGTGAGCGTAGTCGTGGTCGCTGCCGCGGGCGTCAGCAAAGCGAACAGCGTTCCTTGGAAGTCACCACCGCCTATATGGGTAGTCCCATACAGGTTCCCCTGCGCGCCCAGCGTTACACCCGTTTCGAGATCCCAGCCCCCCGGAGCTATGCCACTTTTGGTCCTCGTGAAGATGTGGAGGACGGTGTAAGTGCCGCTCGTATATAGCGCGAACACCATTCCCCCGTTATCGGCGGGGCCCTCGAAGCAGGTGCCATAGAGGTTTCCCTGCACGTCCAGCGCTAGATCCCCTAAAGGGAAAAAGCCGTCGCCCCGCCCGCCGAAGGCGTGGAGCACGGTAAATTGGCCGGTCGTATCCAACTTGAAAACCGTCCCGCACCCAAGCGGCGCGTCGGCGGGGCATTCAAGATACCCGCCAAAGTAGGTGGTGCCGTACAGGTTGCCCTGCGCATCCAGCACCACACCGGCATGGGGCTGCTGGCCGTCCGTTCCATGGGTAAAGCTGTAGAGCACGGTCTCGGCGCCGGTCGTATCCACCTTGAACACCGTTCCGAGGCCGTAAGCGCCGCCACCAATGGTTGTGCCATAAAGGTTGCCCTGCGCGTCCAGCACTACACCTCCAAGGGGATAGGTGCCGCTCGCGCCGTGGAAGCTGTAGAGCACGGTCTCGGCGCCGGTCGTATCCACCTTGAACACGGTTCCGGCGCCGTAGGCGCCGCCACCATTGGTTGTGCCATAAAGGTTGCCCTGCGCGTCCAGCACCACACCGGCTACGGGACTTGCGCCGTCTGGACTGCCGGCGAAGCTGTAAAGCACGGTCTCGTTGCCGCTCGTGTCCACTTTGAACACGGTTCCGGCGCCGAAAGCGCCGCCACCATTGGTTGTGCCATAGAGGTTGCCCTGCGCGTCCAGCACCACACCGGTGGGACCTGAGCCGTCCCCCCCGGTCCCAGTGAAGCTGTAGAGTACGGTCTCGTTGCCCGATGTATCCAGCTTGAACACAGTTCCCGCGCCATAGGCACCTCCCCCTCCGGTAGTGCCATATAGGTTGCCCTGCGCGTCCTGCACTACCGGCCCAGGGTTTGTCAGCGTATACGGTGCGCCCGTAAATGAATACAGCACATCGAAAGTGTAAGACTGTGCGGTGGCGACGACTGCAGGTACAAGCACAATCGCCAAAGCCAGCGCGGCCCCTTCCGCTCGCCGGCATATTCCAAGGATCCAGCTCCGATGATGCGTTGGATTGTTCATAAGTCCGCTCCTTTTTCTTGTGGAATCGTTCGGTTATGTTTTCCCCATAGTGTTGGCTTATCGTCAGCGATGGGGGACCAAGGGTCGATGCGAAATCGTGAATGCACGGAACATTCGTCCGCCACTTCGCCGGATCGTTGCCGATGAGGTAGTTGCTGGTGCCAGCCAGTTCATCCGTGTGCACCCGGTGGGACCAACAGGGCGTCTGCATTCCCAGCCGACCGATCTGCGCCTGTCGCTTGCGCCAGGGCGGGCATAGCGACGAATGCGATCAGAATTGCGATGAAGGGAGCAAGAACAATGAGAGAGTAATTAGGAGTGGATTTGCGCGTCATACGAGGCCTCCTTCACGGACGGAAACAGGGGCCCTGGTCGAGGTCGATCATTCCGCTACTAGCGTTCTCATCCCGATCTGCCGGGCCCAGATACGAATCGTCGTCGACAAGCCGATTACTAGAGGGCCGACGTTCAAAGCCCTCGCCTCTTAGGCTTGCGTACGGTGGGGGGGATCCGCTTTTCGGAGAAGCGAGGCGAACCAATGCAACACCAATTCTGGCGGAATATCAGTGATATTTGTCACTTCTCGATGTGCGGTGATTGCCAAGGGACCGCAGCGCAAGGCAAGACTGTCCATTGGTGAATATCCCATTCCACCAACCACCCCGTCAATCAGTGCCGTGACCTACCCCAGTGCGGTGACCTCTGACGGCCACCATTGACTCGCAGATTTCCTGAATAGGAGACGTGACGATGGGTGTGCTGTAGGCGGGGTGATGAAACTCCAGTTGCATACCGCGACCGATGAAGCGCTGCTTGATCATGGAACCACCCCAGGTCGAGCCCGCGATGGTTACCTGAACCGGTTGCGGACAGAATTGCGGATGTCCGGAGATCAGCGCTGAACCCTCGCCCAGAAGTTGTGCGGTGTAGAGGTGGTGCTGAGTCCGAATCTGCAGCACGGAGTCAGGCGGTAAGCCTGCCAGGAACACGCCTCCCTCGATTTCGGATTGGACGATCTTCCGATTCACCTCGTCGCTGAGGTTGGGATGAGGCGTGAACATGATTCCCTGTACTGTACCGAGTTTGGGCACCGGTCACAAGATTTATAGTCAACCAGTTGGACGTACTCTGCCCACTGTAGGTGAGGTCCTGACAGTTTATCTTTTTATCTCGGCTTCATTGCGAAAAGGCGCTTAGCCTTTGCGGGCGCGGGCAGCAGCGGCTTTCCCGGCGGCGGCGGTGAAGTGTTCGACCCGGTTCCGGCCCTTTTCCTTGGCGGCATAAAGGCCGGCGTCGGCGCGGTTCAACAAGGCTTCCAGTTCTTGTTTTCCCTCGCCATTGGAGACGGCGACACCCATGCTCATGGTGATGAGCCTCTCCTTGGCCGGAACAAACCACAGAAGTGTTGGCGATGCTTTCGCGCACCTCATTGGCGCGCATCAGAGCGTCGCGCAACTCGCAGTTAGGCAGAACCATAAGAAATTCTTCTCCGCCATAGCGGCCGACACCGTCGTAGACGCGGAGTTGCTCGCGCAGCCGCCGGCCGATTTCGCGGAGCGCCTCGTCGCCAAAAAGATGGCCGAGAGTGTCGTTCACTTTCTTGAAGCGGTCAATGTCGCACAGGATCACTCCCACCCGGTTGTGTTCGCGACGGGCCCGCTCCAATTCGCGCTCGAGCATGCTGAAAATCTCTCCGCGATTCATCAATCCGGTGAGGCTATCGTGGGTCGCGGCGTGGCGCATGGATTCGCGGGCGGAAACCAGTTCCTCCTGCAGGTCCAGAATCCGCTTGCCGACCAGCAGGCGCGCCTTTAATTCCAGCTCGTCAAAAGGCTTGACCAGATAGTCGTCGGCTCCGGCCTGCATGGCCTGGAGCATGTTCTGACGGCCCTCGTTGCTGGTCAGCAGGATGACGTAAACGTAAGGGCGAGAGGGATCGGTTTTCCGGATGCGCTTGCAAAGCTCAATGCCATCCAGATCGGGCAGCACCCAATCGAGCAGCGCCAGCTTGGGAGAATCGGGCTGCTCCAGGATTCGCCAGGCTTTGGAGCCGTTCTCCGCCAGGGTGACTCCAAAACCCCAGCTGCGCAAATAATCACCAATCAATTTTCGGTAGACGGCGGAATCGTCGACCACCAGGGCTTGCATGAGTTTTGAACCTCCGACCTTCGCTGTGCCGAACAACGAATAGCCGCCCATTCATACCTCCGTGGCAGGAAGCACCCATGAAACCTGATCCCCACCATCATAAGACCAAAAGGCTGATTGGGCGGGCTGGCAAAGGGCTGGCCCGTGTATTAGGAGATACGTCTGGAAGAATCGGCAAATCGGACAGGGGCTTTAGAAGGGGCAGGCATGGATCTGATTTCAGAAGGGAAAGCGGATCGAGAGAATCGGAATGTGGTTTGTGGGGTGGAATGAGGTGGTGGCGATTTCGTATCCGCCGCCGCAGGTGAAAGCGAGGCGATGCCACAGGTTAAACCGGCCAAGCACAACGCCCGGCGTGGCATACAACAACGTGTGGCCGCTGTGCTCACCCTGGTAATAGTGGGTGAAATTGAGTTCTGTTTCCGGCCAAATCTTCTTGAAGATTCGGTATTGAAACGTGTTATTCCACGCCAGGTTGCGTCCGATGGCCATCGTGTTTCCGGTGGGCAGGCTGATCCCAAAGGTTCCCTGGACATCGAAGTCTTTGAAGCCCTTGCCATAGGCAAAGGTGGGGGTGATTACGGGATTCGACGCGCCCTGTTCGTATTGCCCGGTCGGCAGACTCATCTGGAAGAAGGCGGTCAAGATGTAGTTCCCGTGCTGCTCGTTGCCGGCGGCCATGCGATATTTCACGAGGAACTGCCAGTCTCCGAATCCATCGGGAGAATCGGGATTGTTCACAACATAAGGAGGCACCGCGACGATGACTTCGACATTTCTTGCGGGGATGATTTCCAGGCCCTTACTCACGCCGTAGTTGTCCGTCACCAGCCCGCTATTGTGCGTCTGCCACTGGAGGTCGTAGCGAAACTCCTGCTCCAGCCGCGGAGTGGTCGTGGCAAGGGGAGTAATCCAGTGTGGCTGTTCGGCTTGCGTCCTGGAAACCATGCTGAACCAGTCGGCAAAGAAATCGTCCTGCCCAGAGGACAACGTAGGCGAGAGGCAGAGAATGATCGCGGCGAAAAACAAAGCGACACTACGCAATGAAAGCCTCCCAGTTCCTCAATTGCGCCCAAAGAATCAGAAGTGTACATAACATATGGTTTTACTGTCAACTCGTACACGGTTTTATATATCCACCACGGATTCGGTCTGTACTTTGAACGAAAAATCCAGCGTGTTGACCTTGCTCTGTCTTGACGGTACGATTTCGTTCCGATGACGAAGAATCTCAAGTCCGGACGGAAGATGGAAGAGCTGTTGAAGCTCCGGGAAGCGGCTTTGCAACTGGGAATCAGCTTCCCCACGATCAAGCAGTGGATCTATAAGAAAAGAATTCGCAGCGTCAAGACCGCCGGAGGGCATCATCGCATCCCTCAGACTGAGGTCGACCGGCTGCTGTTCAGGACACGAGGCAAGACGGAAAAAGAGCGGAAGCTGGTCATCCGGCGCGTCAGTGGACGGAATCAATTGGTGGGGCGAGTAGATTCCGTCCGCATTAGCGGTCTGATGGCGGAGGTAAAGATTTCGATTGGCGGCCAGCAAATTACTTCCATCATCACGGCAACCTCGGCGCGCGAAATGCAACTGAAGCCGGGACAGACCGCGGCGGCCCTCATCAAGGCAACTGAGGTGATGATTCTTCGAGTGTGACGCGAGTCATCGGAAAACTCTTCATGGATGCACTCTTCATTTTCGCGTTACCGGCTGCGCTTGCAGGCATGCGGGTTGGGCATGCAGGTTGACCGGAGCTTTACCAGCGGCCTAACATAACGACCGACGGCACTGAGGCCTTTAGAATGATCGGCCAGACGGTCTCCCACTATCACATTGTGGGAAAGCTCGGTGGTGGCGGCATGGGCGTAGTGTATGAGGCGGAAGACACGCGCCTGGCCCGCCGCGTCGCCCTCAAGTTCATTCCCGCCGAGATGGTCCACGACCCTAAGTCACTCAACCGCTTCGTGCGCGAGGCCCGCGCCGCATCGCAGTTGAACCATCCCGGCATCTGCACCATCCACGATATCGAGGACAACGGCGGACATCCTTTCATCGTCATGGAGAAACTGGAGGGGGTGAGCCTGAAGGAGCGCATACAAGAGAAGCCGATGGCGGTCGACGAAGTCCTCGACATTGGCATCCAGGTGGCGGATGCATTGGCGGCTTCGCACGCCAAAGGGATCATTCATCGCGATATCAAGCCGGCCAATATTTTTGTGGGGCAAAACGGTCAAACCAAGATCCTCGATTTCGGATTGGCCAAGTCGGCCCACGAAAAGGGATCGAGCGATGCCGCCATGGAAGACTCGCTGACCGCGATGGGAGTGATTCCGGGAACCGCGGTTTACATGTCTCCGGAGCAGGCGCGCGGCGAAGAACTGGATCCGCGGAGCGATTTGTTTTCGTTCGGGGTCGTGCTGTACGAGATGACTACCGGCAAGAAGCCTTTTTCTACGGGCAACGTAATCAGCACGCTGGACGCGGTCCTAAACCAGAAGCCGGTTTCACCGCTGAGTCTCAATCCGAAGCTGCCGCCGGATCTCGAAGGCATCATCGGGCGCGCCATGGAGAAAGACCGCGGGCATCGCTACCCGAACGCGCTGGCCATGAAGGGCGATCTGCAGTCGTTGCGGAAGGAAACGGAATCAGGGTTGACCAAGAGCGGGTTGCGGCGGCCAAGGTTGCCCTATCGGTTGGCCACCACCACGTTTCGGACCTCGAGCAAATTTTCAACGTATCTTCTGCTGGGAGTGAGCGCGCTGCTGCTTACAGTTCTGGTCGCCGTAGGAGCATGGTGGTTCAAACAGCGCCAGGCGGGCGCTGGCGCGCCCAAGAACACGATCGCGGTGCTGCCGTTGCAGAACATGAATAACGACATCAGCGTGGAGTTTCTGCGCTTCGCGCTGGCCGATGAAATCGCCAACACGCTGACCTACACCCGGACGCTGGACGTTCGGCCATTGCCGGAAAAAATTCGCGTGATCGCCGACGCCGACCCGCAGCGTGCCGGCCGCGAAGTGCATGTTGCCAACGTGGTGACCGGGCACTTCCTGAAACAGGGCGACCACCTTCTGATTACATTGGAAGCGATCCAGGTTGAGGGGAACCGGTTGCTGTGGCAGACCACTGTGAAAGCCCCCGATCAGGACCTGATTGCATTGCAGGCTCAGATGGCGGCCCAAATCCGCCAGGGTTTGCTGCCGGCACTGGGTGCGACCGGCGGTTTTCTCGATACCGGCACCCGCCCGAAAAGCGCCGAGGCCTACGATCTCTACCTGCACAGCCTGGCTCTGCCTCACGATGCCGGGCCGAACAAGGATGCCATCGCGGTGCTGGAGCATGTGGTGGCCGTGGACCCAACCTACGCGCCGGCGTGGGAACAACTCGGAGTACGTACCTACTTTGATGCGGACTATTCCGATGGTGGCGAGCCCATGTTCCAGCGCTCCAACCAAGCCTGCGAACGCGCCCTGGAACTTGATCCGAATCGGGTCACGGCCGCCAGACAGTTGATCGCTAACCGGGTGGAGCGAGGCGAACTGGGCAAGGCGTACCAGGCGGCGCAGGCCCTGGTGAAGCGTCGTCCCGAGAGTGCCGAGGCCCACTTTGCCATGAGCTATGTTTATCGTTATGCCGGGATGCTGGAGCAATCGACGGGTGAGTGCAACACTGCGCTCGCGCTCGATCCTGGTAACTACCTCTTTCGTTCTTGCGCCTGGGCGTTCATGGAGTTGGGTAAGACCGAACGGGCCACGGATTTTATCCGGCTGGATGAGGGGTCGGAGTGGGCTGCGTATGCCATGCCGTCCGTCCTGCTGCGCGAGGGAAAGATTGCCGAAGCACGACAGGCGGTCAAGCTCATGCCGAGTACGCCGCGCTATCACCGCGATCTGCTGGAGTCTTGTTTGCAGTTGCGGCCGGCAGCGGATCTGGACCGGATGGCGCAGGAAGCGGAAACCAGCTTGCCTACCGAACTGGACGCCGAGACGTGGTATTACCAGGGAGCCATCTTCGCGTTCTGCGGCAAGAAACAAGCCGCTCTCCATCTTCTCGAGAGCGCAGTCGAGCAGAATTATTGCGCGTACTCGAATCTGCTTTCCGATCCGCTGCTGGCAAAACTCCGCACAGAAACAGCCTTTGACAAAGTGTTGACCGCCGCGGGCAAATGCCAGGATGCGGTACGAGCCGCAGCCAGCACCCCAACCCCGTGAAAACGTAATTAGTGTTCGGAGCAGCGGCGCATAGGCTGATACAATCCGCTTGTCGAAATGGTTTCATGTCCGCTAATTGTTTCCGCAAAAAAATCTCCAAGAGGATGCCTTATGATTTCTATCCGAAGTTTCTTCGCGGCCCTTCTTCTCGGTTGTGTCATCGGCAATGCCTACCTGACGGCAGCGCAGGAAACACAAGAGGGCCGCTTGCTGCGTTTTCCCGACATCTATAAAGACAAGATTGCATTCATGTACGGGGGTGATCTCTGGCTGGCGTCGAGCGCGGGAGGCACAGCGCGCCGCATTACTTCCCATTCCGGGCGGGAAGTATTTCCGAAGTTCTCGCCGGACGGAAAGTTGTTGGCTTTCACCGGCCAATACGATGGCAATTTTAACGTTTATGTCATGTCGTCCGAGGGCGGTCAGCCGAAGCAGTTGACTTTCTATCAGGGATCCGCGCAGCCGCTCAGCGACCGCATGGGTGTCCTCAATCAAGTGATTGGCTGGACGCCGGATGGGAAGAGCATCGTCTTCCTCTCTCGACGCGATGCTTCGAACGGTTGGATCAAGCGGCCCTACACAGTGAGCATCGAGGGTGGATTGCCGCAGCCCATGTTCATGGATGAAGGCGGCTTGCTTTCGTTCTCGCCGGACGGCACCAAGATCGCTTACAACCGGATTTTCAGCAACTTCCGGCCGTGGAAACGCTACACCGGCGGCATGGTGCAGGACATCACCATCTACGACCTCAAGAATAATGTTGTTGATGGAGTCATTCCGCATACGGATTACACCGACACGTTTCCGATGTGGCGTGGAAACACGATCTATTTCACTTCGGACCGCGGGCCCGAACACCGGCTCAATCTCTACAGCTACGACCAGGGCAGCAAGCAGGTTGAGCAACTCACCAAATTCGATGACTTCGACGTCATGTGGCCGAGCCTTGGTCCCGACTCGATTATTTTCGAGAAGGGCGGCTACCTCTACACCTTCGATCTGCAGACGCGGCAGCCGAAAAAACTCGTCGTTTATGTGAATGGTGAGCGCGACCATGCCATGAAGCATTGGGTGACGCGCGAACCAACAAATCACCGACTTCGACATCTCGCCCGACGGGAAGCGAGCCGTATTCGCGGCGCGCGGAGAAGTCTTCACCGTTCCCGCCAAGGATGGAAGCATCCGCAATCTGACGCATTCTCCCGGGGTTCGCGAGCAAAAGGTGGCGTGGTCGCCGAATGGGCAATGGATCGCCTATGTTTCCGACCGCACCGGTGAAGACGAGATCTACATCGCGCAGCAAGACGGACTGGCTCCGGAAGAGCCGATCACCAGCGGACACAAGGGATTCATGTTCCAGCCGGTCTGGTCTCCCGACAATTCGAAGATCGCCTGGGCCGACAAGGACCTGAAACTCTGGTACGTCGACATTAAAGAGAAGAAGCCGGTCGAAGTGGACCGCGCCAAGTTCTTCGAGATTAGGAATTACAGCTGGTCTCCGGACAGTAAGTGGCTGGCTTATGACAAGAACTTGGAGTCCGGCTATTCGGTGGTGTATCTCTACGGGTTAGCCGACCGCAAGATCACGGCCGTGACCTCAACGCTTGAGAATAGTTACTCTGCCGTGTTCGATCCTGATAAGCGATACCTGTATTTCCTTTCTGACCGCGACTACAACGAAGTGCTGGGTAACGTCGATTTCGAGTTTGCGAATCCGAAAACGACGCGCGTCTACGTGGTCACGCTGACCGCGGACGAGCCTTCGCCTTTCCCCGCCTTGAGCGACGAGGTGAACGTTAAGAGCGAAGAGCCAGCGGCGGCCGCAGCGGCGCCAGAGAACAAGAAGAACGCAAAGCAGCCAACCAAGAAGGAAGAGAAGACCGAAGAGAAAGCCGCGCAACCCGAGACCAAGGAGCCGCCCAAAGTCTTCAAGATTGATCTGGACGGCATCCAGAACCGGATCGTGGCGTTGGCCGTTCCACCCGCTGTGATTCACACCTTCGACGCCTCCAAAGACGCGATCTACTACTCGACCTCTCCCATCCAAGGACTGTCGGGACCGCTGGCCGGAGAAAATCCCGCCATTCATGCCTACGATCTGAAAGAGCACAAAGACAAAGTGCTGTTGGATGGCGCGGATCGTTTCGCGCTTTCCCATGACGGATCGAAGCTGTTGTACCGGACCGAGCACGATGGTCCGATTGGGATCATTGATGCCAAGTTGCCGGGAGGAGATTCCAAGACTCCCGAACCGCTTCACAAAGTGGGAGACGGTGCGCTCAAACTGGACGGCATGCGAAGCCGAAGTCGATCCTCCGCAGGAATGGAAGGAAATTTTCAACGAGGTCTGGCGTCAGGAACGCGATTACTTTTTTGAGCCCTCGATGAATGGAGTGGATTGGCAGAAGATCAAAGATCAATACGCGCAGTTACTCCCGCTACGTGGCCGATCGTTATTCGCTGACTTATATCCTGAGCGAAATGATCGGGGAATTATCGAATTCGCACACCTATGTGGGCGGCGGCGATTTCCCCGACTTACACCCGGTGAATGTCGGATTGCTGGGCGCGGACTATGAAGCCGACGCGGCCAGCGGCATGTACCGCATCAAGAAAATCTTCTCCGGTGAAAATTGGGACGCGCATGCGCGCTCTCCTTTGACTGAGCCGGGCGTCAATGTGAAAGAAGGCGATTACCTGATCGCGATCAACGGGCGCGACCTGCGCGCTCCGCAGACTCCCGACGAACTGCTGGTGAATACGGCCAATGAGGTGGTCACGCTCTCGGTTAACTCCAAGCCCTCGGCCGACGGCGCCCGCAAGGTGGTGGTGAAGCCGATTGGCGACGAGTACAGCTTGCGCGAGTTGAACATGATTGAGACCAACCGCAAAAAGGTGGACGCGGCTAGCGGCGGCCGCATCGGTTATGTCTACCTGCCCGATATGGGCGACCCGGGACTTAACGAGTTCGTGCGGCAGTACTTCCCGCAGATTCGCAAGGAAGGCATCATTTTCGACGTTCGCTATAACGGCGGCGGCTTCGTGGACGAACTGATCTTCGAGCGGCTGCGGCGCATACTGGTCGACATGGATGCGGCCCGTAACTGGGAGCCGGCACGGCGCCAGAATGCTTTTTACGGATACATGGCCTGTGTGACCAATCACTACGCCGCGTCCGATGGAGACATCTTCAGCTACATGTTCAAGCAGTACAAACTGGGACCACTCATCGGCGAGCGGACTTGGGGAGGAGTGCGCGGCATCCGCGGTTTTTTCCCGCTGATGGATGGCGGTTACATCACGCGGCCGGAATTCTCGCTGTATGGAATGGATAGCAAGTGGGTGATCGAGAATCGCGGCGTGCAACCCGACGTGGTGGTGGACAATCCTCCCGACCTGGTCTTCAAGGGGCAAGATCCGCAACTCGAAAAAGCCGTCCAGATGCTGATGGACGAGATCAAGGCCAATCCCAAGAAACTGCCGGCGCGGCCTCCGGATTTGCCGACTTATCCGGAGGGGCCGGGGCTGTAGCGCTGAGTCAGTCTGGGGACGGGCTCGTGTGGAGACGGGCTCGTGTGGGGACGGGCGACCTCGCCCGTCCGGACGGGTGGCCGACTCAAGCCCGGCATTGGCTTGAGTGGGGATGTCCATCCGCCGCGAGCACACCCCGCGTTGTGAAAGGGTGGCAGTATTTTGTCATCGCCACCATTCGTGATCGAAATCCGTTGACTTAAGACCTACCCCGCGCAACGATAGAGATCTGATTGGGGCAGTTCCGAAGTCCGTCATCAAGGCGGCCCTCGAAACTGCCCCAAACCCATTTTCAGCGATCTTTGACAAGTTAACTCGTTGGTTCTTAAAGACTTTACCAGCAAGTCCTTTAAACCCAAAGACCTGGCGGTTGCTTCCCCCCTAAGTCTTTGATTCCAATATACCGGGTGGGGGAGGGGGGGTACCCCTTCTGATTCGTTCATAATGACGACTTTATGGAGTCCCCGCTTGTCAACCGGACGGTCGGTCGGATATTATTATGTGAACTAGTTGGTGCAACCGTGATGAAGGGTACACGTGTATCCGTCAGTCCCGGTGTGGGGAATGAGTGAGCTGAAAAGCTGGAAATCGTAAGTGCTCCTGAATCCCACCCGCCAGAAAAGCTGGCATGGTGGGTTTTGTTGTTTCCGGGAGGGTGCTTTTGTCCAGCCCCCGAAGGGGATTTCGATTTCGAAGAATTGTGGTATCGCTAAACCGATACCCTGATACGAAGCCTACGGACTGATAGAGAGTTTTTATGACGGATCCGAAAAACACGCCAACCGCCGCCACGCCAAGCACTGGCAAGACGAAGTCCGAGTCCGAGTCAAAGACCGGCTCCAAGACCATGACCGGGGCCAGCATTCTTTGGGAATGCCTGGAGCGGGAAGGCGTGAGGGTTGTATTTGGCTATCCCGGCGGGGCCATTCTGCCGGCTTATGACGCTTTAAAGCATAGCAAGATTCATCACGTGCTGGTGCGCCACGAACAGGGTGCGACCCACATGGCGGACGGCTACGCGCGCGCCAGCGGGGAGGTGGGAGTTGCGGTCGCCACCTCGGGGCCGGGCGCGACCAACATGGTCACGGGGATCGCCACGGCGATGCTCGATTCCATACCGATTGTCTGCATTACCGGACAGGTGGGCAGCAAGCTGATCGGGTCGGATGCATTTCAGGAAACCGACATCACCGGCGTTACGCTTCCGATCACCAAGCACAACTATCTGGTTACGCACGCCAGCGAAGTGGCGCGGACGATTCGGGAAGCTTTTTATGTGGCGCGGTCTGGGCGTCCGGGACCAGTGCTGGTGGATATCACTAAAGACGCGCAGCAGGGTACTTGCGAGTTCGACTGGGAAGCGGCCAAGCCGCAGTTGCCGGGCTACCGTCCCGATCTTTCGCCCGCTCCGGCAGGAGTATGAGCAGGCGCTGGAGTTGATCCACACTTCGAAGCGGCCGGTGATTCTTGCGGGGCACGGCATTATCGTTTCTGCAGCGATGCGCGAGGTGCGCGATTTTGCGGAGCGTGCGGGCATTCCGGTGGCGATGACGCTGCTTGGCTTGGGCGCGTTTCCGGCATCGCACCCGCTGAATCTCGGCATGATGGGCATGCACGGGGAAGCCTGGGTGAACCATACCATTCAAGAGGCGGATCTGCTGCTGGCTTTCGGCATGCGCTTCGACGACCGCGTTACCGGCAATCTGAAGAATTACGCTCCCAACGCAAAAAAGATCCACATCGAGATCGATCCGGCGGAGATTAACAAGAACGTCAAAGTCGATGTTCCGCTGGTGGGCGATTTACGGGAAGTTCTGCTGGAATTGTTGCCGCATGTCGAATCCATAGATCGCAGCGAGTGGCTGGATTCGATTGACAAGCTGAAGGGCGATTCGGCGGTGCGCGATATCCAGAACCTGCCTGACAGCGGCCATCTTTATGCGGCGCATGTGATCAATGATTTGTGGCATCAGACGCGCGACGGCAACACCATAGTCGTCACCGACGTTGGTCAGCACCAGATGTGGGAGGCGCAGTACTACAAGCATGAGCGTCCGCGTTCGCTGATTACTTCTGGCGGATTGGGCACGATGGGCTTTGCTCTGCCCGCCGCCATCGGCGCGAAAGTCGCTTGCCCGGAGGCTGAGGTTTGGGTGGTGGTGGGCGATGGCGGATTCCAGATGACGATGTGCGAACTGGCGACGCTGGTGCAGGAGAATCTGAAGATCCATATTGCCATCATCAACAACGGATTTCTGGGGATGGTGCGGCAGTGGCAGGAATTTTTCTACGACCGCAACTACGCGGCCACGCCCTTGCTGAATCCGGATTTCGCCAAGTTAGCCGACGCTTACGGCATACGCAGCATGACCGTCTCGACGCGTTCGGCGGTGGTGCCCGCGGTGGAAGCGGCTCGCCAGCACAACGGGCCGATGCTGATCAATTTCAAGGTGGAACAGGAAGACACGGTCTATCCGATGGTTGCGGCCGGGGCGGCGCTGCACGACATGATTCGGCGGCCGAGTCCGATTGTGGAGACGGCTGAGGACTAGGAATGCGCTGCTAGCTGCTGGCTACTGGCTTAGCTAAAGACGATCAAACTTATGTTGAATACATTCATGGTGTACGTTGAGAATAAGCCGGGCGTGCTCACGCGCGTGGCATCGCTGTTTCGACGCCGCGCTTTCAATATCGATTCTCTGACGGTGGGACGCACCGAGAAGCCCGAAGTGTCGCGCATGACCATTACGGTCGACGCGGACCGTGACCAAGCCCGCCGCATCGAAGCCCATCTCTACAAGCTGGTGAACGTGCTGCTGGTCGAGAACATCACGAATCAGCCGGCCATTGTCCGCGACCTGGCCTTGATCCGGGTGTCGGCCACTCACGATGCTCGCTCCCATGTGCTGGAACTGGCGAGCGTGTTTCGAGCGCGCGTGGTCGATGTTTCTCCCGAGTCATTGACCATTGAAATTACCGGTGGAGAAGACAAGATCGACGGGTTGCTCGAAGTGCTGCGTCCCTACGGGATCTTGGAAATGGTGCGCACCGGCATCGTCGCCATGCGGCGCGGCAGCAAGTCGAACGGCAACGCTGTGATGGACAGTACGGCTCAAAGCGCGGCCAATGACGATGTCTCTTACTCGGTATAAAGCGGTTGAGTAAGACTACGCTCGGCTGATTTCGCAAGGCGCGGCCAATCCGAGGTTCCCGAATCCTTTCGGGAAGAATGTAGAGTTCCCTGCCGGGGCGATGGATTCTTTGCCCCTCCCTAAAGTTCCTCCACCGTCCAAATTCGATCGCAGTCCTGCACCTTGGTGCTCAAGCGAGAGCAGGCCGCGCCGATGGAGAGGGTATTCGCGATGAATGATTCCGGCGACATGGTCAAAGAGTCTCTGGTCGACAACTGCGAGCAACGTCAATGTCGTGGGAGCCCTTAAGACTGGCGGCGCTTTAGGACAGGAGACATGCGACCGGTTCGCATATTGATTGTCGATGATCCGGCGGTCTTTCGAAAGGTGCTGAGCGATCTGCTGGCGTCCGATCCGGAGATCGTCGTCGCCGGCACGGCGGGAAACGGCAGTCAGGCGCTGGCCCGGATCGCAGAAATCAAGCCGGATGTGGTCACACTCGATGTTGACATGCCAGAGATGAATGGAATGGAAGCCCTGGTCGAGATCCGCAAACTGTATGCGAAGTTACCGGTGATTATGTTCAGTGCTCTTACCGAGCGTGGTGCGACGGCAACCCTGGATGCGCTGGCGCGGGGCGCGAGTGACTATGTCGCCAAACCCTCCTACAGAGAGACTCCGGAAGGCTCGCACGAACGGGTGCGGAAGGAATTGCTGCAAAAGATCAAGATTTTGTGCGCGGAGCACGCGCCGCGGCCACAGCTCAGATTAGCATCCACCTTGGTTCCAGTTCGTGCCGAGCCGCGCATCGACGTGATCGCCATCGGGACGTCGACGGGTGGACCGGGTGCGCTGTCTGAACTGATTCCGCAATTTCCCGCGGATCTGCCTGTGCCGATCGTGATCGTACAGCATATGCCGCCGCTGTTCACACGCCTGCTGGCTGAGCGTCTCAATACCCTTGCCCCGCTGGAGGTGCGCGAGGGCACGAACGGACAGAAATTGCAGCGCGGCCAAGTGTGGATTGCACCCGGCGACCAACACATGACGGTAACACGCAAAGGAGTTGATTTTCTGCTGAACCTGAACCGTGATCCACAGGAAAATTCCTGCCGTCCCGCGGTAGATGTGTTGTTCCGCTCGGTGGCCCAAACCTACGGTGCGAATGTGCTGGCGGTAGTACTAACCGGCATGGGATCGGACGGCACACACGGGGCGGCGGTCATACGGGAAGCGGGCGGAGAGGTCCTCGTCCAGGACGAAGAGTCTTCGGTGGTTTGGGGCATGCCTGGGAGTGTGGTCGCGGCCAGCTTGGCCGATCGCGTCTTTCCGCTGAGCGGCATCGCACCGGAAGTTATGCGCAGGGTGTCGATGCGGAGAGCGGTCGCGGCCGGCGCTCGGGTGTAAACGGGGGGAAATAAAGAACGCCCTGAGCGTTGAAGCTCAGGGCGTCTCCGGCAGCCCTCCCCCAGAACTGCCAAACCACGTGCCTATCCTAGGTCCGTTCGGCTCTACAGTAAACGGCACTTTCGTAATATAGAGCTTATTCCTGAGTACCGCGGGTCATGTACTTAGGTAATCGTATTCACGGAGTTACCGGGCGCTATCGGTTGTGGCTTTTGCACGAAATACGGGCTGCGAGGAAGCTCGCAAAGCTGAAGGTCAGAGACGCCGTGATCACTTTTTCTCCCAGGTTTTTCCGTTGTCCGGGCTGGTCCAGATTGCGTGGTCACTGGTGGAAATTACGACCTCGGCCGGGGCGCGCACATCAATGTGAGTTACGTCGGAGGTAAGGGTCTGGGAGTTGATAGAAGGTTGGACGGGGGACCAGGTTGCGCCGCCGTCGGCGGAATGGAACAGCGTTCCCGCCAGTCCACCGGCCCACACATCCTGGTCGTGAAGGGCGTAGCACAACAATGGATGATCCGGATGCAGCGAGGTTTGCCAGCTCTGACCGCTGTCCAGTGACCGTTGCAGAACGCCTGCCGCAATCATCCAGGCGACATTGCGCATGCGTGGGCTGGTGGGCGCTGCCAATTTCGCCATCGACATCACATTCCTGCCCTGCAGAGAAGCTTCAGCACCGGTAGCCACGAGGACGTTCTGCGACTGACTTGCTTCAGTTTGCGGGGCCGGCTTTGCTTTTTCAACGGCCCGCGCCCCGTTTTGCGCGTCCTCGGAGGAGACGTCTGCCTGCACGGTTGGAGATTCTGCAGTAACCTCGACGGCTTCACTCGAGCTTGGAATTGTCCGCGTGTCGTAATTGAGCGTCCGGGCTCCGGCCGATGAACCCGCTGACAGTTTGTCCGCCTCCTTCAAATCCTGCCTGTTGCCGGCAATCTCGCTTTCCGCCAACCGTATTCCGGACCCCGGAGGCGATGGGGTGACAATGCCGCCAGCTTTGAGTTTCTTAGAGGGCTGCAATTCGGACTTTAGCGGTGCTGCCTGAGTGGTCGCGGAAATTGCCGATTGGTCCATTGCCGACGATACTGGTGGCGGCGATGCGATCTGCGGAGTGGAAGCTGGCTGCGCATTGGCAGCGACCTGCGAGTTTACGGGAGGCTGCGTGGGCTGGTTCAGCTTTCCGGGATGCATCAGAAGCACCGCGGCAGCCACGACGACTCCAGCGGCCAGAGCGGCCCAGCGCAGACTGGGCCAGGCAAAACTCGGCCCCCGCCGCGGGAGCGTTGCTGGCCGCTCGCCTTCAGCCTCGGCCGGAGTTGCTGCCGTGTCAAGGGCCGGGAGCGCCAGAGCGATCAGTTCGCGGCAGTCTCCGCAACGCGCCAAGTGTTCAAGCACACCTTCGCGCTCGGTTGCCGAGAGCGCCTGCTCGGCAAAAGCTGTCAGCAGGTCGGCATCGGGATGGGATGCCCCGGTTACGGCCTGGTCCGGCAAAGCGGCCCGCAGGCGGTCGTGCACGATTTTAGGGATCTCGGTCATCTTCGTCTCGTCAATGCTTTCCCTCAGGGAACGTTTTTGCACCGGAATCTTGCGCCAACCGCGAGCGTAAATTCAACTGCAGGTCGCGGACGTCAGTTTCCAGCGCCTCGATAGCCTGGGCATGGCTCATTCCGCGAGCGCGCAGCCCGGCGAGAATGCGCTTCCGGAGGCCGGTGGAGAGCCGATCCAGCCTGCGGCTTACGCTCGATTCGTGCAGTCCCAGGGTGCGCGCGATTTCGGCCAGCGTCCGGCCATCCAGATAATACGACGCCAGCGTAAACCGGTCTTCGGAGGAAAGTTCGGCCAGCGCTTCATCGGTGGTTTCTTCCAGACGTTGGTCAGAAGCGCACACCGGCTCAGGAACCGCCGCCGCAAACTGCATGCCGTCTTCTGTTTGTTCTTCCAGACTGACCGTGCGTTTCTGCTTACGATAGCGATTAATGAACTCCTGCGCCATCACCGTGCGCAACCAGCCTTCGAGCGAGCCGCGGCCGG
This sequence comes from uncultured Acidobacteriaceae bacterium, assembly GCA_963838935.1. Classification (GTDB taxonomy): domain Bacteria; phylum Acidobacteriota; class Terriglobia; order Terriglobales; family Acidobacteriaceae; genus Acidiflorens. The sequence goes on from CAWITH010000008.1 coordinate 117,281, forward strand.
TATAGAAGACGAGCTTGGAACGGCGGACGCCATCGCGCGCGTTCACACCATACAGATCGGCGAACAGGGAATCGGCCAGCTCTGCGGCGTGTGCGCCGTCGCGCGTAATGGGCAACGCCATGTTGTGCAGCTTCTGCCGGTAGCGGCTGATGAAGTCCTGCCAGGCCCGCTCGTTTCCCGCCGCACAGGCGCGTGCCAGTACCAGTTCTTCCAGACGGAGTGCGGCGCAAAAGTCCGCTTTCTGTTGTGCCGAAGCGTGGGCAGTATTCGCCAGAAGATACTTGCGCAGAATTTCATCGAGGATGGCGGCGAACTGGTCGGCGCTCATGCCGTAGGCCGCAGCTCCGCTGCGCTCGTAGAGAGGCGTGGCGAAATCTGCTCCCGGGCCGGATTGGGCGGGGCTTGGCATGTCCCCCATGATGCTAGCAATTATTTAGACGCAAGGAAGAAGAAATCGTACGTTCTTCGATCAGCGAGCAGAGAAGGACACTCCTGGAAGACTCGCGGCTGGGTTCCCCGGCACGCTCGAACCAGCCGCCGAGCTGGGCTCGGCTGGACGGGCGAGGCGCCCGTCTCTACACAGGCGGTGTCTTTACTGCGGGAGGATGAATTATGCGGCTAGGTATCGCGGTTGCTGGAATTGTTCTGTTAGTTGTGGCGGCAGTTGTGGTTCCGTGTATGTTACAAGCGGGCGAGGTAACGCCAGCCGCTGGCTACTCGCTGCTCAGTCCAATTCGCAGCGGCAACTTAACAGTCTTTCCCGTTGTGGCTGGCAAGTCGTACGACACGGCAGAGTTTCTTACCCTGGATGAAGGCTTGCGCAGCGGTGAGGTTGTGGTTACGGAAGCGGATCAGGCGCGCGGCCTCATCCGTCGCCGTCCGGGCGAGCCGCCCATCGTGCATCCCATGCATGTTCTCGGCGCACAAGTGAATCAACTGGTCCTGGTGAATAACTCGAAGCGGCCGTTGTTACTCCTGGCAGGCGAGATCGTTACGGGCGGGAAGCAGGACCGGGTCATCGGCAAAGACCGCATTGTGCCTGCGGAGAGCGATCCGGTGGACCTCAGCGTTTTCTGCGTTGAGCCGGGACGCTGGGTGCCGGCGAACGGCAAATATGAATTCAGCAGTGCGGCGGGCGGTCTCCCGGGCACTGCCGGCCTTCTTGCTGCTCCCGTGGTACGCAGCAAGGCCATGGCTGCGAAAGATCAGCAGCAAGTGTGGGACAGCGTCCGGACTTCGCAACGCGCCATGTCGGAAGCAGTAGAGGTTACGGGTGGCGCTCCCGCAGTCAACGCGACCACGTCGTACGCGCAGGTTATGGACAACAAGGAAGTGCAAAAACAGGTGGATAAGGTTGCCGAACCTGTCGAGCGCAACTATGAAAGCGTGATCCGCCAACTGCGGGACAAGAATGCGGTGGGCGTTGTGGTCGCGGTGAACGGAGAAATTGTCTGGGCCGACATATTCGCTAGTACTCAGCTGCTGCAAAAGTACTGGCCGAAGCTGGTACGCTCCTATGCCATCGAGGCGGTGGTGACGCGCGCCAAAGGCGGAGAGGCCAGCATCAAAGATGCGCAAAAGTTTCTCAACGATCTGGAAGGGCGCCACGAAACTGCCGAGACCGAGCCTGGGCTTTATCGCCAGACTGAAATCACCGGTGACGGCTTCAAGGTATTCGAGTTAACGTCGCTGCTGCCGAGGACGGGCTTCGCGGTGCACGTGGCCAAGATGGCGGACTAGGACGTTTCACTTCCCTGTGGCAAGCAAGTAAGCTGGAGGTGTGTGAGTTTCAGAAAATCGATGAAGCTTGCTATGAAACTCACGCGCCTTCTCATCGGCACTGGTGCCGGAATCCTGTTTGTCTGGGTATCAGCATGCCTTGTAAACGTCTTCCGTTTTTGCCGGTTTGAATGGTTCTATGCCCATTCTCGGAATTTCCTGTATTCGGGGATTGTGCTGTTTGTCTTGGGCGGAGCTCTGCGTCTGATTCTTCGGCGACAAAAAGCAAACTGAGACATCATCAGCCAGTCGTGGTTTCAAAATTTAGATGTCGAACGCGCCAGTCCCTTGAGGACTACATCATGGGCATCGTAAGCGAGATTCAGCGCGGGCAATTCGTCGCGCGTGAACCAGCGGACATCGGCCGCATCGCTTCCGGCTTTGAGATCGCCGCCAAGGGGACGGCAGAGGAAATCAAGCAGTACATAGTGATAGCGCACTCGTCCCGCGTCGTCTCGGATCACGCGCTCATACACGCCCAGCATCTCGCCCGTCTCGACCAGCAATCCGGTTTCCTCGCGAGCTTCACGGGCCACCGCTTCGCGCAGAGTTTCACCGCATTCGAGAACGCCGCCGGGCAGCGACCACTCGCCCAGCAGCGGCGGTTGGCCGCGGCGGATGAGCAAGACGCAGTTCTCCTCGACAATGACTGCTCCAACTCCCACCAGCGGACTGTCAGGATATTCGCGACCCATCTAAGTAAACCGCCGGTCCCTCAGGGGCTAAAGCCCTCGTCGTTATTGGACGGGGGGCGGCACGGCTGAAGCCGTGCCCTTCCCGTTCGTGGAGAAGCGTGAGTTTTTCCCCGGCGTGTGAAACCCAGCGTTTCCCAAGGCGATTTATGGCACAGCTTACAGCTATTTCGCGCCTGCTTGATACTGCTCGATCTTGCCGTCGGGCATGATTCGTTCCCAAACCATGACCGTCTTTTGCGGAAAGCGCACTTCGAACGAACGGAACGTCATGCCTCCGCGATCCTGCTTGTTGGTCTGCGTAAACTCGGCCGGCGATCCCAGCGGCCCCAGGCTGCTGGCGAAATCTCTGAGAGCCTGTTCGGTGAAGTAGCTGTTGCAATTGTCGGTGAACAGGGCGCGATTAATCTTCCCTTGCTGCAAGGCCGCGAAAATCTCGCGGGACTGATCTTCCTGCTTGCCGGCATCGGCCTCGCGGAAAAGCAGAGCCGCTATCTGGCGGGCAATATCACCCGAGGCTGCGGCCGAGTCTTCATTGACAAGGACGACCACGGCCATGCGTCCGTCCGGAAAGACCGTATTCTGCGCGGTAAAACCGGATACTTCTCCGTCATGCTCGATGGCGCGTTGTCCGAATTCCTGCCTTACGTCCACGCCCAGGCCGTAGCGCGTTCCCAAACCGTTCTTAAGAACGACTTCTTTTTCCATCTGGGCGTAGGAGGCAGGCTGGAGCACAGTGTGATTGATCATGCTGATGTCCCACTTTGCCAGATCTTCGGCGGGCATGGCCAGTTCGCCGGCGGCAAACAGCCAACCCTTCCCCTCTTTCGGAGCCGGTCGCAGTGGACCGATGGCATAGCGCAGGTAGCCGGTCGCGTCGGTTTCGGTGAGCCGATTCTGGTCAATGTTCATGACGCTCTTCATGCCCAGCGGCGTGAAGATGTGCTTGCTTAAGAATTGCAGCAGCGGCTCACCACTCGCCTTCTCAACAATCAATCCCGCGATTACGAAATTGGTGTTGCTGTATTGCCACTCGGTGCCCGGGTCGAAATCGAGCGGCTTGCGCGCCCACCGGTCGAGAATTTTGTTTGCCGTGATGGGCTGCAGCATGAACGGCGGAACGTAATCTTGCGGCCAGTAGTCCTGGTAGCCGGACGTGTGCGAAAGCAATTCACGAATCGTAACCTCGTTGCCGCGGGTGAGGTTGGGCACGAATCGCGACACCGGATCGTCGAGCGAAAGCTTACCCTGTTCCGCCAGCAGCAGCACCGCGGCCGCCGTAAACTGCTTGCTGATCGAACCGATACTATAGCGCATGGAAGGCAGAGCGGGCATGTGAGGCTCGATGCGGCCGTCGCCGTAAGCCTCGAGATAGGAGAGCGCTCCGCTTTGGACGATGGCGATCGAGGCGCTGGGAACGCCGGTCGTGGTCAGCGCCTGGCGAACGATGACGTCCACTTTCTCGCGCAATGCGGCCGACAGCGACGCAGGGGTCTGGGCTTGCAGAAGGGATGCGGTGAGTAGAATAAGAATAAAAACAGCGCGCAGACTTCCGGACCACGGCAGCCGATTCATTAATCACTCCTCAGAACCGGAACAGTATACGGCCTTGGGTTGGCAGTCTGACGGTCTCTGTAGTGCATCCAGAGTTGCCATGGTGCGGACAATAGCCGAGCTTTGCTCGGCTTGGACGGGCGAGGCGCCCGTCCCAACACGAGCTTGTCCCCACACAAGCCTCTCGGAATTACAATAGCGACCATGTCGCTTGACGAGTACAAACGAAAACGGCGATTTGAGGAAACGCCTGAGCCTCCGCCCAAGCTCGAAAAGCAATCGCGGCACCGTTTCGTGGTTCAGTGCCACGACGCCACGCGTCTGCACTACGACTTTCGGCTGGAGATGGAAGGCGTGCTGAAATCCTGGGCCGTTCCCAAAGGGCCTTCGCTCGACCCCGCCGACAAGCGTCTGGCCATGCAGGTCGAGGATCATCCGGTGTCGTACTACGATTTTGAAGGTACCATCCCCCAAGGCAATTACGGCGGGGGCACGGTGATGGTTTGGGACGCAGGGACCTGGGAACCGCTGTCGCCGGTGCTCGTCAAAGGCGAGTACGTTCCGGGCGCAGAAAAAGAAGCTGCCGCCATGCTGGCGAAAGGTGATCTCAAGTTTCGCCTGAAAGGGAAGCGGTTGAAGGGAGATTTCGCGCTCGTACACATCAAGGGCCGGGCGGGAAGCAAAGGGAATGAGTGGCTGCTGATCAAGAAAAGAGACGATCACGTGGTTGCGGGATTCGACATCGAGGCGGAAGACACATCCGTTCTCACCCATCGCACCATGGCTGAGATCGCGGGAGATAAAGGGTCGGCAGAATGGAAGAGCAGCCGTCCGGCATCGCGCGGGAGGGTGAAGGCGGCGTGGCTGGCGGACGCCATCGCGCGTGCCGACTCGAAGCGGAAGGCTTTGACCGCGGAGGACGCTAAGGGCGCGGAGAAAGGCAATGGCAAGAATAAAAAACTGGCTGCGCGAAGTCTTCCTCCCGCAGACGCTTCCGATATTTCGTCCAAGAACGCGACATCCAAATCAAGAAGCAATAAATCCTCCGCGAGCTCTGCGCCGCCTGCGGTTCATACTCTGCCCGGCGCGGAGCAGGGGCACATGCCCAAGGTCATACACCCTATGCTGGCAACCTCGGCCGCCAAGGCCTTCAACGATCCGGGCTGGCTGTTTGAAATCAAATGGGACGGTTACCGCGCCGTTGCCTTCCTTGACGGCGGTCGCGTTCGTCTGATGTCGCGCAATCAGAATGATCTCACCGCGCAGTTTCCCGAGTTCCAAAGTCTGCCGCAATTTGTAAAGGCTGAACGCGCCATCCTCGACGGAGAAATCGTGGCGCTCGATGACAAAGGGCGCCCGTCGTTCAGCCTGATGCAGCAGCGCACCGGATTCCATCCGGGCCAGCGTCGCCTGGAACGGCGCGAAGGCGTGCCGGTCATCTATTACGCTTTCGATCTGCTCTATCTCGATGGACTCGACTTACGGCGCGTGGCGCTGGAACAACGCAAGCGGTTGTTGCGAGAAAAAATCGTGGGTGGCGAGGTTATTCAATATTCCGACCACTACGACGAGAAAGGCCTTGATCTGTTCGCGGCGGCCAAGAAGCGAGAACTGGAGGGCATTGTTGCCAAGAAGCGCAACAGCATTTACGAAGAAAAGCGGTCGAGCAACTGGCTTAAGATCAAGATCACACAGAGCCAGGAGTGCGTCATTGGAGGCTACACCGACCCGGAGGGGAGCCGCGAATATTTCGGCGCGCTGGTGCTCGGGTTATATGACCAGAAGGGACGCCTCATCCACGTCGGCCAAGTTGGCAGTGGCTTCGATCAGAGGACGCTGCACGAAATCTTCGCTGTGCTGCAACCGCTGGCGACGAAACAGAATCTGTTTTATGGGGAGATTGGCGGGCTGCGAAGGGTGCACTTCGTGCGTCCGGAACTGGTCGCCGAAATCAAGTTCGCGGAGTGGACTCACGAAACCACGGAAGGCGGCCTGAAGCTGCGAGCGCCGGTATTCATGGGGCTGAGACCGGATAAGCCGGCGGAAGATTGCAGGCTGGAAGAAGCCGTGGCAGGGTAGGTGCGAACAATTGGGGTGCGTTTCAGATCGGAAGGCGCGGCCCTCAGGGGCTGAAGCCCTCTCTGATTCCACATGCGTTACGCGGCCCTAAAGGGCCGCTCTTCCACGGTGATGCACACATTCGTGACCTCTTCCGCAGCCTGTGAAGCCGTGCCCTGCCAAAAGCCGATTTGTGAAACAGGTTCTCATGACCGCTATACTGAGAGTTTCGAGGTGAACATGGCGATCCGCACCACCATCCGCTTCCATGCGCTGCAAACTGCGTGGTTCGTTCTTTTTGCTGTGGTGGTTGCGGGCGGGCAGACCCCTGCGGCGGATTACTCGGGGATGTACAGTTTTTTGCGCGACGGTGAGTTTTTGCAGGTCACCGTCGAAGATCAGGGGCGGGTTACCGGCTTTGTTTCGCGCTACGGCGATTCCGAAAGCGATCGCGGCGTTTTTCTGGATCACTTCTTCAAATCGGGCAAGCTTGAAGGCAATCGACTTGCGTTTACCACCGAGACGGTGCACGGTGTATGGTTCGAATTTCATGGGACGATCGAGCGCGGCGAGGGCAAGAGCCGGAGCGACGAAGCATATTATGTGCTGAAGGGAACTCTCATCGAGAACACAACCGACGAAACGAAGAAGACTTCTTCGCGCTCGTTGGAGGTAGCGCTGAAGAGCTTCCCGCAGGATTTGGCGGCTCCACAGGCGGACGGGAAGTAGGCTGCGCGTCGTCTATCGTCTGTCGTCAATCTTGTATTTTTCATGGATCAAGGGATCAATGGATCAAAGGAGCGTTTATGACGAACGGGTTTATGACGAACAAGGTGTTGCTGGCGGTCCTGATGCTGGCTTGCGTGTTGCCGGTTATGGGACAGAGGAAGGAAAACGAGCGCATCACTGAAGCGGGGACGGTGATGAAGGAAATCCTCGGCATGCCGGACGGGATTCCGAAGGATCTGTTGAGCAAGGCGGAGTGCATCGTGATCTATCCGTCGGTAAAAAAGGCGGCGTTTGGGGTAGGCGGCAGCTACGGACGGGGACTGATCACATGCCGCAAGGGGCAGGATTTTTCGGGCCCGTGGAGCGCACCGGCGATGTATGCGCTGGAGGGCGGGAGTATCGGTTTCCAGATTGGAGCGCAGGCCACCGACTTCGTGCTGCTGGTGATGAATGAGGATGGCGCAAAATCGGTGATGTCGAGCAAGGTGAAGCTGGGAGGGGACGCTTCGGTGGCGGCTGGGCCGGTGGGACGCGCCGCATCCGCGGAAACCGATATCGTCATGAAGGCAGAGATTCTGTCGTATTCCCGTTCCAAGGGGCTATTTGCAGGATTGTCGCTGGAGGGTTCGACCATGCGGTCCGACAATGGAGCCAACAAAGACCTATATGGGAAGGAACTGAGCGCCAAAGAGATCGTGCAGGAGGGAAAAGTGAGCGCGCCGGCATCGGCGCAGCCGCTGCTGGCCCTGCTGGGCAGAGCTGCGGCGAAAGAGAAGAGTAAATCTACAGCGAAGTGATGGCGAGCGGCTTTCCCAGATCACGGATCTTCGAAAGAGCGGCCCGATGGTTTCCGCATGAGAGTTAGCACGAGCGATTTCCGCAAGGCCATGGGATGCTTCGCAACCGGGGTCACGGTGATCACCGTGGACCAGGAGGGCGAGGTCCACGGCATGACGGCGAATGCTTTTACCGCGGTCTCGCTCGACCCGGTGCTGGTTCTGGTATGTGTGGATCACCGGGCACGCACGCACGCTCATCTGCACGCCCGGAAGCGGTTTGGAGTGAACGTGCTGCGCAGCGATCAGCAGGCCATCTCGGAATATTACGCGCGTTCAGCGGAGACGCATCAGCATCCGGAAGCCGCAGGCGCGCGCTTCAATCGTACGGCGCAGGGGACGCCGGTGTTGCAAGGAGCATTAGCCTACCTGGAGTGCCGGTTACACTCGACCCAGACTGCGGGCGATCACACTATCTTTATCGCAGAAGTGGAAGAAGTTGTGGTGCGGGATGGAGAGCCGCTGCTGTATTTCCGCAGCCAGTATCGGGAATTGCAGAAGTCAGAGGTCAGATTGCAGAAGTAAGACCCAGCCTCTGTGTTTTTCACCTCTGCGATCTGACCTCTGACCTTATTTGGACATCACCAGCTTGGCAATCGTTGCCAATTGCATGTTCGATGTGCCTTCGTAGATTTTACCGATCTTGGCGTCGCGCCAATATTTTTCTACGGGATAATCCTTGGTAAAGCCGTAGCCACCGTAGATTTCGATGGCCAGCGAGGTTACGCGCTCGGCTACCTGCGAGGTGAAGAGCTTGGTCATGGCAGCTTCTTTCACAAAATTTACCCCGGCATCTTTCATGCGAGCGGCGTTGTAAACCATCAGCCGCGCCGCTTCGATCTCAGTCGCCATCTGCGCGATCTGGAACTGGATCCCCTGAAATTCCGAAATGGGTTTGCCGAATTGTGTGCGCTCCTGCGCATACTTGGCAGCGCATTCCCAGGCGCCGCGGGCTACGCCCAGCATCTGCGCGCCAATTCCGATGCGGCCTTCATTCAGGGTTTCGATTGCGATTTTGTATCCCTTGCCAACCTCGCCGAGCACGTTCTCTTTCGGCACGCGGCAGTCTTCGAGTATCAGTTCGCAGGTGGAGGAAGACCGAATTCCCAGCTTGTCTTCTTTCTTGCCGACGGTGAATCCGGGGAAATCTTTTTCGATGAGAAACGCCGTGATCCCCTTGTATCCCTTGGATGCGTCCACGGTGGCAAACAGGATGAACAGGCCCGCCTCTTTGCTGTTGGTGATCCAGAGCTTGCGTCCGTTGAGAATGAAGTCATTGCCTTTTAGTTCAGCCTTGGTTTGCAGGGCGAAGGCATCCGACCCCGACCCCGCTTCGCTCAAGGCATAGGCGCCAACGGTATCCGCGGTCAGTTTCGGCAGGTAGCGTTTTTTCTGGTCTTCATTGGCCCAGCGCAGAATCGCATTCGCCACCAGCGTGTTCTGCACGTCCACGATTACGCCGGCGGAAGCGTCGGCGCGCGAACATTCTTCCACGGCTATGATCGCTTCGAAAAACTTGCCGCCGGCGCCGCCGTACTGCTCCGGAACTTCGATTCCCATCAGGCCTAACTGAAAGAACTGATCGATTAGTCCGTGATCAAAGACCGCCTTTTCGTCCATCTCCTTCGCCAGCGGACGAATCTTGTCGTCGGCGAACTGGCGAACGTTGTCGCGGAAGAGAATTTCGTCTTCCGTGAGAACGGTGAGGGGCGTGGGATTCGCGAGTTGTAGAGTTTCCGGCATGAAGACACCTCATTATGGAGACGCGGATTGCCGCGTCTGGGAAGGATGGCGAACTGGAAATTGTAGCAGCAGAAGAGGGCTGAGCAGCGACCGCTCGGTTGGTTGGGTGGGCTGGATGGGCGATAGCGGCCAACTTTACGCGAGGCAAAATCCCAAAGGGACGGTGCCGTGGAATCCCACCCTTGCGCACAGAACGCGCAAGGATGGGGCACCCGCGCGCACGTTTTGATTCGAAGAAATCAAAGTCAAACGCAGCGGACAGGAGTGTCCGCTCTACACAACCTACACGAGATCAGCGGCGGTTGATGAGGGAGGCTACGTAGCCGGCGCCGAATCCGTTATCAATGTTCACTACGCTGACGTTCGAGGCGCAGGAGTTCATCATTCCGAGCAAGGCGGCGAGGCCTTCGAAGGCCGCGCCATAGCCGACGCTGGTGGGAACGGCGATCACCGGGACTCCGACCAGGCCGCCGACCACGCTCGGGAGCGCGCCTTCCATGCCGGCGCAGACCACGATCACGCGCGCCTTGGCTAGCGCTCGGCGATGGGCCAGTAGGCGGTGGATGCCGGCGACTCCTACGTCGTAGATGTGCTGAACGTTATTGCCCATTAATTCCGCGGTGACCACGGCTTCTTCGGCTACCGGGATGTCGCTGGTTCCGGCCGACACGACCACGATCACGCCCTTGCCATATTTCTTTCGGTCACGCTGGAGCACGATGGCTCGAGGCAAGGGACGGTACTCGGCGCGGGGCAGGGCGGCGGCGACGGCGGCATATTGTTCTTCGGTGGCACGCGTTGCCAGCACGTTGCCGCCGTGAGCGGCTAGGCGGGTGAAGATGTCCGCTACCTGGCGGGGCGTCTTGCCTTGGGCAAGAATCACCTCGGGCATGCCTTGGCGGAGGGCGCGGTGATGGTCAAGTTTGGCGAAACCGAGGTCTTCGAAGGGCAGGTGGCGGAGGCGCTCGACGGCTTCGTCGGGGGAAAGGCGCTCGTTCTTGACCTGGTCAAAGAGCTTGCGGAGGGCTTGGGAGTTCATGGCTGCACCGTCATTGTAGATTGCCGGGGCCATGGAGAGTGCAAGATCAACCACAGGGGACACAGGGGAACACAGTGGAAACCGGTTCGACGGCGATAGGGTAACCTTTCAATATCAAGTCTTTTCAGTAACTTACGCAGATTACTCCAGAGGTTCTACGCCCTTCTGATAGATTGCCCCTGTCTTCGGCTCACCCTATAATCGGGTTACTCTGGTTCTGGATTCTTCGGCAGGCTGCCGGGTAGGGTGAGCCCTAAAGTAAGTGTGCCTTTTGGCCGATCTTAATCTGGTCGATCGGCACGTGGCCGATCTTTAATTTGGTCGAGCTTGACCTACTATCTATGCGAAAACGCCTGCAAGTCGCGCTGATGGCTAGCTTAACCGCGGTCTCCTTTCTTTCCACGCTATTTTCGACCATGCCGGCAGGCGCCGAGTCGGGAGTGATTACTCCCACAACCGACGAATCCGGCCACAAAATCTATATTAACGGGGACGGACCGGCCGCGGCTTCGAAGGCGGAGGCTCCCACGTCTTCCCGATCATCATCTTCATCTCTGGTTTACTGGAGTTCGAGCGAACATCGTTTCAAGCCGGTTCCGACCAGCGGGGCAGTGATGCGGGCGGCGCGCTCGGCGGCCTCGGAAGTCAACACCTACCTCGACGGGAAGGCGCAGAGTCACCAGATTCTGAACCGCGCTTTTACCCAGGAGGATATCGACGCGGCAATTGCACAAGCTGCGGCGCGGCATAATGTGGATCCGAGCCTGGTGCGATCGGTGGTCAAGGTGGAATCGGATTTCAATCCCAATGCGGTTTCACGCAAGGGCGCTATGGGACTGATGCAATTGATGCCATCGACGGCGCGTTCGCTCAATGTTTCCAATCCTTTTGACCCGCAACAAAACGTGGATGCCGGGGTTAGACATCTAAGGGCACTCTTGGATAACTATCGCGGCAATGTTTCCCTGAGCCTGGCAGCTTATAACGCAGGTACGGGAGCGGTTTCGCGCAGTGCGGGCGTTCCGCGTTTCCGGGAAACGCAGAACTATGTTCGCCGCATTACGAACCTGTACAACAGCGGCGGGGAACCGGGGTCGTATTCTTTCGGCAACCCGGGGCATGATCCGGTTCACGTGGAGCGCGATGCCCGGGGCGTACTGCACATCAGCAACACGGAATAAGCAGCGTCTCCCGTGGTAGCGGGAGCATCTTCTAATTGTTGAACAGCGAAATACGTACACAGTAAGAGAATCGGCAAGTGAAGACCCAGGCTTCTGCGACCCTAATCCGAGGCGGCCACGCCTTTCGTCTTGGCGCAGCGCTGTTGCTGGCGCTGCTGTCCCTCGCTTCCGCATCGGCTCGCGTCCACTACAACGATGCCTGGGCTCGGCAGCAATTCACCAAAGCGGAACGGATGCGCGAGGCTCTCAATGGACGTCCGGTTGGCGAACGCACTCGCCACGAATACCAGCGTGTGATCGATGCGTACCGCCGGGTTTACTTCGGGTCTCCAGCCTCGTCGAAGGCGGACCCGAGCGTGGTGGCGACCGCTGAACTCATGGTCGAGATGGGGCGGCGCTTTGACGACAACAAAATCCTGCGCGGCGCCGTGGAGCAGTACCGCTTCCTGCGCAAGGAATACCCCGGCAGCAAGTATCGATTCGATGCCCTGTTCACCATCGGCGAGATTTACAAGGACGATCTCAACGATCCTGAGGAAGCGCGCACCACTTTCGAAGAATTCCTGCATCGCTATCCGCGGAACCGCCTGGCCGAGGATGCCCGCGCGGCAGTGAAGGAAATCGATGCCGAAGCCGACGAAATGGAACGCACGGCGGAAAAGGCGGCGCATCCGCAGCGGTCTTCGAATGCCAGCGCTAGCGCTGACGACGCAGCTGAAGCGGGCAGCGAATCGGCAAAGGCGTCGAGCGCCCGTCGCAGCGCCTTGCCGCGCATCACGGGTGTTCGCCACTGGTCGACGCCCGACTACACTCGCGTCGCGATAGATGTTGAGCAGGAAGTGAAGTTTGACTCGCAGCGCATCTCGCATCCCGACCGCATTTTCTTCGATCTGCACGACACGAAACTCGCTTCGACCCTGGTGGGCAAGACCTTTGACGTGGACGACGGCTTTCTGAAGAAGATTCGAGTTGCCGAATTTCAGCCGGGACGCACGCGGATTGTGCTGGAAGTGGATGACCTGGCGAGCTACGACGCTTTCCTGTTGCCAGACCCGTACCGGCTCATCATTGATGTTCATGGGAAGGATGGACACGGAAAACAGAACCGGGCGATGGTGATGGCTAAGGCGGAAACAGCCACGGCGGTTTCCCAGGAATCGGACGACGATTCCAGCGAGCCGGCAGCTTCGTCGAGCGGAGACTCGAAATCTGCGGGCAGGAAAGCAACCCAAGAATTAGATAAAGATGCGGTTGGCTTTGCGAAGTCGGGGCCGGTCGAAACGGACCTTGCCGCCGACGATGCGAGCACAGATTCGAAACCGTCCGACTCCGGGCAACCAGCGAACGGCATTGGAGTGATCAAGACCACGGTTGGAGTGAAAGGGTCGAAACGCAGGATCCCGAAGACGATCGTCGAGGCGGATGACAGAGTGCCGTCGACGGTAGCCACACTGGAACACGAAAAAATCCGTCCCGAAGTGCCGCCGGCGGAGGCCACTAAGCTTTCGAGCAGCGACACTGCCAAGCCGGGGAAATCGGATTCGGGATCATCCTCCTCGTCTTCTTCTTCTTCGGCAGCCTCTTTGCGACGGAAAAAGTCTCGCTCGGCGGACGCTTGCTCCCGACACGGCGGATCTTCGTCCGGAAACTCGCGAAGCGCGTCCCACCGCGGCCGGCGACCGGTCTTTGATTCGCGCCCTGGGGTTGAAGATTGGCAAGATCGTGATTGATGCCGGCCACGGCGGGCATGACACGGGCACCATTGGACCGAACGGCCTGCTGGAAAAGGACGTAGTGCTTGACGTGGCCAAGCGGCTTGGGCGGTTGCTGGAATCGCGGCTGGGCGCCGAAGTGATTTACACGCGCCAGGACGATACCTTCATTCCTCTCGAGACCCGCACTGCCATTGCGAACCGGGAGCGGGCGGATTTGTTCATTTCGATCCACGCGAACTCGAGCCACGATTCCGATGCGCGCGGGGTTGAGACTTACTACTTGAATTTCACCTCGTCGCCGGAAGCGCTGGAAGTGGCCGCCCGCGAGAACGCGGTATCGGAAAAATCGATCCACGAATTGCAGGATCTGGTGAAAAAGATTGCGATGAAAGACAAAATCGATGAATCGCGCGAATTTGCCGGCGACGTGCAGGAATCGCTCTACGGAGGACTGGCGCTGCACAACGCCGGCATCCGCAATCGCGGGATCAAGAAAGCGCCGTTCATTGTGCTGATCGGCGCGAACATGCCATCGATCCTGGCCGAGATTTCGTTCGTGTCGAATCCCACCGACGAGCGCAAACTGGAAACCTCAGAGCACCGGCAGCGCATCGCGGAGTCGCTCTATCGAGGCGTCTCCAGGTACGTCAGCGGCTTGAGCGGGGTGAAAGTGGCGAGCAAGATCGACAAGCCGGAAGGGCAGTGAGGCCGCGCCGGGTCCCCGGTTGCCCGTTCCGGGAAAACTGCTGCATGAACGTCCGTTTTTCCCTTTTCTGCACTCAATAAAACTTCATTGATCAGAGTATCCCTCGCGATGACAAAGGTAATGCTTTGACAGCATTTTCGATGGCAGGTGCGGGCGGATCACGCTATTTTGAAATCTCCATGTCCGGAAGAACGCGGATACAGCTCCGAGACGGGAGGTCGATCATGAAATCGATAGTCTTCTGCTTTCTGGCCACGCTGAGCGCGTTCGCGCAAACTCCCAAGCCAGCCTTCTCCGTGGAACCCGCGAAACTGGTGACCCTCGAACGTATGTGGAACGAAGCCCAGGTCAGCCGCGACGCGACCGCTGTTGCCAGCATGATCGGCGACCGGTTCGTTAATACTGAATACGATGGAGAAGTCAGCGATCGCAGGAAGTTTCTGGCAGATTTCGCCGACCCGAAGTTCAAACCCGGTGTCATGAATATCGACGACGTGAAGGTAGAGATGTACGCCACTACAGCCATTGTGACAGGCATCTATCATACGAAAGGCCTTTACGGGGGCAAGCCGTATGAACATTTCGGGCGCTTTACCGATACCTGGGTCTTTCAGGATGGGGCGTGGCTGTGCGTGGCCAGCCATAGCAGCCTGCTGAAAAAGTAAGTTTTCGAAGCTTCCTTTCCTCCCGGCTTTACCCAACCACGATCAGGCAACTGCCGAACTGCTCCCGCTGGACAGCCGGGGCGGCTGTTCCTACGCGGATCGCTTCAAACGCGGATGGAGCTAAACCGCCCCGGTGGAAACTTTCTCGGCCCGCCGAGTAGTCTAAACTGGTAGCAGGGGTGCGCCTTTTTTCGAATGAAATTCTCGCGATTACTCTCCGTTGTCTTCCTATTTCTTCTTTGCGCGTTTTCTTGCGTTGCGGCCTTTGCGGCTGAGGCGCCTGCCCCGGTCCTTCCCACCGAGTTTGCGGGCTGGCAAGTGAAGGGCGCTGTGGCCAAGAGCGATGATCCCGGCGTTGCTGATGCAGCGAACGCGCCGGTGCTGAAGGAGTACGGTTTCCAGCATCTGGAAAAGGCTGCTTACACGCGCGACGACGGCCGCAACCTGACGATCAAAGCCGCTGTTTTTGCCGATGCCAGCGGGGCTTACGGAGCCTTCACTTTCTACTCCTCGCCCGAGATGGGTGTAGAAAACATTGGCGGACAGGCGGCTTTTCTGAATAACCGCGTGCTGTTCTACCAGGGAAACGTGCTGGTGGATGCGGTGTTTGACAAGATGAGCGTGATGTCGGCATCGCAACTGCGGGTACTGGCCGGGCTGCTGCCGCAAAGTGAAGGGAACAAGGGAAGCCCGCCTTCGCTGCCCGCCTATCTTCCGAAGAGAGCACTCCAGGCCAACACCACGAAGTACATTCTGGGTCCGGTCGCGCTTGATCGGCTTGGATCTCCACTGCCGGGTTCGCTGGTGGACTTCAAATCCGGGGCGGAAGTGGTACTGGGCAGATATGCGGCTACGGTGGGGAATGCCACGCTGCTGCTCATCGAATATCCGACGCCGCAGATTGCCGCGGAACGGCAGCGCCAGATTGACGCCTCGCACCAGGCCGCGCAGCAGCAACCGGGAGTTGCGTCGATCGTCGAGGTGGGTCCGTTCTTCGATGCGCGCAGCGGACCCATCATCGTGATCGCGGCGGGTCCGCTTTCCAAAAGCGAGGCGAGATCGCTGATGTCGTCGATCAGTTGGGAAGCCGATGTCACCTGGAACGAGAACACCTATGCGAACAAGAAAGACAACATGGCGAACTTTCTGTTCAACGCAATTGTTCTTTGCGGAATTGTGGTGGGCTTGTCACTGGTAGCAGGAATCGCATTTGGCGGCGTGCGGGTGATCGTAAAACGGTTTTTTCCTGACTCCGTGTTCGATCGCCCGGAAGCGATGGAATTCATCTCGCTGCACCTGGAAGACGAGCCTCGGGCAGAGCCCCGGGAGCGCTAAGTGACTCAATCGAATGTCGTTAGCGTCGAAAACGGGACATTTTGCCTAATTTCGAGCCAGTTTGCCGACTTGTGGACATATTGTGTAAGTTGTTGAAAATAAGACTATTTAAGTCATAAATTTTGCTTGACACTGTGCTTTTGAGGCTCATAAGATTCCCGCAGAAAGTTCTGATGGATTAAACCTCCGTTGGAACTATTCTCCCTTGAAAGAAAAGGCCGCCCAAGTTGCCGGGTGGCCTTTTCGTTTTGCAGCTCTCAGCCGTCAGTTCTCAGTAAACAATTAAGCCGTTGTTAGTCGACTGTTTCGGAACTGCTACGTGCTTCGATCCGTATCACTCACAGGGCAGAATTCTGAGTGGCGTGGAGGAGAAGCGCAATGTTTTGCGATCAATGTGGAGCGCAGTTGCAAGCGGGACAGCCGCGGTGCGGACGCTGTGGCAAGACCGTGCTTGGACTCATCGAGCTGCGGCGCAGCCGGGTGCGCGAACATATCCGGCTGGTCGGTATTCTGTGGCTGGCGTACTCGGCACTGCACGTGGTGACAGGACTGATCGTGATCGTGGTCGCGCAGGTCATTTTCGGCAGCGTGCACGGAGTGATTCATATTCCCAACGGTCCGCCGCCTGAGGTGACGGTCTGGCTGCGGCCTCTAATCAGCTTCATCGGATGGATGATTCTGGCGAAAGCCGCGGCAGGCTGCATTGCCGGTTGGGGCTTGCTGCAGCGGCAGGACTGGGCACGAACCGTGGCCCTGGTGGTGGCCTTCATCGCGTTGCTGAGCGTTCCGATTGGAACTGCCCTCGGTATTTACACGCTCTGGGTGCTTCTGCCCACGCAATCCGATGACGAGTACAGGGCGCTGGCCGAGGCCGCGTAGCGCGAGAAGCGGTTTTACGTTCGGCCGCCAGTCTGATTGCAGGAATCGAAGACGGGACTTAAAATCGAAAGCAGGCCGACGTAGCTCAGTTGGTAGAGCAGCCGATTCGTAATCGGCAGGTCATCGGTTCAAGTCCGATCGTCGGCTCCAACCACTGCCATCCAGCAAGCAACCGGGATTTTCCCCGGCAAGACGACAGCAATCGAGGGCCATGGAGTTTTTGGTTCTGGTGTCCGGAACACAACATTGTGTACAGTTGGTAGGCATCATCAGAGTCGCTGAGTTGAGAACGAGGCCAGGGCTTACTTGCTCCCCTCCGGAACATTTCCCCGAATTGCGCTAGCGGTCACCGTGGTTGTGGCCATCCTTCTGGTGGTGAATGTTCTTTACGCGCAGCCGCCATCATCCAGTCTGCTCAACTCCAAACTTCTCGATTTGGCAATGGTGGCGTGGGCCGCGGTGTGTTCGTTTCACGCTGCGCGGCGTTGCACCGGATACTCTCGGCAGCTTTGGCTGCTGCTTGGCATCGCGCTGACTTTGCACGGCAGCGCCGAGGCCATCCGTGTGTACCACCAGTATTTCGCCACGCAGCCGGCGCAGATGCTGTGGCTGTCTAACGTGTTGTTTTTCATCTGGTTCGCGCCGCTGGTCTTCACGCTTCTGCCCGCCCCCAAAGAAAAGAAAGACGGAATCGACGGGCAGCGGGCGCTGGATTTTGTCCAGATCGCCATCGTCACCTTAACCGCTTACGTATATTTCTTTTACGTTCCTATGGGCCAACAAAGCCGTTGGCTCTATCTGGTTCGCGACGCGGGACTGTGTGCGGCTTTTCTGATTCGCTCGAGGACCAATTTGGCGGGGCGTCTGCGCGCGTTTCTTGCCGGCATGTCGGTGATGTTCTTGGCAGAAGCTATTTCCGATTTGGCCGATCTGGCGACCGGGTCCAGCCTAACCGCGACCTGGGCGGACGTGGTTGAAGCTGTACCGTACATGGTCGTTTTGCTTTTCGTTTTACTGTGGAAACCGGATGTGGAAGAGCCCGCCACCGGCCACCAGCGTTCACGGCGCGCCGTGATTATTTCGCAAGGGCTGACTGTGTGCATTCCCTTGCTGGTGGTGCTGATGGGTTACCGCATCGCCCGGGAACAGATCATGATCGCCGGCATCGCGATTATTGCTTCGTTTCTATGTTCGTCGGGGCGCCTGGTCCTGACCAATCGCAAGCAACATAAAGTGGCACAACAGCTGCGCGAAACGGAACATGCGTTGCGGCGCTCGGAAGTGATGTTCGCTTCCGCTTTCCGGTCAAGCCCCGACGCCTTCAGCATCAGTCTCTTCCCAGAAGGACGGTATATCGACGTCAATGACGGGTTCGTTGGCATGACCGGCTATTCGCGGGAAGAAGCTATAGGAAAAACAGGGCTGGAACTGAATCTTTGGGTGGACCACGCCGAGCGCGCGGAAATCATGGCGCGGTTCGCAAAGAGTGGGGAGCTTCGCCAAGAAGAGTTTCGTTTTCGCAGGAAATCAGGCGAGGTGCGGGTGGGACAGTACTCCGGTTCGATCACAGAGGTGGACGGACGGGTGTGTGCGCTGACTACGGTTCGCGACGTAACCTTGCGCATAGCGGCGGAGAGCGTTTTGCGCACCAGCGAGGAGCGCTTTCGGTCCCTAGCGCAAAATCTGCATGTGGGTATCATGTCCATGGGGCCTTCGGGCGAAGTCCAGTTTGCGAATCAGGCTGCGCTCGACATTTTTGGCATTACCTCCGAAGAAGCACTCGGGAAGACCACGATCCAATTGGGTTTAACGACGGTGCGGGAAGATGGCACCGAGATTCCTTATGAACGACGGCCCGTGCCTTTGGCCATCACCACCAAGAAGCCGATTCATAGTCAAGTCTTTGGTTGGCGGAATGCCTGGTCAAAATCGGTGCGGTGGACACTGGCGGATGTCATACCGGAATATGCCGCTAATGGAGAACTCGTCCGAGTCTTGGTGTCGCTGACCGATATCACGGAACAAAAGCACGCCGAAGCGGCCCTGCGCACCAGCGAAGAGCGCTTTCGCACCCTGGTGCGAGACTTGAATGTGGGCGTGGTCATCTGCGGACCGGCGGGCGAAATTCAATATGCCAATCATGCCGCCCTGAATATGTTTCAACTCACTCCGGAACAGATCCTCGGGAAGAAAGGCCATGAACTGGGCCTGACGCCGATTCGCGAAGATGGAACAGAAATCCTGCCATCCGCTCTTCCCGTGGCCAGGGCCCTGCGCGACCGACAAACAGTGCAGAGTGAAATAATGGGGTGGCGGAACAGTGGCACCAATGAAGTTCTGTGGGTTTTTGAAAACGCCGTGCCGCAGTTCGATACGCTGGGAGGGATGGTTTCGGTGATCGTATCGTTTGCCGACATCTCCGGCCTGAAGAAGGCGGAGGAGGAGCTTCGCCAACTCTCCACGCGTTTGTTGAAGCTGCAGGATGAGGAGCGCCGGCGCATTGGCAGGGAACTCCACGATGGGCTGGCCCAGAGCGTGCTTGCCGTGAACCTGAATCTGGCGCAAGTCCGGAGGTCGACGTTGCCGCTCGACGAGAATTCCAAGCGCGCTCTGGACAAAGCACGCGATGTACTGCAACAGATGTCGCAGGAAATCCGCACGCTTTCCTACCTGTTGCATCCGCCATTGCTGGATGATCTGGGTTTGGCGTCGGCGTTAAAGCAATATGCGATCGGTTTCAGCGAACGGAGTGGCATTACGACGGACGTGGAATTGCAGCCGGATTTCCCCAGGCTTTACCAGGAGGCGGAGACGGCATTGTTTCGCATCGTTCAGGAGGCATTGGCGAACATCCAGCGGCATTCCGGCAGCGACACCGCCCGCATCTGCCTGGAACGCGACACAGGTCAGGTCACACTCGAAATCAGCGATCATGGACGCGGCATGGACGGCACGCAACCGGGTGAAGTGGCCCGGGACAGCGCCCAGTTGGGAGTCGGCATCCTCGGCATGCGGGAACGCGTAGCTCAACTTGGAGGCCACCTCCAGATCGAATCCAATGCTTCGGGGACCACGGTGAAAGTGACGATTCCGGCATCCTCATGAATCTCATGACGACGGTGAAAATTCTCATCGCGGATGATCATGCGGTTGTAAGAGCGGGGCTGCGCACTATGCTTGAATCGAGGACCGGCTGGGAAGTGTGCGCCGAGGCTATCAACGGGCGAGAGGCGGTGGAGAAAGCCGCGAGCGGCCAGCCCCATGTCGCAGTTCTCGATATCAGCATGCCGCTCTTGAACGGAGTGGAAGTCGTGCGGCAGATTCGGAAGGTTTCTCCACAAACCGAAATTCTGATCCTGACCATGCACGAGTCCGATGATCTGGTGCAGCAAGTGGTTCAGGCGGGCGCGCGCGGCT